>NZ_FOKQ01000016.1 GCF_900112155.1 Hominimerdicola alba | reverse complement strand
TTTGCGGGCATACCGGTATGGCTCGGGAACAGCCTGGCATATTCAGCTTCAATTGTTTCCCAAGGGATCATTTCTGCTTTCTTTACCCAGCGGTTATCCGGGTTCATTTGCAAACCAAGCGGTTGATTGAAATCTGTGAATGAAATCTGTTTTTCCTTCTTGAACTTATACATGGCATCCTCCGAAGTGCAAGCTTTTTTCTCGTTTTGATTACTTTTTCTTGCACTTCTATTATACCATATTTTGTTGGATTTGTCGATATTTCGTTGCTTTATTGCTGTGTGAGGAGAGACGAATTATGGCTGTCGTTATTTCTATCACTTATTGTTAGCCTTAAAGTGTCGGCTACTGCTTCCATAGCTTCTGCATTGGCTTTAGCCATCGAATGAGCATAAATGTTTAAAGTCGTTGAGGTTTGGGAGTGCCCTAAACAAGCTGATACAGTGCGTATATTAACTCCGCTAGTCTACGGAAATTCCACTGATCCCGGAAACAGCTACTGCTCAGTGACCCTTAGATCTGAGGCGGAATTTGATATGTCGACTGTAACTGACGGCAATGATCTCACAGAAACAGTCAGCGGCATTACCACCAAATTGACAGCAGAGGATATTTTGCTCGACGGCAGCACCGTGACCACGACCCGCGTCGATGACGATGACATCGATACGATAAACGGACGAGCTACAAAATGGGAAGGCCGCGATATGGCTTTGGTAGTTTACCCCGATACTGGAACGTTCCTTCCGCAGGATGCTAAACTTATTGTTAAAGTTGGAAGCGAGATAAATAATGCGTCGGCAGCAGGCGCTGTGTATCACCTGAATTCAGACGGCAAATTCATTATACCGTTGGGAGCGATGACAAATTCTCCCTACGATGACGTTGAGATAGCGCTTGCTTCAGATGAATTCCCTATGGGAGAAACCACCTACAGTATGATAGCAGAACTCATGGCTTCAAATTCACTTGAAGAAGTTTCTCCTATGAACGGTACTCTCCTTGCATACGGTACGCTGACCTATAAGGCATCACCGGTCGAGGTTCCGCCGCCACCGCCGTCACCTTCGCTGAAGATCACTTCAAGCAGCCGAACTGTTGCACCGGGTGAAAATATCAGTTTTGATGTTAAAACAATAAATTCGACTTTGAATAAAATAACAGCGGTCATTTATCAGAAAGGCAGCAGCTGGGATAACAAGACTATTGTTATGAATGAGGACGAACTGAAAGATGTCAATGTCGAAACATCAGCGGATGCAGCAAGCCCTACAAACATGATGTTATCATTCACCGCACCGGACTCATCAGAGGATAAAAGTTATATGCTTGTTGTATATGTAAAGGACAGCAATGATGATATTGTTATGACAGTACCTTATTACTTCCTTGCGGTATATGCAGATAATTGAATCTGCGTATGATATGCTGAAAAAGCAAACAACAAAGTCCGACCATAAAGAAGTTTTTATGATTTGAATATAATGCTGCGTAACCTCAGCGGTTGCGCAGCATTTATTTTTTGTTGTGATGATAGCCGAATGTACAATTGACATAAGATATTTTTGTGTGATTTTTTTCTTTCAAAAAGGGAAAAGTCCGAAAAGTTCTTCATTCCATCTTTACGATCTTTACTGTTCAAATAAGAAAAATATCATTATTGACAACCGAATAGAAATATGACGAAATTAATAAAGCTTAATATATAAATGTACTAAGCACAGTTAACTAAGAATGGCATAATTTATGCAGATAAAAAAGTTTTAGCAGTAGTAATGTCACTTTGTATGGTGACAGGAACAGTCAGCTATGGTGCACCGGTCATCTCCAAGACCATCACTCATAGCACAGTGCCGAGTCAGATTGCGGCACTTTTGATGATAAAACAGGTTTGCTTACGCTCAGGGGGAATGTCAATGGCAAAATGTATATTGGTTCTGCTGTCAGAGAATAGTATGGAATTCTCATTGTTTCAGGTTGACAGTGTGAGGGCAGTGTGATATAATATAGGTGCATTTTTAATAAAATGCTTTACTCTTGTGAAAATGTTGTTCTAAAAAATGAGTTTGCATGATGCAGACGGGTGATGAAGAAAAAATATGAACGAAATGGAAGTATATAAGGCTTTGGAGAAAAGCTTTATCCGGTTAATGATTGAGGTGAGATAATGGCAGCTATAACTTTAAGGAAGAGTAAGTTTGATAGTTTTAGTGATAAGCTTGACGGTCTTCTTTCAAAACTGGGCAGCTATGATGCAACAGTAAAAGACTTGAAAAACACTGTCGCAAGTGTTGGATGTGAAAACGATAATCAAGTATCGAGTGATCTTGGGAATGCTATCGACGATATAGTGAATTCTGAGGAGAGCAAGGAAGAAAAGAAAGAGAAGATAAATGCTCTGAAACAGAAGATCGAAACTTTTGTCAATAATGCGGTTCAGCATGAAAAAGCTGCTGCTGATAAGATAAAAGAAAAAAAGAAAGAATTCTACAAAAATTATGAGAATCTGAGACCAGACTGTGAAACCACTCTCAGTAGTCTCTGGAGATCCGTAACAACATGGATCAAAGAAAATGCTATCGCTGTTATAATCGCAGCGGTTATAGTGTTAGCAGCTATAGTGATAGTGATAGTTTGTCCTGCAGCGGTGATCGCTATCATTGGAATAATAGTTGGTGCTTTATCTGCTGCAATGGGCATCGTCGATATGGCATTTATGGCTTTGACGGGTCAGGATCTTGCGGGTTGGCTGGATGAACAAGGTTTCAGTACATTGAGTCAGATAGTTAAGGGAGTTAGCTGGGGCCTTGATATCGCAAGTATAATTTTGCCTGTGGGAGCAGGTATAAAGTCTGCTATGACAGTCGGCAAAAAAACATTTGCTCAGGCTACTAAATCTATGATTAGAGAATCAGGGAGAGGTTTAATCAATAGCATCAAAGGTATCCCGAATGCAGCTAAAGAAGGTTTTACCGCCTTTAAAACTGCTTGTAAGTCTGATGGCTTTATGAAAACTTTTGGTAAAACAGCATGGGGTGGAATTAAGAGTTTAACAGGAATTGATGATATCGCAGAGCTGAAAAATCTCACTAAGATCGAAGATGGTAATCTTTTATTAGGTAAAGGTATCGTTACCAATTCGAATAAAAAGCACTGGGATATGGATACAGTCAATATGCGTATGACTCCTAAGACCGATGAAGCAAGAAAAGCTCTTAATGAGGCTAACGATATTTTGGGAACCAACCACACATATATTCCGTTAACAAATGAAAATGGTTATATCGATGCGAAGTGGGATGAAGTGAGTATTATTACACTTGGAAAAGACGAAAAATTTAATATGAAAGATCTTGGATTTAGCGGAACAGACGATGATTTTAAAAATAAATTAGATCGTTTCATCTCTAACGGCGATGAAAAGAAGTTTAAAAAAGGCTTGATGGACGAAATATTCAATAACAATAATTCAAAAGGAAGAGTAGCTTTAAACAATTATTTACAAAAATCCGGAACAACAATAAATCTTGACGGAATAACGTTCCATGAGAATTTTGATTTGATTCACGAAAATCTAGTTCCCACTAAGCTGCATAATATGTTAAAACATACCGGTGGAAGAGAACATATAACTAACGAAATAAAAATGGTCAAATATTTCGATAAAGCAATTGGCCGCGGATCATTGTTCGGAGGATTTAACTTAGCAGCTGATGCAGCAAGAGATGATTGATGTAAGGAGTGATTTTTATGTTCGGATTGTTTGGCTCAAAGAAAAAACAGCAGCCTGAACTTGTTAAAGACGAAGTATTAGGTGATTTATATTATGAGGCTCCTACGTGGCACGGCAGGATGGGATTTAAGCTGTTCGGGGAAACATATGAAATAGATATTGATATGATCTCTGAAAATGATACGCCTGTTACCGCTGCACAAAAGGAATCATATAAAAAAATACTCGACAATGAAAAAATTACAGCAGAGATAGAGAAAGTCCTTCTCGCACAATTTCCGGAGGATGAATTTGGGTGTTTAGAGTATGAACCTGTATCTATATGCTTCAGACCAAATGGATACTGCGCACTTATCGTTTATATCGGCGGGGAAGATGAAGAAGCCTTTGGTTATGCTGTGACCATATTCCCAGAAATAAGCTTCTATGGAGATGATGCAGGGTATTGTACGATGGCGTATTTTACATGATGAGTTATGCTGAATTGATATGCAAGACTTGCTTTCTTCACATCAGATCTTGATAAGGCTTCATTTCTTTTCATTATATGCCTATATAATTAGCACATTGTTTTTTGGAAATAACTGCATATGGCTTTGATAGGCAGAAAAAGCATGGATCAAACCGAAGCGTATAACCAAAAACTATTCTGAAAGAAAAAGCGTTGCTGTCTTTATCTGGCAGCAGCGCTTTCTATTTTATGTTATAGCCCGTAAAACAGGGGAGTATCCGTTATGACTTATATCTTCTCAGTTTCCGATAATCATCGTATTTCATATCGGTTTCGGGATCAGCGTTATCAGGGACTAAAAGTTTTGTGACCCCGGAATACTCAAATGCATTGTTGATATCTTTTACACTTTCAGGTAACTCAACAGTTTTGACATCCGGAGCTGACCAGAATGATCTGGAGCAGAGAGTTTCCACCCCATCGGGAATCACAACATTTTCATCACTGCCGCAGTATTTGTACAGCAGTACATCATTGAAGATAACGAACCCGTCCTGAGCTTCTTTTTCAAGTTTTTCCTCAAAGGGAGTTCCTTTAAAAATACAGCCGCAGTCAGTTACAAGTTTTTGGGGGATGTTGACTTCTGTAAGACCGCTTTCCTGAAATGCGCCGTAGCCTATTTCCTCAACACTGTCAGGAATGGTCAGCTTTTTAAGAGACGGACATAATGAAAAAGCGTTGTTACCTATCTTTTTCAGACTTTCAGGGAATTGTATCTCACGTAAGTATTTCATTTCAGAGAATGAACAGGTACATGGCAGATTTTCATTGTCAATGTCCTGACCACAGCCTATCTCGGTCATACTCTCGGGGAACACCAGCTTGGTTACTTTGGTACCTATAAGTATGCGGATGCCTGTGCGTTTGAGATTTGAAGGCATATTTATAGTTCTGAGATTAGTACAGTCCTCAAATGCATAGGCGTGTATATCCTCGACAGTATCGGGCAGATGAACAGATATTATGAACGGACTGAACCTATTTATTGCTTTAATATCTTTAGCCCACATTATGTGATAGCCTATTGATGTAACAGTCCTGCCATCGATGGTTTCTGGGATATTCAGAAGAAAATATGGTCCCCGGTAGTATTCTATCTCAACGGTGTCGTTTTCCAGTATCGTATATTCAAAATAGCGCTCCGGCATTCCCTTTTTCCAGAACACGATATTGATAATGACATATATCAATATGATCAGACCCAGTAATATCAGTGTGATATTGCGTATTCTTTTTAGCAGACTTTTCTGTTGTTTCTGGTCTTCCATGACTTACCTGCTTTCTTGACATAAATTTATCAAAACACATTATATCATAAAACCTAATTCAAGTCAATCAAATATATTTGTATATCCTGTGTCGGGATCATTGACTTTATCCTAGTAATATGATATAATATATAAAGTTAATATAAGATGACAATACAAGGAGCGTTATTATAATGAATACATTTGAAGAAACAGTGGGCGGTATAGTAAATGACCTGCTTGCAGATCATGAGAGCGAAAAGGTCGGGGAGAACATCAAGATATTCAACCACCCCGATAAAGAGATAATCATAGATATCATCTACAGCCTGCGTAAGATAATCTTCCCCGGGTATTTCAGAAACAGGGATATCAAGGTGTATACCATGAAAAGCAACCTCTCCATGCTGCTGGAGGACGTTATCTTCAAGCTGACAAAGCAGATAACCATCGTGCTTGATAACGATGATGAGGACAGCGGCGATATCCTCGATAAGGCGCGTAATATATCCCTTGAATTCGTTAAGCGACTGCGCACCATCAGGGAGTATATCCTCACCGATGTTCAGGCGGCATATGACGGCGACCCTGCGGCTTACAGCGAGGACGAGATAATCTACTCCTACCCGGGACTTTTCGCCATACTGGTCAACAGGATAGCCCACGAGCTTTTCCTGCTGAATGTGCCTGTGATTCCCCGAATGATGACCGAGTACGCCCACAGTGAAACGGGCATAGATATCCACCCCGGTGCAACCATAGGCAAGTATTTCTTCATCGACCACGGCACGGGTATAGTTATCGGTGAGACCACAGTCATCGGCAATAACGTTAAGATATATCAGGGCGTGACCCTTGGTGCGCTTTCCACAAGGGGCGGTCAGGCACTGAGAAGCAAGAAGCGTCACCCCACCATCGAGGACAATGTCACCATCTATTCGGGTGCATCCATCCTCGGCGGAGATACCGTCATCGGTAAGGACGTTGTCATCGGCGGTAACGCATTCATAACACGTTCGGTGAACGAGGGTGCGAAGGTCAGCGTAAAGAATCAGGAGCTGAGATACAACTACGATGCAGCCCACCCCGTAGAGCGTATGGAGATAGAAGAAGACGACACCGCGTGGTTCTACATGATATAATTCATAATTGTTGGCAGGGACGAGAGTTTCTTGTTCTGTCGGTTGGATTGCGAATATATGAGTTTGATGTCCTGATAAATAATAATGCGCTTATCGCTGATTTGCGGTAAGCGCACTTTTTATGCTCTTAAATTGTCAGGGCGGGGAACTTGCGTGTAATATTCTCCATCTTCATCACGAAACTATGACCCGCCGTCACACGAAATTCATGTTCATTGCAAACATATAATAGGCGGAAATGACTAACGTTGACTGCGTCGAACGTGCCCGACCGAGGGCAATTATGAATTATGAATTGTCATACGCTGCTGCTATGTTCTTGCCGTCACATTTTACGATAACGCTGTCCGTTTTCGTGGTGTAGACCTCAGCGCCGCATTTTTTAAACAGGTCAACAGTTTGCTTATCCTCGGGTTCTTCATCTGAACTCGTTATCACCGCTATCTCCGCCTTGATGCTCTGGGCAAAGGGCTGCAGCTGTTTCTGCCAGTGACCGTGATAGGGCACTTTTACAAATCGGTAGGTTTTATTGTTGTTCTGCGTGAACTCTGCCAGCCTGTCGTTCTCGGCATCTCCCGCGAACAGCATATTCACATCTCCAAGAGTGACCTCAGTTATCAGTGAAGAATTGTTGCTGGGTTCTTTCTCATAAACCTCCTGCGCAGGCGGGTCAACGGTGAACACAGCCTCGCCCAGCGTGAAAGTCATTTTCTCACGGACGGTCTGTGCAGTCATGCCCTTGTTGTCCAGCGCTTCAAGATAGTTCTCGTACTCGTTGCTCTCTTTCGGAGAATTGCTTTGCATTACCGCACCGACCTCGCAGGTTTTCAGCACCTTAGCCGCACCGCCCACATGGTCTTTGTCAAAGTGGGTGATTATCAGGTAGTCCAGCTTTTTGATGCCGTTATCTTCCATATAGGCAACTATCTCCTTGCCGAAGCCTTTTTCGCCGCAGTCGATAAGAACTGCCCAGTCATCGCCGTAGATAAGTTCAGCATCAGCCTTGCCCGCCTTGAAACTGTATATCGTCAGCCCGTCGCCGACTTCGTCAATGCTGACTTTGTTTGTTTTCGCGGTACAACCCGACATAAAAGCCGTAAGCGCCGCAGCCGCGATGCAGAGAAATTTTCTAAGCATATTCATTTTCCTTTCCATTCCCCTGTATCTACAATCTTTTATCTGTTTTTAAGATGTTATTCTTCCCCGCCGTTATCTGTATTAAAAGGATCGTCATATCTGCCGTCAGCCGAAGGATTCAGCTTCCTCAGATACTTCCTCTGGGCTATCAGGAAGCACAGCACGCAGTACAGACTGATACATACCAGCACGATACTGCCTGTTATCCTGAAAAGCTTCGACTTGAAATACGCCTTGGTTATCCTCGCCCTTTCCTTTACGGGAGAGCGTTCGACTTTCGTGGTGGAGATAAGGTCTATCTCCGCAAGGGTCTCGCCCTTGTAGATAAGCTCCATCTTGCCCAGAACATCGCCCTCTTCAACGGGGGCAACAATGTTTTCACGTACGGTTATCCTCTTTTCAACATCATCTATGGGGATATTCGCAGGCCACATCCTGCTGTAGCCCCCTGCGGGTTTAAGGTTGGCGTAATCGCGCTTTTTGCCGTAGCCCACCTTTACGTCCCTGACCTCGCTGAATTCGTTGATGAAATCCTTCTGCACAAGGGTATCAAAAGCCCATTCGTACAGATTTATATGGTCGATGAAATTGTAGTAAACCACATCGTCCGCATACATTGATTCGGGGTCAGCTTCACCCTTTTTGATATCCTCGGGAAGCTTCTCCATAGGCGCACCCATTGTTACCGCCAGATAGGTAATGCCGTCCCTGGTGGCATAGCTGGCGAAACAGCGGCCTGCGGCTTCGGTAGTGCCTGTTTTGATGCCGCGGCAGTTTGTGTAGTAGTAATCTGTGAACTCGTTTATCATGTAGTCGGTGCTGACTATGTATGTGCCCTCAGGGTGATAGTCAGTGGGCGCCATATTGAATGAGGGACTGCCCACAAGTTCCCTGAAAACGGGGTATTTGTCAAGTGCATATCTGCATATGGTGGAGATATCCTTTGCGGTGGAGTAATTCTGCTGAGTGAACAGACCGTGTGCATTGGAGAAATGGGTGTGTTTCAGCCCTATCTCTGTACACTTCGCGTTCATCATATCCACGAATGCGGGTATATTGCCGCCTACGTTTATTGCGATTATGTTCGCGGCTTCGCAGGCTGATGGTATCAGCAGTGCCGCCAGCAGGTCGTAAGCGCTGACAGCTTCATTTGGCTGGATATCGGCAGTAGCCGCGCCAGTATCGTAAAGCTCGTCAAAAGCCTCTGTACCCGCAGACATCATCTTGCTTTTAAGGGTGTTTTCATCTCCCCCCAGTTCGTCCAGCAGAACAACAGCCGTCATCAGCTTTGTAAGCGAAGCGGGCGGGACTTCCTTTTCACCGTTGATATCCACAATAACTTCGCCTGTATCCATATTTACCATGTAAACGCATTCGGAATATAGCCTGATATCCCTGCGTTCACCGTCAGCATCCACAGCCGTTGGCACAAAGCTGAGCGCCTCGCCGCGGAAGCTGCCTATATCAGCAAATATCAGCACAGCGCACAGCAGTGCCGATATAACGCGCAATTTATTTTTCATCTATATATGACCCTCTTTGTACGGAAATTCAATATTATCAGTATAGCACAATCCCGTGTCATTTGCAAGCGGCTTTTGGCGAAAATGGGGTGAAAAATTCAATTCACAATTCATAATTGTTGGCAGTGGGCGGACTTTGCTGTTCTTAGGATAGCATGGCGGTAAACGCGGGAAGCTATGACGCAGACTGAGCGAGGTATAAAATAAATTGATGGTTAGTTATACTCTACACCTTTTTCATGTAATCTTTCAACTAACTCTTCTGAAAGAATATCTTCTCCTTTTGAATTATAACAATTTGATATAACTAAACTTTTAAGTGCTTCAAACTGATCAAGATCAGGTAAAACAGGATCAGTTATTCCAATTATTTTTAACTCCTGTATTTCTTCTGCATATTCATTTAATATCAAAAGGTTATTTGAAATTTCAGACACATGAACAGAACTCAGATCTGAATATTTAAAATCATCTGAAAGTCCGGATCGATTAGACAGAATAATTGTTTCCGGGCCGGAATCATTTATTTCTCTAATAGAAAAAGTCACAGGAGCATTAGCCAACGACATTTTTTCATCTGAAAAATAGTCAAGCAGTTTTTTGTAACACATTACACTTTCTTTTAAAGAGAGTTCGGAACCATCAAATTCAACGAATAATTCATATCCATTATCTGATGCTCCTTTAATTTCTTTTAATGAAAATGCGCTGTGATTATCGCTGATGAATTTTTTGATCTTATATTGCTCTGTTATCGGAACATTTCTGTTCAGGATCCCGATAATAAAGGAACCTATAACAATGAGCAATAATGCTATGCCCAAGCATTTGAAAACATTTACCTTTACTTTCATGAAATTTTTACCCTCCGAAATGATTTTTTGATTGTATAGCAAGGCGAATAGCTCACAATTTTGATTTGCAGAGATCAGAATACCTTGTTTTATTTAAAATGTCGATAAATTGACACCTAATATATATACGTTTCGGTGAAAGATTATTTTGATGTTATTTTATACAAACATTGGCGCAGTGCGGTGTTAGATTTTCACAAAATTATGACCGGTGGACGAGTATCCGCAATGCATATTTCCCCATCTCCTGAATACTTTTATCCTATAAGCCTATACTTTCAGCGGAGGTGTTTTGCATGAGCTATGAGAATTACACAGAAACAGCCAGAGAAGCCCTGCGTAAAGCGGCGGTGCTTGCGGGGGAAAGGGGACATACCTACATCGGCAGTGAACATCTGCTGCTTGCCCTGACCTGCTGCGGCGGTGCGGCTGAAGCTGTACTCAGACGGTACGGCGTGACATATGAGCGTGTCAGCGGCGAGATAGATGAACTCATCGGCAGGGGTACCCCCTGTATGACCCCCGAAACTGCCAAGACGACCAACGTCCGCGCCGCTTTGGAAACAGCTGAGGGTCTTGGCGGAAAAAGCGTGGGAAGCGAGCATATCCTTTCGGGGCTTCTGCGCTGCGGAAATTCCTGCGCTGTGCAGATACTTCGCAGACTTCGGGCTGATGAACGCAGGATAGCTTCCGAAAGCTTCACAAGCACCCGCAGTGATATCCTTCGCAGAAATCATCCGCGGCTGAAAACACTTTCCCGCTATGGCACCGAACTCACCGACCCTGCTGTTTGTCTGGGTTTTGATCCCATCATCGGGCGGGATGAGGAAATGCGCCTTATGATGGAGATACTCTGCCGCCGCCGAAAGAATGACCCCTGTCTGGTTGGTGAAGCAGGCGTTGGCAAGACTGCCCTTGCAGAGGGTCTTGCGGTGAAGATAGTGTCGGGGAGCGTGCCATCTCAGCTGGCTGATAAGCGTATATTCGCACTGGATATAACTCTTCTGCTGGCTGGCGCAAAGTATCGCGGGGATTTTGAGGAACGCCTTAAAGCCTGCATCGACGAAGCCGCACAGGCGGGGAATGTCATACTATTTATAGATGAGATTCACAACATCATGGGCGCAGGTGCGGCTGAGGGTGCTATCGATGCGGCGAATATCCTGAAACCCGATCTTGCAAGGGGCAGGATACAGGTGATAGGTGCCACCACCCCCGAGGAATACCGCCGCACCATCGAAAAAGACGCGGCTATGGACAGACGATTTTGTCGGGTGGATATCTGTGAGCCTGACGAGGATTCGACTTACACCATGCTTATGGGGCTTAAAGGCAGGCTGGAGGATTTCCACGATGTTACCATATCCCCTGAGATATGCCGCTGTGCCGTTGAACTCAGCGGGCGGTATATGAAGCACAAGCATTTTCCCGATAAGGCGGTGGAACTTCTTGACGGCGCCTGCAGTGCGGCAAAGCTTGAAACGGGTGCAAGGAAAGTTCCCGAACGTGCTTTTGAAAAGTATCTGGCGGGTGAGATAGACAGGAGCGGCTATCTTGATGCTATCTCCAATGCCCGCAGGAGGACAGTTCTCACCCGCGATATAGTTGAGCATACCGTCAGCCGATGCACAGGGGTGAAATGCACAGCCGCTGATACGGACGAGCGTGAAACTCTCAGGCACCTTGAAGAACAGCTTGGGAAATCTGTCATAGGTCAGGAAAAAGCAGTAGCGGCAGTATCGCGGGCAATAAGGCGGCGCAGGCTCGGTCTTGGCAGGGGCGGCAGACCTGTGGGCAGCTTTGTTTTCGCGGGAACGGCAGGTGTGGGAAAAACACTTCTTGCACGAGAACTTTCCAAGTTGATATGCGGAAGAGACAGCCTTATCCGCCTTGACATGAGCGAGTATATGGAGCCACACAGTGTCGCTAAGCTGATAGGTGCGCCTGCGGGCTATGTGGGCTACGAGGACGGTGGCAGGCTGGTGGAGCTTATCCGCCGCCACCCATGCGGTGTACTGCTTTTTGACGAGATAGAAAAAGCTCACAGGGATGTTTTCGGGGTGCTACTGCAAATGCTTGAAGAGGGTGTCATCACCGACAGCGCAGGCAGAACCGCCGAATTATCCGAACTCACGGTGATACTAACCACCAACGCAGGCGCGGCAGAACTGGCAGAAAGCAGGCACGCGGGATTTTTCAGCCGCGGTGGAGAAAGCTTTCGGCGGGATATTGAGCAGGCGGTGAAAAAGGTGCTTTCCCCCGAGCTAATAAACCGCATGGACGGCATTATCGTCTTTGAGCCCCTGGGCAGAGAGACCCTTTGCGGTATCGCCCGCCGTGAACTTGCAAAGCTTTCAGAACGCGCTGCCGAGCTGGGATATGAGCTTGAGATATCCCCCGAATGTGAAGCCTATGCCGCCGAAAAATGCCTGTCATCGGGCGGCTCGGCAAGAGATATCCGCCGCTTTGCCGAGCAGGAAGCCGAAGATATCCTTTGTGATAATATACTTTCAGGCTGTGGCAAGAATCTGCGTTTGGATATCAAAAACGGCAGTCCTGTTATCTTTGCTCCCGATCTTTCGGAAGTGTGACCACGTTATGCTGATAGTGCGGGTCGATGCGTTGGGATGCGGTCGCAAAACTATTCGATCATACTTTCACTTCGGCGCACAGGGTCGCCCCTCGTTCCTCGGGTCGAGCTGTCAAAGATGCTTCGCTGTTTGACAGCGGGCGCGGCAATAAAATATACGGACAAAGTTAGAGCGTATGCGATAGTTTTGCATACGCTCTATTATTTGTTATTGCCGCGCCTTTTTGACAGGATGGGAAGTTTGCTGTACTATTTATTGCTTTGTTGCCACGTCGCTTTTGTGCCTTGATGCGAGGGCTCTGCCCTCGCGCTCCCGCAAGCTTTTCGCGAAAAGCTTGACCAAAAGCTCTCTTCGCGGCATAGCTTTGTTGTGCTTACTTAACTTAGCCCGCGTCATAGCTTCCCACGCTTACCGCCTTGCTATCCCCAGCACAGCCAACCCTCGCCCCCTGCCAACAATTGTGAATTATGAATTGTGAATTGAACAGCAGTAACCTTTTCCCATCCCACGCATAATATGTACCATAAGGCTAACGTAGCCTTAAATAAATCACAAAGGAGAACTACTATGAACTTCGGAAATAATAACTGCTTCTGGATCATTATCCTTATCCTCATCATCTTTATGGCAGGCTGCGGCAATAACGACTGCGGATGTGGCTGCGGATGCGGAAACAACGGCGGCTGCGGCTGCTGATATCCCGGCATGAGAAATGGGGACAGCTGTACGGCTGTCCCCGCTTTTTATTATAGGATAAGGCATATCAGCCCCGAACAGCCCTCGTTTATCATGCGTTCAACTGTTTCTTTAAGGCGCATACGTGCGTCATCGGGGAGCTTTGATAGCTTGGTGTGAAGCCCGTCGCTGACAAGTTCGTGCAGTGATTTGCCGAAAATGTTTGAGCTCCATATCTTGTCGGGGTCTTTCTCGAAATCGCTCATCATGTACATAACAAGCTCTTCGGATTGTTTTTCAGAACCCACTATGGGAGCGACCTCGGTGTTTATCTCGGTGCGCAGGAGATGTATGGCGGGTGCCTTGGCTTTAAGGCGTATGCCGTATTTTCCGCCCTGACGGATTATCTCGGGCTCTTCCATGGTAAGTTCATCAGGTTCGGGCATAACTATGCCGTAGCCTGTGCGTTCCATCGTGGATATGGCGTCCTTGTATTTTGCGAAACGCTTGCGTATCTCCACAAGTTCCAGTATCCGCGGCAGAAGTTCGTTCTCGCCGTTTATCTCAAGACCCGTGGCTTCGCCTATAACGCGGTAGAAAAGGTCGCTGTAAAGCTGTGCCGAGATAACTGCCGAACCGCTACCTGCATCTATGGTCTTGACCCCGCAGTTTTCGATGTACTCACATTCACCTATGGTATCGGCGCACATCGCTATCTGCCTGAGAGTCTCCACACCCTCGGCGGCTTCGCGGATATGTGCGAATACTGCTTCTTTCAGCCAGTGACCCTTGCCGAGGGTGTTTATCCACTCGGGCATGGCTATGCCTATCTCGCGGACAGGGAATGAGTACAGCACGTTCGCCATTATCCCTCGGATATCCTCTTCTTCAAGCTCGGTGCAGTTTACGGGCATAACGTCCGTTTCGTACTTCTTGCTGAGTTCTTCGCAAAGTCTGCGGGCTTCGGCGCTGTCGGGGTCAGCTGTGTTCAGCAGTACCGCAAAGGGTTTGCCTGCGGCTTTAAGCTCGCTTATTACCCTTTCTTCCGCTTCCTCGTATTCGTCGCGGGGGAGATCGGTGAAACTGCCGTCGGTGGTTATCACAAGACCGATGGTGGAATGTTCGGTGATGACCTTGCGTGTGCCCACCTCAGCCGCCATATTGAAAGGTATCTCGGTATCGAACCATGGTGTCATCACCATCCGCGGGGCTTCTTCCTCGATATAGCCCTGTGCCGATGGGATTATGTATCCCACACAGTCAATCAGCCGCACATTGAAACTTGCGCCGCCCTCAAGGGAGATGTTCACCGCTTCTTCGGGTATGAATTTCGGCTCGGTGGTCATTATGGTGCGTCCCCCTGCGGACTGTGGAAGTTCGTCCTGCGCCCTTTCGCGGCGGTACTCACTGCCGATGTTGGGTATCACCAGCTTTTCCATGAACTGCTTTATAAATGTGGACTTGCCTGTTCTCACAGGTCCTGCCACCCCTATGTAGATATCCCCGCCTGTTCTGCGGGCTATGTCCGTGTATATGTCCCTGCTCAATTCATTTGCCCCCTTATCCTCTTATTACTATCATTCTGCCGCCGTCAATGCTGTCAGCACCCTCGGGAAGGCTGTTGTCTTCCATGATGGCTTCGACCGTAGTACGACAGCGCTTGGCTATATCCCAGATATCCTCATTTGTGCCGCATCTGCAAAGTCTGAGGGCACAGCCGCTTTCGCGGGTGGCGGGCTTTTCTTTATCCAGTTTCACACTACCCACCAGCTTGGTGCCAGCGCCGCTGAAAAGCTTATAAACTATGCGGATATCCGTCCTGACCTTTATACTGCCGCCATCACCCAGATAGTAGGAACAGCCCGCTGTTTCGGCATAAGCTTCAAGAGTGCAGCCGGTACAGCCCTCGGGGAATGCGACTTCGGCTTCGTAGGGGCTCTGACCCTCAATGCAGAAAAGTCCCCCCTCACTGCCCTCGCCCATCACGGAACAGGTAACACTGCCCGATATGCGGAAAGTGCCGTTTTCAGCCCTGACGGCGGGGCGGGTACAGTAAGCATAATGGTCATACACTGCGCCCACAGTGCCATCGGGAGCGGTGAGGGTACATTCAGATGTGCAGGAGAGTTTCTGCTCGCCGCCGCTGCCCTGAGATATCTCCACCATATCCTCGTGCTGACAATCGTATTCGGTGGAATAAACGTCCGTAACGCCAACACCTGTGCCAAGCTTTTCGGCGGTGCAGAAAACATTCAGGTCAAGCTCCCACTCGGCGGTCTTTTCCTCACCATTACCCGGCGCAAGACCACAGCCCGCAGGAGTTACTCTGACGCTGACAGTGAAGCTTTCGTCCAGACCCTCCATATCGATTATACGGCTGAAAGGCAGGGTGAAGCGAAGATTCTGCACGCAGTCCGCACCTGTTTTGTCTATGCAGGCGCAGAGGGCTTCAAGCTCAGCTTCGCCCTTTACTGCAAGCTTTCCCGCAACTATGCGCTGTTCTGTTCTTGTGACCGTACAGCCTGTGCGAAGTACTGTTCCAATGGCGGGTTTGTCATCAGGCAGAGCGGTCTGCTGGATAACGGTTATCCGCTTAGATGCAGAAAGCCTTTTAACAGGGTATGTGACGGTCTGCCTGCGCAGCTGTATGCCGCAGCCCGAGCCCCCTGTGATCACCGTCTTTTCGCGGCGGCAGCTTACTTTAACAGCGGCGCACACCGTTCCGCGGACATCTATCCGCCTGCTGCCCTTTGCCCTGCATGACACTCCGCGGCAGGCAAGGTCTATCATCACCTCGGGAGAACCGCAGTCGCCCTCTATCTCGATAGTACGGCTTAGTTCCGCATTCTGTTCGATACAGTTTATGCGCCTGCTTCCCTCGGTGAGGTACAGCACTTTCACCGCCACCGTGATATCAAAGGTCAGCCGACCGCCGCTGATGCTTTGGGATGTCAGCTGAGGTTCAGCCGTACACCTTAGTATGCGGAAAACATCGGGGTAGTAGTCGGGCAGGACAATGTCCCGCTCCAGCGGAAGTTCCTCGGTGCAGTCCAGTGCTTTTTCCGTCACGCAGACAGTATCCGTGGTTAGTCTGAGTTCATCGTTCATGTCTGTTTCCTCCTGTTTCTCGGATAGCCTTTTGCTATAAACATGATATGCCAGACTTTGCAGGTTTATTCCCCTTTGCAGATACGGCTTTACTTTCGGCTGAAAATGTGATATGATACTAAAAACAGTTTTTACGGAGGTGGCGCTATGCTGAAATTTCTTGGCAGAGGTTCGGCTTTTCATACGGATAACAACTGCGCGTTTTTTATGCACGAGGGCAGACTTGTTCTGTTGGACTGCCCCATGTCGGCTTTCCACAAAATGCGAAAGACAGGGGCTGAAACGCTGGCTGGGTGCAGACCCGAGAATATCACCGTGCTTATAACTCACACTCATTCCGACCATATAGGCGGGCTGGGTATGCTGGTGCATTTCAGCTATTTTGTGTGGCATATCCCTGTGGTGGTTGTGGCGGCTAATGACGAGATAAGGCAGGATATCAGCTTTGTGCTTGAAAGACTTGACGGCTGTGAAAGCTCTGCTTATACCATTATTTCTCCCGACGGCACAGGATTCACACCTGTTGCCGTGCGCCACGCTATCCCCCTTGAAGGCAGGTGCTTCGGGTGGAGTTTTTATATCGACGGACAACAGGTGGTCTTCACGGGGGATACCTGTTCCCTTGAACCTTTCATGCCCTATCTCACCGAGGGTACGTACCTTTACACCGAGGTATCGGCTTATAACTCGCCTGTGCATCTGCATATAGATAAGCTTCGAGCCCTTACGCCCGAACTGGTAAGCAGGAACATCAAGGTGTTCATAATGCATCTGGATGATGAAAAATCCCTGTGTTCAGCCGCCGAGGAGATAGGCGCTGTGCCTGCGCCCCTTTATGTTCAGTTGTGACGTCGCAACCGAACATAAAACTGTTGCAATTTCGCTAAAAATATGTTATACTGAACATCAGAAAAGTTACGGCGGGACAGGCATAATATCTGCCCGCCATGAATAATATATAACGAACAGACGGCAGCGCCGCGGCGTGCTGTGCAGTCGGGCTGACAGGCAGCAGATGATGCATCTGCGGGACAAGATCGTTCCGCGGGTGTATTTTTATAGGGAGATGATATAATGAGTGTTGAGATAATAAATACTGAAAACAAGCATGAAAAAGAGGCAATGAAAGTCTCCGTGGTGAGCATCATCGTGAACATAGCCCTTTCACTGCTGAAACTGCTGGCGGGCATACTTGCAAAGTCGGGGGCGATGATATCCGATGCAGTGCATTCTGCTTCGGACGTTTTCAGCACCTTTGTGGTGATAATCGGCGTTAAGCTGGCAGGCAAACAGCCCGACAAGGAACACCCCTACGGTCACGAGCGAATGGAGTGCGTGGCATCGGTGATACTTGCGGTGGTACTGGCGGGAACAGGCATCGGCATAGGTTACAAGGGCATTGAGAAGATAGCGGGAAGTCAGACAGAAAAACTGGTCGTACCCGGGGCGCTGGCACTGGGGGCGGCGGTGATATCCATTATCGCCAAGGAACTGATGTTCCATTACACTAAGCGCACGGCGGTGAAGATAAACTCGGGGGCGCTAATGGCTGATGCATGGCATCACCGTTCGGATGCGCTTTCGTCCATCGGTTCATTTGCGGGTATCCTGGGCGCGAGAATGGGTCTGCCTGTGCTTGACCCTCTGGCGAGCGTTATAATCTGCGTATTCATCGAAAAAGCGGCGCTGGAGATATTCATTGATGCTGTCAACAAGATGATAGACAAGTCATGCAGTGATGATACCATCACCAAGATGCAGGAAGTTATCCTCGGCACTGAGGGCGTGCTGGGCATTGACGAGCTGAAAACACGTCTTTTTGGTGCTAAGATATATGTTGAAGTCGAGATACGCATGGATCCCGCCAAGACCCTTGTGGAAGCCCATGACACGGCTGAAATGGTACACGATTCAATAGAAGCGATCTTCCCTGAGGTCAAGCATTGTATGGTACACGTTAATCCGGACATCTCGGAATAATTCATAATTAACAATTCATAATTGTTGGCAGGGGCGGGAGTTTCTTGTTCTGTCGGTTGGATTGCGAATATATGAGTTTTATATTCTGATAAATAATAATGCGCTTATCGCAGATTTTGCGGTAAGCGCACTTTTTGTGTTCTCAAATTGTCAGGGCAGGGAACTTGCGTATAATGCAAACTTACATCAGTAAAACTTACTCGCTCCAATGCCAACAATTATGAATTATGAATTATACTCCCGTTTGCAATGGAGTAAAAGGATAAAAATATTACATAAACGGATATTTTTACAATAAGTATTAAAATGCTTCTGCGTTTTTGGTGAGTATTTCTCAAAATTATCAGAATATACACAAAATATCAATAAAATCAATACAATAAAGGCTTGTAAATATTTAAGTAGTATGTTATTATAATTTACAAAAGATACTGTTTTTGATCAATAATTTTTCAGGAGGTTATAATATGAGAAACGCAATAAAACGAATCGCAGCGGCAGCAGCTTCGCTGTCTGTTGCGCTGAGCGGCTTTGCAGGCATTCCTCAGCTGACTGCAAGCGCTGCATACGGTCAGGGCGGCAATGGCACCGCCATTATGGAGTACCTCGACCGCGGCATTTATGCTATAAAGTCGGGCAACGGTATGTTCATCAGCTGGAGATTTTGTGCTAATGACGCTGACGAGAGCGAGTTCCGCCTTTACCGCGATAACATTCTTATCTATACCAGCAAGGCGGGTCAGGCTACCAATTACTGGGACGCTTACGGCAGTTCAAACTCGGTATACCGTGTTGATACCTATGTGAACGGCGTTCTGAAGTCTTCCGATACCAGCAATTTCACATCGGGTTCCAATTATTTCGATATCCCGCTGAACAATCCCGATTCAAGCAAATATTCTCCCAACGACTGCTGTGTTGGCGACGTTGACGGCGATGGTCAGTACGAGATATTCCTGAAATGGGACCCCAACGATTCACAGGATAACTCAAAGACAGGCTATACCAGCAAGGTGTATATCGATTGCTACACCCTTAAAGGCAAGCAGCTGTGGCGTATCGATATGGGCAAGAATATCCGTGCGGGTCAGCATTATACACAGATGTGCGTAGCAGATTTCGACTGCGACGGCAAGGCTGAGCTCATCACCAAGACCTGCGACGGCACTATTGACGGCACAGGCAGTGCTATAGGAAATGCTTATGCAAACTATGTTGACAGCTCAGGAACTGTACTGACAGGTCCCGAGTACCTGACACTCTTCGAGGGTGCTACAGGCAAGGCGCTGGATACCATTGATTTCCCTGTACCCAGAGGTACTGCAACAGGCAATACCGCAAAGAGCACATGGGGCGATAACTACGGCAACCGCTGCGAACGCTACAATGCTGCTATCGCTTATCTGGACGGAGTACACCCCTCGGCTGTATACGGCAGAGGCTATTATACAAGGCTTTCACTTTCTGCGGTAGATGTACGCAACGGCAAGCTTGTTAAACGCTGGGTATACGACACAGGATTCAACACCAGCGACCCCGCTTACGGTCAGGGCAACCACAACGTTATGGTAGCTGACTTCGATAACGACGGCAAGCAGGAAGTCTGCATGGGTGCATCATGCTTTGATGACAACGGTTCTCTGCTGTGGACAACAAGACAGGGTCACGGCGATGCTATGCACGTAGGCGACCTTGACCCCAACCACGAGGGTATCGAAGTATTCCTCTGCCACGAGAGCGGAAGCTACGGCATATCCCTTATCGACGGCAGAAACGGCAACAAGATCTGGCACTATGACGGCGACAAGGATACAGGCAGATGCTGTGCCGATAATATTCTGGCAGGCAACGGCTCCGCTGAGTTCTGGGGTTCAAGACCCGCAGGTGCTGTTTACAACGCACAGGGCCAGCAGATAGCAACCAAGCAGCCTTCCACCAACTTCCTTATCTACTGGGACGGCGACCTTGAGCGTGAACTGCTGGATAACATCTACATCACAAAGGCGACAGCAGCTAACAACTATCAGACCATATTCACAGCTGACGGCTGTGCTTCAAACAACGGCACAAAGTCTGTTCCCTGCCTTACTGCCGACATCTTCGGCGACTGGCGTGAAGAGCTGGTACTGCGTACCGAGGATAACTCCAGACTGCGCATATTCTGCACAAATACCGAAACAAGCGTCCGCATGACAACACTTATGCACGATATGCAGTACCGTATGCAGAACGGCTGCCAGCAGTCTTCCTACAATCAGCCCCCTCACACAAGCTACTATCTTGGCAGTGAAGCGGCTGTTCCCGGCAGACCCAATATCAAGCTGAACAACACTCCTCCCGAGCCCGTCAACGGCAATCTGGTAAAGAACTTCCTCGTTAAGGACAGCGCAAATGCTGACGGCTGGAAGCTGATGTCTTCCAACACCACAGGCGGACTTATCTACGGCGACAGAGATTTCACCTATACATCTTTGGCTTCCGATCTCCAGAACTGCGAGTACATCATGACAGCCTGCAACTCCAAGAACACCGACGCTGATCTTGCAGAGTTCACAGCTGACAAGGATATGGAAGTTTATGTAATGGTGGATGACCGTGAAATATCAGCAGGCATGATACCCTACTGGCTCAGCGGTTACACCAGAACTTCCCTGACAGCAAGTTCAAGCAACGATGTAACATATACAGCTTACAAAAAGGAATTCAATGCAGGCGATAAGGTAGTTCTCGGCACTAACGGCATGACAGGCTATGTTGTAAACTACACTGTATTCGTGAAAGAGAAGTCACAGCCCAACTGCCCTCCTCCTTCCATGAATATCAGAGTTAATTACAACACTCAGTACCACCAGATACAGTTCGTCTGGGACAAGGTCAGTGGCGCTGACAGATACGGTATCGCTGTATATCTGGCAGGCAAGTGGAGAGTCCAGACTTCCAGCATCACAACCAACAGCTATGTAACTCCCAAGAACCTGACACCCGGTATGACATACAAAGTTGCTATCGCAGCCAGGGTAAACGGCAAGTGGGATACAATGGATGCTATCAAGAATTATGTAACTGTTACTGTAAGGTAATATAGTTACCCCGATAAAATACATACTTCCCAAAAAAGAAGAGAGCTCACAGGTATTTTGCCTGTGAGCTTTTCTTCTGCAAAACAACAGCCCCCGTCTTCACGAGGGCTGTTTATCTTATCCGTATAAACGGAATAATATTTTTCCGACGGGCTGCCAGGTCAAAAGGAGAAATGAGCAAGCTTCTTGATAACACAAATTTAAAAGCAGCCCCATCGGCTTTGGAGAAAAGAGTTTAGGAAGGTTTTAAACATTTTTTGTAAATGACGCCGAAACTATCCACATATCGTCCGCATATACTGTGGTTCCTGCAAATGTGTCCGCTATATGAATACAGACTACATCATTTACTGTAATACGGTTGCCCTTTTCTTTTGGACTCATGGCAAGATTTCCAAAAGTTTCCACCGCATTGTACATCATTAAGATTAACTTATGATATTATTTTGTTCAAAAATGCTAACCTTTCTACTGTCATCATTATAGCACATAAAAATATAAATGTCAATAGAATTTATAAATTTTTATCTTATAACAAATTAATAATTGCTGATATATCATCTGTAGCTGCCAAATTTTTTCTTGAATTCCGTCTTGTTTTCGTACATCGCCTTGTCGGCGCGCTTGAAAACGAAATCCAGCGTCATATCATCTGAAGCTTTTTCTGCCATGCCCACAGCCGCCGAGAATCTGTCCCAGGGCTCAGCTTCGGTATGGGAATAGCTTTCTTCAAAATCAGATCTCAGCTGGTCAAATATCTCCCAGCGGTTCTGATAATCAGTGCCCTGCAGCAGTACCAGGAACTCGTCACCGCCTATCCTGTACACGGGGGAATGCTTGTAAGCCTCGCATATCATTCGGCAGCAGCCCTTTATATAATGGTCTCCCGACTTGTGTCCGTACTCGTCGTTTATCCGTTTGAGATTGTTCATATCCACCATGACGATAGCGAATTCTTTAGGATATTCGGCGGTGAAATCCTCGGTCTTCTTGATGTATGCCGCCTTGTTGCCCACACCTGTAAGGGCGTCCTTGTATGTCTCGATACTCAGCTGACCTATCTGCTGCTGCTGCGCTTTGATGTCGGCTTCGGCTTTCAGCTTGTCAGCCTGCAGATTGTAGAGGTCGTTCAGCTTGTCGATGGTATCGATCTCCATATGGCGTATACATCGGTATATCTCGCCTATCTCGTCATTTCGGTCGATATCAAGGTCAATGACACCTGCTTCTTCATAGCTGAGATGTTCCGAGGGTTTGAACTTTTTTATCTCCCTTGTCATAGCATCGAGGGGTCTTATCAGCAGCTTGTTGACGAAAAGCACGGCACCTGTCAGCACCACAGCCACAAATCCCAGAGATCCCAGCACAAGGTAGACCAGCAGTCTGGTTCGTGCTTTCATAACATCGTCCATGTCGAAATCACAGCCCACTACACATACACATTCGCCCTTTGTATCGTAAACGGGCTCAAAATCCGAACAGAGCCAGCCCCAGTCGCCGTTTGATATGGTAGGCTCAGGCAGGGCAGCAAGATCCATACCCAGCAGTTCCTTTTCACGGTCCTCATAGTAGCCGATATCGGATAGGGGAGAAGTGTCATCGTTGACAATGTACATATCCTGCTCAGCGTCCTTATCGCCATAGGCAAGCACGTAGATATATTTCATATCCTTGATATTGCTCACATACTGCGATATATAATCACGGGTACGGCAGTACTGCTCAAACAGACCTTTCTCTCTTAGGTATTCTTCAATGGGAGCGTCGTCATCTTCTTCAGCCGCTTTCGCCCTGATCTGCTGATAGTTTTCATCTTCCGCCGCGGCTCTAAGCTCTGCAAGATAGTCGCCGTCCATCATCGAAGCAACATTTTTTGCGTTATCGGAAGCGCACTGCTTGTAATAGGCATCTATTCGGTTGATACTGGTGATAAATGCTATCATGGCAGTCCCTGCCGCCACCGCGAACACCGTCAGCGTCACGAAAAGATACATTTTTATTTTAATAGAAAAGCGTTTGTTATCGTCTGTCATGCAGTATTCACCTCTTTGGTTGTTTGATAATCAAAGTAGTTCATTTATATTATACTATATTTTCATAATTTAGTCAATATTATTGTTGAAATTTTTCAATTAATTATTTAAAATCAGGGATCGTAAAAATGAAAAACTTATTGCCAAATGCTTGACTATTATTTATGGATGTGGTATAATATAACTAATAATCTTGGGTAATTTTGTGATTTTTAGTAATCAAGCACAAAAACTTCTGCGTGCTTATTATTTTTTGATCAAAGAGTCGGTGGAATAGTTATTTAATGGCAATTTATAAAGTGGTGATAATATGAACAGCAAAGGCAAAGGTATACTGCTGATGAAGGAATACCTTGAAAAAGCATCAGGGGCGGGGAGCATGAGCGAACTTAGCACCCTTGACGAGAAATACAAAGCTATGCTTGCCGATGTGGGTGAAGACGGATTGATGGAGCTGCATCAGGCCTTTTCTGCTTACGCCCACAGCGTCATGCAGCAGCTTGAAGAAAAGAACAGCTCCGGCGGTGCAGCCGAGCTTTCGGGAGCTGCAAGGAACGAATATCTGAAAGTGCAGCAGCTGCTTGATGTCAATCAGCTGACCTACCATTTTCAACCTATAGTACGTGCCGATAATGGACAGATATTCGCCTATGAAGCCCTGATGCGCGCTGACGGCGTGGAGGGGATAACTCCGTTCCATATACTGAAATATGCAGAGCTTTCCGGCAGACTCAGCGAGGTGGAGGAATACACGTTCCTGAATGTGCTGAACCTGCTGAAAGAAAACAGCGAAAGTCTTCATGGCAGACCTGTGTTCATCAACAGCATAGCCAATGTGCGAACTTCCCCCGAAAAGGAACAGGAGATAGAGCTTCTGCTTGAAGACCACGCTGATATAGTGGTCATAGAGATAACGGAGATATCGGAATTCGATGACAGCAAGCTGGCTAAGATAAAGGAAAAATACGATTCTCTCGGCATACCCATAGCCATAGACGATTTCGGCACGGGATATTCCAATATATCAAACCTGCTTAGATACACACCTAACTTCGTCAAGATAGACAGAATGCTAATCACGGATATAGCCAATAATACCAACAAAAAGCACTTTGTCCGCGAGATAATAGATTTCTGCCATGAGAACGGTCTTAAAGCCCTTGCTGAGGGCGTTGAGACTTACGATGAGCTCCGCACGGTGATACTGCTGGGTGTTGACCTGATACAGGGATTCTACACTGCACGTCCCTCGGCAGAGATACTATCCGAGATACCTTACGAGCGCCGACAGGAGATAGTCGAGTGCCGCCACGAACTTGAAGACGGCAGACGATTGAAGATATACTCAGCGGAGAAGTATGAGAAAGTATCACTGGAAAGACTTGGCAAAGAGGGCTACAGCTGTATACACATCGGTTTCAGGTATCACGACGGCAATGTTACCATAGTCGGTTCGGAGAATTACGATTCGGGCATACATATACTCTGCTCCGACGGATTCAACGGCATGGTGGTGCTGGAGAATGCCCATCTTTCAAACATCGTAGGCAGACCCTGCATAGATATCGGCAACGAGAGCTGTATAACCCTGCGTCTTATGGGCAGCAATAAGCTGACAGGGGGCGGAATAAGGGTGGACGAAAGCTCCAAGTTCAGCACCGAGGGTACGGGCGACCTGGATATACAGCTGGGTGATGCAGATTACTACGGCATCGGCAATGACCTGTCATCTGCCCACGGCAGACTTGAATTCGGTCATGACGGCACTATATCGGTGAACGCCAAAAGCCATACGGGTGTGTGCATCGGCTCGGGCAGAGGCGGTGAGATATCCATCGGCAGGGGCAGATACACCTTAAATACAGCAGGAGCTTCCAGCGTTGGCGTAGGAGCTTTTGACGGAGATTCAAAGATAGAGATACTGGGCTGTGACCTTTCAATGGCTCTCAACGGCGCATTCAACGTTGGTATTGGCGCTGTGGGCGGCAGTGCGAAGATACATATGATCTATTCCAGCGTGAATGTCAATCTGAACAGCCAGATGGCAACAGGCGTAGGTACACTTACCTGCGGCAACGCGGATATCCATATCGAACAGCTGAACATACATGAGAATATCCATGCCTTTGAACTTACAGCCTTTGGAGCGCTGCGCGGTGATTCGGATATCAAACTGGAAAGCGCAAACGTGGATATCTCGGCTGACGGTTCAAAAGCACTGGCTTTCGGTTCGGCAAACGGCAGGACTGACATTTCCACTGACGGCGTTACCCTTTCTGTGGATCTGGCGAACTCGCTGGGATATATCACCACAGCCGAAAATATCAGGAATGTTGGAGGCAGGACTTCCATAACCATAAACGGCAGCGAGTGCGATACTATCCTGGCGTGCAGCGGTAAAAGCGAATAATATCCCTGTCAGAAAGATCTCATCTTCGGGAGGAGGTTTAGACCTTGAAGATATTCCGTACAAAAAGGCTGATAATATTTACCGCTTTGCTTCCTCTTGCAATACTGATGTGCGTTATCGTGGGCGAAATGTGCATAGGTACCCCCGAGGGCGATGCGCTTGCCCCTGCCTGTGACCTTTCAGAGGGCTGGGTGACTGAGAGCGGCGAAGAGATATCCATAAAAAGCCTGCCGAAGGAAAAGGTGATCATAAAGCACAGCCTTGCCGATACAGAGGTTTTGGGAAGAGACCTATGTTTACAGACACATGACGGCGATATAGCAGTATATTTTGACGGCGAGCTCGCCTACGAATTCAGGTATTCCGCTTCTGCACCGCTGTACGGATTCTCCTACGGTATGCGCGTACATATGATAGCCATACCCGAAAATGTTTCAACGGTAACGCTGGAGATATCTCCGCTGTATAAAAATGCCGCGGCAAAGATAAAAAATATAAAGATAGAAGAATCGGGCGTATTCCTCAACGACCTCTACCAGAAAGAACTGCCCGGATTTGCCGTTTGCGTACTGATACTGATGTACGGCGTTCTTATGCTGACAGGCGGTTGTATACGCGGAAATTCTACCGAGAGCAACAGCGTTGATTTCTTCTCACTGGGCGCGTTCGCGGTGCTGGTGGGAGTGTATGCCGCCAACGAGACCATGGTGTTTCAGCTTATTACTGAAAGGTCAGCTTTTGTGCGATTCTGTGCGGCGCTGTCACTGATGTTCATCTCCTATTTCCCTGTGTCCTTCGTGGCAAGCGTGACTCATCAGCGTGATACGGTATTCCTGCCCATAATGTTCGTGTATAATACTCTGAACTTTATCGTGACTTCTGTACTTTCACTGCTGGGCAAAAGCGATGTGGCGCTTATGCTGACTGTATCACATATCGGCATTGCATTGGCGCTGATAATGACCGTAGTCCTGATGGTGCGGGCATTCAAAAAGACGGATACCGACCGCAATCTGCTGTATATGGTTATAATCGGAATGTCATCGGCGCTGGCAGGTGCCGCTGCAGATATCCTGAGATACCGTCTGGTAAATATAAGGATATTCGGCAACAGCTTTTTCACACGTATAGGAGTGCTGGTCTTCATGGTGCTGATGGGCATATTCCTTATGAGCGAGCGCACACGTCTTGCGGTTGAAAAAGAACGTTCGGCACTGATGGAAAAGCTGGCGTATACCGACAGCCTTACAGGGCTGAACAACCGTCTTGCATTCCACCGCAAGGAGAATGAGATTCGTACAGAACATCTAAGCTGTACCGTTATACAGCTGGATATCAATGACCTGAAAAAGGTCAATGATGTATACGGCCATGCTGAGGGCGACAGGCATATCATCAATGCGGCGAACCTTATCACGAGCAGTTTTGATAATATAGGCACCTGTTTCCGCACAGGCGGCGATGAGTTCATAGTTATCGCCCAGAAAGTCGGAGAAGCAGAAGTATCCGCAGCGTTGGCAAAGCTTGAAAAAGAATCGGCAGAATACAACGAAAAGAATGCTCCCCCTGTACCAATGCAGATAGCCTACGGCTATGCACAGTACACAGCGCGGGCAGATATGCTTGAAACAGCAGAACAGCTGGCGGATAAGCGTATGTATGAGAAGAAAAAGCAAATGAAAGATGATTCACAATTCATGGTTTATAATTCATAATTGTTGGCAGGGCAGCGGACTTTGCGGGGCTTAGGATAGCATGGCGGTAAACGTGGGAAACTCCGACGCAGAATAAGCAAGGTAAGCACAACAAAGCAGTGTGCGAATAGAGCTTTGGCGCAAGCTTTTCGCGAAAGGCTTGCGGGAGTTTGAGGGCAGAGCCCTCAACTCAAGGCGCTAAACCGACGTGGCAAGAGCGCTGTAAATAGAACAGCAAACCACCCGCCCTATTAAAAAGGTGCGGCAATAAAAAATCTCAGAGCGTGGACAATTCAAACGTCCACGCTCTTTCTGTTTGCGTAAATATATTGTCGCGCCGTCATCGGACAGCGAAACGTTTCCGATGACTCGCCCCGTCAGGAGCGAAATGCCCACCGCAGTACAAGTATTATCATACAAACACAAAAGTTTCACGTGGAACATTTATTTTCAAGCAAGCAGAATAAATATGCAGCCGCAAGCCGGCGCATCCGATCGCATGATCATGTTCCCGGCGGTGCAAACCGCGATCCGTATATCAAAAATTTACAACCATATATTTGAAATCGCAAATGGCATATGGTATAATAAAATCGTATCTGAATAATAAAAATATGTGAGGGAGAAAAATGAAAAATAAGAAATTGATGATCTCAATATGTGTTGTATGTATCGTGCTTGTGAGGATCTTTACACCATATCTCGGTAAGCCGTTTTTGATCTATTGCAGTGATCAGAACGGTGATGAAGGCTTTCATATGTCAGGCAATGTCAAGGGAATGTTTGTTTATTCGGAAAATGAACCGTGTATAAAATTTATAAGATACTGTCCCGAACTTGAAAAAATTGATTTCGTCGGACCTTTTTCCAAAAGCCTGAATTTAAATGATGTTTCAAATCCCAATTTGAAAAAATTGCATCTTGGCGGTAAATGTGATAACTGGTCGAGTCTGAACAAGTGTACTGGATTGAAAGAACTGAGGATCGGTTACTTTAGCGGATTTACAACTATCGAAGATATATCCGGATTAAAAGAATTAGAAACATTAGCTATAGATGGCGGGAGAGAATTGTCTTTAAACGAATTGAACGAACTGAAAAACATAAAAGAACTTAGCATCTATTGCGGAGATGACATTAACTGTGAAGATTTTTCTCAGCTGGAAAAATTGGAAACACTGGAGATCAGCACCTGCGAAAAGATCTCGGGACTTGATAAAATGGACACTGTAAAATCATTGACTTTACATCAGTCCGATCCTGAGATCGGAAATGACATCTGCGGTATGGATTCACTTGAAGAAGTTACGGTTGATGCCAGGTTTTCTGAAGAAGTTGAAAACGCACTCAGAGAAAAAGGTGTATCGATAAATTACTGAGAATGATAATTCGGGCGTATGGGTGCGCAGACTTCATCTGCGAAAGATGTAAAAAGTTTGTGAACTCTCTTTACAAACAGCGGGATATATTGTATAATATATAAGTCATATTGTGCGTGACAGGAACGCACAGGCATAAGTATCCCTGCATCAGAATACGGGTCACGCTTCGGTAAGAAGAAAGTACCTGCCGTATGCCGACGCAGAGGAAAATATTTTTAAGAAAGAGGTACAAAATTATGCTGAGAAAAGACGAAAAGACAGCCGTAATCGAGGCTAACAGAACTCATGAGACCGACACAGGTTCCCCCGAGGTACAGATCGCTATCCTGACAAAGAGGATCAGCGACCTCACAGAACACCTGAAGGTTCACAAGAAGGATAACCACTCCAGAAGAGGTATGTACAAGATGATCGGTAAGAGAAGAAACCTTCTCAACTACCTGAAGAAGAACGACATCGAGAGATACAGAACTGTTATCGACAAGCTGGGTATCCGTAAGTAATCAAGTTAAGATCATCAAGGCAGAGACGGTAATCCGTCACTGCCTTTTGGTGTTTTTAAAAACAGTAAAATTATGTTCGCGTGACGGTTTTTTAGCATTGATCGGAGAGTGTAAAAGCACATTGTTTCTGCACTCTGCGCTTTATGCTAAAGCCTTTGCCGGACAGTATTAAGGAGGATAATCAATATGTTTGAGAACGCAAGGACTTTTGAAACTACTTATGCAGGCAGACCCGTCGTTGTTGAGACAGGCAAGACCTGCGGACTTGCAAACGGTTCATGCTGGGTAAGATACGGCGAGACCGTTGTAATGGCTAATGTTACAGCTTCCAAGAAGCCCAGAGAGGGCGTTGACTTCTTCCCTCTTTCCGTTGATTTTGAGGAGAAGATGTATGCAGTAGGCCGTATCCCCGGTTCCTTCACCAAGAGAGAGGGCAAGGCAAGCGATAAGGCTATACTGACTTCAAGATGTGTTGACAGACCTATCAGACCTCTGTTCCCCAAGGACATGAGAAACGATGTAACTGTTGTTATGACAGTACTGGCAGTTGATCCCGACAACTCACCCGAGATCACAGGTATGATCGCTGCTGCTATCGCTATATCTATCTCCGATATCCCCTGGAACGGACCTGTTGCTTCCATCAACGTAGGCTATGTTGACGGCGAGCTGGTACTGAACCCCACTCTTGAGCAGAGAGCTAACAACAAGCTGAACCTGACAGTTGCAGGTTCTGCTGAGAAGATCGTTATGATCGAGGCAGGCGCTGAGGAGATACCCGATGATCTGATGCTGAAGGCTATCGAGACAGGCCACACTGAGATCAAGAAGATGGTAGAGTTCATCAAGGGCATCCAGAAGGAGATCGGCAAGCCTAAGTTCGAGTTCGAGTCTATGGAAGTTGACCACGACCTCTTCGATGAGATCGAGGCTATGGTAGGCGAGGACGTTAAGAAGGCTCTCGATACCGATGACAAGAACGTAAGAGATGCAAGAATGCAGCCTATATATGATGCAGTTCACGAGAAGTATGACGAGCAGTATCCCGATCAGGGCGCTATGCTTGAGGAAGTACTCTACAAGCTCCAGAAGAAGATCGTTAGAAACTGGCTCTACGAGGGCAAGCGTGTTGACGGCAGAGGTATCGACGAGATCAGACCTCTCGCTGCAGAAGTTGGCGTACTGCCCAGAGTTCACGGTTCTGGTATCTTCACCAGAGGTCAGACACAGGTAATGACTATCTGTACTCTCGGCCCTGTTTCCGACGCACAGAAGCTTGACGGTCTTGATGAAGAGACCAGCAAGAGATATATGCACCAGTACAACTTCCCCAGCTACTCTGTAGGTGAGACAAGACCTTCCAGAGGTCCCGGAAGACGTGAGATCGGTCACGGCGCACTGGCTGAGAGAGCTCTTGTTCCTGTACTGCCCAGCGTTGAGGAATTCCCCTACGCTATCAGATGCGTATCCGAGGTTCTTTCTTCCAACGGTTCCACATCTCAGGGCTCTATCTGCGGATCTACCCTGGCACTGATGGACGCAGGCGTTCCCATCAAGGAACCCGTTGCAGGTATCTCCTGCGGTCTTATCACCAAGGAAGACGGCAGCTGGATGACAATGGTTGATATCCAGGGTCTTGAGGACTTCTACGGCGATATGGACTTCAAGGTTGGCGGTACCAAGAACGGTATCACTGCTATACAGGTCGATATCAAGGTCGATGGTCTGACTATGGACATCATCGCAAGCGCTTTCGAGAAGACAAGAAAAGCAAGAATGTATATCCTTGACGAGATCATGCTCAAGGCTATCCCCGAGGTTAGACCCGAGGTCAGCAAGTGGGCTCCCAAGATGCTCTCCACCAAGGTTCCTGTTGATAAGATCAGAGAAGTTATCGGTTCAGGCGGAAAGGTCATCCAGAAGATCTCCGCTGAGTGTGATGTCAAGATCGATATCTCTGAGGACGGCAGCGTATTTGTCAGCGGTCTGGATAAGGAGAAGGCACAGGCTGCTATCAACATCATCAACACCATCGCAAACGATCCCGAGATCGGTGCTATCTACAAGGGCAAGGTCGTTCGTATCATGAACTTCGGCGCATTTGTTGAGATCGCTCCCGGTAAGGATGGTCTTGTACATATCTCCAAGCTGGATAAGTCCAGAGTTGAGAAGGTAGAGGACGTTGTATCCATCGGCGACGAGATCGTTGTAAAGGTAATGGAGATCGACGAGCAGGGCAGGATCAACCTTTCCAGAAAGGACGCTCTTGCAGACCTTGCTAAGAGAGCTGCCAACAAGGAATAATTATTATCTGAAATGGCTTTATGCAGGACGTATCTACGGGTGCGCCCTGCATAGCTGTAATTATATGAAAATGAGTCGGGTTACGGAATATTCGCATAACAAAATATACATAATTGCGTAACAAAAAGATGAAAAGTAAAGGAGTAACAGAATATGAATTGTCCTATTTGCGGTGCGCCCCTGGGCGACTATGATAACGAGTGCAAAAACTGCGGTACCAGAAGATCGGAAATGGGACCTGCATATAACAATGCGGGACGTCCTCAGCAGAACAGCTACGGTTACGGCTATGGCGGAAATACCATGAACGGCGGTTCGGGCTACGGTAATTACGGCATGAATTCGCCTTTCGGGAATGACAGCTACTCAAGAAAAAGTTCACGTTCATTCTCAAGCACAAAACTGATCAGTCTTCTTGTTTCGATAATCATGATAATGATAGTTATCATGGCATATCAGATAAAGTATAATAGCCCGCAGAAAGAAAGCTTCGGCGATATAACCATCACTTTCCCACAGAAGGTTGAAAAGAGGAGCAGTACTGTGTTCAGTGATGTGGACGCTTTGGATACTGCGGCATATGCAAACAGGGATATGGGATTTGTTTATATCAAATATGAGGTCAGCTCTCTTGGGCTTGACAGCGGAGATGAGGAAGCATACCTTAACTTTATGTTCCCCTTTATCGATGAGGGCATGAGCGGAGATATTGAAGGCTATAAGAAAAAAGATCAGGTCGGTAATCACATGAGATTCTATTTTACGGAAGATGATACGAACTGGTTCTGTGATATGATGATAGATTTTGAAGGGGATTCCTGCTATATGTATTATGCATACTGCAAATCCGATAAAGAGAACAAGTTTATCAGCAAATTCAGAAAAATGTATGATTCGATGGAATACAACAAGTAAGGGGGCAGAGGTATGGTTTGCAAGACCTGCGGAGCAGTCATAAACGACAGCGATACGATATGCAAAAACTGTGGTGATACCATAAGAGTTGACGTTGATAATAAAGTCAATCTGGCAAAGGGTATATCGCCGGAGGAAAAATTCAGGCAGCAGGCAGCGCAGTTCGGCGGTATAACCGTAAAGGAAAAGCGCGGAACTATCTTTGCAGGCATGGATCCGAAAATGATAAGCTATATACTGATAGCCATTACACTTCTGATATTCACGCTGGTGTTCTTTATATACGACAGAAAGCGTACGACCATAAATGTTGACGGCTTCGAGGTAACACTTCCGGTATCCATGAGAGATGTGGATGATTTTTCCTTTGAAGTTATGAAGTCTGAAAAATGCAGATCCTTTGCTAATACCGAGATGGAATTCACCTACGTGATATACGATGTGACGACCGTGATTCCCGAGCTTAGTATCCAACCAGCTGCAAACGACGTTGATGCTCTGATGGAGTACTATGAGGGTAAGGATAAGCTGGTAACGCTGAAAACGGATTTCACTAATGAACTTAATGAAACTTTTAGCGATCAGCTTAAAGATTACGATCTTATCGAAAACGAGAGCGGCTTGCTCAGGTTCACATATAAAGATACTGCCATGACTAACAATTACGTGGAGATGCATATCGAGATAGTTGACGATAAGGTATACCAGTTCAGCCTGCTGTGTTCAGACGACCGCAGGGACAAGGTCGGCAAGACAATTGACGAGGTATATAAATCTCTGAAGATCGACAAGTGATGGTGTTAATGCCCTCGAGACCGCAGTTTGCGGGTCTTGGGGGCGTAACGTTTTAGGCTCGCGGGCATAGTATGTATGGGGGTGAGCCTATGGCAGTTGTGGCGGCGGTGATATTTCTGCTGACGGCGTTTTCGCTGGCGGTGCAGATCATATCCCGCAAAAAGAGGAAATGCCGTGCCGCGGTGGTAGTAAAGTGGTGCGAGGATATACCCTGCGAGGACGAGATCCTCGGTATCATCAGGGACGAAGAAGCTGCAGGGGAGTACGGCAGACAGGTGATACTTGTCAGCACTGACGGAAGATTCAGTCAGCGTACACAGGATCTTGCCGCAAAGTACGGAGTTATCCTTGCGGCGGCAGACGAGCTTGCAGATATCATCTGCGGGCAGGAAGATAAGCAGTTCAAGGCGGACACATGGGAGGTCAAAAATGAGTGAAGCGGAAAAGATAGAGGGCGAGGTAGACCGCGTTCAGTTCAAGAGCGATGACGGAAGCTTCTGTGTGATCGACGTAAACACGGGGGATGATCTGATAAAGGCTGTGGGTGAGCTTGGCAACATTGAAGAGGGCGAAAGCGTAATACTCACAGGTGAATACGTGAAGCACCGCAATTTCGGCAGGCAGTTCCGTGTGCAGATGTTTGAGAGAAGTCTGCCGACAGGTGAAGCATCCATACTCAGGTATCTTGTAAGCGGTGCGCTGGATTCGGTGAATCCTGTTATGGCAAAAAGGCTGGTGGCGGCATTCGGCGGCAAGACACTTGAGATTATCGAGAACGAGCCCGAGAAGCTCACGGAAGTCAAGGGCATAGACCCCAAAAAGGCTGATGCGATACATGATGATTTCAAAAAGACCTTTGCGGCGCGTGCTCTGCTGGTCTACATGAGCAAGAACGGAGTTGCCACGAAATTCGGGGTGCGCGCCTGGAGAAAGCTGGGTAATGCGGCGGAAGGTCTGATAAAGTCAAATCCCTACATACTCTGTACTGATGGTATCGAGCTTGCATTTGCAAAGGCGGACGAAATAGCCGAAAGCGAGGCTATCCCCCGTGACAGCGAGCAGAGGATAAGGGCGGGAATGGCATTCGTGCTTAGAAGTGCGGCGCGTGAGGGCGGTCACACCTGTATCCCCATGGAAGTATTGAAGCGTGAAACGGTGCGCCTGCTGAGTGTCAGCGGTGAGCTTTTCGACAAGGTGAAAGAAGTCGCTATATCGGAGCAGGATATATTCGAGCTGGATATCAGCGGCGTGAATTACGCCATGCTCCACTGCTATTACAAGGCGGAGGAGTATATCTCCCGCCGACTTGAAGTTATGCGCAGTATAACCTACGATAACAAGATAGACTACTCCGAGATAATCGACATGGAGGAGCAGGAGAGCGGCATCAAGTACGAGGAGAAGCAGAGAAAGGCGATAAATCTTGCCATATCCGAGGGCTTTCTTGTGCTGACGGGCGGTCCCGGCACAGGCAAGACCACTACCCTGAACGCCATAATCTCACTGTTTGAACAGCAGGGGCTTGATGTTATGATAGCCGCACCAACAGGCAGGGCGGCAAAGCGTATAGGCGATATGACGGGCTTTGAAGCCAAGACCATCCACCGTATGCTGGAAGTCATCCCCTCGGACGGCGACAGAATGATGTTCGTACACGATGAGGACGACCTTCTTGACTGCGAGGTCATGGTGGTGGACGAGATGTCCATGGTGGACAGCGTGCTGTTTGAAGCGCTTCTGCGGGCGCTGAGCGTCACCTGCAAGCTGATACTTGTGGGGGACAGCGACCAGCTTCCCCCTGTGGGTCCCGGAAATGTATTGCAGGATATCATCGACAGCGGAGTTATGTCGGTGGTGAGACTGACGGAAGTTTTCAGACAGGCGCAGGAATCCGACATAGTCATGAATGCCCACAGGATAGTTTCGGGGAAGATGATAGACCTCAAAAAGCGGGACAGGGATTTTGTCTACCTGCGCCGCCCCGAAGCTGAGGATATCTACACAACTCTGGTGGAGCTTTGCAGTGACCGACTGCCGAAAAAGTACGGATTTTCGCCCATAAGGGATATTCAGGTGCTTTCCCCCACAAGACAGGGGCGTATCGGCACTCCCGAGCTAAACAAGATATTGCAGGAGGAGCTGAATCCAGCCGATAAGAAAAAGGACGAGCTGAAAACGCCCTACGCCATCTACCGCGTGGGTGACAAGGTCATGCAGACGAAGAACAACTACGAGATAAGCTGGACGAAAACTGACGGCGGAAAAGAGGAAAACGGCAAGGGCGTCTACAACGGCGATATCGGCATTGTGATAGGTGTCAGACCTTTGCTGAAGATAGTAACCATAGACTTTGACGGCAGGATAGCCGATTACAGCGGCGAAATGCTTGATGACCTTGAACTTGCCTACGCCGTCACAGTACATAAAAGCCAGGGCTCTGAGTACGATGCGGTGATACTCACCCTTTATGACGGCATGGACAGCCTATACTACCGAAATCTGCTGTACACCGCGGTCACAAGGGCGAAGAAACTGCTGGTGATACTGGGTACGGCTCAGAGGATAGGTTTCATGATAATGAACAACGGCAAGAATCGAAGATGCACCGCCCTAAGGACTATGCTGATGCAGAGCGCCTACGGCGATGACCTTGGTCAGCTTTCGTTAGAGGACAACGAGGAAACAGAAAATCAGTAAACGGAGGGATAATTATGCCATTTTGTCTGGTACGTGCCGATATAACCAAGTTTTCGGCGGACGCGATAGTAAATGCTGCCAACAGCTCGCTGCTTGGCGGCGGGGGAGTCGACGGTGCGATACACCGCGCGGCTGGTCCCGAACTTCTAGCAGAGTGCAGGCTTCTCGGGGGCTGTGAGACAGGTCAGGCAAAGGCGACTAAGGGCTATGGTCTGGGCTGTAAGCATATTATCCACACGGTGGGTCCTGTCTGGGAGGACGGTGAACAGGGCGAGAGGGAACTTCTTCAAAGCTGTTACAGAAATTCCCTTGCTCTGGCTGAAAGTCTGGGCTGTAAAAGCATAGCCTTTCCGCTGATATCTGCGGGGGTATACGGCTATCCCAAGCGTGAAGCGATAGAAGTCGCCGAAAGCGAAGCGAGGAGATTCCTTGAAGACCACGAAATGGATATCACGCTGGTGATATTTGATAAGGACAGCTTTGAGATAAGCTACGAGCGTTTTGAGGGCATTAGGCAGTTCATCGACGATGCCTACGCGAAGATCCGCGAGGACAAAGAGCGAGGACGGCGTGAGATGATGGGCAGTGCGGCGTGTTTCAATGCGCCCGCCGCGGCTGCCGCTGTGCTGAAAGACGAGGAAGCAAAGCCCAAAAAGAAAGGCTTGTTCGGTCAGGCGAAAAAGACGGAATCAGCTGTACCGGATTTTGATGCCTGCGATGTCGCGGAAGAATGCGCGGCAGAGGACTATTTCTCCATGCGTGACGAATCTTTCTCACAGGCGCTTCTCAGGCTCATCGACGAGCGCGGTATGACCGATGTTGAAGCCTACAAGCGGGCAAATATCGACCGCAAGCTTTTCTCAAAGATACGCAGTGATGTTCACTACAAGCCCAAAAAGCAGACGGCGGTGGCATTCGCAGTGGCGCTGAAACTTGATATCCGCGAGACTGAGGACTTGCTTTCCAAAGCGGGATATGCACTTTCAAATTCTCTGGATTTCGACCTTATAGTAAAATATCACATCGTCCACGGGATATATGATATCTTCGAGATCAATGACGCGCTGTTCAGGTTTGACCAGACACTTCTCGGACAAAACTAATGGTGTACGTACAATTTTAAACATAGAAAAGCAGCAGTACAAAAAATTTGTGCTGCTGCTTTTTGTCAGCAAAGCTAATTGTTATCTCTTGCTGAAATACACGGTGTACACCTCGTCCGTGACCTCGTAAAGGGGTTTGAATTCGATGTTCACGGGCTGATGGCGGGTGACATAGGTATTCTGTTTCCAGACGTATGTCTTGTATTCGTGGGTGGTTCGGCGGTGCAGGAAAGTCTCTGGGGCGGAAAGATCGCCCTGCAAACCAATGTCTTTGTCGGTCATGCCCGCCAGCACGATGGGACCATCAAGTAGTGAGGCAGTCTCGGGCATATCAGGCAGGGACTCGGCGGTGAGCTTTGGGCTGAGCAATAATTGTATGGTACTATTTTGCCAGATCTTTGAGATAATAAAGTAATTGTCCGCAATATCCGCCTGTATGGGTTCGCCGTCGAGAATTATCTGCGGAGTAGTTTTCAGCCACCATGGCAGTCTGAATCTCAGCGTGAATTCGGTGGGGGTATCACATTCGATATCAAACCTCAGTGACCATCTGCTCTTCTCACCGCCCTCGTCCTCATCGAAAAATACCTGATTATTCAGGCTTTTAAGCTCTGTACACTGGGACAGCCGAACTTCACTGCCGTCGATATCGAGCTTTGCCTCAGAGGGGATATACTGGGCAACGGTAACGGTACTGCCCTCGGTGTACCAAATCAGCCGCGGATAGAGGGTCTGTGCCTGCACCATCGTGCCGTGACAGCACCAGAAATCGTGCCTTTTGCTGCCCCATTTCTTGCGGTTTCCCGAGGCTAATGGCAGAAAATACGCAGGCATTCCGCTGTGCATATTTTGCTGTGCAAGGAACCCATTATAGAGGGCTCTTTCGATGTAGTCGGCATAGGCGGTGTTGCCTGTTCTTCTGTACAAAAAATCAGCCAGACGAACCATGTTGTAAACCGTACAGAACTCCTGGTCGGTATCCCCGAGATAGCTACCCTGAGAGTTAGCAGGAATCCAGAATTCCCCAGAATTTGCGCCTGATGTGGCGAACATACCCCGCTGAGTTACAGCTTGTTTCCAGAACTCTTCGCTGATGATCTTCCAGCGTTCTTCACCTGTTGATTCGTATAATTTGGCAGCACCGTGAGAAAGTGGGATGCTGGCATTGGCGTGGTCATCGGTGAGAGCGTCCCTGTGCTGTTCAAGCTTGTGGTACAGGGCATTTTCACGGTAGATGTCCATGAGTTTCTGATACTTCGGGTCGCGGGTCAGCTCAAAAAGTATGCACCACTCCTCCAGCATACCGCCCTGCTCGCCCTTGAAAACAGTGAAAGGCGCTGTGTTTTCGATGCTTTTCGCCCACTCGATGTACCAGTCAGCAAGTGCATCAGCGATCTTCAGGGCTTTTTCGATGCCCGCATAGCGGTAGGCGTCCACCAGACCCATCAGCGTTTTGTGCATTGTGTACTGGGGCGACCAGATGTAGTCGTCGCCCTCCATAAATTTAAAGTACTTCTCGGGTATGCTGCCCACCCATTTTCCGCCGTTACGTATCTGGCAACGCTCTAATTCGTCTATAATTTTGGACAGCTTTGCCCTTAGCTCACTGTCATCATCGCTCGCCGACAGCATAGCCGCGGCTGACATCCAGTGTCCAAGAAAATGCCCTCTTAACTGGCAGGCGGGAGATTCCCAGCCCCAGTGCAGATTCGCCTTTTCCGGCTCGGATATCACCTGCATATCGGGGAGGATTATTCCTGCCTCCAGATAAAAATTCTGCAATAAACATATGGGGTCAAGTTCTTTCAGATACTTTTTGTTGAGCTCCATACGTTCGCGAAAAACTCCGCCTGTGACCCAGCAATCCTCTAAATTCGGTGCTTTCAGCATAGATGTGTACCTCCGTTATATGAAATTTTTCTGCATATATTATATCACCGCAAACGTTGTTTGTGGGTGGACAAATCCGATATCATGTTGAATAATTCCGAGCTGTGGCAAAAAGTTCAGCCTGTGCATAGTATGCACAGGGGTGAGCTAATGGATATAGACCGCATCGGTGCGCAGGTGACTGTTCGGGTGGATAATACCGAGCTCTCCGAGCTTGGGCTTGACTTTGAATCTCTGAAAGATCGTGACATTTCGGCAAAGATATTTCTTGCGGCGCTGAGGGCTCAGCTGATGAGTCGTTTTAATGTCGAGATAAGCGGAGATATAAGGGTGATAAAACGAAATTATGGGGTGCGTCTGGAGCTGACTTTATGCCTTAATGCTGAGTTTTTCGACGATCCCGAAAAAGCGTATAAAAGCCTGAAATACGGTGATAACGGCGGAGAACTTTACATTCTGGACGATGTATATACCATCGTCCCGGAAGGCTGCGACGAGGTCGCGGCGGCAAAAATAAAAGAGCACGGCAGATTTCTCTGCCACGCTCCGCGTAAAAATATTCAGACGTAAAATTCTTCCATTGTGTCCAGACAAAGGCAGGCAAGCCGTCCGCCCATGCAGGCACCGCAGTCGATGAATATGTTGTGATTTTTGTGGTATATCTCTGCTTTACCGGTGTAGATCATGGTGGGCGTATGCCCCGCCACAACGTAGATATCGTCCTCGCCGAAACAGTCGATCTCGGGGTCATGTCTGTCCATCAGAAGTTCCTTGAGAGTGTAATCACGAAGCTTTTTACCCTTTCGGAAATTTCCAAGACCTGCGTGTACCATGACAAATGTCTTGCCACCCGCCTCAGCGGATTCGCACAGACGGAAATCGTCCATATAATCAAGAACATCGGCCTTTTCCTCGTTGGTGAGACTGCGGAACTGCGTCAGCGTGGTCTGTCCGCCGTCCTTGAGCCAGTCGATGAGCTCGTTCATCGTGCTGGCATCAATGTTCTGGGCAAAGTTATCCTCGGTTATCTCGACATTCAGCTTTTTGAGAACATCCAGTGCCAACAGATCATGATTGCCCATCAGCGGATAGACATTCGGGCGCTTCATCATATCAAGAAGTATGTCAACAGGCTTCGGACCCCTGTCCACAACATCGCCGAGTATGAACAGAGTATCTTCGGGGTTGAAATCTATCTTTTCAAGCATTTCACAGTATTTATCATATTCACCGTGCAGATCGCTCATTACATATGTAGCCATAGCTTCTCCTTAAATTCAGGCACGTAAACAGTACAGTAGTAGTTTTGATGAGTTTTATATGTTTGTTAAAGAGTAGTTTACTTTCTGTTTAAATTATACCACATGTTTGCTTGCTTGTCAATCTAAACCTACGCATATAAATTAAGTAATAATGCGTACGATATGACATAATCTGATCAGTGAAAGTACGTACAAATTTGTATAGTCTGACGTAAATTTGTATTGAAATTTGACTGTATCTCTTTTAAATCTTTATATATTACTACATTGCGCAATTCTTTACAACTCAAAAATTGCGCTTTTCGATACATTTTTTGCTATGTACAATTTGGTTTGTTGTCGGATTAAACATATTTTGCTGATTTGCTAAAATATATTTGCAATTATTGCTTAGTTTACTGATAACTATTCACAAAACCAGATTTATTTGCTATAATAATCTCAGCGAAAACAAAACAAAATTTAGCTATTATGTTCAAAGCTAAAATAAACGTTTTTTGGAGGTTGTTAATTATGAGAAGACTCAAGAGAGCAGCTGCTGGTCTGATGGCATTGGCAATGATAGTTGGTATGTCAGCCTGCGGCAAAACAGGCGAGAAGGAGCAGAAGACTGATACAGTTAAGACTGCGGACGGTAAAGAAGTTGAAGTAAAGGTATTCTCTGCATTCTTCGCGGTTCCCGGCAACGAGGTCGAAGAAGGCAACGTTGTACAGGACAAGATAGCTGAGAAGATCGGCGCTAAGTGCGAGATGGAATGGCTGGTAGGTCAGACTGCTGAAGAAGCTATCGGCGTTATGATCGCAGGCGGCGAGTATCCTGACTTCGTAGATGCTTCTTCCGGTATGAAGAGCATGGTAGATGCAGGCGCATTCATCGCTATCGACGAGCTGTGGGACAATTATCCCAACATAAAGAATTTCTACACCGAGGCTGAGTGGAACTCTATCAGAGCTGAAGACGGCCACATTTACATCATTCCTCAGTTCGGCAAGACCTGGGATCACGATACAACTTGCGTCCACAACGACGAAGCTTTCTGGATCCAGACAAGAGTTCTGAAATGGGCAGGTTATCCTAAGATCGAGACTCTGGACGAATACTTCGACCTTATCGAGAGATACATCGAGGCTAATCCTACAATGCCTGACGGTACTCCCAACATCGGTTATGAGATACTCTGCGATGACTGGAGATACTTCTGCCTTGAGAATGCTCCCTTCTTCCTTGATGGTTATCCCAACGACGGCTGCTGCATAGTTGACAGAGATACCCACCAGGCTATCGACTACAACACCACAGATACAGCTAAGAGATACTTCAAGAAGCTGAACGAAGAGTACAAGAAGGGTATCGTTGACCAGGAGACCTTCACAATGAAGTATGATGCTTATATCTCCAAGCTCTCTACAGGCAGAGTTTGCGGTATGGTTGACCAGCACTGGGATTTCAACGATGCTGAGCTGGCTATAAAGGCTGACGGCAATCTTGATGACTGCACTTACGTTCCTGTTGGTATCACCATCGATAAGGGCGTTGAGGAGCACTGGCACGCAAATCCTGCTCTGGACGTTTCCAACGGTGTTGGTATCACTGTATCCTGCAAGGATCCCGAGGGCGCTATGAAGTTCATGAACGACCTGCTGGATCCCGAGATCCTCACTCTGAGAAACTGGGGTATCGAAGGCGTTAACTACAACAAGGGCGAAGATGGTGTATTCACTCGTACCGAAGAGATGAGAGCAAATGCTAACGAACAGACTTACATCAATAAGAACCTCTGTCCTTATGCTTACTTCCCCAACTATTCCAACGGTATGGATCACGACGGTGTCAACGGCTGTGACGCTAACCACCAGGCTACTGAGTTCTATGAGTCCCTGAACGATGAGATCAAGGAGTGCTTCGACGCTTACGGCGTTAAGACCTATGTTGAGATGCTGAACGCAGCTCCCGAGAATGAGGCTTGGTATCCTATGTGGTCTTACTCCAACGCTCTGACCACCGATACTCCTGAGGGTCTGGTTTGGACTGAGATGGCTAACGTTAAGCACGAGTACCTGCCTAAGGTATGTATCGCTGATGATTTCGATTCCGCTTGGAACGAGTATCTGACCGAATACAAGAATAAGTGCGATGTTGACGGCACACTGCTGCCCGCATTCAACAAGGAGATCCAGAGAAGAATCGACGTAGCAGCAGGTAAGTAATTATCTCCTGACGGTCGATGACTGATCTTTTTCACGAAATATATATACTGCAACAAGTCCCCGCTAGTCGGGGACTTGTGCGGGATATTTTCGTAAATATAATGATAAGCAATTAAATATTTATCCCCTGATATCTGTTTTACGATGTCAGAGGTTAGAAAAGGGGTTCGCAGTTCGGACACTTTTTCTAACCTCTTGCAGCCTGAGCCCGAGGGCGGGGCGCAGGGGATGTACACATCTCGGAGGTGCGCAAAAATGTTCAAAGACCCGGACTTCGGTAAAAAGCTGAAAAACCAGAAAGCTCTGCTGCTGCTGTCCATACCTTTTGTTGTCTATGTTCTGATATTCTGCTATGTACCGCTTTTCGGCTGGATCATGGCATTCCAGAAATATAAGCCCAATCTGGGTTTTACGAAATCACAGTTCGTAGGCCTGGATAATTTCAAGTTCCTTTTCAGAAACAAGGATTTCATGCTCTGCGTAAGAAATACACTTATGATGGGTGTTATCAACCTTGTACTCGGTACTATCTGTCCTATCATATTCGCTATACTCCTCAGTGAGTTCAGATTCAATATGGGCAAAAAGTTCGTGCAGACTGTTTCATATCTGCCTCACTTCCTCTCCATGATAATCCTGACAGGTATCGTATTCGATGTCCTCTCCATGGAGAACGGCACTTTAAACAAGCTGCTCATGGGTATCGGTGTTGTCGATAAACCTATACAATGGCTGGCTGAACCGAAATACTTCTGGTGGATAGTTGGCTTTGCAAACAGATGGAAGGAAACAGGATGGGATTCCATCATCTATCTGGCAGCTATAACATCTATCAACCCAGACCTTTATGAAGCCGCTTCAATAGACGGCGCAGGCAGAATGAGACGCATCTGGCACATCACTCTCCCCGGTCTGAAGCCTACCATTCTTATCCTTCTGATAATGAATGTCGGCAACGTACTTAACGTTGGTTTCGAGCTCCAGTATCTGCTGGGTAATGACCTTGTAAAGTCTGTTGCACAAACTATCGATATCTACGTACTGAACTACGGTATCGGTAAGGGCAACTACTCAATCGGTGTTGCAGCAGGTATATTCAAGAGCCTTGTAAGTATCATACTCGTCTTCATAGCCAATACATCGGCTAAGGCAATGGGCGAAGAAAGTCTGTATTAAGGAGGGCGCAAAATGGCAGAATTAACTAAAAAGATCGTTTCTACTCCGAATGCACCTATCACGCAGGCAGAAAAGCCCAAGCGAGATGCAAAGGACATAGGTTCAAAAACCAAGCACAGCATCGTCAGCCGCCGTACAAAGGGCGATAATATATTCGATGCATTCAATACAGTGTTCATGTTAGTTTTTTCAATAGTTATCTTGTATCCTCTGCTGAACATGGTAGCCGTATCTTTCAATGATGGACTTGATGCCCTTAAAGGCGGCATAACACTGGTTCCAAGAGTATTTACACTCAAGAACTATCAGCACGTGCTCTCACAGCAGAATATGCTCACCGCTGCAAAGGTCAGCGTACTCAGAACTGTCATCGGTACTTTGTCTGCTACACTGGTAACTTCACTGCTGGCTTATATACTCAGCCGTAAGGAATTCCTGTTCAAAAAGCAGCTCTCTCTGCTGTACGTTGTAACAATGTACGTTTCCGGCGGTCTTATCCCCATATTCCTGGTTTATAAGGCACTGGGCATGACCAACAGCTTTATGGTATACATCCTGCCCGGCATGGTACCCGCATTCAGTATGCTGGTTCTGCGTACTTATATGAATGGTCTGCCTGACAGCCTTGCTGAATCCGCTATGATGGACGGCGCAGGTCACCTGACTATCTTCATCAGGATAATCTTCCCCCTGTGTATGCCCGTTGTTGCCACTGTTGCACTGTTCACCGCAGTTGGTCAGTGGAACTCCTGGTTCGATGCTATGCTGTATAACAGAATGAACTCAGATCTGACAACTCTTCAGTATGAGCTTATGCAGATCCTGAACTCTATTACAAGCTCAAAACAGCAGACTGCCGAGACCATGAAGAACGCTTCCGCAACAGTAACACCTACCTCTGTAAGAGCAGCTGCTACTGTTGTCACAGCACTTCCTATCGTTATCCTGTATCCTTTCTTACAGAGATACTTCGTTGCAGGTCTTACCATCGGCGGCGTAAAGGAATAATATCAAGTTTTATTGACACCGTCTGCGGGCGCAGGCGGTGTTTACTTATTATAAGGAGGAATATCCAATGGCAAAAACAGTTATTGATACTAATAACAGCGTACCTTTCAATAATAACGTTGATTACTGCGTAGGCACAGGCAGACTTGGTCTTGCGCTTACAGCTGAATATCTTGAACAGCTGAAACTCGTTCAGCGTGAGATAGGCTTTAAAAATATCCGCGGACACGGCCTGTTCTGCGATGATGTGGCGATATATCAGGAGTACGAGGAAGACGGCGAAACTAAGGTGGAATACAACTACACCTACATCGACCGCATTTTTGACAGCTATATCGAACTGGGCATACGTCCGTTTCTGGAGCTTGGATTCATGCCCGAAAAATTGGCGAGCGGCACCCAGACTGTCTTTTACTGGAAAGGCAACACCACTCCGCCCAAGGATTACAAGCAGTGGACAGATATGGTCATCGCACTGCTGAAACATCTCCGCGGCCGCTACGGCGAGGAAGTTCTGGGCTGGAATATCGAAGTCTGGAACGAGCCTAATCTCCCGGGATTCTGGTACAAGGCTGATATGGAAGAGTATTTCAGACTCTTCAAGGAGACTTTCACCGCCATCAAGGCTTATGACGAGCGTTTTCAGGTGGGCGGACCTGCTATATGCGGCGTAAATGACGAGGAATGGATAAGAAAGTTCCTGGAATTCTGCCGCGATAACGGCATCAAACCAGATTCCGTCACCCGCCACCACTACACCGTTGAATTCCCCGAGCGCATAGGTCACTATGATTATTCAAAGCTTGAAGAACCTGTGGCAAGGCTTGCCAACCTGCAGACCACCCGGGATATCGTTGAAAGTTTTGATGAATTCAAGGGTCTGCCCATACACATAACCGAGTTCAGCACTTCATATACTCCCAAGGGCGTTATACACGATACAAACCTGAATGCGGCGTACCTTGCAGGTCAGCTTTCCCATCTGGGTGATATGAACACTTCCTATTCCTACTGGACATTCGGCGATGTTTTTGAAGAGCAGGGAGTGCCTTTCACACCTTTCCACGGCGGATTCGGTCTGGTGGCAAACGGCTGCATACCCAAGCCCACTTTCTACACCTTTGCGTTTTTCAAACAGCTGAAAGACTTCGGTACCGACTGCATATTCCGCGATGATACCGCAGTCATCGTCAAGTCTGACAAAGGCTTTGCAGGCATTTTGTGGAATATCGACACCGATGATTTCACCCGCACATTCACATTTCCTGCCGAGGGCGAATATACCCTCATCACCAAGACAGTTGACGAGGATACCTGCAATCCCCTTAAACTCTGGCACGATATGGGCGAACCCGCATATCTCACAAAGGCTCAGACCGAGCTTCTGCGTGCTTCCGCAAAGCCCCTTTTCGGCAGTGATGTGATAAGCACAGAACAGGGAAGTGCAGATATCTCCCTGACTGCCAAAAGAAACGGCGTGGTATACTTTGAACTCACACCACGCACCTTTACTCCGGACCGCGGTTACGACTACGACAAGGTATTATCTTTCCACTGATACAAACTATATGTAAAATCGAGGGAGACCCTTTTGACAAGGATCTCCCTCAGAATTTTTTCTTGTTGACATCGGCAGATATCTTATATCTCACCGACCATGTTATAGATGAGTGCTATATGTTCTTTCATCTTCACTTTTTTCAGGTTGTTTACAGATTCATTTCCGCCCAGTGCAAGTAGAGGAACATACCCGAAACATTCGTCATATTCAAGTTCGCCGTATTTTTCTACAGCTTCATCGTATTGTTCGATAGTGAAAAATTCTTCATCAAGTTCACCGAACTCAAGATCCATCATAAAGTACTTGAAGCCCGATTCTATAATATCATTGTCACCGTATCTGTATTTGACGATGCCTACATAATTGTCTTTCTCCCATGTTAAAATATCACCGAAAGCTGTTGCCATTATAGGTATCGAAACGTTCCCCATAAAATAGGATCTTTCAATCAGCGCCTGGTATTCTTCGGGGTCAATTATCTTCAGATAGCCGTTATAGAATGTGCAGTAGCCATGTTCCTGCCATATCTCCAGATATTCATCGGGCAGTTTGCCGCGGTACTTCTCTATGGTCTCTTTGTCTACGTCTTTTACTTTTACAAAATCTTCAATCATGATATTTTCTCCTGTCTCGATTATTTTTATGCAAGCCTGACCACCAGCGTTACAAGGAAGCATTCGTCCTTGATATCCGCATATACCTCGCCGCCCATAAGCGCCATCAGCTTGCGGCAGATGAAAAGTCCCAGTCCGCTGCCCTTGGCTTTTTCGGCATTGCTGCCGCGGTGGAAGCTTTCAAATATCTGGGGAAGTTCCTTTGCTTCAAGGGTACAGCCTGTGTTCTTCACCGTGATGAGTTTACAGCCGTCCATGGTATCAAAGCATATCTCGATAAGCCTGCCGTCACCGTATTTTATGGCATTCTCGATGAGGTTCTGCAAACATTCCGCCAGCCTGTCGCCGTCACAGCTGAGGATACAATCATCGTAATCGTCTATCACGAATTCCGTACTGCTGATATTCAGCTGAGGTGCATATCTTTCGTTTATGCGAGAAAGTATCACGCTGAGGAATTCCTCACCCATATGTACCTCGAAATCCATGAAATCCTCACTTGAAGCTTTGGTTATCCTGCTGACGAATCCTTCTATCTCATCGGCGCGGGCGTTGATGCTTTCAGCCGCTTCACGCTGTTTCTGTTCGTCCTTGTAAAGACCTTTCGCCAGCGCCTTGGCGTTCAGCTTTATGGCAGAAAGGGGAGTTTTGATATCGTGGGAAAGTGACAGAAGCAGTAGCTTTTTATCCCTCTGCATGGATATCTCCTTGGTTCGGTTTTCCTCGATGCTTTCCCTCAGCATATTCACGCCCCAGGTAAATTTTCCGAAAAATCTGCTTTTCTCCTCGGGTATCGGCACCGCGAGATTTCCCCTCGCCAACTCCTGCGGAACATCGTTCAGCCGACCGAAAGGCAGGATGATATTCCTGCGGATATACCTAAAAAGTATGAACAGCATCAACAGTACCACAGCCAGTGCGCCGTTTATCAGCAGCAGCCATGATCTGTAGTCTGAGGTATTATATTCCACGCGATAAAGCCTGCCAGCCGCCTCGATGATTACATACTGCTCGTCCGAAATATAAAGGTCGCCGTCATCTTCGGTGAAAACTCCCGTAAGGTGAGGGTAATCGCTGAGGTCATAACTGCCCCTTTCCTCGATATCATCCGCCAGCCGTTTCGCTTCCACGCGGTAAATACCTGTGGGAGAATCAGCCTGCCTTATCAGCGCCATATTCAAGATCACCGTGAGTAATATGAACAGCGCAGTTACAGCAATTATGAGTTTCTTGAAGGTACTCATACGAACTTATACCCCACGCCCCACACCGTCAGCAGGCGCTTTGCATTTTTAGGGTCGTCACCCAGCTTCTGCCGCAGGCGGTTGATATGCACATGGAGGGTCTGCATCTCGGAATCGCTGTCACTGCCCCACACGCTGTTGAAGAGGTACTCCTTTTTCATGACCTTGTCCTTGTTCTGCACCAGCAGTGTCAGCAGGTCGAATTCTTTCACCGTGAGCTCGGTCTTTTCGCCGTCTATCTCCGCAGTGCGGTCAGCAAGGTTCAGGGTGACACCGTCCGCACAGAGTATATCCACCTGATATCTCCGCTTGAATATGCCCTTTATCTTCGCCAGCAGTATATCGATGTCGTAAGGCTTCTCGATATAATCGTCCGCCCCAAGGTCAAAGCCGATAAGCTTGTCGTCCTTGTCCGTGCGGCAGCTGACTATCAGTATCGGCGTGTCAGCCTGTTCCCGAAGTTTTGAACATACCGCAAACCCATTCACATCAGGCAGATTTATGTCCAGCACCACAAGCTTCGCACCATACCTCTCAAACAGCTGTATAGCCCTGTCACCGCTGTCCACCGCCGATACAGTATATCCCTCAGCCCGCAGAAAATCCGTCAAAAGTGAGGATAACTCCCTGTCATCTTCAACTATAAGTATATCAGTCATAATACCACCCCTAAAGCATAATATCCCCCGCGCCGTCCATTGCCGAAAACGTCGGCTTATCCTAGGGACTGCGGGTTTTATTGAGGAAGACCCTTTTGAAAAAGGGTCCTCTTCAAACATCAGCTTTGCTGATGTTGACTCCATCCCCGAAAACTTTTAACTCTTTTTGGCAGGGGGCAGATATCTTTATATAGTTCACTTTGTACGGTCACTAACTTCGCTTTATAGAAATAGCTGCCCCCTGCCAAAAAGAAATAGAAGTCTTTGGAAAGGGGTCTGGGGAATAACCTTTCTTCAGAAAGGTTTTCCCCAGTAAGTCCCACACTCCTTAGGATAAACTAACGTTCCCGGCAACAGTCGGCGGGGGATTTTTTTACCAGCCTTGTTCCATCAGCCAGTTGTTCAGGTCTCTTTCTCTGTCCCGCAGAGTTTCCTTGCTTTCGCCCAGCTTGCCGAGCATTTTTTCGCCCACGATACCGCCGTCCACTATGTAGAGGACTCTGCTGCACTTTGCGGCAACTTTCGGGTCATGGGTGACGCACATAACTGTGGTGCCCTCGCTGTTGAGCTTGGTCAGCTCGTCCATAACTTCGTCCGATGTCGCGCGGTTGAGAGCGCCTGTGGGTTCGTCAGCAAATATCATTTTCGGAGAATTTATCATGCTCCTGCAAATGCAGGCTCTCTGCAATTGTCCGCCCGATACCTCGTTGATATCGTTGTTACCGATATCATCTATGCCCAGCTTGCGCATCAGGGCACGTCCTCTTTCCTCGGTCTGCTTGCGGCTCTCGCTGTTCTTCTTTGACTTTACCGCAGGCAGGATTATATTATCCAGCACCGAAAGATTTTTCATCATGTACATCTGCTGAAATATGAATCCCATCTCATCAAGTCTCAGGGAAGCCAGTTCTTTTTCGTTCAGCTCCGTTATCTCTTTTCCGCAGAAATCCACCTTGCCCGCAGTTACTCTGTCCATACCCGAAAGGCAGTAAAGCAGTGTGCTTTTACCCGAGCCCGACGGACCCATCACTGCCACCATCTCCCCCTCTTCAATGGTGAGGTCGATATTTTTCAGTACATTGTTCTGTCGCTTGTTCACTATGTAAGTCTTGCAAAGACCTTTCGCCTGCAAAACAGTTTTCATTTAGGTTTCCTCCCTTATTCGATGGAAGCTGTGTCACTCGCCCTGATAGTTCTTGTGTAAAGTGCAGTCAGCATAGCACCGATAGTCGTTACAAGTATAAGCATTATGGGGCAGATGACGAATATCTCTATGGGGTCGATATCGCATTTCATACCCGAGATATCACCGATCATTGAGCATACAAAATCCATTATGATATTGCTTATTGGCATAAGTACCGCCAGAGATACTATGCAGGCGATCACCGAGACCATAACGAATCTCAGCGTGTGCTGTGCGATTATGCTCCTGCTTGATACGCCAACCGCTTTCATCAGTGCTATCTCGCTCTTTTCCTTTGAGATAAAGCTTCTCTCCATAAGCACAACTATCATGGCTGTAACTATGGCAGTAAGTATCATCATCATTTTCTTGATGGTGTTGAGAGTATCCGATATACCTGTCATTTGTTTTATCATGTCCGATGTGTTGTATATCTTGTCGGTATCAAATACCTCTCTCAGCTTGTCGATATTTTTATTGATGGTCTCCTTGTCGGGTGAACCGTCAAAATGTATCTGTATTCCGCTGGAACTGTTGGGAGAAGCAAACTCTACATCATTATATAACAGCGCCGTGTGACCGCTGCCCATAAATGTGGAGAACTTTCCCGTTACGAGAAATTCTTTTTCTTCGCCGTCGAAATCGGCTTTTATGCGGTCGCCGATACCCGCACCCAGATCATCCATGGCATAGCCTGTCAGCGCTATCTCATCTGATTTGCCTGGCGCACAGCCCTCATCTATGCGGGGCTTGCTGATATTTTCACCCTTGTTCACCCAGTATGTTAAATCAGCGGTCTTGTCATTGTAATATGACTTGCAGTTCTTTCCGAGAGATACAGATACCTGTCCCTGTATACCCTCCTTTTCAAGGGTATCGCTTACGTCTGAGATCAGTTTATTGCAGGCATCTTTATCATCGCCGAACATTTTTCCGATCATCTCAGCGTCCATTATGTGCGCTTCACTTTCGGGGATAGTAAATGCCCACAGTATCTTCTCGCTTTTGAGGGTCAGTGCAAAGTTTGACATCAGCGTAACTATCAGCATACAAAGTGCAAATATCAGTGTTATCAGCCCGAACCTCTTAGGCGCACTCATAACATCGTTGAGTGCCATAAAGCCTGTTGAGGGCAGCTTTGAACTGCCAAGATGTATCATGCTTCTTCTGCCGAATCGCTCACCTGTCTGACCGTTGCGCACAGCGTCAATAGGTGAAAGCTTCTTCACCCTGCGTGTACAAATATAGCAGAATATAAGTATCACAGTCACAACGCCCACACAGCTCACAGCTCCCATTACCGAGCCGTTTTCACTGCCAAGCACCATGTTTTTGGATACTGTTTTCATCATCATATCCTGCAGGGGCATCGAACAGATAAATCCTATTAGCGCACCTGCAACGGATATGGCAAGATATTTTATGATATACATACCGCGTATGCTGCCGCTCTGTATACCCACAGCTTTCATAACACCTATCTCACGGAATTCCTCAGCTATGGTAAAGCCTATTGTAAACCTCAGCACAACGAATGCGGTTATCATCAGCACTATGCTTATAGCCATCATGATATAAGCCGTCAGCATATCATAAAGATAAAGGCTCCTGTGTTGCTCTCTTGTTGAAGCATATACGCTGTCATACTGATCTGCAAGTTCCTCTATGGCATCTGTATCGCTTGTATTTATATACAGCCTCTTTCCATCACCGAGCAAACTTTGCGAAGCGCCGTACTCTTCCAGTGTGGAATAATCCGCAGGATTGACAAGAAGCATCGGGCCTGCAGAGGGGTCTGTGGAGAATAATGCTCCCTTGAAATAGCCCATATACTTTAGGGTAAGCTCTTTTCCGTCAAGCCTTACGGTAACATCATCGCCGTCCTTGATATCAGTGTCGTCAGTGAAGGGGATAGTAGCATAGAATGTGCCCTTTTCAACACTTTCGATGATGTTGTTGTCTTTATCGAAATAGTTCAGCGCCATTTCGGTATCGGCTAACAGGTTTGCTGGATTGATGAAATTTGTGAGCCTTACGCCGTTGTGTATAAATGACTTTGAGCTTGTGATCTCAAAATATTTCTCGGTCTTTATCTCCTTTATCGAGGAAAGCTCATTCAGTTCCTTTTCAAACTCATCATTTTTCTTGCTCAGCGTAACACTGATATCAGGCACGTTTGCCATATCAAAATAATGGTCGATACCGCCTGTTACCGCGATGATGTTGTTCACGCTCGCCGCCGCAAACATCGAACAGAGTATGATGAACAGCAGCAGTATGATATTCATCGTCTTTTTTCGTTTCAGGTCTTTTTTTAAAATTCTGAAAAACATGATTCATTGCCCCTTTTCTATTAGACCTGTCCACTAACCCTGCGTGTGCCCCATGGCAAAAGATTTTGCCATGATGCTAGAATGACGACGACGCAGCATGGTAAAAGATTTTGTCAGGGGTGAGGCGATGGGTTAGGGGACAGGTCTATTGTCTTGTGCTTGGTCTGCACAGTATTGTGTCCGCGCTGACCGAATGCACTGTCCTTTTCTGTGTCTATATGATAGCATATCAATTCTAAAATAATCTTTAACTCATGAAAAAGCCCGAAAAAGGACAAAGAAGCAGGATATCATATATCAATAATATTATCACATTTTTACGCAAATGTAAAGTCCGCGCGGCTACATTCCAAGTATAAATGCCGTGTCCATGCAACAGGATATACATAATAGAAGAGATTTATGTGGAAATATTATACAAACTTTTGATAATATCTTGATTTTATTTGAATTTTCTGTTATTATATATTCATGGAATACGACATATAAATTCATGTCGTTTACTATATATCAGCGATTTACTGATCTTGTGTTTTTTATAAAGTATGGCAGAAAGGGGAAATTTGTTTTGGAAGAGACTTTCTATCAGCTTGAAGAGGGTATGATACCCACGGGGCTTCCCGGCGGGTTCTTTATATACGAAGCCGACTGCAATGAGCGAATACTGTTTGCGGATAAGAACATAGTACATCTGTATGGCTGTGATGACTATGAGGAGTTTATTGACCATGTGGGCGGATCATTCAAGGGTATGGTGCATCCCGATGATCTGCAAAAGATAGAGAACCAGATCAAGGCGCAGACCGTATTCGTCGAAAAACGCCATGACTACGTTCGCTACCGAATACTTACCCGTGACGGCGAAGTGCGTTATATCGAAGATTTCGGGCATATCCTGCACTGGAAGAACGGCAGGAGCTTTTACTATGTTTTCATAGTCGATGTTGATAAAAATGAGTACTTCAACCGCAGCAGAAATTCTTATGCCGAAGCAGAGATACTCTCGGCAGATCAGGAGACCGATCCGCTGACAGGGCTGTTCAATATGTCTTTCTTCTACCAGAAGATCCAGAATATGCTTCAGTTCCCTTACGGCAGGCGGCAGGATCTTTCCTTCGTGCAGTTCGATATCCCAAATTTCAAGCTGTACAACGAGCGTCACGGCTTCAAGCTTGGCGATGAACTGCTGTGCGACCTGGCAAGGACCATCAGCGAGACCTTTGAGGGCGCGACTGTCGCCAGGTTCTCCGACGATCATTTCTTCGTCTGCGATACCGTTGAAAGGGATGAAGTCATCGCCCGCGTGGAAGAAGTATATAAGCGTATGCTGCTGACCGAAGACCTGAATAAAAAGGTCAGGGTAAAGGCAGGCATATATTTCCTTGATGACCGCTATCCCGAAGTCGGCCTTGCCTGTGACCACGCAAGACTTGCCTGCAACAGCGTAAAAAGCAGGCACGATGTCAACTACTGCATATATGACGAAATGCTGAGAGAACGTCTGCGCAGACAGCAGTACGTGGTGGACCATATCGATGAAGCTGTTGAAAAGGATTATATTAAAGTGTTCTATCAGCCGGTCATCAGGGTGAAAACAGGGAAGATATGCGGATATGAAGCCCTTGTCCGCTGGAAAGACCCCAAGGTAGGTCTGCTTTCACCGGGGGATTTCATCGAGACCCTCGAACAGTTCCACCTGATACATATAGTTGACAGGTTCGTGGTGAAAAAAGTGTGCATGGACTATAAAGCCCTCGTTGAAGCGGGCGAACCTGTTGTGCCCGTATCCCTGAATATCTCAAGGCTGGATTTTGAACTCTGCGATATCTTCGGGATAATCGAGAAAACAAGGGCTGAGTACGATGTGCCCAGAGATATGCTGGATATCGAAATAACCGAGAGTGCCCTTAACGATAATGTGGGCTATATCAAAAGCGAATGTGAAAAGATGAGAGCACTGGGCTACCGGATATGGCTGGATGATTTCGGCAGCGGGTATTCTTCGCTGAATACCATAGCCGAGTACGATTTCGATGTACTCAAACTCGACCTCATCTTCCTGAGAAGCTTTGACCGCAATCCCAAAACTGGAACCCTTATGTGCTATATCATGGAAGGTGCAAGGGGTATGGGTCTTCAGCCCCTGTGCGAGGGTGTTGAAACTACTGCACACTATGAATTTCTGAAAAAGGCGGGCTGTGAGCTTGCCCAGGGATTCTACTTCGGTAAGCCGATGCCAATGCAGGAAACAAGAGCATTGACCTGTGCCAAAGGTCTTGAATGGGAGACGGAAAAATAAGCGCCAATGACGCGAGGGGAGCTTTTGATCAAGCTTTTCGCGAAAACAAACCAGCGCCCCCAACAAAACTATAACGCGAATCAAAGCGCGCGGTTTATGCGACTGCGTCGGCATATGCCTCGCGCCAGCAGGCTTGCGGGAGATTGAGGGCAGAGCCCTCAATCACCAAGGCGCGAAAACAAAATGCACAGCGAACAATAAGAGAAAAGCAAACTTCCTCACATAGCAAATATCCGACTATCTCACAACCCACCACAAAAACAAGAGCGTGAACTATCCAAAGTCCACGCTCAAATCATATACAAAATTATAGCCGCACCACAGCACTAAACCTGCTTACCCGACATACCGCTGCCGTTAGCAAACAGCTGAGCCCAGTAAACCGTGCCGTCGGAAGCGCGGTAAGCACCCATGCCCATGTAGGTCTTATTAGCATCAAGTATGCTGGAACGATGGGGTGCGGAATTCATGAAAGCATCACACGCACTCTGAGCGGTATTAAATCCGTAAGCTATGTTCTCCCCCGCGGATGTCACCGATATGCCGTATTCGGCAAGCACAGTAAAACATTCTCTGCCGTCAGGACGATTGTGTCCGTATGACTTGGATATCTCCTGTGCACGCTTTGAGGCAGCCGCACTGAGTTCAGATGAATATAAATAAGCATTCAGCCCACGCGAACGGCGTTCCTTGTTCACCAGAACTGCCAGTTCGTCAGCCAGCTCCTTGTTGATTTTCTGATCGTTGGTCTTGCCGCCTTTGATGAATGCCGCCTGCATCACCAGATCGGTTACATTCACCTTTCCGTCACTGTTGAGATCGGCTTTTTTCTGAGCACTGGCGCTGATCGTCCTTTTGCCCTTGACGAATGCCGCCATCTTCACCAGATCGGTGACATTGATCTTGCCGTCTCCGTTGATATCCACGCCGCGGAATGTCGCAGCGCTCGCCGAAATACAGCCTGCCGACATGACCACAGCAAGAACGAATGCGATCATCTTTTTGAACATATTTACCCCTCCCGGTAACATATGCGATGCCTTAGGGCATCACCATACGCCCAGAAGCATCATAACTCCGGGTATCCATGCCGTGCTGATACCTTCAAATATCTGTAGTAACGGCACGAATCTACCCGTATCCCTTTTCATAATGTCGGTGACGAATGCACTGCCCCACAGAACAGCCCAAAGCCACCATATCACAGCCCAGCGCCAGTCAGCCGATATCCCCAGCGCCGCCGAACCCGTGATGCCCTCAACAATGCCGAATATAACTGCGTTGACAGCTACAAAAGTCGAGAACACCGCAAAAGGTCTGCCCTCAAATCCGAATACGGAATTGAAAGCCACGAACAGATAAGTAAATCCGAACAGCAGTCCCGTGCCCGCCGCATAGTAATTTCCGCGTACAAGGCTAAGAAAGTTTATGAAGACGGAAAGTCCGCCCACAAAAAAGTTTATCACCGCCGCCGATTTTTTATCCGTTCCCATCAGCGTACAAGCACCGTTGCTGATAAGGACTATACCTACAAACAGTAAACATACTCCAAGCATATTATCCCTCCTAATTATGTACATATTATAGTATATTTCACTACAATTGTAAAGGCAGTGCGTAAAATAACATTGAATTTCATTTTCAGAAAACCTTTAAGGAATCTATTATTAACAGTTATTTCCAAACTATCGGCAAAACCGACATAACCAAAGGTGTGACATTGTGCAGATAAATGTTTTTTAGATTAACTCGGACATATTTCTGCAAGAGTTGTACAAAAACGTACAACTTTTCAGCCAAAAACACTGATAGTAGAAAGCACCTCAAAAGGATGTTCATGATGATCCAGACTTGTACGCACGATGGCAGGCAGCCGCTGACTATGACCACGGCATATGAAGCGGCGTGTTATACTGTACAAGAGGCAGGATATCGGCAGCTCCCGCAGAGGTATATATTTCCAAACAAGCGCAGAATGAGGGAAAGTAGTCCCCACATGAGCGCATAATATAAATAACAGCATAAGCTTAAACACCAACACTAATATTTTTGCTTTAACCCCTTGACAAGCGAAAAGAAAAGTGCTATAATGTACACAATATTTTTGAAACGCTATGACCGGGAGAAGTAACTTTGGTATTCACTCACAGAGAGCGCGGGAAAGGTGGGAGCCGCGCAGCAGAGCCTAAGCGAATAACACCCGTGAGCGGCAGACCCAAAGGCATATAGCCAAGTAGGAAAGACGTGTTCCTCACGTTATGAGGATAAGAGTGACAACGCTCGGATAAAAATAGTATCGCACTTTAAGTGTGAACTGCACCGAGCAGTGTAAATCAGGTGGTACCACGAAGCTTATGCTCTCGTCCTGTGTTGGGACGAGGGCATTTTTTAATTCATAATTCATAACACTAAAAGCGAAGCGTTAGTGTGTTCATTAATTGTTGGCAGGACGGAAAGTTCGCGTATTTTTATGTAATTGGTGCGTGGATATATGAATGGCGGTATCATCGGTGTTTAACTCGTGGCTGATACACAAATCACCTCAAAAAGGAGTGCGATGCTGATGAGCGACAGCGACAATGATAATAAAGTAATAAAATGCCTGCGGTGCGAAACTGAGATGGTCGAAGCATATTTTCTGACATATATGTCTTCACAGCCCATAGTTCAGCGCACAAGAAAAGGTGTGCTTTCCGCACCCGTGCAGTCAGGTACAAAATGTATGGTCTGCCGAAACTGCGGCTATATCGAACTAAGGGCAACAGAACCGCACAAGCTTAAATTCAGGACAGAGTAAAGTCCATAGTAAAAAGAAAACACCCCGAGATCAATTCGCAACGCGTGCTGTGATCAAGTATAGCTAAAGCACGAGGGCAGAGAGAACATAGGGCAGAACCAGGGATAATGGCAAACAGCCCCAAAGCTCGACCCCCTCTTGTGACGAAAGTGAACGCAGGTCAAGTTACTGCGCGAGGGCGGAGGTGCGCAGAGGGACATGAGGGCAAAATCTAATTAAATAAAGCATGGCAAACAGCGACCCGCGGCGCGTTGGCGCGAGAGTGAACGCAGCGAGGAACGAGCGTAGAGAACGAAGCGGCAACTTTATCCGCCGCGGCTTCGCGCGGGGTATGGGGCAGAGCCCCATTAGTAATAGGAGGATTAAAAATGAAACACACAGACATTAAAGAAGTATTGACAAACAAGGAATTCATCGGTCAGCAGGTAACTGTATGCGGATGGGTAAGAACTTCCAGAAATTCCAAGAACGTTGCTTTCGTTGAGCTCAACGACGGTACTTCACTGAAAAATGTACAGATAGTTATTGATAAGGCTGACGATCCCGATTATAAGGATCTCCCTCGCGTGGGCTGTTCACTGAAAGTTACAGGTACTCTGGTAGAGGGCAGAAACTCCGCTGAGATCAATGTAACTCCCGCTGATATCGTTATGCTGGGCGACTGCCCACAGGATTATCCCCTCCAGAAGAAGGGTCACACACTGGAATTCCTGCGTACAATGCCCCATCTCCGCGGCAGAACAAACACTTTCAACGCAGTTATGAGGATCCGTTCCGTACTGGCTCAGGCTATCCACCAGTATTATCAGGAGAGAAACTTCGTTTACGTGAACACCCCTCTGATAACAGGTTCTGACTGCGAGGGCGCAGGCGAGATGTTCCGCGTTACGACCATCGGCTATTCCAACGAGTACAAGACCGAGGACGATTACGATGCCGCTGATTTCTTCGGCAGACGCGCAGGCCTTTCCGTTTCGGGTCAGCTTGAGGGCGAAATGGCTGCTACCGCTATGGGTAAGATATATACCTTCGGTCCTTCTTTCAGAGCCGAGAACTCCAACACTCCCAAGCACCTTGCTGAATTCTGGCACGTTGAGCCCGAGATAGCTTTCGCTGAGCTGGAAGACGTTATCGAGGTAGCTGAGGATATGGTAAAGCATGTTATCGGTACCGTACTTGAAAAGTGCCCCGATGAGATAGCTTTCTTTGATGCTCATTTTGAAAAAGGTCTGAAAGCAAGACTTGAAGAACTCATCAGCCACGAATTCGGCAGAGTTACTTATACTGAAGCTATCGAGCTGCTGAAAAAGTCAGGCGAGAAGTTCGTATATCCCGTTGACTGGGGCTGCGACCTCCAGACCGAGCACGAGAGATATCTCTCCGAAAAAGTATTTAAGAAGGCTGTATTCGTTACCGATTACCCCAAGGATATCAAGAGCTTCTACATGAAGCAGAACCCCGACGGCAAGACCGTTGCAGCTGTTGACCTGCTTGTTCCCGGTGTCGGCGAGATTATCGGCGGCAGCGAGAGAGAGGCTGATTACGATAAGCTCATCGCCGCTATGAAGGACAGAAACATGAACCTGGATCTTTACAGCGATTACCTCGACCTGAGAAAGTTCGGTACCGTTCCCCACGGCGGTTTCGGTCTGGGCTTTGAAAGACTTATCATGTACGTAACAGGCGTACAGAACATCAGAGACGTAATAATGTTCCCCAGAACTGTTGGTTCTATCAGATAATTTTTCTTTTACTTTTGTGTTATTGATACGATAGATCGGGATTTGGAGTTGAGATAATATGATAGCAATACACTTCGGACACCTTTGTTTCAACAAGCCGTCAGGCGAGCAAAGTATACTAATGGTTTTAGCTTCAAAAAATGATCACTCCTCAATGGACGATTTCGTTTCAAAAGCATTGATATATCTGGAGACACATGAGGACTTTTGTGATAATTGGTCTGATATGTACAAAAACAGGATATATACACCTATTGATGATGAAGAAAAGAAATGGATGAGATCCCGGTTAGCTGAAATGAGTCAACGTATAAGTATTGCATACGATCCGATCATAAATGCAGTTTATATTATCCCGCCGGAATGGAATGACATTACGATAGGAGTAGAAACTGAATCGGAATATATTTTCTACCAATGGACAACATCAGCTTAGATCCCGATCTGTCACCCTAAAACAGAATAAATATCGTTAAATATAAACAAACCTCTTGACATTCGTGCATTTTAGATGTATAATAAATGCATAGATGAGGAACGAAGATGTTCCGGTCGCATGAGGCGGTCGGATCATCTTTTCTTTTTTTGTAAGAATTGAAAGGTAGTGAACTTATGTCAAAATCACTTTATCTGCCCGAGGGTTATACCCCGGCACTGTCGCTGAGAGAGACTCAGCACGCTATCAAATATATCAAGGACGTTTTCCAGCAGGCACTTTCCATACAGCTGATGCTGGATAGAGTATCCGCTCCCCTTATCGTAAGACACGGCAGCGGTATAAATGATGACCTCAACGGCGTTGAGCGCAAGGTTGATTTCGATATCAAGGAGATAGACGGCGAAGCTGAGGTAGTTCAGTCTCTGGCTAAGTGGAAGAGAATGGCTCTTTACCGCTACGGCTATCAGGCAGGCGAGGGCATTTACACCGATATGAACGCTATCCGCCGCGATGATGATACCGACAACCTGCACTCCATCTTCGTTGACCAGTGGGACTGGGAAAAGGTCATCAGACGTGACCAGCGCACCGAGGAATTCCTGAAAGAGACTGTAAAGTGCGTAGTCAAGGCGATAGTATACACCAAGAGAAAAGTCAGCCTGAGATATCCTCAGCTGAAAAATACTGTAAGCGAGGACGTATTCTTCATCACCACACAGGAGCTTGAAGATATGTACCCCGACAAGACCTCTAAGGAGCGCGAGAAGCTCATCACCAAGGAGCACAAGACCGTATTCATCATGAAGATAGGCGGCAAGCTGAAGAGCGGCGAAAAGCACGACGGCAGAGCACCCGACTATGATGACTGGTCACTCAACGGTGATATCTTCTTCTGGGACGAAGTTCTCGACAACGCTATCGAGATATCCTCAATGGGTATCAGAGTTGACGAAAAGTCTCTGGCATCTCAGCTGAAAGAAGCTGATGCAGAGGACAGGATGCAGTATGACTATCACAAGATGATAGCCAACGGAACCCTGCCCCTCACCATCGGCGGCGGCATCGGTCAGTCAAGACTGTGTATGTTCCTGCTTGAAAAGGCACATATCGGCGAAGTACAGTCCAGCATCTGGCCTGATGACATGATCGAAAAGTGTGCTGAAAATGGTATCACTCTTCTTTGATAGATAAAAATTACCCCGAAGCATTTGATTTGCTTCGGGGGTTTTGTTTTCCGCAGACCTTCACATCATCCCATTCAAATTCGCCATCATCGCCGCACGAACCTCTTCTCCCGGTGTCAGGGGGATGATCTTCTCCTCGGTGATAAGCTCGCATTCCGCCAGAGTGTCAAGGATATCTGCCTTGATATCTGCTATGCAGGGAACATTCGTCAGCACCGCACCACATTCAAAATCGCAGTAAAAGCTTCGGCTGTTGAGATTCACACTGCCCACTGTGGCAACGCGGTCGTCGCTGACGAACAGCTTTGAATGTATGAATCCCGGGGTGAACCTGTAAAGCTTCACTCCCGAATCCACCAAACGCTCATAATGTGTCCTCGCGATAAGCTCCATATACAGCTTGTCGGGCACTCCCGGAACTATCACTATCACCTCAACGCCACGCTCCGCCGCCGAGCATATCGCATCCTCCACCTCGTCATCTATGTTCAGGTACGGCGCTGTGATGTACAGATAATCCTCAGCCGAATCCATTATCTCCAGATAGATCTCCCGAGCCGCATCCACCCCGTCATAAGGCGATTCGCCGTATGGCATTACATAGCCCTCAGCATCAGCAGGTTCCGCCCTGCCGATATACTCAGCGGAGTTTTCAAGCTCAGCGCCGCTATCCCACTGCTCAAAGAAAAGCTCGGTACAGCTGCGCACAGCATCGCCCCGCATAAGTATGGCCGCATCTTTCCACCTGCCGTAGGGCGAATCCACATTTATATATTCGTCCGCCAGATTCACACCGCCCATAAAAGCCGTCTTGCCGTCAATTACAGCCAGCTTGCGGTGGTCGCGCTCGTTGATGCTTACATGGTCCGGTTCGCGGTAAAGCCGACAGTCTATGCCGTAACCTTTCATCTCTTCGCAGAAAGCATCGTTCTGCTGAAATCCGTCGCATAACAGCCTTACATCTACCCCATCGGCTATCTTCTCTGTAAGGATATCAAGTATGCCGCCAAGCATCTCGCCGTCCCTGACTATGAAATACTCCAGAAATATAGTTTCTTCAGCCTGAGCCAGTTCATCAAGCAGAGCTTCGTAAAAGCTCTCCCCGGTGGGGAAATAGCTTACCTCGGTATTGGAATAAACGGGATAACGGCTGTTCGTCAGCAGATAAAATCTGTCACCCGCCCTGTCAAGGATATCAAGCTGTTGCGTGAGATGGGCGGGCATATCGGGACGGACATATACTTCACGCGCCTGAGAACTTTCATCTGCCTTAACAGCAGAACTTACCTCGCCTGCAGAGGATAACTCCTCCACGGAAGATAATACCTCCGACGCCGAAGAACTGCTGTCTTTCACACTGCCGTTCTTTACAGAACCGCAGCCGCAAAGCATCAGCGCCGCCATAATGCCCGATGCAAGTCTCTTTTTCATATATGTCCCCCCTCACTTATCGTTCTGCCGCTTGTTCTTCACCCTCGTCCGATATTCCGTGGGGCTCTCGCCCTTGACTTTCCTGAATTGCCTGACAAAATGTATATCCGATGAATACCCGCACATCTGGGCTATCCTGTTTACGCTGTGGCTGGTGGAGGACAGCAGGTACTCCGCCCTTTCGGTGCGCGCCGCGATGACATCGGTCATTGGTGTCACCCCGAAGAGCTTCTTGTAGCCGTGCTGAAATGAAGAACGGCTCATAGTCATCTCATGGGCAAGCTCTTCAATGTTCCACTTGCGGGCAGGGTCGTTGTATATCTTCGCTCTCAGCACCGACATATCCTCGTAGCCGCTGCCCGTGCCACGCTCGACTGTCCTGTGGAGCTTGTCGCTGAGTTTTAGGAAAAACAGCTTCACCAGCAGGTCGCAGGTATCGGTGGAGTATATCCCGCCCGAGTAATGCTCGTGGCACATCATGCTGATAAGCACCGTCAGCTCCGAAAGACTGTCTATCCTCACAGGGGTATCAAAGGGTATATCCAGCTCTTTCAGAAAATTCTCGTCCTCTGTACTCTCGGGCAGAAAATGGAACCAGTCGTTGCCGTATCGCCCGCCATCCGAGCGGTAACACTGGGGAGTACCCGTCTTGTACAGCATAAACGACCCCGCTTCAGCAGTCTGCTCTCCTTTATCGGTAACAAATACCGCAGAGGTCTTCAGCAGCAGCAAAAGATAATCCCCCGAACCATCGGGACGGTCTATGAAAAAATCGGCATCATGCCAGTGATTGCAGCCTACATTTGTTATGCGCACAGGTATCCCCCCTTTTTTGTATATATTAACATATAATGCAGATTAATTCAAGACGTATTTTCTGTAAATTTTTTAGATTTGCATTATATGTTAACTTAATTGCATTATATGATATTGCGGCGAATAAACAAATCGGGTAAAATATCTATAACAGATAAATAACGACCTACTTGTTTACGGAGGTGACAGCTATGGACAAAATAAAACTCGTAACACTTATAACCGTGCTGGCTATGGCTTCTTCGGGACTGGTCTCCTGCGGACCCGGAAACGGCAAAGATTCCTCACAGGCTGAAAAGAAGGATACTTCTTCAGCCGCCGAAAGTACTGCTGACAGCGATGCTCAGCCCGCAGGCGATACGACTTTGCTCTCAAACGAGGAACTGGCAAGAAGCGGCGAAGTCAGGGATATTTCCGCTATGGAGCTGGTAGCAGAAATGAAGACAGGCTGGAATCTTGGAAATTCCCTCGATGCCACAGGTGCCGCAGGCAACGCATCGGAAGTCAACTGGGGCAACCCCAAGACCACCAAGGAAATGATAGACGCTGTCTATAACAAGGGCTTTGATGTTATCCGAATACCCGTTACCTGGGGCGGTCATGTGGGTGACGGTCCCGATTACAAGATAGACGAAGACTGGCTCGCCCGCGTGCAGGAGGTAGTAAACTACGCCTACGATGACGGCGCTTACGTCATCATAAACTCCCACCACGAGGAAGACTGGCGTATCCCCGATAACGAACATATCGACGCTGTTGATGAAAAGACTGCCGCTATCTGGAAGCAGGTAGCCGAGCGCTTCAAGGATTACGGCGACCATCTGATATTTGAGGGTCTCAACGAACCCCGTGTAAAAGGCTCTCCCGAAGAATGGAACGGCGGCACAGAAGAAGGCAGACGCTGTGTTGAAAGACTCAATCAGACATTCCTTGACACCGTCCGCGCAACAGGCGGCAACAACGAAAAGCGTCTTCTGCTGATGACCACTTATGCATCCTCATGCGGACTTAACGTAATACAGGATACAGCTATCCCCGAGGACGACCACATCGGTTTCTCGATACACGCATATACACCCTATGCATTCACATATAATGCTAATGCTGACTGGGAGCTCTTTGAATGGGATAACTCCCGCGACGGCGAATTGATAACCCTGATGTCCAACCTGAAAGAGAATTACCTCGATAAGGATATTCCCGTTATCATCACCGAATATGGTGCTGTCTGCAAGAACAACAACGACGAAGAGCGTGCAAAATGGGTATCGGCATATATCGAATACGCCGAGATGCTTGGCGGCATACCCTGCGTATGGTGGGATAACGGATACTATTCATCCGGCAACGAGCTTTTCGGTATCTTTGACAGAAACACCTGCACATGGTTCACCGATACCGTCACCGATGCGATAATCGCAAACGCGAAATAAGATCAATATGATCTTATTTAATATACCGATCCATACTTCGGTATATTAATGGATATTTATTGAGATATGTTCTTCCTCTGCCGTAAGCGGGGGAAAGAATACATCCGATTATTTGATGTATTGTGCCAATGAGATAATTTATATGATAAGCAAAAGCAAAAACCGACAGACGGGATAACCCGCTGTCGGTCATTGCTTTGTCCAACAAATATTTAATCAGGGGAAGTTTATCAGTAAACTGCTTCAATGCTCCAGAGCTGGTTAGCACCGCCTGTGTATCTCCACTGGAGAACGTTAGCGTTGTCGTTCTTGGACTTGCCTTCAACGTCCAGAGCCTTGCCGCTGCCCTTGTTGATGAGCGCATAGTTGTTGCCGACTTTTCTCAGCTCCCACTTCTGTGCGTCACCGCCGTTTGCACTGCACTGCTGAACGTTTGCACCGTCGTCCTTGCTGCCCCATGCCACATCAAGCACCTTGCCGCTGTTAGCGCACTTGATCACATAGTAGCCGTCCCACTGCTTCTCAAGATACCACTTCTGGTTCTCGTAGCCGCTGTATCTGTACTGAAGAACGTTAGCGCCGTCATCCTTGCTGCCCCAGCTTACATCCAGAGCCTTACCGCTGTTAACGGACTTGATAGCGTACTTCTGTGTGCTGTTGAAATTGCCGCCGTTATTGGTGGTCTGCTGATTGTTGTTATTGTTGTTATTATTGTTGTAGTTCTGGTTATTGTTCTGAGTATTGGTGTTTGTCTGCTGCTGAGTATTGCCTGTAGGAGCAGTGTAGGAGATCCAGTCATACTGTGCAGTCAGAGGAGCTCTGCCGTTGAAGTGGTTGAGCCACTCATCAACGCCTGTGCCGTTCCAAACATTCATCATGATCTTGCCGGGTGTCTGGGGGATATCCCTGTAAGCTGTGTATACAGGCTTCTTGTCAACATACCAGGTGATGCTGGTGCTGTCCCAGTAGAAACCGTATTGGTGGAAGCTCTGTGAAGCGTCAAAGCCCAGGTTGTAGAGATACTCGTGGTTGCCCTGACCCTTGGTGTAGTAGTTGAACTGTACCTGATTGGTGTTCTTGCCCAGGAACTCGATATCGATCTCGTCCCATACAGTGCCGTCGGTAGGACCTGTGTAGGTGAAGAATGAGCTTACAACGCCGTCATTCTTGATGGGCTTCATGCTTACATCATACATACCGAAACCGAAAGTCTGGGTAGTACGGTACTCAGCGCCCTGATAGCCCTGCCAGCTGTTGCCTGTGATGGAAAGGTTCATCTTGCCGCCTGAGAACTGAACATTGTTCTTGCTCCAGGTGCAGTCGAACATTCCGCCGTTGGACCAGCCGTCGGAAGCCTCCATAGTGCCCCACTCATAGCTGTCAAAACCTGTGCCGAAATAGCTGCCTGTGAAACGCTGTGCAGCATTTACATTCATCATCATTCCCGCAGACATAGCTGCTGCTGTCAGAAAACTAATAATCCTTTTTACTTTCATTTGAAATACCTCCACTTCTGAATTGTACATTCATTACATAAGTTTGTTGGTTTTTCTGCTTAATTTGTCCTTAATGACAACTTCATTATATCATTGAACTTTTGGAATTTATATTAAAAACCAATAACTATATATCAAAAATCGAATATGGTAAAAAATACCACATTAGATTTTCGATACTTTTTTATGTATTTTTGATATTTTTTGACTATTTCCTCTATCCCCGAAAAATATGCCTTTCAACGATATTGGTCGTCAACATTGACATTTTAGTGATCGAATGTTATAATATATATTATAAAGTATATAGTTAATTATTCAATTAAAACAGAAAGGTCGTTAAGCGATGCGTCATCATCTGTATAACCCCGATTTTACTTTCGTCCGCCCCCCGGAGGACTTCGATAAATATACCGACAGAGAGCTTTTGCAGTACTGCCTGGGCGCTACTATGTATATGCCAGGCACCAAGGATTTTACCCCGAAGATACTCAGCGGCGCTATGCCCGGGCTTACCACAGTCGTGCTTTGCTTTGAGGACGCCTGCCCCGAGGAAAGCGTTGAAGCCGCCGAGCAGAACGTCTACCGCCTGCTGGATACAGTGGCATTCGCCGCCGAAGAGGGTACACTTTCCCCCGATAATATACCGCTGATATTTGTCAGAACAAGAAACCCCGAACAGTTCAGGCACTTTGCCGCAGGGCTGAACAAACGCAGGTCAAGGGCGCTGTGCGGTATAAATTTCCCAAAATTCAATGCCGAAAACGGCGAGGAATATTTCGCATACCTTAAAGAACTCAACGAAAAACTGGACGATGTCCTCTATGGTATGCCCATTATCGAAAGCCCCGAGGTAGCCTATAAAGAAAGCCGTATGACCGAACTTCTGGGCATAAAAAATATACTCGATAAATACCGCGACCTGGTACTGCAGGTGCGTGTGGGCGGCACGGATTTCTCCTCGGTATTCGGGGTAAGGCGCGGCGTTGACCATTCAATATACGATATACTCACCGTCCGTGAATGCCTGTGTGATATCATCAACGTCTGCGGAAGAAATAATGACTACGTCATATCAGGTCCTGTCTGGGAATATTTCCGCGCCCCGAAAGAGCTGATGTTCGGCGAACTGCCCACCCATAGCCTTGATGACTGCCTGCTGAAAAGACATACTATTGTTAATAACGAGGTGGACGGTCTTCTCCGCGAAGTCATACTGGATAAAGCAAACGGCTTCATCGGAAGAACAGTTATCCACCCCTCCCATGTCAGATTCGTAAATGCACTTATGGCTGTCACAAAAGAGGAATATGACGATGCCTGCATGATACTGGGCAATAAAGCAGGCGGCGTTGTGAAAGGCTCGGGCAGCAATAAGATGAACGAGATACGCCCCCATACCAACTGGGCAATCAAAATATACATGAGAGCCCGAGCTTTCGGAGTTATTGAGAATCAGAGAGCTTATGTGAAGCTGTTCTCTGAAGATGGGAACGGGGATAAATAATCGCGGCAGCAAAGCAGAGCATTAAACAAAGCTATGCCTCTCGGTCAAGGTGCAAAGCCAAAATGTACAGCGAACTAGAAGAGCATAGCAAACTCCCGACCAAGTAGGCGCGGCAATTAAAGAGTTCAGAGCGTGGACAAAAAACGTCCACGCTCTTTCTATACGCGTAAATATATTGCCGCGCCCGCTGTCAAACAGCGAAGCCACAGCCGACGCAGTCGCTGTTATTTGACAGCTCGACCCGAGGAACGAGGGGCGAAAGCTCGCAAAATATCGCACACAGCAAATATCCGACTATCCCAACAGCGACCGATTGATCTAATCCCAAAATGCTTAGTGGCAAAACTTATATAGGTATCCTACTGCCGTTTACGGGCTTTTTGGGGTGCTTGGCAAGAGATATTTGAAGACTAAAGCCTATCGCTCAAAGCCCGAAAATACGATATTTCACAAAAATCGTGTGATGATTTTGAAGACGAAAACGGAGAATAGAATGGAATTGTCCTGGAATTTACACAGTATGTTTTTCGAAACTCGTATTATCGATATATTCAGAACGCTTAGCACTTGTGGAAATATGTGGTCATATCCGGATCTATCTCAGGACTAAATCTCAACAACGTTCGGGATGACTGTGTATAAATTAGTAATTGATCGGCATTAATATTCGGTGAATTGTGGATTGCATTCGATTCATACCTTGACAGCTGCATTCCGGAATGGTATAATATCTAACGTTCGAATAATTATATTATGGAATAAAAAATTGTCTGGTAAAGGAATAAAAGGATGTATGTATGAGTTAAAAGTTTGTGGAAAAAAAGAGGAGCATATAGACTTCTTGGAAATAGAACAGATGATGGATAGATTATCCGGAAAACCTTTGAAAGGACACACAAATGACTATATATGATATTTTAAAACAAACTGAATTTGCTGAGATATCTGAAAGGATACAGAAATTTTATGGCTCTAAAGATATAGATAAATACGCTGAACTATATAATAAGCTGCTTTCTATTACACCGAATCATAAACATAAGAAATTTACTGTATATATATCTGCTTTTAGGATTACCGATTCAGTTGAAGACGAATATGTCGAACATTTTGACGAAAACGACACATCACTATATTATGATGTCAGTGGTGTATACGATGATTCAGATGAAGTATATTCTATTTCAACTTGTTTTTATGCAGATTTTTTACAGTATAGTATAGATGATACAACATTGAAAAACTATTCATACTCAACAATATTAGCACATTGTTTTTGGGAAATAACTGCATATGGGTTTGATAGGCAGTAAAAGCATGAAGCAATTTTATCAGCATTCAATTATAATCGCCAATTGAAAAGAGTTCCTTATAGGGGCTCTTTTCTTTATGCAGTAAATTCACAGTCAGCATAAAACCCTACGCACTGCAAGATCAATTTATCCTCTGCCGATCGACCTTTCATCGCAAGTTCGCAAAACTGTCGTATTTCAAACTGTATTCTCCAAAATATGCTTGTTTTGCGACCTCACACCGCATTAGGGTGGAGCTCGTCAGGAAAGAAACAAGAGCCGTTACCGCAGTAACAGCTCTTTGATATATACTTCAAATTTAACCGATGATAGCTCTGAAACAGCGCGTAATTATTTCACTACATCGCCTGTCCAGTCTATTATACCGCCAAACTCGTACACATGAGTATAACCCATATCGAACAGCTTCTGCGATGCTTCCTTGCTTCTTCTGCCGCTTCGGCAGTACACAAGTATCACCTGATCAAGGTCGGGAAGTTCGGCGGGCAGAGTATCCGTTATGCTCTCATTCGGGATACATATCGCATTTGGGATATGCCCCTCGTCGTATTCGTCCTGCCTTCTCACATCAACGATAATGTGCGGATCATTCGCTTCCATCATCTTTTTTGCTTCCTCCTGAGATATCTGAGTATAGCTTTGAGCCGTACTGTCACTGGCGTAAGATACCGTGTTTGACGAACTTTCGCCGACAGTTGTCTTTTCACTGGAAACGGTTTTATTTTCAGATGAGCGCACATTATTCGCGCAGCCTGTAAGCAGGATAATTACGCAGGAAATGAACATCAGCCTTTTCATTCTACAGAATTTCCTTTCCTCATTATCATAATAAAGATCGCCGCGATAAGCACACGATCTTTAAGTATGCTGAAAGTTAATGTGATTTGTTAGTCACTTTTGGTTTTGTATTTAGATAATTATATCATACTTCACCGGTACCGTCAACTGACGGAGAGGTATGTGAGTATTATCAGTTTGTTCTCACAGGACTTGGTGACATCATTGCGCTCATAATTTAATTGCTATTGCTTCATAACATAGTTTGTGATATAATACTTATAAAATAACAAGTGTAGCGGTAATGATAATATATTTATGATCAGGTCAGAAACAGAACGGTGATATAAAACACTTCTCAAAAATATGTTCACATACAGGAGGGTCCCAATGCGTAAACAAGCTCTTATAATGATGATTTTGTCTGCTGTTATCCTTGAACCTTGCGTTCATGCCTATGCCATTGAACAGCCTGCTGGCGGTATCAGTTACGGTTACGATTATTTTGCATCCGAAGATAACGGCGATTTAAAACAAAGCTTTTACAGCAAACTTTTTGACATTTCTACGGAGCTTTACAACGACAGCAGAGATCTTTCAGAATATAAGGGCTACTATATTATAGAAAGAGTAAACTATGCCGAGTATGATCTGACAAAGGACGAAGCAAAGGAGATCTACTTTACGCTGCGAAATGATGAACCTCTGTTTTATTTTCTATCGCCGACAGTAGGCATAGAAAAGGATGAGCTTCTCATAATATCCTCTCCGAAATATGTTTCAGGCAGCGAACGTGCCATGCTTCAGCAGATGATAGAAGACTATATTCTGGAACAGACTGGGTCGCTTCAAGATCTACCTACTGTATATGAACGTGCAGAAGCTTATTACAATACCCTTGTTAACAGTGTCGATTTTGCTTACAATGGCAGCAAGCCGTCTTCCGACCCTGAGGCGCATAATATAATCGGAGTGATCAAGAATAACAGCGGAGTATGTGAAGCTTATGCCAGGACATTCCAGCTGATAATGAACTGCTGCGGTGCAGAATGTCTCACTGTTGCGGGGACAGCTAAAGGCGATGGTCACGCATGGGATATACTTAGATTGGATGACGGAGAATACTATTGTTTTGATCCGACCTGGGATGATCTCCTGGGCGAACGCGAATATTTTGCTGACGGCAGTGAACATTTTTCCAAAGAACACGAGCCCTACACTCCGGATGGAAAAGGTTCGAAGTTCCAATGTGAACTTCCGGAGATATCTTCTCAGGCTTTCGACTATACAGCATATATTCAGAATAATTTTTCGCGGGGAGATATTGATCTCGACGGCAGTACGGATGTTACCGATATGGTAAAGCTTAGTGCACATATAAAAGGTAAGCGTCTGCTGAACAAATATGCTTTATCCAGAGCTGATCTGAATGGCGATGGCAGAATAAACATAACGGATATCGTAAAGCTGGCAGCACATCTGAAAGGATTACGCCCTACTGGACGAATATGTTATAGAATAAAAAATGCGCTTCCGTTTTTCGGAAGCGCATTTTGAAATTATAGGCTATGCAGTAAGAAGCTTTTTACCTTTTACATGAGCAGCGATCTTTGTAATATCGGTAATATTTATCTTTCCGTCTTTATTTACATCAGCTGCTTTCTGCTTTTCAGCACTAAGTATCCTTTTACCTTTTACGTGTGCAGCAACAAGTGTAATATCGGTGATATTTATTTTACTATCGCCGTTTACATCGCCGAGTACAATCTTGGAACCCTCAGAGACCGTGAAAGTGACTGATACTTTTCCGCAGTAAAGGTTCGTTCCGTATATGGTAATGGTGTACTCGCCTGCATCTGTTACAAGGTAGTCACCTGACAGGTAATAATCCTGACCGGCAGTCAAAACATTTCCGTTAAGTGTTACTTTCGGGATAACCTGCTGTTCTTCGCCATTATAGACAAGGTCTTCGATCTCCACCTCAGCAGATTCGATGCTTGTGCGAGTCATGGGAACAGCCAGCCAGAACAGCTTGTCACCGTTGGCAACATTTGCGGTATCGAAGGGCAGAATACCATCTGCATCGGTTTTGAACTGATCGATATATACAAGATCATCGTTGGTAAGATTATGTTCATCTGATACAAAGCCGTAAACATTGTAAATACAATCGGGGAGAAGATCAGCAAAGGGATCAGTTTTTTCGGAAATATCTGCGTTGGTGTTCTGTGTGTAGGTCTCGAGCGAAGCAAGGTTTGCATATACATCGTCAAGTTTGACGGGGGTTGATGGATTTTTCTCCCATAAAAAACCTTTTCGGTCATAGATGCCACATCGCTCAGGATCACTATCACGTGTAATATTATGACCCCAAATATATATTTCATTATTATTATCGATACACATACTACAACAACCAAGATTAGTCACAGTTTTAATATTTCCTGCAACCTTAACGGGTGGATAATAATAATAATCTGAGTGATCTTTTGGAGTTATTCCTATACTACTGCCATTATTTAAATAAATAATAAGACCACTATCACTAATACCATAACCTTTCATATCTGGATACATATCTTTTAAATCGCGCATATCTGTATTATCGCCTACTTTGTAAAGATCTCCGTTATCAGCTAGTATCAATGCGTTAAGTGTAATTGAAGATGTGCTAACTTCTTTTATACCTGTCATGCGTATCTGATCTGAATAATCATAATCTTCGTAGGAATAATAATCATTATAAACACCTAGTGTATGAAGGTCTCCGTTATTAGTAATATAATATACACAAATAATTCCAAATTCAACATTTTTAACATCATCAGCTATCTTAGTTATATCATTATAACCAGAATCATACCCAGAATTAGGGATGCTTGCTAAATATCCCCACATATACAATTCATTTTTTTCTGTTATACATGCGCCAATATTATTAGAAAAAGAGTAAGAAATAGATCTGACATTTCTCAATTTAATGATAGTTCCTTTTTCATCATGAACATATAAATCTCCATTATTAGTGACATAAGTATAACGATTAATTACAGTATTATCTGAATTAGTATAGCTACTACCCAAACAAAAGTCCTTTACATTTTCAGCAATCAATGTTGGTCTTTCATATTTGTTTAAACCCCAAAAATATAAGTTATCATCTTTAGTAAGAATTGCAATAGTTGTATAAAGAATCTTAGCTTCTTTTACATTAGGAATGCTGTAATATTCGTAATTGGTACCTGATGTAAGAATACCCCAAATAAATAATGTGCCGCTTGCATCAATAAATCCCATGCAGCCTCCTGCTGATACTCCTTCAACCAGTTTCATGCCGTTACCCTTTTTATAGTTAAGCGTATTCTTTGTTCTGACAACGCTCAGATACTCAGGCACAGAGTCATCTTCCTTGGGGTCTGTTGGTTGATCGTCTTTCGGGGGATCGTCTTCTTTAGGCTTTGTTGAAGTGCCTTTATTCTTTTTCCTAAGTTTGCTCAATTCAATGTTGACTAACGTAGTATGGTTTTCAACACCAAATATATATGGCTCGTATTCCGTGCCCTCACTGTCTGTGATAAACGCAGCATATGAATAAGGAGAGATTGATGTAAGATATTTACTAATGTATTTAATTTTAGATGTTTTTTTCAAGTCTTTTAGTTCAACATTATCGTCTTTTGTAAGATCATATACGGGTTCAAATACGTAATCGCCTTTATTATAATCAAAATGGCGTTTTTTTATCGTAAGTGTTGCATCTTCATCACTTATCTTAAAATCTACAGCATAAGCCAATCTGGGGCAACGTCCCGGACCGCCATCACCTGTATCAAAAGAATAGTAAAAATCAATTAATACTTTTTTTCCTGATAAAAATTCACCAGATAAAAATTTATTTTTCTCACCAAATAATCTAGTTTCAATTCCAATGTTATATTTTATAGTATATTTGCCATCTATACATTTTTTACAGGCGTGTACAGATGAGACGTCACCTGCCAAATGCTGGAAGTACTCAGTTTCAATACCCAGCGAAACTTTAACGTGAAGTTTAAGTGCAAATGAATCAGAATCTATACCATTCAAGATCGCTATTTTGGGGCATGGGTCTATCGAAATTGAAATACTTCCGTCGATTTGAAAGCTGATTTCTTTTTTATATGGTATGTCAAATGTCTGAGTAGTTCCCTCATATGCTCGAACACCAGCCAATGACCATGCACAAAATTCCAGCTTAGCTGATAAATCTGCTTCAAATCCAATGACCGGTTCAAGTTTAAGACTTACTACTCCACCGAATGTTGCGACTGTAAATGAACCGAGATTAAATGATGCCGAACCTTTAATATTGACTGTAAGTGAACTTTTAAGATATATTTCTGCTTTGATTTCTGAATAATCAGCATTAGTTCCAGGGTAATCGGGATCCTCTGAAAAATGATATATTACAAGTGAAATATCAAAACCGGCTCCAATATTACCTTTCATATTAGCTGTTCCGCTGATTGAACATTTCTCACCATCTATTTCTTTTGTATTTCCATCCAAAAAGATATTATAATTAATGATTTCAAGACCCTTTTTAAAAGTAGTCTCGCTTCTTTCTATTACACCATTAAGCTCCTGATCATCTGTCTCTATATCACTTTCAGTTTCTTCTGTTTCATGTGTAACAAAATCAGGCAATGTAGAATCATCAAATTCTGCATCATCCAGATCAAAGTTCTGGTTTATCTTGACCATTCTGAACACATCTTCCAATTCAGCATGACTCTGTGATATAGTAACGGTATCACCCTCAACACTGATATCTCCTATCTTTACGATCACAATATCTTCAATTTCACCGACAGAGATAACATCTCCGGCTTTCAGTGATTTTACGCGATCACTTGCGTTTTTGAAAATGTATGTTTTCTCGGAGTTGGCAGAATTTTCTTTTACTGTCAGCTCACCATCTTCATCGTCAAGAAGAATTACATCATTGTTGTAAACAAGAAAATTATTGGTTTTGTCTTCATCAAGGTTGAGTACCTTATCTTCGTCAAAATCATCTGTTGTAAGCGCAAGGAAGTTCTGCATACCTTCAGTATACATCTTGTTTACATAAGCCTCGGAGAGAGGTCTGTATGTCACAGTATCTACCATAAACACTTTTAGAAGGAAATACTGCGGCATAGTATCGATGTTAATATCGATCTGTGCTGTGTTCATTCCAAACGGAACTTCCAACACACCTTTACCGAGCATTTCAGCACCGGTATCATCATAGATACCCACAATCATCGTGCAGTCGGTTTCGGCATGATATTCCACAGTTGTGGTCTTTCCACTGACAGAGGCAGACAATGTTGTGTAGTTGGAATTTTCGTTCTCATCATCTGCTGACGAAGCTAGTTCATCGGCAAGAATATCGCCTAACGAATTTCCGCTTTCAATCGTTAAGTCATCAGATACGACTTGTGGATTGGCTAAGTTGTTGTTTGTTTCGGTATCTTCTGCATATACAGGTACACAACCCAGCATCGAAAAAGCTAGTGTAAAGCCTGTAAGTGCAGAAATAAAACGTTTTACCATAAGCATCGCTCCTTTATATATTTGGTTATTCAATTATAACATATTTGTATTAAAAATCAATGTATATAATTTAAATTACTGATATTTAGGCAATTTAACCTATTATATATTTGCTTTAAACCTATTTTGATAATCGATCAGACAATTTCATTGATAATAGAAAGCCAAGGTTGGTTTGGCAAAGCGATAAATGAGATGTTTGATGCTTTCTGACATCAAAAATTCCATAAGAATTACTCTTATGTGGTGCTTAGCGTAAACAAAAGTGCAGCAGATGTTGATCTGCTGCACTTTGTGTGCCTAAAATATAGTGCATATTTTGGCAATAGAAGAAATATAGTTAGCCGAAATATGACATAAAAGGAAAGCTTTATTCTATTACTGTTTCAACGCCTTTTACTTTAAGTGCTTCTATAATTTCATCAGGAATATCACAATCAGTAACGAGCTTTTCCAGATTATTGATATTTAATAGATGTTCATAATCTATATCATTACATCCAAACAACTGTAGAATTGAAACTGATTGGATCATATCAAAATTTTTGATTTCGCCGCCTATATGAAGATACTCAATATTTGTCAGCTTGGATAATCCGGAAACATCAATCGTTTTATCTGAAATTAATGATATTCTTTTTAGGTTATCATTTTTTTCAATATTTCTGATGTTCAGGTCATTATCTGTGTCAATGTACAGTTCTTCAAGCTTACTAAGATCAGAAATATCATTTGTATCTGAAAAATCAGAATTTATAATAGAAATTTTTTCTAAATTAGTACATTCATTCAGATGTGACCAGTCATTACTGTGAAATGCAAAAGAAACAGCTTTTACATTATCATTAACTAAGTATTTAGTGTCAACATTTTTAGTAAAAGGAAAGACGGAAACACATAAGACTTCCAAATTGCTGCAATATTTTATACAACTAAGGTTATAAATATTCGGATTGAAAATCAGCGTTTCTTTAACATTGGAACAAGTTAGAAAATGTTTTTTTAACTTACCATCTAGTGAATCCTTATTATATATAAAAATTGGACGTCCTAAGAATGGGGTCAGGATTTTTATACAAAGTAAAACTATTACAATGCTTACTACAGCATTCCTTTTTTTAGTCCCATTTAAATTCATCATATTTTAAACCTTTAAATCTTTAATTTCTAATGGTTTAACCGTACATCTAATAAAATTATACATCTCTAACGGATTATCACACTCAACATATTTATTTACGTAGTGATTTGAATTCCATTTTGACCAAGCATAAACATTATTGGTTTTATATTGACTAGAATAATCTTTCATTTTAAGTTTTCGTTTGTGATTCATTTTAACCCTCCTAGTATAAATATTCATGCCGATAAGGCATGGCGAGTTACTCACAATAATAACACGCAAAGATTAGTATATCACGTTCAATTTAGAATGTCAATTAATTAACACACGAATTAGGATAATATACTTAATATTGTTAATCTACTAAATTACTACATTATATATTATACAATTGACTTGATGTACGAAAATTTACGCACTTCACGTTCAGTTAAAATTAATCGATTTCGTTGTTTAGTCTAAAAAATAGCCACACCCGAAGATGTGGCTATTAATCTGCTTTTGGTCATTGTATTTTTTTATGTTTCGAATAAAAGCTATGCTCTTTTTGATACAATTATATTCTGTCTGCCAAGTTAATTTATAAGCTTCTTACCCTTAACGTGCGCTGCTATCCTTGTGATATCGGAAACATTTACCACACCATCTCCATTGATATCTGCACGTTTCAGTTCCTCTGCTGACAGAAGTTTTTTACCCTTGGCGTGTGCAGCTGCCTTTGTGATATCGGTTATTGTTATGGAACCATCTCCGTTAACGTCGCCCTTGGTTATGGCAGTCTCGCCTTTCTTAACGATCTTGAATGATAGCGAGGCAGTTCCTGTATAGTTGCCCTTGCCTGTGATATTCACAGCAGCAGTACCGACATTTGTGTTGTTGGAGTATGAAACTGAGTAGTCAGAGCCGTTTGTAAGTGTCCTGCTGCCGTCGGTTATTGTAACCGTGGGTTTCTTGGCGGTGCCGTCGTAGGTATAGCTTGTCTGCGAAAGTTTTATGGTCAGATTGTTGATGTTCTTTTGGCTTATGGTGAAATTCTTGGTAACTGAACCTGTGTATGCACCCATTCCCCTTACCGTTACAGACGCTGTGCCAGCATCGGTGTTGTCAGAGTATACAACTTTATAATCTGTACCTTGGGTGAGAGTTTTTGAACCTATCTTTACTGTTACTGTCGGCTTTTTAGCAGTGCCGTCGTACACATATGAAGTCGCACTTAGGGTGACAGCATCAGCGGGTATCTTTGTCTGATTGGTCACAAGATTTACGGCATATTTGGAGATATCGGAGTTATACTGCGAGAGATCTTGTGTCAGGACAAGATTATATATCTTCTTGCTGTTTGTAAGTTTGACTGTCTGTGGGGAAGTACCGTTCATGTATACAGTGTTGCCGGAGCCAATGACTATTCTGTTTGATATGCAGTCAAAATTTCCGCCTACATACATCTTGCCCGCATTCATTTTGAGAGGATTTGATGCAGGACTTGCAGTATTCTTTACTATAAAGCTTCCGACTACATTAACAACATCATTGCTGTTTGTCATATCAAGACCTGCATCGGTTGATACAAGCTCGCCCTTGTTGGTGACGGTAGCGATCATGTAATCTTTGCTGATATTGAGTTTTCCTCCGCCGAGCTTTGTTGTGCCGCCCTGCGCCGTAAAATTGCCATAGATATTCAGCGTACCTCCGCCAAGTTCAATATCATTGGAATACTGGGTGACATTTCCTGTTATGTTTACAGTCTTTCCACCCATTAACATTTTGGAGATCTTCAGACCATTTTGAGTTCTGATATTCAGATCGGTAGCAAGAGGTGTTCTGGAGTAGAAATATCCCTCCATATCGATCGTTCTGTTATTGGTGACAGTGAGATTCGCTATCTCTCCGTTGTACGAACCTTTGATGGTCTGAGTTCCTGTACCATTGAGGTTAAGCACGGAAGTTCCCATCATGACAAAAGAATTTGTGTTTGTATCAGAAGAGATATAGTCGTAAACATTGCCTGCAACGTTTATTGTTCCCGCGGTGATAATATCGTATGTATACCATCCCTGACTGCCCACGGTGTTTGTCATTTTTGAATTTACGTTCCAAACCAGGTCACCTGAAATGGTTATGGATCCGGATGCGTTCTGCATCCTTATATAAGCATAAGAGCTTGCATTTTCCTTGCCGATGTACAGATTGCCCTTTACTATCAGTTTGCCTGTTCCGATATCCAGCATACCCGCAGTCATGTACAGGTCACCATTTACGGTTAGGGTATGTCCGTTGAGTATGATATCGCTGTTGGTTTCCAGCGAACCCGATACTGTCACATCCGATGTAAGGGTCTTGGGCGAAGTCAAGGTCTCAGCAGATGCGCTTATTACCCCCGCACCTTTCCAGACCTGTTCGATTGGGAGAACCGCTCCCGAAAAAGTCATGGTGACTGCCATGATGCCCGCCAGCATTCTTCTCATTTGAATTCCTCCGTTCATTATTTCCGATCTTATCTGCGCTCGAATCAGGTACTGTTACACCTTTATTATAGTAAACGACATTAGAAATTGAACTTTGAGAACGAGTAAAAGTTCGATTTATGCTTTTGCGAAGTTCGCAAAGTAGCAATTTCAATGTCGTTAATTATAAATACCGTGACCGCACAGCTTCTTTTCAATATAACAAAAAGGCAATACAAAAACGCATTGCCTTGAATACCGATATATCATCAGGAGATAACCCTCGGCAACCGGCTGTCATACCCTCACAGGCTTAGACCCTTGGCTTTGCGTCGCTGCTTTTAAGCAGTTTTGCCCTTATACTATTTTATTATATCTTCTTATGACCTGATTGTCAATATAATGACGGGTATCCGATACTACAAAAAAAGATGGGCATTTTCTACCATGTGCACAAATGGCTGAGGCAGATCGTTTTTTCTTGACAGACAGCTGTAGGTGCGGTATAATTAACTGAAATAATGTTTTGCTCTGGCGAGAAAAATTTTTTTGAAAATTTTTTTGGATCAAGTGTCACAATTTTATTTTCTCAGCTGTATATAGGTCAGAAAGGCAAATGAAGCTTACAATAAAGCCTTCAAAAACTATATCACAGAAAGAGGTAATTATTATGAAAAAGATGACAGCAATGGTAATGGCACTGGTTATGGCAGGTATGACAGCCTGCGGAAACGTGAACGAGATTTCTTCAAATGTTGGAGCAGCGGTCGAAAACAAAACTGAGGTACAGTATACCGATGAGCCCGTCGAACAGGAGCAGAATGAGAGCGGGGGTGCTGAAATGAGCGGTATTGACGGCGGCTGGATCATTCCCGAAGAGAGCGATATGGATAAGAATCCCGAAGCAAGGGCGGCAATTGAAAAGACTTATGTAAAAATGATGGATGTGGAATATGAGCCTGTTGCACTTCTCGGTAAACAGGTAGTTGCAGGAACGAACTACTGCATACTCTGCAAGGTGACTTCGCTATATAGCCATACACGGCAGACCTATGCGGTGTTCTATGTTTACGAAGACCTTGAGGGCAAGGCTGAGATAACTGATACCATGGATATAACTCTCGGCAATACCGAAACTGGATCAGCGGAAACAGGCGCTGAGAATATTGAGGGCGGCTGGAGCATTTCCGATGAGATAGCATTAGACAAGCATCCCGAAGCAAGTGCGGCACTTGAAAAGGCTCGTGAAACTTTGGTCGGTGCAGAATATGAGCCTGTTGCACTTCTCGGTACACAGGCGGTCGCAGGAACGAACTACTGCTTACTCTGCAAGGTGACTGCCGTTTGGGTCGAACAGCCGACCTATGTGCTGGTGTATGTTTATGAAGACCTCGATGGCAATGCAGAGATCACTTACACTACAGATTTTACTCTCGGTGATGCCGATGAAGAATATTCGGAAACAGGTGAGGAAATAATGGAGATGCCAAACCCCTGGGTAGAGTATTCCACTGTCGAGGAAGCAGGCCGGGAAGCGGGACTTGCGTTTAATGTCCCTGAAAAGCTTGGTGAAAACGGCATTTATCTTATACAGTCCTTCGACGGACTTGCTGAGGTAAGATACGGTTCAGAGGACGATCCTATAAGCTATCGCAAGGGCAGGGGAGCCGATGATATCTCTGGCGACTACAATGAATATAATGAGAAGGCAGCAATGCAGATAGATGATATGATCATAGAACTCCGCGGCAATGACGACAAGATGTATGGTGCAGTATGGAACGATGATGAGTACAGCTATTCCTACTATGTCATGAACGGAGCTTCACTTGAAACAGTTCAGGCAGATATCACTGCCCTTATAAACGAAAATAAAAAATAACAGGAGATCAATATGGAGATCGCATACCGGAATTATGCGCAGACGGTCTTTGAAAAGCTGCGGCAGATATGCTTTGCGGTGTATCTGCTGGCGGCAAAGCCGTTTATCAGAATGCGTTCGTCTGCAAGATCACAGACAGCGCAGGTACAGCACCTGCGCGAGGTGATGGACAGACACGGAAACCGAATATTAAGGCTTGCATATTCCTATGTACACAATATGCAGGACGCAGAGGAGATACTTCAGGACACCCTAATAAAACTGCTGGATTCAGCCCCCGATTTTGAGAGCGATGAGCATGAAAAGGCTTGGCTGATAAGAGTGGCGGCTAATCTTTCAAAGAACAGGATAGAGTACAACAAACTGCGTGACACAGACGAACTTAACGACGAACTGGTCGCTGAACAGCGCGAGGACCTGTCCTTTGTGTGGGAGGCGGTAAAGGAGCTTCCCGACAATTACCGCGAGGTCATACACCTGTTTTACGAGGAAGGATATCAGACCGACGAGATAGCAGATATCCTCGGGGAAACGGGTGCAAATATCCGAACAAGGCTGAAACGCGCAAGAGCGAAGCTCAAAGAGATACTTAAAGAGGAGTATGATTTCGGTGAGCAAGTATAACGAAATTATGGAACATATAGAACTGAACGATAAGATGCGGGAGCGCATAATCGGGAATATTGGCGCAAGGCAGAAGCGTAAGCGCATCAGCACGGCGGTCAAAATGATATCGGCTGCTGCGGCTTGCCTGGTGATAGCTGTGGGTGCGGCGGCTTTGCTCAACAGAGATAAAATTCCGCAGACACCCGATGAAAGTTCACCTAATGTCGCTAAGAATGACGAAGGTCAGGTAATAGCCGGTTCGGCAGATTCGGAGGACGGACAGACAGAGTACGGCTTTGATGTGCAGGAATATGGCGGCGCACAGGAACTTTCCGATGCTTTCGGAGTGAAGTTTCACGACATCAAAAATCTGCCCTTTGAGGTGACTGAGCAGAGCTATTCGGTGATGATCGGGGATTTTGCTGAGATAAACTACAACGGTGCAAATGGAGAATACTGCTGTATCCGCGCAGGCAAGGACACGGAAGATATCTCGGGGGACTACAACGAATACGGCACTGTAAAGGATAAAGATATCGACGGTACGACAGTAACTTTCAAGGGAAATGACAAGCAGTATTATCTCGCTGTGTGGATAAAGGACGGACATTTCTACTCGGTATCCCTGAGTGAAGGAACAGATGAACAGAAGATGACCGATCTGGTACGCGATGTGATGGGATAAATGAGGAGCAATATGGAAAATAAATCAAAAAACTATTTTCTTATCGTTGGGATAATTTTATGCTCGTTATCGGCTTTGATAGTAATACTGCGATATTTCGGTATCGCAGTATTACCGGAGCCGAGCAGTGCTTTCTGGACGATCTTTGCTGTTTCTGCTGTATCGTTTATTATTTTGATGTGCAGGAAAGCAAATAAGAAAAATGTGGTTCTGTTCATTGCAGGATTATTCATTTATTTCTTCATGTTTTTTGTATCACTGTTTAAAGTAGGTACGATCGGAGGGACTGAGCATTTTAACACGATAAGTTCTGATGATGGAAAGCATACAGTTGTTGTACATGAATTTCAGAGACCTATCCACAGTGGATTTGCGATATACAGAAAAGTTTTTTTGAATGTATATATATGCGAACATTGGACTGATGTAAGGACAGGATATTTCCCATTTGAAAACGGTGACTGTAAATACGAATGGGATAATGATACGCTGAATATCTCTTTCAGAAGAGATGAAAATGTTGGGTACGAGACAGTTACTATTGTTTTCTGAGTTTGGCTTTTGTTGATGGCAGACGATTTTTCAGCTAAAATATTACGTTGGAGGAAATACAATGAATGAAAAAGTTCAGAAAGTGCTTGACCTGATAAACAGCTCTGAGAAGAAAGTGGTCATACTTCCTCATGATGACAGCATTGGCGAAAGTATAAAAGTGAAGTATCAGATCAACCCTGAAAGCGTCCTTGGTATAGTGCTGGAACACACAGGCGGTATCGTGATAGACGACTGGATAAGGGTCTACGGTTCGGGCGAACTTGATCTTATGGCAAGGAATGATCTGTTCCCCTATGATGATCTTGTGGTCGGTGAAGATATACTTGGTGGTCTGTTCATTTATCTGAACAACGGAAATATCGGCTATTTTGCACCCGATTCTCTTGCGGTAGAAGATATGGAGATCGGGTACGGAAATTTCCTGTCATGGTGTCTGCACGGTGATACTGACAGATACTACACCGACTATCGCTGGGACGGCTGGCAGGACGAAACAGCGGGTCTGAGCCTTGATTCGGGAATATCCTTTTACCCGTTCCTGTGGGCAAAAGCAGATAGCTTTGAAAGCAGAAAACGCTCGGTGATATCCATGAAAGAGATCATCGGGATGGAGATGGAGTTTCTGAAACAGCTTTGATCTGAAATTTGTATGAGTGTCAATATGGAGAGATTTATTAGCTTGACATATGATAAGGAGTAGAGTATACTATATTTTGAGATCAATAAAAGAAGGTGACGTCTGTGATATCGAAGCTGTATAATGACCGTGCCTCGTCGGTTCAGATATATCTTATTTTTTCTGAGGAGAAGAAAGAGAAAATAATGGATGATATCAAAGAGCACTATAAAAACATAGGCGAAGAACTACCATTTGATCCTGATAAATACGAAGTTTTTATGCTGGATGAAAACAGCGACCCGCTTTTGGAAAATCAGACCGACGGCAGTGTCATAACAATAGCCAAGAAGAGCTCATACACCAAATATGATCTGAGGCTCGGCGGATACAAAAGTGTCGAAGCTGCCGTCTTTGCACAGCTCATTCAATTTGCATCGGAATATATAGGTGCGTTGGGCTACTGCGATTATGATGAATTCAGGGAAGATTATAAAGAGGGTATAGAAGCCTTTGAAAAGTACTTCCCCTATGAGTGGGTCAGGGAACTGTGGCGAATCTACGAAGACTCATTTGAAACTGTTTATCATATGCCAAGTCTGCTCAACTGGCAAGATGTTATCCCTATCCTGAAAAAACACGGCATATGCTCAAAACATTCATTATAGTCCGTATCGCAGAGACAGAGCGATTTTATCGACAAGCTTGATCGTCATATAATAATGAAAAATCTCCCCATGTATTATTGAAAAATAATACATGGGGAGAAATTATTATTATGGTATAAACCATGTAAATGCTAAATACAGATAGGGAAGTGTCGTCATTACTGTATTATAGACAAACAGCTTGTTCCCGATTTTCTTCTTTTTGAATAGGAACAAATTGCATAGCAGGCTTAAAACAATATGGATAAGACCTATTGCAAGGATAACCCGATGCAGGCTCAAATCCTGAAATTTTCCGTCATTCCCGGTTGAGTCAAACCATATAATGATAAACCATCCAAGCAGATCGTTCATCAGGTAAACGATAATATCTGTCAGTGTGATCGTTTTGCTGTTCTTCATATTTTACTCCTATCGATCTCAGTTTTGTTACAACACAAAAGTGAAAACGGACTAGATCTATGCATCACCTTTAACATATTTCACAGCCCACTCCAATTCATAATCCTGCTTGTCGCGGAAAATCTTCATAGCCGCGTCGCGGTCGAAGGGGATATGTACCTCAACAGGATTGCGGCTTACACGGTCGGACTTGACATCGATGTTAGGCTCGCCGTCCTCGTTAAGTATCAGACCTGTGGGGTAATATACTGTAACTATGCCCTCGGACAAAGTGCTTATACCGCCTGTTTCCTGGTTGCATCCGCAGGGGTCGGTGATGCCTGCAACGGTAACATTCGGGAGCTTTGAAAGATACAGCGAGAAACCGTCACCTGCGCTGCAGCATTCATAATTGGTCAGCGCAACGATTTTAAGATCGGCAAATTCGCCTGTGCCGTGTATGCAGTGATCGGACACACAGGTGTATTTTCCGTCCTTGCGTATGCCCAGACCCTGACCGTACCAGTCCTTGTCCGTCAGCAGATCGCACAGCGCTGTGGCTATCTCGTCGAAACCGCCCTCGTTGTTGCGCAGGTCAATGACAAGGTATTCCATACCCTGGGATCTCAGATAATTCAGCTTTTCACGGAACATCTCTCTGGCATATTTCTGATCGCCTGTCAGATATCCGGATAAATTCCGGAATGTAGAACCCATAGTCTCAGCGACAACTTTCAGATAGCCGCAGTTGTCATCGAGCATTTTTGTGCTGAAATTCTCCGCCAGAAATTTCTCCTCATCGATGGGCATTTCTATCCCTCTGAAAGCAGCCATTTCCTCACGCTTGGTATCAACGCCCTCCTTAGCGGACACTGTTACTGTCTGCTCATTTCCGTTTTTATCAAGGAAAGAAACATCAAGTGTATCACCGCCTGCAAGGTCGAGATTCATCACATCGACTATCTCCTCGTTGGTCTTTACAGGTGTACCGAGGTTGGGGACATCTTCCTCAGCCGCCTGCAAAACAGGCTTGCCGTTCCATCTTGTGATAACAGTTCCGTCCTCTATGCCGAGACTGTTCGCAGTTTCATCGGTGCAAACTGCTATGACCTCACCGCTGTCCAGCTTGACTGTTGCGAAACCGTAATCGTGAGGTGTTATGACCGATGTGTAGTCATCATCGTCAAAATCCGCCTCAACACCGATGTGACCGTCGTGCAGTTCACAGCAGAACATCATTACAGCATCGGCAAACTTGCCCTGACTCTGCTCCTTTTCGGCTTCCTCCACCATGGGCATATACTTTTCTTCAAGTGCCGCAAGATCCACATCTTTCCATTCTTTCAGAACATAGTGCTTGTCCATATCCATGACCAGCGAATGGAATGATTCAGTGTAGCTTTCCCTTGTATGATTGAATATGAGGGGTGAAGATGCACAGAAATAAAATCCGCAAAGGCAGGACAAAATGCCTGTCAGCACAGCGGCTATGCGGTAGCCTGTCCTGCGTTTTGCAAACAGCATGGGTATCAGCATGAGCAATGCGATGATGTACATTGCATAGAATCCGCCGAGAAACGACGGTGCGCCCACAACATATATTCCTGCATGAACTGCGCAGATAAGCATCGGCACAAGACAAAGCAGCCGCCATTTGCTGAGCCCCTTTGTGTTATCTTTCCAGCGGTGATGAAGTACCGCGAGCATCAGCATTGTCAGCAGTACAGCCCCACACCATATTATATGTGTCACATTCGCCGTGGCAAATAAGTGCCGAAGCGCTCCGATAAAATTATCCATTTTGATATCTCCTTTGGGTTTTATTTAAATTGTGTATACCCCGACATTTCGTTAGCCCATAAGCTTTTTCTTTTTGAATGATCGAAATCATACATAGTTTTCTCCCATAAAGGCTTTCTTCTATATTATACCTATGCTAAGGTGAAAAGTCAAGAAATTATGAGAATTATATGACATGGTGTTCATGAACTCAGAAGTCACATTTCTCATGGCTTCATCGTTATGGATCCACAGACGATTTTGACTGATGTTAGGCGTCAATTATCTTAGGGAAAAACATTGGCGTAAAATCTAAAAATACGCAATGAACTGTGATTTAACAGTCCTTTCGTCAATGAGAATATTTTGCTACAAGCGTCAGCGGTCGTGATTATCAGATATAGGGTGAGACATGTGTTAATATATTTTTCGATGAATGATATAAATGATGTATATACCGTCTCTCCAGAGCCATCTGCACGGACTTTCTGTATATGCCGACCCCAAAACCGCAACTGCACGGACTTGGAACCGCATGCCCACGGTCGTTGACCGCACTTTCAAAAATCCTGTATAATATTCATAGCACACAGCAATGTGTGACTTGAATACAGGTGGTTCGGATATGACGAACTATCGAAAGATCTTGGAGATGCATTCTGTATATACCGTCCTTCCAGAACTTTTTTCTGCATATTGACAATTATCATTTTTTTGTGGTATAATGTATAAAATTTAAAAAGAACAAAAAAAGATATGGAGCTTCCTGTAACCAAACAAATCAAGGGGTTGCAAAAAAGAACACCTCAGTGTAGAATGTAAATACTGACGATGCGAAAGTTAGTAATACAAACTACAGAAAGGTGTCCTCTATATGTATTATACACAAAATGAAAAGATTTTGCAAGTAGGAGAAGAAAAAATAATTGTCGGGATCGATGTAGGCAGCGAAAAGCACTATGCCAGAGCATTTGACTGGAGAGGGATGGAGTATTCAAAGAAGGCCTATGTGTTCACAAATGACGCAGAAGGATTCGCAGGCTTTTTTGAATGG
>NZ_FOKQ01000015.1 GCF_900112155.1 Hominimerdicola alba | reverse complement strand
GGTGCACTTTATAACGCTGAAAACCAGCGTCAAGGCCCGTTGGTCAAGCGGTTAAGACTCCGGCCTCTCACGCCGGCGACGGGAGTTCGATTCTCCCACGGGTCATATTTCCCAAGACCGCAAGCTGACTTCTTCAGTTTGCGTTTTTTTGTACATGGACCATTAGCTCAGTTGGTCAGAGCAACCGGCTCATAACCGGTGGGTCCGGGGTTCGAGTCCCTGATGGTCCACTTTCTTAATTTAATACCTAGGGGTATAGCTCAGCTGGTAGAGCAGCGGTCTCCAAAACCGCGTGTCCCGAGTTCGATCCTTGGTGCCCCTGCTTAATTTTTCCCGTGAACTATGTTCGCGGGATTTTTCTTTTATATAAAATATGGAGGTGTGATAATGGAAAATATTGTTGATGTCGATGTTCCCGGGCTTGGGATTCTCAGCGGCAGGGATTGTATACATATTGATATTGTCATTCAGGACAATTCTGAGAATCTTGAATTCAAAGGTGAGATAAACGGTTCTCTTGCAGAAAAGATAAATGAGGAAAGATGGATAGCTTTTACGCTTACATTTCATCGGGTGTTCGCATTTTCTTCCTGCGATTTGGATACATATTTGAATATGGATACTCCCGTAAATGCTATAAATAGTGATCTAAATATTTTGGAGAACAGCAAATGGCTTGAAAATCTGCCTATTAGGGCAGATTATGACAGGTCGGCTTTAAAGCATTATCTGCTGTTTACCTATGACAATGTTTACAATATAATAGCTGATTCTTTTGATATCAATTTATGATTATAACTGCCTGATAATATCTCAAAAACTGGAAAATAACCCTAAAAAGCGATTCTTTGGGTATTTCCAACAAAAAACTGTTTACGCTTTCGTACAGGGTGCAGAGTGTTTATTTATTGCAAAAAAAATGTGAATATGGTATTATAATATATATGAAAACTTTTTCTGCAAAAGGGGGGACACTCTTTGAGCGAAAAAAATGTTATGAAGCTGACATATGGCGTGAATACGGCGTTGCTGTTCATAGTATTCGGTCTTATGTTGTTTTTTCAAAAGCTTGAAGCTGATTTTCTTGTATATTTCAGTATACCGACGCTGCTTGTGTATATTTTTAATTATCTTCTCGTCTACAAAAATAAACTCGAGATCTTTGTGTGGTTAGTTTATTTCTGGATAATCCTCTATATGGGAGTGACGACGATCTGCCTTGGGGAAAGTTACGGGTTTCATCTGTACTGTTTTTCGATGATACCTGTGATCTATGCCAGCGATTATGTGTCTTTCAGGATAAACGGAAAGAACCTAAGATCGCTGCCGATCAGCATTGGAGTGGCGGTTTTCTACTTCGTATTCATGGGGTATGTCAGGGTGAACGGTCCTGTTTATGACAGGGGCGGCAAGTATTCCATGTTCTTCCTAGTGTTCAATTCGCTGGTGGTTTTCTGGTTTCTGGTTTTGTATCTCAATGCTTCGGTGCGTTCGATAATCGTTTCCGAGACCAAGCTGACGGATATGGCACACAAGGATCGTCTGACGAACCTGTACAACAGGCATTATATGCTGGACAGGCTTGAAGAGGTCAGCGATGAGAAGGAAAGCGCTGTGCTGGCAATGGCTGATATCGATGATTTCAAGAAGATAAACGACCAGTACGGGCATAATGCGGGTGATGAAGTTCTGAAAGCTGTAGCGGAGAAAATGACTTCTGTCTGTGAGGGTTGTGATATCGCAAGATGGGGCGGAGAAGAGTTCCTGATACTGTTCTGTGAAAGCGATGGCGTTGAGGATATACTTGAAAAAATGCGTGCGGATATTGCATCTTCTCCTGTGGAATTTGAAGGGCAGGTAATCAATATCACAGTGACTGTCGGCATGGCCGGCGGCAGGAAAGATCAGAGTATTGATGAGTGGATACAGGACGTTGATAATAAGCTGTATATTGGTAAGAATAGTGGAAAGAACAGGGTGATAAGGTAAAGCAAACCTTGCGGAAAATGCCAAAGAGAAGAGCTTTGGGTCAAGCCTTTCGCGAAAGGCTTGCGGAGAGCTCGAGAGGCAGAGCCTCTCGGTCAAGGCGCTCAAGTGATGTGACAACCAAGCAATAAATAGAACAGAAAACTCCCGACCATGTCAAAAGGGCGCGGCAATATAAAATTTCAGAGCGTGGACAAAAAAACGTCCACGCTCTTTCTATCTGCGTGAAATATTGCCGCGCCTGAAATCAACGGCGGTACGCTCGTTGATTTCTCGACCCGAGGAACGAGGGGCGAAAACTCGCAAACTTTTGACCATAGCAAAACCAGTGATTATACCGGCAAATCCCGATTTTATGGGCGAACTGATATCTGCTCCAAACTCAGCAGAATGCAGTTCGCTTATCCATACCGTACTGCGGTAGCCAAGGTCGCCCCTTGCGGGTCGAGTCATCGGATTCGCTTCACTGTCCGATGACGGCGTGGCAATATTTCACGCGGATAGTTTGTGCGGTGGCATACGATCGCATACGCTCGGAATGTTGTTATTGCCGTGCCTGTTTGGTCGGTAGTTTGCTGTTCTATTTATTGCTTGGGTGTCGCGTTGGTTTTGTGCCTTGAGTTGAGGGCTCTGCCCTCAAACTCCCGCAAGCCTGCTAGCGCGAGGCTTGACCGCGCGCTTTGATTCGCGGCATAGTTTGTTTAGTGCGTAGTTTTGTTTCCGCGAAATGCGTTAGCCAAAGCTCTCCTCTTTGACAGTTTCCGCTGATTCGCTATGATTTTGCCCCCTCAGATGAAAATATTGTGAAATGGGTGGAAATTCCGGAGTATTTGTGTTATAATATAATTTGGTATATTTTCTGCCGTTTTAAGGACAGAATACAGAATGGAGAATGTAAATGGCGATCAGATATGACAGATCGGTGATCGGGGAGGGTATGACCCTCACTCAGATAATTGACCCGAAATACAAAACCAATATCGTCAGGGTCAGGTTCGTTGTGCCTGTTGACCCTGATAACACAGGTGCGAATTCTCTGCTGATGTCGCTGCTGGTGACTTCAAATTCCGAGGTGAAGTCGCGCAGTGAGCTTTCATCGAAGTTCATGGGGCTTTACGGTACTTCCATCGGCTCGATATCGGGAAATGTCAGCGATTATCAGGCTATGGGGATTTCCATGAACATGATAATGGACAAGTACACCATCGGCGGTGAGGTGATATCCGAGGAAGCTGTAAGGCAGCTGCTTTTGTGCGTTTTCAGCCCTGATATCACTGATGGTAAGTTCAACGAGAACTACTTTAAGCTGAGAAAGCAAGAACTTCTGGACAATATCGCGGCTTCGGTGAATGACAAGAGGACTTATGCTTTCATCAAGGCTAAGGAAGTTATTTATGAGGGCGAACCTGCTGCTCACACTGACTTCGGCACTGCTGAGAGAGCGGAGAGCATCACTCAGGAAGAGCTGATGGCGCAGTACAAGTATCTTCTGGAAAGCGCTGTTATCGATGTTACGGTATGCGGCGGCGGTGAGATAGATGGTGCTGTTGCTATGCTGAAAGATGCTTTTTCAAAGCTGGAGAGGAAGAATGTGGTAAAGGTCACTTACCGCACCTTATCGGCTTTGAAGAGTGAAGTATGCGTGAAAGAGGAGTTCATGGACGTTAAGCAGTGCAAGATGTTCATGGCTTACAAATCAAGCTATGAGGATATTTACGTGTGCAAGCTGATGTCCTGCCTGCTTGGCGGGTCGGCGTTTTCAAAGCTGTTCCTCAATGTCAGGGAGAAGCTATCCCTCTGCTACGGCTGTGACAGCTATTACAGCGAGCTGAAAGGCGTTATGCTGATAGAGAGCGGTGTGGACGCTGTGAATATCGAAAAGGCGCAGGAAGCTATCCGTGAGCAGGTGAAGTCACTTCAGGAGGGCGGATTTACCGAAGAAGAGCTGGAGAACACTAAGATGTTCATAAAGAGCAACTTTATGGCGAATTACGATTCTGAGTGGGATATGGCTGCCTGGTACAGGGCTCAGGATTCCCGTGGGACGGCTTATACTCCCGATGAGGTATGCGACATCATCGACCGCATAACTGCAGAGCAGGTGACAGAGTGCGCCAAGAGCTTCAAGGAGGACACGGTGTTCGTGCTGAAAGCAAAGGAGGATACTGCCGATGAATAAGGAGATCATTAAGAGCGAGAGATTCGGGGAGCAGTATTCGGTGATACATCACCCATCCGGACTTGATATACTGATATGGAAGATGGAGAATTATTCCACCACCGAGGCGGCTTTCGCTACAAGGTACGGTTCCATAAACACCTGCTTCAAGACCGCGGAGACAGGGGATTTTATTGAAGTCCCCGAGGGTATAGCCCATTATCTGGAGCACAAGCTTTTTGAGAGCGAGGATATCCCTGTATTTGAGCTTTACGCCCAGACAGGTGCAAGTGCAAATGCTTTCACTTTCTTTGACGAGACTGCTTATACTTTCAGCACCTCGAAAAACTGGGAGAGGTCCCTGGAGATACTTCTGGATTATGTGCAGAAGCCTTATTTCACTAAGGAGAATGTGGAAAAGGAAAGAGGCATAATCGCGCAGGAGATAAAAATGTATCAGGATTCGCCATCAAATGCCTGCTTTTACAATATGCTGAAAGCGATATACAAGGAGCATCCTGTAAAGATCGACATTGCAGGTACGGTGGAGTCAATAGCGCAGATAACTCCCGAACTGCTGTATGACTGCTACAATACCTTTTATAATCTGCACAATATGGTGCTTTCAATCGCGGGTAATGTGGACGAAGACAAGGTCATCGAGATATGCGACAGGGTGTTGAAGCCTGCAAAGGATCTTGAACTGGAATGCAAGTTCCCCGAAGAGGGACGCGGCGTTGCGAAGAAGCGCGTGACAGCAAGTTTCCCTGTGGGACTGCCTTTGTTCGATATCGGATTCAAGTGCGCTGCCTGCGACGGCATGGAGTTTGAGCGGAAAATATCGGTAGCGCGAATGGCGCTGAAAATGCTGATAGGTTCTTCTTCGCCATTATATCAGCAGCTTTTTGATGAGGGTCTGCTGAATTCGCAGTTCGGTTACAGTGCTTTCTCATGCAGCGGAAGTTTCTTTGTGTGCATGGTATCGGGTGAATCGAGAGACCCCGATGAGGTATACAGAAGATTTCTGGCGGAGATTGAGCGTGTTAAGAAAGAGGGCTTTGACGAAGAAAGCTTCAATATGGTAAGAAAATCAAGGTACGGTTCGATAGTGAGAATGTTCGGCAGTGTTGAGGGGCTTACAGATGCTATGACGGTAAGCTATTTCAACGGAACGACCGTTTTTGACGAAGCTGAGCTTCTGGCGGATATTACTGCAGAGGATTGCAGGGCAGCCCTTGATGAGCTGTTTGATGAAGAAAATTCCGCTATATCTATAATTGAACCCATAAAGGAGTAATTTGAAATGAACATGAATGTTATGACTGCACTCTGCACCCTTGCGGAGGACACTGCGGCGGTCAGGGAAAAACTCAGGGCAAATCCCGACAAGGTATACTTTCCGAATTTCGGAAACACGAACAATATTTTAAGAGAGGGCATATCCATCGACAGAACGGCATTTACTGTACCCGGTCTGAATTTCACGGTGTACTGGTACGGTCTGCTGATAGGTGTGGGCATACTTCTGGCGATGATATATGGCTACAAGAAGATGCGTCCCTGCGGCATTGACCCCGACAGGGCAACAGATGGAGTTATCGGCGGCGTTGTCGGAGCACTTGTCGGTCTCAGACTTTACTATGTGATATTCAACACCGAGGGTATAACCTTCAAGGATTTCTTTAATTTCCGTGACGGTGGTCTGGGAATATACGGCGGTCTTATCGGTGCGATACTTGTGGGCGGAAGCATCATCAAGATCAAAAAGATAAGACTTTCGGCTATGCTGGACGTTACAGCACCCTGTTTCCTGATTGGACAGTGCATAGGCAGATGGGGCAATTTCTTTAATCAGGAGTGCTTCGGCGTTAACACCGACAAGCCCTGGGGAATGCTTTCCTGGAAGACTGCGCTTTTCCTTTCAGACCATTTAGACTCTCTCCCCGATGCTGACGCATTTGCGCCTGTACATCCCTGTTTTCTGTATGAGAGCCTGTGGTGTCTGGTAGGATTCATACTTCTGCATCTGTATTTCAACCACAGAAAGTTTGACGGCGAGATATTTATAATGTATGCAGGCTGGTACGGTCTGGGAAGATTCTTCATCGAGGGTCTGCGTACCGATTCGCTGTATCTCGGTCATATCAGAGTTTCTCAGCTGGTGGCAGGCACTTGTGTTATCGCTTCGATAATACTGTGGATAGTTTTCAGAAGCATCACAAAGCGTTCCGGCAATTACAAGTTCTTCTATGAGACCGAGCTTTCAAAGGCTCAGCTGCATGAATATTCAACCTATGAGGATATGCAGAAAGAAAAGAAAGAGCTGAAAAAGAAGATAGCTGAGGCAAAGCACAAGGGCGAGAGCTTTGTGGAGCTTGAAAAGGAATACGAGAAAAAGTTCGGCAAGGACGCGCTGAAAGCTCAGAAGCAGGCGCTGAAAGATGCTGAAGAAAAGGACAAGACAGAAGTTCCCGACGATGGATACAAGTCCATACTTGCTGATGACGATGAAGAGGAAAAGAAGGACAGCAGCGAGGATTGATACAGCTGATACAAGGAGATATCAATGAAAAAAACTGTCATATTGGCGGCGGCTCTGGCGCTGATGATAAGCGCTTCGGGCTGTGGAAAGCTGAGCGGTGATAAAGAAAGCTCGGCTGAAAGTGAGATGTCTGCGGAGAGCGGGTCTGAAAGTTCAGCTGAGAGCAAGGCGGAAGATGGCAGCAGGAAGAAAAAGCCTGCCCATGCCGAGATAGGAGCTAACGGTGCTAAGGCTGTTACCGATGTTCTGCTGATACCCAATGAGGAGATAGATATATCGCGTAAAGTAGATTTCGCCGATATGTATGGCAGACACGTGCTGCATACGGGTGTTGTGGGTCTGGTAGGTGCGCCTGTTGAGGTTATCTTTGATACCGCTGAGGTCAAGGGCGGTCAGCTGGTGTTTGTTTATGACCCGAATGAGCTGAAAGGTGTTCGTCCCGATGCGCTGATGTTCATGTGGTACGATGAGGATAACGACAACTATGTTGAGCTTGAGGACGGTGTGCTGAATACTGACAACTGCTCTATGTCGATAAACATCGACAAGCCCGGAGTATATCTGCTGGTGAACAAGTATCAGTGGTATAACGCATGGGGCGCTAAGCTTGATGATAACGGATTGGCGAGCGAGTATGACCCAACTTCGGGACTGATATCTTCGGAGATATGGGAAATGAATGAGAGCATCGGGGATATCCTTAAACTGAAAGATGATGATTACATAGCAAAGTCCCGTAAAGAAGAGGGTTACGCATATGAGTTCTTTGTATCTACCCCCGAAGAACTGGCAAGTGCGGTATTCGTAAACAACTGCGCTGACCCGCGACCCGACAGTATCTCAATTAACATATTGAATGATATCGACCTTGATGGCTATGAGTGGGCATCGATGGGTTGGAAAACAGCGGGTATTGATTTCGACTTTACGGGCATTATCTACGGCGGCGGACATACTATTAAAAATATGCATATCTCTGACGGATACCATGTGGGATTTATAGGCTATGCCACAGACTGCACGGTGGGTTCGCTGAATTTTGAAAATGCTTATGTCCGCGGAAGAGATGTGGGTATACTGGCGGGATATCCCAGAAACAGCTTCTTTGCTGACTGCAGTGTTCAGGGTGTTACAGAGGGTTACATGGACGTGGGTACAATGATAGGACATGACCAGAGTAATATCATAAATAACTGCAAAGCTGATGTGACGGTATGCGGAAAGCAGGTAAAGGACTATCTGTCATTTACGGATATGAATGTTGCCGAGGTAGAAGCAAAAACGGAAAAAACAGAAGAGATATGGCTCGATGATAAGGGACGTCCATGCAGACAGCAGGACGTTACTGACAGATATCCCCGCCTTAGCTGGAGAGTTATGCATAACGGAAAGCAGATACTCCAGAGAGGGGCAGAGAACGAAACTTGCTACGAGTGGCATGAGTATCGGGATGTTTTCTATGAAAACGGCGAGTATGAAGTTGCATTGGTGAGTTACGTTGACGGGGCTTATGTTGCGATAAGCAATACAGTCATTATTACTGTTGACGACAATACAAAATTTACAGGCTGACCCGTAAGGTCGGATAAAATAACATTTACAGGAGGAAAAGCAAATGGCAAACATTATTGACGGCAAGGCAGTATCCGCAAGGGTAAAGGAAGAGATAAGGCAGGAGGTCGAGGGACTGAAAGCCAAGGGCGTTGAGATAGGACTGGCGGTAGTTATCGTAGGCGATGACCCTGCATCTCAGGTGTATGTAAAGAATAAGGAGAAAGCCTGCGAGGCAGTGGGATTCAACTCCTTCAAGTATGCACTTCCCGCGGAGACCACTGAGGAAGAACTGCTGGCACTGGTGGACAAGCTCAACAAGGACGACAAGGTCGATGGTATACTTGTACAGCTTCCTCTGCCAAAGCACCTTGATGACAAGATCATCATAAACAATATCCGCCCCGATAAGGACGTTGACGCTTTCCACCCTGTAAATGTGGGCAAGATAATGATAGGCGATTACAGCTTTCTGCCATGCACACCTGCGGGCGTTATGGAGCTGATAAAGTCAACAGGTACAGAAGTTGCGGGCAAGGAGTGCGTTGTTATCGGCAGAAGCAATATCGTAGGCAAGCCCCAGGCAATGCTGCTGCTGCATGAGAACGGCACTGTTACCATAACACACTCGAAGACCAAGAACCTTAAAGAAGTATGCGCAAGGGCTGATATACTTGTAGCGGCTGTGGGCAGGGCTAAGATGGTAACTGCTGACTACATCAAAGAGGGCGCAGTAGTTATCGATGTTGGCATGAACCGTGACGAGAACGGCAAGCTGTGCGGAGATGTAGATTTTGAGGACTGCAAGGAGAAGGCAGGCTACATCACACCTGTACCCGGCGGTGTTGGACCTATGACCATAGCTATGCTGATGAAGAATACACTGACAGCGGGTAAGGAGCATCACGGAGTATAAGGCACACAAAACTTGCGAGAACTGCCAAAGAATCAAAGCGCGCGGTTTATGCGACTGCGTCGGCATATGCCTCGCGCTAGCAGGCTTGCGGGAGCGCGAGGGCAGAGCCCTCGCATCAAGGTGCAAAGCCAAAATGCAAAGCAATCTATAAGAGAACAACAAACTCCCGACCATGTCAAAAGGGCGCGGCAATATAAAATTTCAGAGCGTAGACAAAAAAACGTCCACGCTCTTTCTTTATGCGTGAAATATTGCCGCGCCTGAAATCAACGGCGTTAGCTCGTTGATTTCTCGACCCGAGGGACTAGGGGCGAAAACTTGCAACTATCGTACACAGCAAATATCCGACTATACCGGCAAAGTTTGATTTAGGGGACGGATAGCACTATAGGGTAGATATCTGTTTCAAGCGTTACAGAGTGTGGTTCGCTTATCCACACGTACTGCGGTAGATAATGTCGCCCCTTGCGGGTCGAGCTGTCAAAGACGCTTCGCTGTTTGACAGCGGGCGCGGCAATATATTTACGCGGATAGTTTGTGCGGTGGCATACGATCGCATACGCTCGTAATATTTGGTATTGCCGCGCCCTATTTGGACGTTAGTTTGCTGTGCTATTTACAGCGCGGTTGCCGCATCGCTTTTGCACCTTGACCGAGAGGCTCTGCCTCTAACAGTCAGCTTTGCTGACTGTGTGCTCATCCGCAAACCTTTCGCGAAAGGCTTGACCCAAAGCTCAGTTCGCGGCTTAGTTTGTTTGATGCGCTGGTTTGTTGCCGCGAAATCCGCCCGTCCGGCGTTAGGACCTTTCCGCGCTACGCTTGAGCCAAAGCTCTCTTCTTTGGCTGTATCTGCACGTGTATTTGTAAACATTCTATTAACTTTTCGGAAGTATACGTTTTCATTCAGAGGTAATCGTTTTCCAAAAGGTTAGGGGGGGTTGCAAAATCTGCGGCAATTGTGTATAATGTTTTCAAACAGCTGACACAAGTGTTTAATCGACAACAAGCTGTATCGGCAAGAGTATATTCAGACTGAAAATGAAAGGCGGAATTTATTATGAAGACACAGATAATCAACGGTGTATCACTTCCCAACATCCCCTGGCAGGACAAGCCCGCAGATTGCAAGGACGTTATTTGGAGATATGACGCTAATCCCATTATCCCCAGAGATCAGCTGCCTACTTCTAACTCGATATTCAACAGCGCTGTCGTTCCTTTTGAAAGCGAGAGAGGTAAGTTCGCAGGTGTTTTCCGTGTGGACGACAAGGCTAGAAACATGGAGCTTCACGCAGGTTTCTCCAAGGACGGTATCCACTGGGATATCGAGCCTGACAGAATAGTTTTCGAGCAGGCTGACAAGTCTACCGAGGAAGCTAACCAGTGGGGCTATGGCTACGACCCCAGAGTATGCTTCATCGAGGACAGATTCTGGGTGACATGGTGCAACGCTTACGGCTGGAAGCCTACTATCGGTGTGGCTTACACCTATGATTTCAAGACATTCTATCAGTGCGAGAACGCTTTCCTGCCTTTCAACAGAAACGGCGTGCTGTTCCCCAGAAAGATCAACGGCAAGTACGTTATGTTCTCAAGACCCTCTGACAGCGGTCACACTCCTTTCGGCGATATGTACATTTCGCAGTCGCCCGATATGAAGTACTGGGGCGAGCACAGACACGTTATGGGACCCCTGAAGGCTTGGGAATCCAAGAAGATAGGCGCAGGTCCTATCCCGATAGAGACCAGCGAGGGCTGGCTGTGCTTCTATCACGGTGTACTGGAGAGCTGCAACGGCTTTGTTTACAGCTTCTCGGCTTGCATACTTGACAAGGACGAGCCCTGGAAGGTTAAGTACAGATGCGCTGAGTATCTGCTGAGCCCCCAGAAGATATACGAGTGCGTAGGCGATGTTCAGAACGTTACTTTCCCCTGCGCTACCCTCGTTGATGCTGACACAGGCAGGATAGCTATTTACTACGGCTGCGCTGATACCTGCGTAAGCATGGCATTCACCACTGTTGATGATGTTGTTGACTATGTAAAGAGCCATTCTTCGGTTTGATTTGACGGTTTTTAAATGAGGATCCCCCGCTCGGGTGAGCGGGGGATTTTTTGTATCAAGTTTCGTTGACTTTAAAGCTATGACTGATACCATGTTCTAAGAGATCAAGCTATATCACCCGGTCAAATACTGCTGTTTTTATCACTTTAAAAACACCATCCCCGTACAGCCATCTATCCCGCCAAACCATTATTTGGATATTTGTCAAAAATTATTTAATCCATTTGTAATATTTGCTGTGATATTTCTAACTGATTTGTATTGATTCAACAAAATTCTGATAGATTAACTTGATGACATTGACAGCACAGTTGATTTATGATATAATTGTGAATATCAAAAGCGAGAATATATTTTGTGAAAATTATTCATCAAAAAGCGGGTGATATTTTAATCCGCATAACGCTTTGATCAAATAATTAGGAGGGATAAGCATGAAAGAAATTCGCAAATCAAGAAGAGTACTGGCAGGTATGTTGGCGGTAATGATGGTCGCCGGAGCAGCACCTGTAAATTTTAGCGGTTTCAGGTTGTTTGATACTGCTATCACGGCAAGTGCAGGAGACTATGCACATTTCAGACCTGAAGTTGGAAATGTAACACTGCATGATGATAACAGTGTACAGTCGATAACCGTAAAATGGGAATGGCCTTACGGTACAGGCTGTAACGGTGTTATAATGACTTCAAAGCCTATTTACCGCACAGGTGAATATGTAAGCTATTACGGCGGAAAAAGTACGTCTTTAGAAGATAGTGAAAAGAATATAGATTGGGAAACTGCAGGCAATAAGGACGAAACAAGAAGCAATATCCTAAAGGATATGGAACTTATTGATGTTTACGGCAGTGGCTCCGAACCTTACATGGGCTCGCAGACATTCGAGTTTGAAAAGGGTGAGGTGCCGATAGATAAGAATGACAGACTGTATTTTTATCTCTGGACATATTCAAGTGGAAGTTACTACCCTGATTTCCAGCTTGCTATGCTCGATATCAATGAAATGAAAGTCTACTACGGACAGGAGGAAACTCTTGACGAAAACGGCAATGTTATATGGACACAGGTGAAATTCAGCTCTGCTTTCAAGGCATCTGAAGGTCTTACGTATAATGGCGATGCTCAGGCTCTTGTAAACATATCACCTTCAAGTGCCGAAGGCGTAACTCCAAAGTATGCGATAACTGATTCAGACGTTTCTGAAGCTCCCGCTGAAGATAGTGAGCTCTGGCAAGATTCATGCACTGCCACTGATGCTGGAACATACAGAGTATGGTATAAAACATCTGTATCTGAAGAATCAGATTACAAACCTTATGAACCTGCTTACTCTGATGTTACCATAAGCAAGGCTGATCCGGTATTCACTGTACCGACAGCTAATGAGCTGACCGAAGACGAAACTGTACAGGATCTTATCACCACAAATGACTGCGACGGCGGAAAGATGGTATATGCACTGGGTACAGACGAGACCACCACCCCTGACGAAGACGCATTCAGTGACGAAATACCTACAGCCGACGAATCGGGTACATACTATGTATGGTACAAGGTTATAGGCGATGAAAACCACAACGATGTCGCACCTGCCTGCGTACCTGTTACCGTGGCAGAGGCTGACTGGCTGGTAGGCGATGTTAACAACGATGGCAAGATAAACGTTGCCGATGTTGCAAAGACAGCTGCTCATGTCAAGGGTAAGAGATTACTCTCGAAAGGCGCTTTCAAGAGAGCTGACGTTAATTTTGACGGAACCGTTGATGTTACCGATGTAGTACAGATAGCGGCTCATGTAAAGCTGAAGAGAATGATCGTCCAGAAGAAAGATTTATCATAAAGTATTATACTTCAAATCATTCGGAAAATCATAATACATTTAAAATGCCTTAGATAAATATAATTCATTTCAAATTTTTCCACGGAAAAGGACTGCTGCATTTTGCGGCGGTCCTTTTTCTGGTGGTTTTTATGTTGTACTACCCACATTGAGAGCAGGAGATTTTTTGTTATATATCATTTAGTATGGTATCAGATTATTGCAGGAGAATGTCTGCGGGTCAGGTGTGGTTAGAGATTACTAACCAAATTGCACAAATCTTACCTGTTAAATTTTTCACGCATGGGGCAAAAAAACGGAAAAAGGTCTTTACAAACAGTAAAAAACGTGTTATACTATAAGAGTTAACGCGTATACGTTTTGTTAGTTATGCCAGAATCTATACGCTGACCTTTGAGAGAACGTACTTTTTCTCAAATCATGTCGGGCTGTCCGCCCGTAGAAAGGATGATCGTTTAAATGGCAAGAAAAATGAAAACCATGGACGGTAACAACGCTGCTGCTTGGGCTTCTTATCCCTTTACAGAAGTTGCTGCTATCTACCCCATCACTCCCTCCTCTGTTATGGCTGAGGTTACAGACCAGTGGTCTGCTAAGGGTCAGAAGAACCTGTTCGGTACTCCCGTAAAGGTTGCTGAGATGCAGTCCGAGGCAGGTGCTTCCGGTACTGTACACGGTTCACTGAGTGCAGGTGCTCTTACTACCACCTACACCGCTTCTCAGGGTCTGCTGCTGATGATCCCCAATATGTACAAGATCGCCGGCGAGCTTCTTCCCTGCGTTATCCACGTTTCCGCAAGATGCGTAGCTTCCCACGCTCTGAACATCTTCGGTGACCACTCCGACGTATATGCGTGCCGTCAGACAGGTTTCGCTATGCTGTGCTCCTCCAACGTACAGGAGGTTATGGATCTGGGTACAGTTGCTCACCTCTCTACAATCGAGAGCAGAGTTCCTTTCCTGCACTTCTTCGACGGTTTCCGTACCTCTCACGAGATACAGAAGATCGAGACTTGGGATATCGAAGATGTAAGAGAGATGACCAACTTCGAGAAGATCGAGGAATTCAGAAAGAACGCTCTGAATCCTGAGCATCCTATCCTCAAGGGTACTGCACAGAACCCTGACATCTTCTTCCAGGCAAGAGAAGCTTGCAATCCTTACTATGATGCTGTTCCCGGTATCGTTGAGGATTACATGGCTAAGGTCAATGCTAAGATCGGTACTGATTATAAGCTCTTCAACTACTACGGTGCTCCCGATGCAACTCACGTAATCGTTGCTATGGGTTCTGTATGTGATACCATCGAAGAGACAATCGATTACCTGAACGCTAACGAGGGCACTAAGCTGGGTCTTGTTAAGGTTAGACTTTACAGACCTTTCGCAGCTGACAGACTGGTTGCTGCTCTGCCTTCTACTGTTGAGCAGATCTCTGTTCTCGACAGAACCAAGGAGCCCGGTTCTCTGGGTGAGCCTCTGTATCTGGACGTTGTTGCTGCACTGAAGGGCACACAGTTCCACTCTGTACCCGTTGCAAGCGGCAGATACGGTCTGGGTTCAAAGGATACAACTCCTGACCAGATCAAGGCTGTTTACTGGAACGCTCACTGGAAAGACACATTCAAGCCCAGATTCACACTGGGTATCAATGATGACGTTACTAACCTCTCTCTCGAGAGCGAGGGCAAGCTGGATTCCGCTCCTGCAGGCACAACTGCTTGTAAGTTCTGGGGTCTGGGCGCTGACGGTACTGTTGGTGCTAACAAGAACTCCATCAAGATCATAGGTGACCACACTGACCTGTTCGCACAGGCTTACTTCGCATATGACTCCAAGAAGTCCGGCGGTGTTACAGTATCTCACCTGAGATTCGGTAAGACTCCTATCAAGTCTACTTACCTCATCAACCAGGCTGATTTCGTAGCTTGCCACAATGAGTCCTACATCACCAAGTACAACATGGTTCAGGACATCAAGCCCGGCGGAACATTCCTGCTGAACTGCCAGTGGGACGAGAAGGATCTCGACAAGCACCTCCCCGGTCAGGTTAAGAGATATATCGCTGAGAACAACATCAAGTTCTACATCATCAACGGCGTTAAGATCGGTAAGGAGATCGGTCTGGGCAACAGGATCAACACTGTACTCCAGTCTGCATTCTTCAAGCTTTCCGGCATCATTCCTATGGAAGACGCTATCAAGTACATGAAGGACGCTGCTACTGCTTCTTACTCCAAGAAGGGTGAAGCTATTGTTAAGATGAACCACGACGCTATCGACGCAGGCTGCCAGCAGGTAGTTGAGGTCAAGGTTCCTGCAGCTTGGAAGAAGGCTAAGGATACCGCTATGGGCGTTAAGGCTGTTAAGTGCGCTAACAAGACCCTCCAGGATTTCGTTAACAACATCCAGATCCCCTGCAACGCTCAGGAAGGCGACAAGCTGCCTGTTTCCACATTCGTTGACATGGCTGACGGTGTATTCCCTCAGGGTTCTGCTGCCTTCGAGAAGAGAGGCATCGCTGTTGACGTTCCCGCTTGGGACGGTGCAAATTGTATCCAGTGTAACTTCTGCTCATATGTATGTCCTCATGCAGTAATCAGACCCTGCATCATGACAGATGACGAGCTGAAGAAGGCTCCTAAGCTGGCACAGGATAAGGCTGTTCCCGTAACCGGTATGCCCGGATACAACTTCGTAATGACTATGTCTGCTCTGGACTGCACAGGTTGCGGCTCCTGCGTAAACGTATGTCCCGGCAAGAAGGGCAACAAGGCTCTGAACATGATGCCTCTGGAGAGCCAGCTGGCTGAGCAGGAAGTATTCAACTATGCTCTGACACTCGCTGACAAGCCCGAGGTATTCGAGAAGTTCAAGGAGACCACTGTTAAGGGCTCACAGTTCAAGCAGCCTCTGCTTGAATTCTCCGGCGCTTGCGCAGGCTGCGGTGAGACTCCTTACGCTAAGCTCATCACACAGCTCTTCGGTGACAGAATGTACATCGCTAACGCAACAGGATGCTCCTCCATCTGGGGTGGTTCTGCTCCTTCGACTCCTTACACCACCAACAAGGAAGGCAAGGGTCCTGCTTGGGCTAACTCCCTGTTCGAGGATAACGCTGAGTACGGTTACGGTATGTTCCTGGCTCAGTCCACCATCAGAAACAGAACAATCGCTAAGGTTCTGGAGCTCTCCAAGACAACCAAGGCTGCTGCTGTAAAGGAAGCTGCTGAGGCTTACCTGAGCACTGTTGATGACGGCGCTGCTAACAAGGTTGCTACTGCTAACCTGGTTGCTGCTCTGAAGAAGGCTAAGACCAAGGCTGCTGACGAGATCCTGAAGGATGCTGATTACCTGGCTAAGAAGTCCCTGTGGATCTTCGGCGGCGACGGTTGGGCATACGATATCGGTTTCTCCGGTGTTGACCACGTTCTGGCTTCCGGTGAGGACGTAAACATCTTCGTATTCGATACCGAGGTTTACTCCAACACAGGCGGACAGTCCTCCAAGTCTACTCCTACCGGTGCTATCGCACAGTTCGCTGCAGCTGGTAAGGAAGTTAAGAAGAAGGATCTGGCTGGTATAGCTATGTCTTACGGTTACGTTTATGTTGCACACATCGCTATGGGTGCTGACATGAACCAGTGCCTGAAGGCTATCCACGAGGCTGAGAGCTATCATGGTCCTTCCATCATCATTGGTTATGCTCCTTGTATCAACCACGGTATCAAGGGCGGCATGAAGATCGCTCAGACTGAGGAGAAGAAGGCTGTTCAGGCTGGTTACTGGCATCTGTACAGATATGATCCTCGTCTGAAGGCTGAAGGCAAGAATCCTTTCATCCTGGATTCCAAGGCTCCTTCTGCTGATTACAGAGAGTTCATCATGGGCGAAGTTCGTTACAACGCACTCGCTAGACAGAACCCTGAGAGAGCTGAGAAGCTGTTTGCTAAGGCTGAGCAGAACGCTAAGGATAGATATGACTATCTGATGAGATATGCTAAGCTCTACAACACTGCTGATGAGAAGTAATTCTTAAAAGTAAATAATTACCGCCGCACTCCGTTCGGGGTGCGGCGGTTTTTGCTATATCAAGATCGGGTTGTGTATTGCTGCAAATAATAATTTATCCTACGGACTGCGGATTCTACTGGGGAAAACCTTTCTGAAGAAAGGTTATTCCCCAGACCCCTTTCCAAAGACTTTCATTTCTTTTTGGCAGGGGGCAGCTATTTCTATAAAGTGCAGTTAGTGACCGTACTAAGTGAACTTTATAAAGATGACTGCCCCCTGCCAAAAAGAGTTAAAAGTTTTCGGGGAGGAGTTTGAGGAGGACCCTTTTTCAAAAGGGTCTTCCTCAATAAGTCCCGCAGTACATGCGATAAATTATCATTTATAGCAATGCATAGCCTGTCAGATGAGCATTTTGATAAGATGGATAGCGGTCACGATTATGCTTATGCCGGATATCACGAGTGCGACTATCATTCCGCGGCGGTTTGATTTGCGTATCTCTAGCTCTTTTGCTTTTTCGATGTAGTCGAGAGTTTCGCCGTTTATGAATGCGAGTATCTCACGCTGGGTCTGGATATCGTGTTCGGATTTGATAGCTTCCATTTTATGGAATGACATAAACGTGAATACCGAAAGCGCTCCCGCCAGTACTGCACCGATGACCATGCCGATCATTCCGAAGTTTTCAAAAATCGGGGTGACAACAGCCATCAGCAGGAACAGCCCGATGACACCGCACCATTCTGCGCGTTTGAGTGCAGATGCGTCTTTGTTGTGGATAGTGTTTTTCATAGTTTCAACATCTCCTTTGATAAGTTCATCGAGGGACACGCCGAAGAGGTCACTGAGGATAAGCAGACTGTGAACATCGGGGTAATTCTTTTCGGTCTCCCAATTCGAGATCGTCTGTCGGCTGACATAGGCTTTCTCGGCGAGAGTTTCCTGTGACCAGCCCTTTTCTGTGCGCAGTCTTTTTATAGTTTTGCTGAGTTCCATTCGGATGCCCTCCTTTCCTTGGGTCTGTACTTATCATAACAGATGTGGGTGCAGATTTCTACCAAAAGCGCTTGACACCGCGTAAAAACGCGTGTCAAAAGTGTTTGACAGGGGATTTGTATAAGTATATGATATAGTATCGGGATGGATATGTCAAGGGCGATGATAAAATTCATTTTTAATTTGAGAAAAAAACATTCGGATGGTGTATACTATTATAATGGTGTGTCATTTAAGGGTAATAAAAAGGCGCATCAATGTATTGTAATAAGTAAACAAAAATCACGGTTTGCGACGCGAAAATTTCTACACATAAAAACGGATAAATTTTCCCAAAACCCTTGCAAAATAGGGAAACGTAGTGTATAATAATACTTGCGTGACTGCACAGTGTATCTAAAATGGATACACAAATGATATGCGATGAAACGGAAGGTTGCTGACAGTAGGTCAGGTAATTTCCGTGGAGTATGTCCGATTTTAAACCGGGCGGCTGTAATACCGAGCACTGTATGTGTTATGCTTCTTGCGAGGGAGCTGTGGGATATCCTGCGCTCTTTTAGCTTAATGCATGACCTTGTGCCTGTTTTTCGGTCCGGGAGCCTGCTTGCAGGTCTCGGGATTTTTTATAAGATAAGCAGGGAACACACGGTAGAGTGTAGATTGAGAAAAATATCTCACAGGTACTACGGATAGTCTTACAAGCCTGTCAATTGCACAAGTGATTGAGCATTTGACAAAATGAAAAGTCGATCGTTTGTGCAATTGACTGAGGCTTGGTCAAAGACTTGCCCCTAAAACAATTTTTATATTGCTGTAAGGAGGCGATTTAAGTGGCAGTCAATGAGAAGATGAGGATCAAGATCAAGGGCTATGAGCACGCTGTAGTTGACAGCGCAGCTGCAAAGATCGTTGAGGCGGTTAAGCGTTCAGGCGCACAGGTTTCCGGACCTATCCCGCTGCCTACCAACAAAGAGGTAGTAACGATCCTGAGAGCTGTACACAAGTACAAGGACAGCCGTGAGCAGTTCGAACTGAGAACTCACAAGAGACTCATAGATGTTATCAGACCCACCAAGGAGACGATATCTACTCTTGAGAACCTTGAGCTTCCCGCCGGCGTAAACATCGTTATGGAGGTCAAGTAATCTCCAAATGAGACCGACCCATATGGGTCTCAAAAAACGAGGTTTTAGCAGGTCATGTCGGTAGATACCGACCAATAACCATAAGGAGGAAAAATCATGCAGAAGGGAATCATCGGTAAGAAGATCGGTATGACACAGATCTTCGATGAAGCAGGAAAGATCGTTCCTGTAACAGTTGTTGAAGCAGGTCCCTGCGTAGTTGTTCAGAAGAAGACCGTTGAGAATGACGGTTACGAGGCTGTACAGCTGGGTTATGGCGAGATCAGAGCCAAGAGAGTAAACAAGCCTCTCCAGGGTCACTTCAAGAAAGCTGACGTTGCAATGAAGAGAACTCTTAAGGAGTTCAGACTGGCTGATATCTCAGCTATCAACGTTGGTGACATTGTAAAAGCAGACGTTTTCGCTGAGGGCGACGTTGTTGATGTCAGCGGCACCAGCAAGGGTCACGGTTTCAGCGGCACTATCAAGCGTCACAACGGCCACAGACTTAAGGAAACTCACGGTACAGGTCCTGTACACAGACATGCAGGTTCCTACGGCGCTTGCTCCGATCCTTCAAGGATCTACAAGGGCAAGAAGATGCCTGGTCAGTACGGTAACGTAAAGGTAACTGTTCAGAATCTGACAGTTGTCAAGGTTGACGCAGAAAATAATCTTATCGCTATCAAGGGCGCTATCCCCGGTCCTAAGAACGGAACAGTGACCATCTGCGACAGCGTTAAGAAGAAGGCTTAGTGGAAGGAGGAGTTAATATGTCAAAAATCGCAGTAGTTGATATGACAGGCAACAAGGTAGCTGACACTGAGCTGAAGGATACTATATTCGGTATCGAGCCTAACAAGGCACTTATGCACGCAATGGTAGTGAATTACCTGGCTAACCAGAGACAGGGCACACAGTCCACCCTCACCAGAACTGAGGTACAGGGCGGCGGTAGAAAGCCTTGGAGACAGAAGGGTACCGGTCACGCAAGACAGGGCTCCATCAGAGCTCCTCAGTGGGTACACGGCGGTATCGCTCTTGGTCCTAAGCCCAGAGATTACAGCTATTCGCTGAATAAAAAGGAGAGAAGACTTGCTATGAAGTCTGCTTTCTCCACTAAGGTCATCGACAACAACCTCATCGTTGTTAACGAGATCGAGACCAAGGAGTATAAGACCAAGGTTATGGTCGATATGCTCAAGGCTATCGGCGCTGAGGGCAAGGCTCTCATCGTAACTGCTGATGTTGATGCAAAGGTAGTTAAGAGCGCTGCAAACATTCCCGGTGTCAAGACAGCTACCGTAAACACACTGAACGTTTACGATATCCTGAACTACGATAAGTTCATCGTATCTTCGGAGGCTGTAAAGAAGATCGAGGAGGTATACGCTTAATGAAAAATGCTCACGATATTATCATAAAGCCTATCATCACCGAGGACTCTATGGACAGACTCGCTGATAACAAGTACACCTTCCAGGTTGCTAAGGACGCTAACAAGATCGAGATCGCTAAGGCTATCGAGGAGATCTTTGATGTTAAGGTTGCTAAGGTAAACACCATCAGCGTTAAGGGCAAAGAGAAGAGAATGGGCAGATACACTGGTTTCCGCCCTGACTGGAAAAAGGCTATCGTTACTCTTGAGGGCGAAAAGACCATCGAATTCTTCGACGGTATGTACTAATTTCCCCTGAAACGAACGGCAGGTGAGAACCTGTCGGGAGACTTCGGAAAAGCTCATATTCAAGAGTTCCCGCGGGACTCCGTAAACACCGAGGATAACGCGGAAAGGCTTTGCGAGGCGGCGAGGACCGCTTTTGATACGACCGCAAAGCGTAGGTATGGAAGGGTGCTTGGCTAAATGCTTTGACCTTTTCGCAAAACCATATTAAGGAGTGAATTATAATGGCAATAAAGACTTACAAGCCCACGACTCCCGGTAGAAGAGGCATGACTGTCATCGACTATTCCGGTCTGTCTAAGGTTGAGCCTTGCAAGTCCCTTCTCGAACCTCTGAAGAAGAATTCGGGAAGAAACAGCTACGGTAGAATCACTGTTCGTCACAGAGGCGGCGGAGTTAGAAGAAAATACCGTGTAATTGATTTTAAGAGAAACAAGCTCGATATGAACGCTACTGTTCTGACTATCGAGTACGATCCTAACAGATCTGCATTCATCGCACTCGTTCAGTACGAGGACGGTGAGAAGAGATACATCATCGCACCTAACGGTCTTGCTGTTGGCGATGTTATCAGAGCAGGCGCTGATGCTGATATCAAGCCCGGCAACGCTCTGACACTGGCAGATATCCCTGTTGGTACTTTCATCCACAACATTGAGCTGTATCCCGGAAAGGGCGCTCAGCTCGTTCGTTCCGCCGGTAACATGGCTCAGCTGATGGGCAGAGAAGGCGCTTACGCTCTCGTAAGACTTCCTTCAGGCGAAATGAGAAAGATATCTGTTAACTGCATGGCTACAATCGGTCAGGTAGGTAACATCGACCACTCTAACGTAAACATCGGTAAGGCAGGTAGAAAGCGCCACATGGGCTGGAGACCTACCGTAAGAGGTTCCGTAATGAACCCCTGCGATCACCCTCACGGTGGTGGTGAAGGTAAGTCACCTGTTGGTCGTCCTTCTCCTGTTACCCCCTGGGGTAAGCCTACTCTGGGTTACAAGACCAGAGCTAAGCACGCTCGTTCCGATAAGTTTATCGTAAAGCGCAGAAACGGCAAATAACCTGAAAGGAGGACGATGATAAATGGGCAGAAGTGTTAAGAAGGGTCCTTACGTTCAGGAGGCTCTTTATAAGAGAGTAGTTGCTATGAACGAAGCAGGCGAGAAGAAAGTCCTCAAGACATGGAGCAGAGCTTCCACGATCTTCCCTGACTTCGTAGGTCATACATTCGCAGTACACGACGGCAGAAAGCACGTGCCTGTATATGTAACCGAGGATATGGTAGGTCACAAGCTTGGTGAGTTCGCTCCCACAAGGACCTACAAGGGCCACGCAGGCTCCAAGACCTCGAACAACGGTAAGAAGTAATTAAGGAGGATCAGACATGGAAGCAAAGGCTATACTGAGAACAGCTCGCATTGCTCCTCGTAAGGTACAGATCGTCCTTGATCTTATCAGAGGTAAGGATTACGAAGTCGCAATGGCAACTGTTAAGAACACACCAAAGGCTGCAAGTGAATATCTGGAGAAGCTCCTCAAGTCCGCAGCTGCAAACGCAGAGAACAATCACAACATGGACAAGAACAACCTCTATGTTTCTGAGTGCTACGTTTGCCCCGGACCTATCATGAAGAGGATCATGCCCAGAGCTCAGGGCAGAGCATATAGAATTCTGAAGAGAACATCTCACATCACTGTTGTTCTCAAGGAAAAGGATTAAGCTGAAAGAGGAGGTAAACTATGGGCCAGAAAGTTAATCCGCACGGACTTAGAGTCGGTGTGATAAAGAATTGGGATTCCCGCTGGTTTGCAGATAAGAGCACTTTCGGCGACACTCTGGTTGAGGACTACAACATTCGTAAGGATATTATGAAGGACCTCAACAGAAGATCCAAGAACCCCGCTGACAAGTGCGTTTACGCAGGCGTTCCCAAGGTTGAGATCGAGCGTTTTACCGGTAAGGACGGCGCTCAGAAGGTTAGAATACACATTTACTGCGCTAAGCCCGGTATGGTTATCGGTAAGGGCGGCACTGAGATCGACAAGCTTCGCGAGAGCATCGAGAAGAAGATCGGCAAGAGCGTTGCTATCAACATCGTTGAGGTCAAGAACCCCGACATCAACGCTCAGCTGGTAGCTGAGAAGATCGCTCACGATCTGGAGGACAGAATCTCCTTCAGAAGAGCTATGAAGCAGTCCATCGGCAGAGCTATGAAGCTCGGCGCAAAGGGTATCAAGGTAAAGGTAAGCGGTAGACTTGCCGGTGCCGAGATCGCTAGAAGCGAGAGCTACCACGAGGGTACTATCCCGCTGCAGACCATCAGAGCAGATATCGACTACGGTACTGCTGAGGCTCACACAACTTACGGTCGTCTGGGCATCAAGGTATGGATCTACAGAGGCGAAGTTCTCAAGGGCGAAGTTGCTGCAAGCGACAGACGCGATGTAAGCGACAAGAACGATAAGAAGCGCAGACCTCGCAGAGACGACAGGTCTAAGGATAACCGCAGAGACTTCAACAAGGCTCGCGGTATGAAAAGAGAAGGAGGTAACGCATAATGCTGCTTCCAAAGAGAGTTAAGTTCAGAAAACAGCACAGAGGTCGTATGACCGGTAAGGCACTAAGAGGAAACAAGGTTTCCTACGGTGATTTCGGTCTTCAGGCTCTTGAGCCCGCATGGATCACCTCTAACCAGATCGAGGCTGCCCGTATCGCTATGACAAGATACATCAAGAGAGGCGGTCAGGTTTGGATAAAGATATTCCCTGATAAGCCTGCAACAAGAAAGCCCCTCGGTACCCGAATGGGTAAAGGTAAGGGCGCTCCCGAGTACTGGGTAGCTGTTGTTAAGCCGGGCAGAGTAATGTTCGAGATCGCAGGTGTTCCCGAGGAGACTGCTAGAGAGGCTATGAGACTCGCTATGCACAAGCTCCCTATCAAGTGTAAGTTTATAGTAAAAGAAACGGGTGGTGAGCAGTAATGAAGGCTAATGAGATCAAGGAAATGACCGCAGACGAGCTTAACACCAAGCTCGCTGAGCTTAAAGAAGAGCTGTTCAATCTTCGTTTCCAGCACGCTGTGAACCAGCTGGAGAATCCCAAGAGACTTCAGGCTGTGAAGAAGGACATTGCTCGTGTTAAGACATTCATTCGTAAGCATGAGTCCGAAGCTCAGTAATAAAGGAGGAGGATCACTGTGAGCGAAAGAAATCTGAGAAAAACCAGAGTCGGTACTGTTGTATCGAATAAGATGGATAAGACAATCGTTGTTGCCATCAAGGATAACGTTCAGCACCCTCTGTACAAGAAGATCATCAAGAAGACTGTTAAGCTGAAGGCACACGATGAAAACAACGAGTGCGGTATCGGCGATACAGTAAAGGTAATGGAGACAAGACCTCTTTCCAAGGATAAGAGATGGAGACTTGTCAACATCATCGAAAAGGCTAAGTAATACATTTATGAGTGCAAGGTACTTTGGCAGAGCGGTTGCCGCTTCTGCCGCGGTACTGAGTCCCAGTGATTTGAAAGGAGGAGCGCTTCAATGGTACAGATGCAGACTTACCTGAAGGTTGCAGATAACTCCGGTGCTAAGGAGCTTATGTGCATCCGTGTTCTCGGCGGTACGAGAAGAAAGTATGCTAACATCGGTGACGTTGTAGTTTGTTCTGTTAAAAAAGCAACACCAGGCGGAGTTGTTAAGAAGGGCGATGTAGTTAAGGCTGTCATCGTTCGTTCAGCAAAGGGTCTGAGAAGAGCGGACGGTACTTATATCCGCTTCGATGAGAACGCTGCTGTAATAATCAAGGAAGACAAGAATCCCAGAGGTACACGTATATTTGGACCTGTGGCTAAGGAACTGAGAGATAAGGATTATATGAAGATCCTGTCCCTGGCTCCCGAAGTTCTGTAATGGAGGTGTCGTTGAAATGAATAAGGTACACGTTAAAACCGGCGACACAGTCGTTATCCTGTCCGGTAAGGACAAGGGCAAGCAGGGTAAGGTACTTCAGGTTGCCCCCAAGGAAGGCAAAGTAATCGTTGAGGGTCTCAACGTTGCAAGAAAGCACGTTAAGCCCAGAAACGCTCAGCAGCAGGGCGGTATCGTTGATGCTGAGGCAGCTATGTACGCTTCCAAGGTAATGGCAGTTTGCCCCAAGTGCGGCAAGCCCACAAGAGTAGCTCACAAGTTCCTGGAAGATGGAACTAAGGTAAGAGTTTGCAAGAGCTGCGGAGAAGAATTCTAAGAAGGAGGAGTTAAACTATGTCAGCAAGACTTAAAGAACAGTATGTTAGCACAGTAGCTCCTGAACTGATGAAGAAATTCGGCTACGCTAACGTAATGCAGATCCCTAAGCTGGATAAGGTAGTTATCAACGTCGGCTGCGGCGCTGATAAGGATAATAAAAAGGTCATCGATGCTATCATGACCGATCTGGCTGCTATAACCGGTCAGAAGCCCATCGTTTGCAAGGCTAAGAAGAGCGTTGCTAACTTCAAGCTGAGAGATGGACAGATCATCGGTGTTAAGGTTACACTGAGAGCGGAGAAGATGTATGAATTCGTTGACAGACTGTTCAACGTTGCATTCCCCCGCGTAAGAGATTTCAGAGGTATCAACCCCAATTCCTTCGACGGCAGAGGTAACTACTCCACCGGTCTGAAGGAGCAGCTGATCTTCCCTGAGATCGAGTATGATAAGATCGACAAGGTTAGAGGTATGGATATCAACTTTATCACTACCGCTAAGACCGACGAAGAAGGCAAGGAGCTGCTCAGACTGATGGGCGCACCTTTCGCTGAGAAGTAATGAGGAGGATACGTTAAAATGGCAAAGAAGGCTATGATAAATAAGCAGCAGGCTGCTCCTAAGTATTCCACTCGTGCTTATAACAGATGCAAGATCTGCGGCAGACCCCATGCATATCTGAGAAAGTTCGGCGTTTGCCGTATCTGCTTCAGAGAGCTGGCTCATGACGGTCAGATCCCCGGCGTTAAGAAGGCAAGTTGGTAAGAAGGAGGTAGGCACAATGCAGATTACAGATACTATTGCAGATCTGTTAACAAGAATACGCAATGCTAGCACTGCTAAGCATGCGACTGTCGATGTACCTGCATCTAACATGAAGAAGTCTATCACACAGATCCTCGTTGATGAGGGCTATGTTAAGAACTTCACCGTTATTGAAGACGGCAAGCAGGGTATCATCAGGATCACTCTCAAGTATGATGAGAACAGAAATTCCGTTATAACAGGGCTGAGAAGAGTTTCTAAGCCCGGTCTGAGGATCTACGCAAGCTGTGAGGATATGCCTAAGGTTATCAAGGGTATGGGTATCGCAATCGTATCCACTTCCAAGGGCGTTATCACTGACAAGAAGGCAAGAGAGCTGAATGTCGGCGGCGAAGTCCTCGCATTTGTATGGTAATAAGGAGGGCTGAGAAATGTCAAGAATAGGATTGAAGCCCATTACTGTTCCCGCAGGTGTAGAGGTAAAGGTTGCTGATGGCAACGTTGTTACAGCTAAGGGTCCCAAGGGCACACTTACAAAAACATTCCACAAGGATATGATAATAAAGGTTGACGGCAGCACTGTTACTGTTGAGCGTCCTTCTGAGGATAAGCTCCACAAGAGTCTGCACGGTCTGACCAGAACACTCGTAAACAACATGGTTGAGGGTGTTGCAAACGGTTTCTCTAAGAAGCTCGAGATCGTTGGTGTTGGTTACAGAGCACAGAAGCAGGGCAAGAACCTGGTTATGAACCTGGGCTTCTCTCATCAGGTTACTTTTGCAGAGACTGACACTATCAAGATCGAAGTTCCCGATCCCAACCACATCGTTGTATCGGGCTGCGACAAGCAGGAAGTAGGTCAGTTTGCTTGTGAGATCCGCGAGAAGCGTCCCCCCGAGCCTTATAAGGGTAAAGGTATCCGCTACGAAGGCGAGTACATTATCCGTAAGGAAGGTAAGGCCGGTAAAGGCGCTAAGAAGTAATAAAAGGAGAGAATCACTATGGTTAAAAAGCTTGACAGAGCTAAGGCTAGAATCAAGAGACATCAGAGAATCCGCAACAAGATCAGCGGTACTCCCGAATGCCCTCGCCTCAACGTATTCCGCTCCTCTAAGCATATATATGCACAGATCATCGACGATGTTAACGGCGTAACACTGGCTTCCGCTTCCTCTATGGCTAAGGGCTTCGAGGGCAACGGCGGCAACAAGGAAGGCGCACGTAAGGTCGGCGAGATGATCGCAGAAGCTGCTAAGGCAAAGGGAATTGAAAATGTCGTATTCGACAGAGGCGGTTTCCTTTATCACGGCCGTGTGCAGGAGCTTGCAGACGGTGCCCGTGAAGGCGGACTTAAATTCTAAGGTAGAGGAGGAAATACAATGGCTTTAATAGATGCTTCAAAGATCGAAGAGCTGCAGGAAAAGGTCGTAGCAATTAACAGAGTATCCAAGACTGTTAAGGGCGGCCGTATCATGAAGTTCTCCGCACTTGTAGTAGTTGGCGACGGCAACGGAATCGTTGGCTTCGGCATCGGTAAGTCGGGCGAAGTTCCCGACGCTATCAGAAAGGCTATTCAGGACGCTAAGAAGAACCTGGTCAAGATCTCCCTGAAGGGTACAACAATCCCTCACGAGATCGTTGGTAAGTTCGGCGCAGGTGAGGTTCTCCTCAAGCCCGCCGCTCCCGGTACAGGTATCATCGCAGGCGGCACTGTGAGAGCAGTGGTTGAAGCAGCCGGCATAAGAGATATCAGAGCAAAGTCGCTTCGCTCTAACAATCCTTACAATGCAGTAAGAGCAACAATCAACGGTCTGACCAGCGTAAGAAGCGCTGAGGCTATCGCTGAACTGAGAGGCAAGACTGTTAAGGAAATATTTGAATAAGGAGGATAAACAGTATGGCTAACCTGAAAATTCAGCTGACTAAGAGCCTGAGTGGCAGAAGCGAAAAGCAGATCGCCACTGCAAATTCTCTTGGTCTGAGAAAAATCGGGGATACGACCGAGCAGCCCGACAACGCTTGTACACAGGGCAAGATCAAGCTGGTATCCCACCTTATTAAAGTAACCGAAGCGTAAGCAGGGAGGTGCGACAACATGAAGCTTCACGAATTATCACCTAATCCCGGCGCAGTAAGAGACGTTAAGCGTGTGGGCAGAGGTCACGGTTCAGGAAACGGTAAGACTGCAGGTAAGGGTCACAAGGGCCAGAAGGCTAGATCCGGCGGCAGCATCAGACCCGGCTTCGAGGGTGGTCAGACCGCTCTTGCAAGAAGAATTCCTAAGCGTGGATTCAATAATATATTCGCAACTAAGTATGCGATCATCAATGTTTCTGATCTTGAAAAGTTCGTTGACGGAACAGTAGTTGATACTGAGCTCCTCAAGGCATCGGGCATCATCAAGAAGGAGATGGATGGAATTAAGGTTCTCGGCAACGGAGAGCTCACCAAAAACCTTACCGTCAAGGCTGCTAAGTTCTCAGCAGCAGCTAAGGAGAAAATCGAAAAGGCAGGCGGGAAGGCTGAGGTGATGTAATTGTGATAGAGACATTTCGTAATGCCTGGAAGGTTCCGGAATTAAGAAGAAAGCTTCTATTTACATTTTTCATCATCGTAATATACAGAATAGGCGGTTCCGTACCGGTCCCCTATCTCGATTCTGCAGCACTGAACACATGGTTCCAGGGCAGCAAAGATTCAGGTGACTTCTTCAGTTACCTGAACGTCCTCTCGGGCGGTAACTTCTCAAAGGCAACACTGATGGCTCTGTCCGTTGGTCCTTACATCAACGCGCAGATCATCATTCAGCTGCTGACCTACGCTCTTCCTCCTCTGGAGAGACTCTCCAAGGAAGGCATGGAAGGCAGAAAGACTCTGAACAAGATCACCAAGTACACAGCACTTGGTATCGCACTGTTCCAGGGCTGGGCTTACTACAGAACTCTGATGAACGTTGACGGTCAGCAGATAGTACTGTACACAGGTCAGACCTTTGAGAGATACTTCACTGAAGTCATCATTATCCTCTGCTTCGTAGCAGGCGCTTCGCTGACTATCTGGCTGGGCGACAGGATAAATGAAAAGGGCATCGGTAACGGTGTTTCCATGCTGCTGTTTGCAGGTATCATCGCAAGAGGTCCAGACGCAGTTCTCGGTCTCTTCGAACTGATGAAGACAGGCGAGGCTAAGAATATGATCCTTGTTCCTATCATCATCGTGGTATTCATCCTCATGATCGCATTCATAATCTTTATGAACAATGCCGAGAGAAGAATACCGATACAGTATGCTAAGCGAGTTGTAGGCAGAAAGCAGTACGGCGGACAGAACACATTCATCCCGATCAAGATCGCGATGAGCGGCGTTCTCCCCATCATCTTCGCGATGAGCTTTATGTCTATCCCCGCAACACTCAAGCTTTTTACAGGCGAGCCTAAGTCAGGCACATTCTATTATAACCTGCTGAAATGGTTTGAGTATACACATCCGTTCTACGCTTCTCTGTACTTCGTTCTCATAATCGCGTTCAACTACTTCTATGTAAGTATGTCATATAACCCGATCGAGATCGCTAATAACCTCAGACAGAACAACGGCGGCGTACCCGGTATAAGACCCGGTAAGCCTACCAGCGACTACTTCCAGAAGATCCTCAGTAAGATCACTCTGGTGGGAGCTGTGTTCCTGGGTATAATCGCTATCTTCCCTATCATATTCACTGTTATAACCAAGATGAATATTGCAATGGGCGGTACTTCTATACTCATCGTTGTAAGCGTTGCGCTTGAAACAGCAAGAACTATGGAATCTCAGATGATGATGCGTCATCACTCGGGCTTCCTGAAATAATCAATTCCGATCGAGAAAGGGGTAAGACTAATGAACAACATCATTCTTTTGGGCGCTCCCGGTGCCGGCAAAGGCACTCAGGCAGAGAACATCTGCAAGGAGCTGAACATTCCTACCATTTCCACAGGCAATATGCTCAGAGCTGCTGTTAAGGCAGGTACAGAGTATGGTCTGAAGGCGAAGGCAGCTATGGACGCAGGCGCACTTGTTTCCGATGATATCGTGATCGGTATCTTGAAGGACAGAATTGCTGAGCCTGACGCACAGAATGGCTTCATTCTCGACGGTTTCCCCAGATCTGTTCCTCAGGCCGAGGCTCTGGACGCTATGGGCGTTCAGATCGACAAGGTCATTGAGATAGATGTTGCTGATGAAACTATTCAGCAGAGACTTTCGGGCAGAAGAGTTTGCCTCGACTGCGGTGCTACCTACCACGTGGAATTCAAACCCTCTAAGGTAGAAGGCGTATGCGATGTATGCGGCAAGCCTATCGTTATCCGTAAGGACGATGAGCCCGAGACTGTTAAGAGCAGACTGGACACATATCATAAAACAACCGAGCCTCTCAAGGGTTACTACGAGAAGCAGGGCAAACTCACCTCAGTAAAGGGCCGCGAAACTGTTGAAGAGACATCTGCAGCAGTTATGGCAGTTCTCAAAGGTTGAGACTTATAGAAAGCGCGATATAAATGATATGTATTAAATCCAATAAGGAACTTGAAAAGATGCGCAAGGCTGGTCTTATAACAGCAGGCGCACTTAAGGCAGCAGGTGAAGCACTCAGACCGGGCATGACTACTCATGAACTGGACAAAGTGGTAGAGAAGTACATTCTCTCCCACGGTGCTAAGCCGGGATTCAAGGGTTACGGCGGGTTCCCCGCTGCAGCCTGCATATCCGTGAATGACGAAGTTATCCACGGTATCCCCGGCAGCAGGAAGATCCTCGAAGGCGATATAGTTTCCGTTGATACGGGAGCTTTCGTGGACGGATATCACGGAGATTCCTGCAAGACATTTGCCTGCGGCAAGATCTCAGACGACGTTCAGGCACTTCTGGATTCGACCGAGCAAAGTCTTTATGAGGCTATCAAAATGGTGAAGCCCGGCGTAAGGATAGGCGACATCGGTGCCGCTATACAGAAGTACAACGAAGACAGAGGTTTTTCAGTCGTCAGAGAATATTGCGGACACGGTCTGGGAAGAGATCTTCATGAAGATCCCGAGGTTCCCAATTACGGCAAGGCAGGCCACGGCGTAAGGCTTCAGGCAGGCATGGTGATCTGCATCGAACCTATGATAAACATGGGCGGCGCAGGTATCAAGGTATTGCCCGATGGCTGGACAGTCAAGACCCTTGACGGTAAATGGTCCGCACATTTTGAACACACTATCGCTGTTACTCAGGACGGCTGTGTAATACTCAGCAGACTGTGATGACAGATTGTGTTATACAGGTCGGTTCACTGGTTTGGGCGCTGGCAGGCCGTGAGAAAGGCTCCTGCTTTGTTGCAGTGGGAGTAGACGGCGGCTTTGTGTATATCGCGGACGGCAGACACCGAAAAGTCGGCAGTCCGAAGAAGAAAAACATAAAGCACATTTCACCTGCGGACGCACCGTTATATACGGGTGATCTGACTGACAAGAAGTTAAGACGGCTGATCTTTCGGTACCTGACCCATACCGATCGGCAGCAGACAAGACCTTAGAGTGGGGAGGTTTTTTAATGTCGAAAGAAGATGTACTTGAAGTTGAGGGAACGGTCGTTGAGGCACTGCCTAATGCGACTTTCCAAGTTGAACTCACAAACGGTCATAAAATTCTTGCTCATATTTCGGGTAAGCTGCGTATGAATTACATTCGTATCGTGCCCGGTGATAAGGTCACAGTCGAGATGTCGCCTTATGACTTGACAAAGGGAAGAATAACCTGGAGAGCTAAGTAAGCAAAGCGGTTGCTGCAACGGCTTTCCCTTATACGTATGAGAGCCGAGAGGCTCGGATAATCGAAGGAGGTATTTCAATGAAAGTAAGACCTTCAGTTAAGCCTATCTGCGAAAAGTGCAAGATCATCAAGAGGAAAGGCAAGATCATGGTTATCTGCCAGAATCCTAAGCACAAGCAGCGTCAGGGCTAACAAACCAATAATGGAGGTGCAGCTAAATAATGGCTCGTATTGCTGGTATAGACCTGCCCAGAGATAAGAGAATTGAAGTCGCTCTTACCTACGTTTACGGCATTGGTCAGAAGACTGCTACTAAGATCATCAAGGAAACAGGCGTTGATCCCGACGTAAGAGTTAAGGATATGTCTGAGGATGACGTAGCTAAGCTTCGTGAGTATATAGATCACAACCTGACTGTTGAGGGCGACCTGAGAAGAACAGTTGCTCTGAACATCAAGAGACTGACAGAGATCGGTTGCTACAGAGGCCTTCGTCACAGAAAGGGCCTGCCCGTTAGAGGACAGAGAACCAAGACGAACGCTAGAACTCGTAAGGGTCCTGTTAAGACCATCGCTAACAAGAAGAAGTAAGGGAGGGTATGAAGCATGGCTCAGGCTAAGAAGAAGACGACTGTACGTCGCCGTCGTGAAAGAAAGAACATTGAACAGGGACAGGTTCATATCCAGTCCACATTCAACAACACCATCGTTACCATCACTGATATGCAGGGCAACGCAATTTCTTGGGCTTCCGCAGGCGGACTCGGTTTCAGAGGCTCCAAGAAGTCTACTCCCTTCGCTGCTCAGACAGCCGCAGAGACTGCTGCAAGAGCTGCTAAGGAGCACGGTCTGAAGGTCGTTGAGGTATTCGTTAAGGGACCCGGCGCAGGCAGAGAAGCTGCTATCAGAGCGCTGCAGTCAGAGGAGCTGGAAGTAAGACTTATCAAGGACGTTACTCCTATCCCTCACAACGGTTGCCGTCCCCCCAAGAGAAGAAGAGTGTAATCATAAGTTATTTGAGTTTGCAGTTTAACTCAAAGTCGGGTAAAGCAGCATAGGCATAAGACTTAAAGCCCGATATCAAATTAGAAAACGGAGGTCATTAAAATGGCAGTAAACAGAGAACCAATACTCAAGAGATGTAAGTATCTTGGCATCAGCCCCATGGTTATGGGCGTTGCTAAGGAAACTAAGCGTGACCCCAACGCTAACAAGCGTAAGAAGGTATCCGAGTACGGTCTTCAGCTGAAGGAAAAGCAGAAGCTGAGATTCATCTACGGCGTACTGGAGAAGCAGTTCCATCACTATTTTGAGATCGCTCAGAAGATGGAAGGTCAGGCAGGTACTAATCTGCTGACAATACTCGAGTCCAGACTCGACAGTGTTGTTTTCAGAATGGGTCTGTCTATGACCAGACGTGAGGCTAGACAGCTGGTCGTTCACGGTCACTTCCTCGTAAATGGTAAGAGAGTTGATATCCCCTCTTACAGGATCAAGGCCGGCGACGTTATCTCCCTGAAGGAGAACAGCAAGAAGAGCCCCAAGTTCAAGCAGATCATCGAGACTACTGCTGGCAGAGTAGTTCCTACTTGGCTCGATATGGACAAGGAGAACCAGACTGCTAAGGTAGTTCGTATGCCTGTTAAGGAAGACCTCGATTACGAGATCGAGGAACACCTGATCGTAGAGCTGTATTCCAAGTAATAAGTGTAAGGTTCTCGGTGCGCTGTACCTGTTTATGGTACAGCCCCGCAGAAACTGCATGAAATCTGGAACTTTCGGACACATTACAATTCATGTTTGAATACAGGAGGGTTACTAATGCTTGAAAAGATAGAAAAGCCAAAGATCGAAACGCCTGAGCTCAAAAGCAACGGAACATACGGCAAGTTTATTCTCGAGCCTCTGGAGCGCGGCTATGGTATAACTCTCGGAAACAGTCTGAGACGTGTACTGCTCTCCTCTTTACCCGGTGTAGCTGTTACTTCTGTAAAGATCGACGGTGTACACCACGAACTCTCAACAATACCCGGTGTTAAGGAAGATGTCACTGAGATAATCCTTAACCTCAAGGGTCTGACTGCAAAGCTTTACGGTGAGGGTCCCAAGACTATCTACATTGAAGCTGAAGGCGAATGCGTTGTTACCGCAGGCGACATCAAGGCTGATTCCGAAGTAGATATCCTGGTTCCCGATATGCACATCGCAACACTGGGCGCAGGCGCTAAACTGTATATGGAGATCACTATCGACCGCGGCAGAGGCTACGTTTCTGCTGAGAAGAACAAGTCTCTTATGCAGAATGCACCCATCGGCATCATTGCTGTAGACAGTATCTATTCGCCGGTATTAAAGGTAAACTACACTGTTGATAATACCCGTGTAGGACACATTACCGACTTTGACAAGCTCACGCTGGAGGTATGGACTGACGGTACTATATCTGCCAAGGAAGCTGTTTCAATGGCAGCCAAACTCCTCAACGAGCATCTTAATCCTTTCGTTGATCTCTCCGAAGAGACCAACGTTGTGGAACTTATTGTTGAAAAGGATGATCAGGGCAAAGAAAAGATCCTTGAGATGACCATTGAGGAACTTGACTTATCCGTGCGTTCATTCAACTGTCTGAAGCGCGCAGGCATCAACACAGTCAACGATTTGATCGAAAAGTCAGCAGAAGAAATGATGAAGGTTCGTAACCTCGGTAAGAAGTCATTCGACGAGGTTCGTGAGAAGCTTCATTCACTGGGCTATGAGCTCAATTCTGAGGAAGATAATTAATGTAAGGAGTGAAAATCTATGCCAGGCACAAGAAAGCTGGGAAGGACCAGTGACCAGAGAAAAGCTATGCTGAGAGCTATGGTTACTTTCCTTCTGGAAAACGGTAAGATTGAAACAACTGTAACCAGAGCTAAGGAAGTTGCTGCTATGGCCGAGAAGATGATAACTCTCGGTAAGGCAGGCGATCTCCATTCCAAGAGACAGGTATTCGCTTATGTAACTAAGGAAGCTGTCGCTAAGAAGCTCTTTGATGAGATAGCACCTAACTACGCAGACCGTAAGGGCGGTTACACCAAGATCATCAAGATCGGACCCCGCCGCGGTGACGCTGCTGAAATGGCTATCATACAGCTGGTTTAATATACTAACCATAAAGACCGTACCTCAAGGTGCGGTCTTTTTTATTGCTGTAAATAATAATTTATCCAATGTACAGCGGATTCTGCTGGGGAAAACCTTTCTGAAGAAAGGTTATTCCCCAGACCCCTTTCGAAAGACTTTCATTTCTTTTTGGCAGGGGGCAGCTATTTTCCGAAAGTTTGGTTAGTAATCTTACAATTTTAACTTTATAAAGATAACTGCCCCCTGCCAAAAAGAGTTAAAAATTTTCGGGGAAGGAGTTTGAGGAGGAACCTTTTGAAAAAGGGTCCTCCTCAATAAAAACTCGCACTCCTTGTGATAGATCATTGTATGAGGCAATAAAAAATCGGTGAGTACCATGTACTCACCGATCAATGTTTAAATTAGATCATTGAATCTTCCCAGCAAGCAGGAGCTTCGATACCGAATATCTTGAGAACGGTAGGAGCAACGTTTGCAAGACCGTACTTCTCGCTGTCAGCGTCCTTGATCTCGTACTTATCCTTGCTTACGATGAAGAAAGGAACACGGTTCAGGGAGTGAGCTGTTCTTACGTTGATCTCACCCTTCTTATTCTTCTCCAGCATCTCGTCAGCGTTGCCGTGGTCAGCTGTGATGAGAACAGTGTAGCCGTACTCTTCGCAAACCTTCAGCAGTCTTGTCAGACCCAAGTCAACGGACTCAACACCGATGATGGTAGCGTCCATAGAACCTGTGTGACCAACCATGTCGCCGTTAGGGAAATTGCATCTGATGAAGTCATACTTCTCGCTCTTGATAGCTTCGATGAGGTCATCGGTTATCTCAGCGGACTTCATCCAGGGTCTCTGGTCGAAAGAAACCTTATCGGAAGGAATCTCTTTCCAAACCTCGGAAGCGAACTTTTCACTTCTGTTGCCGTTCCAGAAATATGTAACGTGACCGTACTTCTGGGTCTCGGATACAGCGTAGGACTTCAGACCTGCCTTCTCCAGAACTTCGCTCATGGTATCCTTGATCTCGGGAGGATTTACGAGGTACTTGTTGGGGATGTGGAGGTCGCCGTCATATTCCAGCATACCTGCATAGATAACATCAGGCTTAACGCCTCTGTCGAAGTAGTTGAACTCGTCGCCTGCGTCGAATGCCATAGAAAGCTCGATAGCTCTGTCGCCGCGGAAGTTGAAGAGGATAACGCTGTCGCCGTCAACGATCTTGCCAACGGGTGCGCCGTTCTCAGCGATAACGAATGCAGGAAGATCCTGGTCGATAGCGCCTGTCTCGTTTCTGAGAGTCTCAACAGCTTCAAGAGCGTTTGCAAACTGTCTGCCTTCGCCCTTTACGTGAGTTTCCCAGCCAAGCTTTACCATATCCCAGTCAGCCTGATATCTGTCCATGGTGACCTTCATTCTTCCTCCGCCGGAAGCGATCTTAGCATCGAATGTAGCGTCATTCAGCTCAGCCATGCACTTTTCAAGATCTTCGATATAAAGGGGAGCGCTGGTAGCGGGAACATCTCTGCCGTCCAGGAGTACGTGTACTCTTACCTTAGCAGCACCCTGCTCCTTAGCCTTAGCGATCATCTTCTTCAGGTGGGAGATGTTGGAGTGAACGTTACCGTCAGACAGCAGACCGATGAAGTGCAGAGTGCTGTTCTTTGTCTTAACGTTGTTTACCAGCTCGGTCCATGTAGCGGAAGCGAACATCTTGCCGCTCTCGATAGACTCGTTAACGAGCTTAGCACCCTGAGAATAGATCTGACCGCAGCCCAGTGCGTTGTGACCAACCTCAGAGTTACCCATATCGTCATCGGTAGGCAGACCAACTGCACTGCCGTGAGCCTTCAGAGTGGTGTAGGGGCACTCTTTTCTCAGTCTGTCCAGTGTGGGAGTGTTAGCCTCGGTAACAGCGTCACCGAGATGTGTAACGGAGATGCCGATGCCATCCATTACAACGAGAACGATTTTTTTGTTAGACATAATAAATACGTCCTTTCTATTTTAGATGTTTGTATAATAAACCTTATGATTTATTACCGTATCAATATCTGCTTGCTCAGTCGAGATCGGAGAATCTCTGTCTGCAAACGGCATAAGCCATCAGCATGAAGATAAATGCCGCAAGGTTCGCCCAGCCGCAGTATTCCATAATGCGGAAATGTGCCTGGGTAAAGGCTTTGACATCAGCGCCAAGTTCAGCCGCCGATCTCACCGATTTTGAGAACAGCAGTCTTGAAACAATGGTAGATGCAGGAAGCATAAGGAAGGACAGTACGCCGATAAGCTTCGGGTCCATATCCTTATCCATCATCAGTTTAAGCAAGAACCAGAATATAAAGTAGAGTATAACGCCGCCCAGAAGTACGGCAGCAAGTGTCATGTCGGGATTGTTTGCGGGGACTTCGCTGATATCTATATTATAGAATTTTATCAGTGCATCGTCATAAAATGCGGGACGAAAGATCAACAGTACAGTTATAAAAAACATATAGATGACTTCGGATACTACCGAAAGAGTCATAAGTCTGCGCAGCAGCCTGCTTCTTTTCATTTTTACACACCTCATGAATAATATCAAACGGCGGATATTTACCGCTGAATATACTTGTTGCAAGAATTTCCCCAAATTCCCCAATTACTCTATGAAAAAAGGGAGCGGGCTCGCCCGCCCCCCGATGTGTTTACTGTATCAGAGATATTAGCCGTTTACTGCAGCCTGTACGATGGTGTTGAAGTCAGCAGCCTTGAGGGAAGCGCCGCCGATAAGACCGCCGTCAACGTTCTCCTTGCTGAGCAGCTCAGCAGCGTTGCCTGCGTTCATGGATCCGCCGTACTGGATAGTTACTGCCTGAGCGGTAGCCTCGTCATAGAGCTTAGCAAGTGTAGCTCTGATGAATGCGCAAACTTCCTCAGCCTGATCAGCAGTAGCAGTCTTGCCTGTGCCGATAGCCCAAACAGGCTCGTAAGCGATAACAGTCTTCTTAACGTCCTCATCAGAAACGTCGAAGAGGTCAAGCTTGATCTGACGAGCGATAACTTCCTCAGTGATGTTGCACTCACGCTCCCAGAGCAGCTCGCCAACGCAAACGATAGGCTTCAGACCTGCAGCCAGAGCAGCCTTTGTTCTCTTGTTAACAGTCTCGTCGGTCTCGCCGAAGTACTGTCTTCTCTCGGAGTGACCGAGAACAACGTACTCAACGCCCAGCTCAGTCAGCATATCAGCAGATATCTCACCTGTGAAAGCGCCGCTCTTCTCGAAGTGAACGTTCTCAGCGCCTACCTTTACGTTAGAACCTGCGGTAGTATTAACAGCAGTCTCCAGATTGGTGAAAGGTACACACGCGATGACCTCGACCTTACCCTCAGCGTTTGCTACGAGGGGCTTGATAGCTTCCAGAAGCTCCTTAGCCTCAGGACGGGTCTTGTTCATTTTCCAGTTGCCTGCAATGATAGCTTTTCTTACGGATTTCTTCATTTTAATTACTCCTTTGTATTGAAAAAATAAGATAAAAACCTACATCATCAATTATACAACAATAGCGGTTCAATGTCAATGCTTACGGATAAAATTTTAACAATTGGTGAGGGTTGGAAACCGTAAATTTGCGGAAATAGCCAAAGAAAAGAGCTTTGGCTCAAGTCTTTCGCGAAAGGCTTGCGGGGAGCCACAGTCAGCAAAGCTGACTGTTAAGGGCAGAGCCCTCGCATCAAGGTGCAAAACCATCGTGACAATGGTGCTGTAATAGCACAGCAAACTAACGTCCAAATAGGGCGCGGGCAATAATAAACGATACGAGCGTATGCAAACGTATGCCACCGCACAAACTATCCGCGTGAATATTGCCCGCGCCCGAAATCGGACAGCAAAGCGAATCCGATTTCTCGCCCCGTCAGGGGCGACCTTGGCTACCGCAGTACTTCCGATAAGCTGACGGCACTCTGTTGTGTTTATTCTCCGACGATGCTATCACCCTTAAAATCGGACTTTGCAAGTATAGTCGAGAGTTTGCTGTTTGCGATAGTTGGCGAGTTTTCGCCCATCGTTCCTCGGGGCGAGTCATCGGATTCGCTATCGCTGTCCGATGACGGCGCGACAATATTTTCCGCACATAGAAAGAGCGTGGACATTTGTATTGTCCACGCTCGATTTTTTGATATTGCCGCGCCTGTTTGACAGGGCGGGTAGTTTGCTGTGCTATTTACTGCTTTATTGTCGCGTCGCTTTGGTGCCTTGACCGAGAGGCTCTGCCTCTCGAGCTCTCCGCAAGCTTTTCGCGAAAAGCTTGACCAAAAGCTCTCTTCCTTGGCAGTTTACCACTGGTTTACGATTATGATCACGAATTAAAATAAAGTGCCACGCCGCCGAGGATCACCAGCACACCCAGTACTCCGAGGATAAGCCCTGTCATTTTGCTTTTGCCCTCATCGGATGTGTCTTCACTTTCGTCGGTATCCTCTTTTTCCTCTGCGATATAATATGCTGAGGGCTTTGCAGGATCGTACTTGATCTTTATCTCTTCACCCTCGGAATATCCGTCATCAGGAATATCCTGAGAATACTCTTCACCGTCCGCGGTGTAGACTATCTTCCACTCCACGAACTCTCTGTCCTCGCCGCCGTTGGGGTCGGGCATTTTGGTAACTTTCTTTTCAACTGCCTTGGCTGTGCCCTCAACATAGTTATCTTCCTTGATGACAGTCTCACTGCCAAGGGTAGGAATGAAGCTGTACCCTTTGGCGACTTTGAATGCTATGTACAGCAAAAGTAGTCCCGTAACGACAAGCACTATCCCCACGATATGACCCGCGCCGCTGAACAGACCGTCAAAAGTTTTGTCGGTGTCGTCTGCAAGGGCAAGAAGTTTATACATTTCCATCTTATTCACTCCTCAGCATGGGGTTTTCGTACCCGTGCTTTTCATAATTGTTGTTCAGCATAGTTATCAGTTTTGTGCTTTTTATGCCGAGATATAGTTTCAGCGGTCTGCCGTTGTTGTAGTAGATATTCAGGGTCTCCTTGATGACCTTGCCCTGGAAATAATCATAGCTGTAATCAGCAGCAGGGCGGAGACAGTCCTTTTTTATCTCGGGGACGATAATGCCATCGGGGGTGATTATCGTGAAAGCACAGGGCAGGAAAAGCAGTGTGACGATCAGCGAAAGCACGTATACCGGCAGAGACATATTATCCACTGAATAACAGCAGGTAACGCCTGCGGCAAAAAGTATCATGCAGAGGACATCGCCTATCTCCGTAAGGGTGACTTTATCCTTTGCGGCTTTCCAAGCTTTTATTACCCTGATATCGGTGACGATCAACGCCGCCGCAACTAATGCAAGGCATACCAGCATTACAATATCAAGATCGTTCATGATATCACTCCCTTACGTAGGCAAGTTCAAGGTCGCCGTCAACAAAGCCGAAACCTACTGCGCGGAAGTTTTTGAGCATATCTGCGAATTTTCCTTTTTCAAGATAAGCGGTTATCAGCTCGCGGACATCTTCGTGAGCTTCCTCCCAGCTGTATTCCTTTTCCCAGTAGTAAAGGTCTTCTTCGGTAGAATATACTTCAAAGCAAGCCCATTCATCGTCCTGAGCGTCAAATCTGTCGGAGGCTATAAGCTGAACAGTCCAGCCGTTGTTTTCCTCCTCGTAGATATTGAAATTAACTGCCACTGCGGTATCGGGCAGACCGTTCTCCAGCTTTTCATCGAGCCATGCTGAAAATTCTTCGTACATGATGATTCTCCTTTCATATGCTGTGATAATGCGGGGCATCAATACTATGCGCCCAAACACAGGATTATTCACAGATATTATACCACATCAGCAGAGTAAGGTCAACCGTTTTTTGCGGAAAGATAGCAAACCAGCGACCAGAACGGAGAGAGGGGCGACCCACCCGCAGTTCGTCCGCCAAAAAAGAAAATGTTCCACGTGGAACATTCGTTCTGAATGACGACACAAAAGCAAAATGTACATATCCTCACCTATGAAACTGTGACATCTGCAAGAAAAAAGGAGCCGTCCGAAAACAGCTCCTTAATATTATCACTTGTTCTGTGACTTGAGTATTACACCGATGACCTTGGGACCAGCGTTTACCGCAATCTCGGAACCTATCTGGTAACAGTCAGCAGGGGGATAACCCAGCTTTTTGGTCATAGCCTGAACCATCTCGTCGCGGACTTCGGTGTCGTTGCCGTATACGATGCAGTAAGGGGTCTTGGGTATCTGCTCGCCTGCGGTGAGTTCGATTATCTTGGGGATAAGCGCCTTGTCGCCGCGCACCTTGGCTTCTGTGATTATCTGGTTGTGCTGAATGCGGGATACGGGGCGGAGTCCCATTATCTCGCCAACAAATGCAGCTGCCGCGGGGATACGTCCCGACTTTTTAGCGTACTGGAGCGAGTACATTCCGAAGAATATAACGCAGTTGTCTACCCAGTCGCGGATAAAAGTTTCTATCTCGGAAACGGATGCGCCTTTCTGGGCTTTCTTTGCGGCTTCAACTACTGCATAACCGTATCCGCCTGTGTAGCCCTTGCCGTCGATGTTGATCACGCGGAATTTGTCCTTGGCTTCGGGAACTTCCTCATAGAACTGCTCGACCGCCATGACGGAATTGTTGTAGGTGGCAGAACCCTTTGAGTTGATGCTGACATAAATAACATCGGTATAACCGGCGTTGTACAGCTCCTTGTAATTCTCCACGAATTCAAAGGAAGTTATCTGTGATGTCAGGGGGATACCGTCGTACTCTTCCATCATTTTGTAGAACTTCTCGTTGTCGAAATCCACGCGGCTGGTGTAGCTCTTGTCACCCATGCTCATCTTGAAAGGGACTACGTGAATTTCATACTTCTTCTCGTTCTCGATAGAGATGTCGCTGGCTGAATCTGTCATTATTTTTATTTTAGACATTTGATATTCCTCCTTGGATTATATCCATTTTACTTTTTATATGTTATTATTTATATATTTATATAAATGTGCTCCTCGATGTAGCGTTTGAGGCGTTTGAACTTGCTGTTAGCTATGTCCTCATCGGACACACCTGACGGTTTACTAGCGTTATGATATGGTATCAGTACGCACGCGAATGAATGGTCGCCATCATCACAGTGGAAAGTTATTATTTCGATGACACCTGTATATGTGACAGTTTTGTACCTTGTCTCTTTTCTCTTGGCCGATCTTGTTTCGGTGCGTAGGTCGATGCTTTTTATTGAAGAATATGCTATCTTTTTTCTGAAGACTCTGTAAAATGTAACAGAGTTTTCGTCAGCGATAAAGCGCGCATAAACTGCGATACGTCCGAAAAATAATGCCAGTGCAGAACCCGATATAAATGCTAATATCCAGAATGTTCGTCTTTCAAGTTCGGAACCGCTCCCGAATAAATATATCATCAGTCCAAGCCCAACCAAAAATAGTAAACCATCCATTACAGAGTTTTTGACAGTGTCATATTCGTATTTTTCTTTCATTTTTTCATTTATCAGGTTGTCTTTATCATGTCCTCAATGTAAGTTTTCAGCTGAGAGAATTTGCTTTCATTGAAATCACGCTTTAGATCGCAGGGGTGACGTATCAGGTTTTTATAATTGATATCAAGCCTGCGGCGGTAAATATAGCGTTTACCATATTTTGTTTCTATGGTGAGTATTTCATTGTAGTGATCCTGATCACCGCGTATCATCGCCGTTTGAAACTCTTGTTCAACTGATATTTCTGATATATCGCGGTATCTTATTCTGGTCTTCTTAAAGAATACCTTTATAAGTACGGATCGTTTTCGGGCGTGCATACTCACAGGTACAACTGACAGTATAATAAAGCAGTACTATGTATACTGCTATGGATATAAGGATGATGCCTGCGTCTTCTTCCCGCAATCTCACGCCTGAATATGCCAGCAAGATCATGAGAACTATGCCGCCATAAAACAAAACGTAAAATAACGGACTCCTGTATTTATATTTTATCTTCATTTGTTGTTTCCTCTTTATATGTTATTTTTCTCTTTTTATATATTTATATAAATGCGCTCCTCGATGTAGTTTTTGAGGCGTGAGAACTTGCTGTTTGCCATGTCCTCGGCTGACACACCTGACGGTTCGGATGTGTCGTGCGGCGGGACAAGTATGCTCGCGAATGAATGGTCGCCGTCGTCACAGTGGAAAGTTATTATTTCGGTGACACCTGTATATGTGACAATTTGGTACTTCGTCTTTTTTTTCTTGAACGATCTTGTTTCGGTGCGCAGATCGATGCTTTTTATTGAGGAATAGGGTATCCGCTTCCTGAATATCCTGCTGAATGTGACAGCGTTGTCGTCAGCGGAAAAGCGCACACTGACTAAGATTCGTCCGATAAAGAATGCCAGCACGGAACCTGATATAAAAACTAATATCCAGAATATCCGTCTATCGAGATGGTCACCTTTCATGAATAAATATATCATCAGTCCAACTGCGGCAAAAAATATTAAACCTTCCGTGGCAGAGGTATCGTTGACAGTGTCATAGTCGTATTTTTCTTTCATTTTTTCATTTCCTTTGTCAGATTTTTCTTAGCCTGTCCGCATTTATATATTTATATAAATGCGCTCCTCGATGTAGTTTTTGAGGCGTGAGAACTTGCTGTTCTCGAATTGTACTGTCAGTTCAGCGGGGTTCGCGGCTACCTTATCGTAGTCGATATCCATTTTAGCTGAGAAGACATGAGTTTCCGATGCTGTTGTTATGGTCAGGGTCTCGACGTAGCATCTCTGGATGCCCGATCTTGTTTTGAACTCGTTATTGCGACGTTCAATTTTCATATCTTTTATTTCACCGTATCTTATAACAGTGTTTTTGCCGAGACAAGAAAATGTAACCTGAGTATCATTTGCATCAAAGCTTATTTCCTGCATCATCACGTTGAGAAATGACATTACTATTATTGGTGCGAAAATTCCGATAAGAATAATAGGAACAAATATTGTTTTGTCATTATCTATCGTCGTGTACAGCGGTAACAGTATAAATAAAGGAAGTATACCACTCCAAGCGATAGCCTCATCTGAAAAAAAGTCGGATGCGCGTGTATAATTATTTTTCATATGTTGTCACTCTTTCTATCTTTCTATTTAGTTGATCTGCATGATCGGAATGTGTTCCTCGATGTGTGTTTTCAGCTTTGCGAACCTGCTGTTTTCAAACTGACGTTTAAGGTCATCGGGGTCCATGGCTACTACGTCGTAGTCGAGTTCCATTTTTGCCGAAAAGACGTAAGTATTCTCTTTTGCATTTATGGTCAGGGTCTCGATGTAGTATCTTGTCATGCCTGTGCGTGTGTTGTATGTTTTGTTGTGTCGCTCAAGCTTCATGTTTCTGATCTCGCCGTATCGTATAACTTTTTTTCTGCCGAGACAAGAAAATGTAACCTGAGTATCATCTGCTTCAAAGCTTCCTTTCTCCAGACCGGCGCCGATGATCAATACTGCGGTCAGCAGTATTACAAATACCAGCACAGCCACCATTTCACCTGCTGGTGTGCCTATCAGTACGCCAATAAGCATCGGTAACCATATCATTACAAATACACCGCCGCAGCCGAGAGCCATCCCTTCGGAAGCGTCATGTTCGCGAATATATTTTTCTTTCATGTGTTGTCACTCTTTCTATCTTTTTGTTTAGTTGATCTGCATGATCGGGATGCGTTCCTCGATGTAGGTTTGCAGTTTTGCGAACTCGCTGTTTTCAAATTGTTCCGGCAGATATGTGGGGTTCATGGCTATCTTGTCCTGATCCAGATCGAGTTTTCGGTAATAGACATATTCATTTTTATAGATATCGGTTATTTTAAGTATCTCACCATACCAGTTTTGTTCGCCGCGCTGTTTTGCCTTTCTGAATTCGTGCTCTAAACGTATACTTTCAATATCGGAATATCTTATAACGGTTTTCTTAAAAAGCACCTTGATATTCAGTGCGTTTTCGTCTGCAAAAATCTCTACAGGCAAATTTTTTAACAGTATATAGCAGGCGAGCACTATGACAGGATACATTATAATAACAACCGGTTTAAGCACGGATGATACGTCATTATTCAGCGAGATTGTTAAACCTGCACCAAGAACAAGTGGTATAAACGCTAATAATAGGGTGATGATCGGAAGCAAATTGCTTCTGAAATTATAGTTGATTTTCATTTTGTTATTCCTTCTTTTTATATGTTATCTCTCTGTTTTTATATTTTTTCAGCTCGCATGATCGGGATGCGTTCCTCGATGTAGCGTTGCAGTTTTGCAAACTTACTGTTCTCAAACTTCTTTTTTAGTTCATCGGGATCATCGGCTACCTTGTCGTAGTCGATGTTGATTTTTCGGTAATAGACATATTCCTTTTTATGTATATCGGTTATTGTCAGTATCTCATTATAGCAGTCACGTTCACCACGCATTTCTGCCTTTCTGAATTCGCGCTCTATATTTATACTTTCAATATCGGAATATCTTATAACGGTTTCCCGAAAAAGAACTGTGACTTTCAGTGTCTTTTTCCTTGCAGATATCTCTACAGGTAAATTGCGGAACAGCCAGGAAAAGTAAACCCATATTACAAAGAAAACACACATAAATATGCACAATGATAATAATACTATTTCATTTTTTACTACGGAAGCAACTGCCATAGTACATATAATTATTGACGTTCCCCATATAATAACAGCCCGTAGATAATCGCTTCTGTATGTATATTTGATTTTCATTTTGTTATCCTCCTTCATGGTATTTTATATCTGTCACCATGTATGTTTTGTCAGCTTTTCTTTTTTATGTCTTCTATGTATATTTTCAGCCGTGAAAAAAGGCTGTATGTTGTGTCATCGGGGGACACGATCTCGGAATTGTTTGAACACGTAATAGTTTTTTGCGATGGTTCTGATTTGCAGGCAAATGAATGATCGCCGTTTTCACAGTGGAAAGTCAGTATCTCAATATAATATGTCTTTATGTCAAACGCACGGACTTCGTCGGCATTGTATGGCTTTTTTTCTCTGCGCAGATCTATGCTTTTTATGGAAGAATACGCTATCTTCTTCCTGAAGAATCTGTAAAATGTGACAGAGTTGTCATCGGTGGTGAAGTGCATAGGGACTAAGGTACGTGCGCCCCAGAAGATCAGCGCGGAGCCCGCTATAGAAATCAATAACCAGAAACCCTGATCTTCAAGATCACCATAGTTTAACAGTGCAAATATAAGTATTATTATCCCGCTGATCATTAATATATCGTTCAGGGTACTTACTTTTTTGGTGGAGTCATATTCGTATTTTCCTTTCATTTTCTTTTGTTCTTTTTTGGGGTCAGTATCGGGTATACTTCGGCTGTCTTTCATTATCTTGTCTTCGATGTAGACTTTCAGCCGTGAAAAAGGGCTGTATGTCATGTCATCGGGGGAGACGATCGTTGAATTATTTACCCATGCGAGACTTTTTTGCGATGACTCTAATTCGCTTGCGAATGAATGGTCGCCTTTTTCACAGTGGAAAGTTATTATCTCGGTAGTGGTCGTATGTCGGACTGTTCTGTTTCCCGATTTGGTTTTGTATGTTCTTTTTTCGGTGCGCAGGTCGATGCTTTTTATTGAAGAATAGGGTATCTTCTTTCTGAATATCCTGCTGAATGTGACAGCATAGTCATCAGCGGCAACGCGCATAGGGAATATGAAACGTCCGATCCAGCAGCCAAGCACTGAGACACATATAAAAGTTAGTATCCAGAATGTTAGTCTTTCAAGATCGGAATGGTTCGCGCATAAATATATCATCAGTCCCAGCCCGGCGAACAATATCAAAGCTTCCGGGGTGGTTGTATCTTTTACGGTGCTGTATTGGTATTTTCCTTTCATTTTTTTGTCCTTTTTGAGGTCAGTTATATTTCAGCCTGCATGATCGGGATGCGTTCCTCGATGTAGCGTTTCAGCTGTGAAAACGTGCTGTTCTCAAACTGTACTGTCAGATCGGCAGGGTTCATTGCTATCTCGTCCTGATCCAGATCGATTTTTTTGTAATAGACATATTTCTTTTTATTGATATCGGTTATTGTCAGTATCTCATTATAATGGTTTTGTTCGCCGCGGAGTTCCGGCTTTCTGAATTCGCGAACTAAACTTATACTTTCAATATCGGAATATCTTATAGCGGTTTTCCGAAAAAGCACCTTGACGTTCAGTGCGTTTTCATCTGCAACCATCGTTACAGGCATATAGCTTAATAGTATAATGAAAAAAGCAAATATAACCAAGGGTAAAAAATACATTATATATATTACTGCTTCTGATACCGGATTTTTTATGTTTAAACAATTTATATGAAAAAATATCATACCTATTGTTCCCAAAAACATAGCGGACTTAAGAAAATTGCTTCTGTATGTATATTTGATTTTCATTTTGTTATCCTCCTTCATGGTGTTTATATCTTATCTGTCACCATGTATATTTTGTAAGTTTGCCCTCTCTGCCGAGGTCCGGGTAATCCCATTGGCGGAGCACCTCATAGGTCGCTATTGCCACGGAATTTGACAGGTTCAGGCTTCGGAGGGTATTCCTCATTGGTATGCGCACACATTCATCGGGGTGGGCGTAAAGCAGTTCTTCGGGAAGCCCTGCGTCTTCTCTGCCGAATATTATGTATACGGGCTTGTCCTCGGGGTAGCGGGCTTCGGAATGTACCTGCCTGCCCTTGGTGGTGAAAAAGAAGTATGCGCCATCGTTCTTTTCAAAGAATTCGTCTATATTATTATAATAGTATATATCCAGTTTGTCCCAGTAATCAAGACCTGCACGTTTCAGCTTTTTGTCATCTATCTCGAAGCCGAAAGGTCTGACCATGTGGAGTGCTGCGCCTGTTACGGCACAGGTTCGGGATATATTTCCTGTGTTCTGGGGGATACGGGGCTCAACGAGGACGATGTTCAGTCGGTGCGTATTTTTATTTTCTTTCTCACACTGACTCTCAGTCTTCGGGCTGTTTAAATACTCTGTATTGCTCATAGTACCGAATACCCATCAAGCTGCTGGTAGCTTGTCAGCCAGGGGAGCTGACTTTCCAGCATAAGACCCTCTGTCCAGGGCTGCTGATAGCTGTATGTAACCTTGACATTCAGCTCGGCGAATGCGGTGGCTCTGTTCATGGCGATGGGGAGACTGTCGCCTTTCAGCAGCGAACCTATCAGCACGCTGGCGAAGATATCGCCTGTCCCCGAATAGTGCGCACCGCGGACATAGTCGTTGCGTATCTTCCAGAAACTGTTGGTATCCCTGTCATAGCCGATGGTGTGCATACCGCCGCCTGCAAGGTTCACGCTGGTGATGACAACTATCCTCGCGCCCTGCTCGGAGAGCCTTACCAGCCATGAGCGTGCATCGCTGCTGCCAAGGGGCATGGATGGGTACTCCTCACCCAAAAGTATAGCAGCTTCGGTTATGTTGGGAGTGATTATATCAGCTACGGCAACAAGTTCGCTCATGCGCTTGCAGAGTTCCCCTGTATATGTAGCATAGCTTTTGCCGTCGTCGCCCATAACAGGATCCACAACTTTAAGTGCATCGGGGTATGCGGCGAAGAATTCAAGACAGTGGTCTATCTGTTCTGCCGATGCAAGAAAACCGCTGTAAATGCAGTCGAAATGTGTATCCATGCGCTTGTAGTGCTCCAGTGCGGGGTGAATGAAATCCGTGAGATCGCGGATAACGAATTCACTGTAACCCGTATGTGCAGAAAGTACCGCCGTCGGGACAGGGCAGACCTGCACACCCATCGCGGAAAGGGTGGGTATTATAACTGTCAGCGAACATCTTCCCAGACCTGACAGATCCTGTATTGCGGCAACTCTTTTGCAGCCATTCATTTTACTGATCCCTCTTTATATAAATATTATTTCAAATCATTATAGCACATCTTTTGCCAAAAGTAAAGACCTTTTGCACCCGTCCGAATGGGTTATATCTTTGCCCGCCTGAAAGCTTGAAAGATAGCTATAGTTTGCTTAGAGGGGTACAGTCTGCGGGGGATTTTTGTTGACTCTTAACGGCTTTTGCTGTATAATGTGAGTATGGCGGTATTGCCACATATCAATATACTAAGGAGGTAGAATTATGCAAAAGCTCAAAAAACGATTCTTATCGGCAACAACAGCGCTCATTATGGGTGTGACGGCTTTTTCAGGTATGGGAGTTATCACAGCCAACGCGCAGGATTATACAGTGCATTATTCACTGTATATCGGAGATGTGCAGGTGACCAATAAAAACTACAATGACATTCTTAACAACGGAGTGTTCAAGTATTCGCCAAGCGATAATAAGCTGACCATCAGCGGTGATTTTACCGGAAAATATATCGATGCACTCAGAAATAAACAAGCTATATCCAGTGATATCAACAATCTGACAATAGAGGTCAAAACGGATTCTAACATAAATGGTAATATCAGACTGAACGAAGATACTACCATTACCGGCAGCGGTCATCTTCATGTTGAATATGATAATCTTTACGATGTAGCACTGCGGTGCAATAAAACTTTGAAATTCGTAGATGCTGATGTATCTGTGAATTCAAAGTATGTTGGTGTCGGCTGGGGATCGGCAAGCTTAGATGATAGTGAAAACACCATCGTGATAAATCATTCCAGATTAGATGTAAAATCGTCTAATGAACCTGCAGTGAGCTATAAAAATATAGTTCTCAAAGACAGCTGCATTGAGAACCCTGTGGGCGGATATACTGCCGCACACTATATCTGTACAAGCAGCAGTAACGCTGCGCAGGAGGTACTTATCTCGCCCGTTGATAAATACGGTATTGAAATTGATGATGTTCCTGTGACCAATGTGAACAGCTCGGACGTTATGGGTGACGGCAAGGTAACCTATGACGCTGATACCAAGACACTTACCCTTAAAGGCGGTACTTATAGCTACATCAATAACACAGATGTTGAGGGGCTGACTATCAATGTTGCCGATGATACTACAGTTAGGAACAGCAGTAGTTCAAATAATTATGGCAAGACATTTGAGATCGACGAGGATACTACGATCACAGGCAAGGGTAAACTGACTATAGATGCAGTATCAGTAGGTATAAAAGACCGGTATGATTCCACGCTCACCATCAAGAATGCTAATATTGATATCGTAGCGCCTTGTGCATTGGAAGGTCCGGAAGTTGACAAGGGCTTTGAGAAGCTCATTATTATAAATTCCGCTTTGAATATCAATAGTTCAGATCGTGCGATTTCGGAATTTAACTACGGCATTGTTCTGAAAAACTGCAAGATAGTTACTCCCGAAATTGCAATCATAAGTGACAGAGGAAATGTTTACGAGAGTGACGGAAAGACTTTTGCAAAAGTAGTTAAGATCAAGCCGATCGGCGTTAAGGGCGATGTAACAGGTGACGGAAAGATCGCAGTTACCGATATTACCAAAGTTGCTGCTCACATAAAGGGCAAAAAGCTGCTTACCGAAGAACAGCAGGCTCTCGCCGATATTGACGGCAACGGAAAGATCAATGTTACCGACCTCACCAGAATAGCGGCGCACGTAAAAGGCAAAAAACTTATAGTATAAATATTCAGATTGCACAAGCCGAGCTTATCTTGCCATAGCTCGGCTTTTTTTCGCAATTATCTACTTGATTTTGGCAATTAAATGGGGTATAATGTTAAATGTTATTACAATTGAATATCTGTAAGGCATAAAAATTATAACTGAGAAAAGGAAAGAGAGTGGTTTTATGAAAATGAAAAAAGCAGCAACAGGACTCTGTGCGCTGATGATGGTGTTCAGCGGTACGGTTTGTACCACAGCTCCGATAGCTTTTGATACGGCTATCACTGCAAGCGCGGCACAGACCTATGGTGATTACGAATACATAGTATTCGGCGACAACACCATTGAGATAACCATGTATAATGGTGGAGCTTCAAGTGTTTCGGTGCCTTCCAACATAGGCGGCAAGACTGTAGTCAGCATAGGCGAGGAAGCCTTTGACGGCAATCATTCTATAATGAGTGTTACTCTGCCATCCACGATAAAGAGCATAGGTACCTGTGCATTTTTCAATTGCGGCAATCTGAAGAGCATAAACCTGCCCAACGGTCTGAAAGAGATACAAGATGAGGCTTTCGAGAATTGTGTGTCACTGACTGCTATAGCTATGCCTAACAGCGTTACTTCACTGGGAAGCAATGCTTTCGGCGGATGTACATCCCTCAGCAACCTCACGATAAGCAGCGGTCTTAAAGTGATACCCGACTATGCTTTTGACGAGTGCGGTTCCCTAAGGTCTGTTACGGTGCCTTACGGCGTTACAAAGCTTGGCGTTCATGCATTTGCAAGGTGCAAATCTCTGGAGAGCATATCTCTGCCGAGTACCCTTACTTTCATTGGCGCTAATGCTTTTTACTACTGCGGCAGACTGAAGAGCATTTCTCTGCCTGACGGTATTACCTCGATAGAATCCAATACCTTCATTGATTGTGTTGGTCTTGCAAGTGTAAAGTTCCCTTCAAAGCTGAAAGAGATAGGTCTCGATGCTTTCCGCGGCTGTGAGTGTCTTACAAACGTAAAGTTGCCCGATGGTCTGCAGACTATCTGGTATGATGCATTCTACGGCTGTGTGGCTATGGGTACTGTTAATATCCCGAAAAGCGTTACAAAGATCAGTTACGGCGCTCTGGGCTTTTACGGTAACGGCAAGATAAAGGGCTTCAAGATGAGAGTATACAGCGGTTCTGCTGCTGAGGCATATGCCAAGGAAAATGGTCTGGCTTATGAGGTCATAGCTTCCACCGGTACTGCCAGGGGAGATGTTAACGGAGACGGTAAGGTCAACGTTACCGATCTTACACGTCTAGCTGCCCATGTTAAGGGCAAAAGAAAACTCAGCAACACCTCAAAGGCAGATGTCAACGGGGATGGAAAAGTAAATGTTACTGATATCACCATTCTGGCTGCGGCTATCAAGGGCAAGAAAAAGCTTTGATAACGCATAAAACTGTGTAATAAGCACGAACCGGGCTGTCGGATAGGCAGCCCGGTTTTTTGTGTATTTGAATTTATGAAATTTTAACTAAATTAACATAATTATTTTGTGCATAACAGAGTTTGAAAACTTGTTGTGATTTTACACAAAGATTTTTGGAAATATATTGTGAATTGCAAATATGAAAACGTTACAACAATGCAAAAATTGCGAAAGAATACTGCAAATTGCATAAAAATTGCGACTTGCTATTGTGCAGTAGGGCGAAAGCGCAGTTATAGCTTAAATTTAAGGTTGCGTAAACGTTTTCTGGCGCTTGACAAATTGTCGGTTAATTGTTATAATAAATGATAGCAAAGTATGCTATTTTGGCTAATTTTGATAAATCATGTGGCATAGTGCACTTCACTTAACTTATATTTTTGAACACATTGTACAGCAAATACTGTATGTTGTATGGACAAAAATTAATATATCACAAGATGTGAAAATTGCACAAATCAACAACAATAATTGATCTGTACAACAGCTGCTGAAGGGAGGAAGAGCCCCATGGACGTTATACTCAGAACAGAGGAGCTTTACCGTGACTTCAAGATCGGCGACGGCAGCATAGTTTCTGCATTGAAAAATGTCAACATCGAGATAGAAAAGGGCAAGCTCACCGTGCTGAGAGGACGCTCGGGAAGCGGTAAGACTACGCTTATAAATATTCTCGGGGCTCTTGACCGACCTACCAAAGGCAAGGTGCTGTTCGACGGAAAGGATATCACAAGGCTTTCGGAGGGCGCAAGAGACGACCTCAGGCGGCATGATATGGCTTTCGTTTTTCAGTCGGTGGCACTGATGTCGGGGATGACCGCATTTGAAAATGTCAGCTTCGGGCTGAGGCTGGCAAAATACCCTTATGACAAGCGGGACGCCCGCACAAAAGAATGTCTTGCTGCGGTTGGGCTGGATAAGAGAATGGGTCACAGACCGGGCGAGATGTCGGGCGGCGAACAGCAGAGAGTCGCCATAGCAAGGGCGATAGCCCACGAACCTCGGCTGATATTCGCCGATGAGCCAACTGCGGAGCTGGATACAAATACCGCTCTGCATATCGTCAAGCTTTTCAAGGAGCTTGTGGCCAAGCAGAATATGACTATCATCATGACTACCCACGACCCCAGCATGATGGATGTGGCAGATAAGGTGTATACATTGGAGGACGGTGAGATAGTTGAGTGATGATACTATTATAAAGTCAGCCGATGATGAGTACATGATAAGATGTGAGAATCTTGTAAAAATCTATAAAACATCCGATGTGGAAGCAGTGGCTCTGCAGGGGCTTGACCTTGATGTGAAAAAGGGAGAGCTCATGGCTATCGTGGGCAATTCGGGCAGCGGAAAATCAACGCTGCTGAATATGCTTGGTGGACTTGACAGACCCTCGGCGGGGAGCCTGACGGTGGACGGCAAGAATCTGCTGAAATTCACGGATAAGGACTACATGGAGTACAAGCGGGACACCGTGGGCTTTGTGTGGCAGAACAATGCGAGAAACCTTGTGCCTTACCTTACTGCGGTGCAGAATGTGGAACTTCCCATGCTGCTTAAAGGCAGAAAGAACAGGCGGGAAAGAGCGCTGGAGCTTCTTAAAAAGGTAGGGCTCGAAAAGCGAAAGAACAGCAGGCTCGATCAGATGTCGGGCGGCGAACAGCAGAGGGTGGCTATTGCCATAGCTATGGCGAACGACCCGAAACTTCTGCTGGCTGACGAACCTACGGGTTCGGTTGATACAAAGACCTCGGCGATGATACTTGATATATTCAAGGAGCTGAACAGAAGCGAGGGGGTCACGGTGGTGATAGTCACCCACGACCTGAAGCTGGCTGACCATATCGACAGAGTTGTGGCGATAAGGGACGGCAGGACGAGCTCGGAGATAATCAGGAAAAGATCGTACAGGGAAGACCTTGACGAGATGGGCGAGGTCATCACAGAGGAAGAAGCTACACACGAGGAGCTGGCTGTGCTGGACAGATCGGGCAGATTACAGCTTCCTAAGGACTATATGCAGTCGCTGGGAATAAAGGGCGGCGGCAAGGTCAGGGTGGAGCTTGACGAAGAACGGGGCGGGATAATCCTTTTCCCCTCGGATGACAGTTAGTATATTCGGTCTGCTTTGCAGACTCAGGATAGATGGGATCTCTTTACAGTTTAAATGACTATGCGTCGGTGCAGTGAGGATCTCAGGTTTTTTTCACAGCATTATTTTTAGAAAGGGTGGATCTAATAGTGAAAAACACAATGTTTAGGCGTGTTGTTTGCTCTGCTTTGGCGCTATCGCTGAGTGTAAGCTGCTTTGTTCCGACGGCTTTTGCAGAAACAAATGACTCTCTAGGCACTGCCGATGAAAGCTCTGAGGCTTTGACAGGCACAGACAGTATCCGTCAGAACTCTTACAGCAAGTATCTGAAAAAATATGAGGGTACAGCAAGACCTATGATCGATGAGATAGTGATCAAGGGTTCGGATTATTTGCCTGATTCGGTTAGTGCTGATCTTACAATGGGCGCCGAAACGAGCTTTGAGGGCGTGGATGATGTATTCGTCTGGGCAAATCAGCAGGGTTCTGTTTCGTATGAGGTGGTCATCCCTCAGGATGGTATGTACAACCTGAAGATGTCCTACTACGCTCTGGCAGGCACAACAAATGATATCGAGTTCTCTCTGCTTATAGACGGTGAGAGCCCCTACGGTACAGCTCAGCGTATCACCCTTGACAAAGTGTGGGTAAATGACGGTGATATCGGTGAGGATGCCAAGGGCAACGATATGCGTCCCGGACAGATAGAATATCCCACATGGCAGATGGATAAGCCTCTGGCGGATGTTGACGGTCTGTACAACGAGCCTCTGCAGTTTCATATGACAGCAGGCAAGCACGTGCTTACCATCGAATCTGACAAGGCACAGTTCGTGATAGGCGATATAAAGGTATACAATTATAAAGAGCCTGAGAAGTACAGTGCTCCTTCATCTTCAGAGATAAGCAAGTCTTCCGGACAGAAGATAGTGCTGGAGGGCGAAACTGCCAGCTTCAAGTCTTCAAGAACACTGTATCCTACTTCTGATAAGACATCTTATATGACATCCAGTACCAAGGAATACAGCCCCACCAAGACAAGGTACAACACCATCGGCGGCGGCGGAAACTGGAACCAGTCAACACAGGCTGTTACCTGGGAATTCAATGTTCCTCAGGCAGGCTACTATAAGATAGGTATATTCAGCAGACAGGATCAGATGAGGGGTATGTACTCCAACAGAAGGCTGTACATAAACGGCGTTGTTCCCAATAAAGAATCGGAGCAGGTAAAGTTTTTCTACGATACCGACTGGAACGTTGTTTCACCTGAAGACAGTTCGGGTGACACCATGTACTACTTCTTTGAAGCCGGTGCCAACACCCTCACCCTGGAAGCTGTTCCGGGTGAGATAGGCGAGATAATGGGTGAGCTTGATGATGTCGTGTTCGATATCAACAGCTATTATCGTCAGATAAGACAGATCACAGGTCCTTCTCCAGATGAGTACAACAACTATATGATAGATGTTGCTATACCTTCTATCATCGATGATTTCAAGAATAATGCCGCACTCCTCAGAGAAGAGAAGGAAAAGATCGAGAAGCTTTCGGGTTCGGGCGGAACAGAAGCCGAAACGCTTGAAAAAATGGCAATAGTACTTGACAAATGTGTGAAGAAGCCTGATATAATCCCCGAGATGATGGGACAGATCAAGGATAACGTAACTGCAGTATCGACCTTTATCAATACTTACAGAATGCAGCCCCTTGAAGTTGATAAGTTAGAGCTTTGCTCGGATAATGTGGATTTCTCAGACTGCGAGCAGACTTTCTTCGGAACAGTAGGACATGGTTTCCAGTCCTTTATAGGCTCTTTCTTTGAGGATTACAACTCTCTTTCAAACGATGAAGATTCCTCTGCACAGGAGTGCTGGGTAACTCTCGGCCGTGATAATGCGGTTGTTATCAAGGAACTCATCGACAGTGACTACAATGCCAATTCTGATAACAAGATCAACCTCAAGCTGGTACAGGGCGGTATCACCGAGGCTACGTTCTCTGGCAAGGGTCCTGATATGGCACTCTTCCTGGGCGGTGACTACCCCATTCAGCTGGCGGTAAGAGATACGCTGGTGGATCTCACACAATTCAGTGACTATGAAGAGATAACCAAGCGGTTCGCGCCTGATATCATGACACTGTACACCTACGACGGCGGCGTTTACGGTCTGCCTTGTACACAGAACTTCCCGATGCTGTTCTACAGATCGGATATTCTGGAACAGTACGATATCGACCCCGAGACTGATCTGGCCACATGGGACAGCATAATCAACTGCCTGCCTACTCTCCAGAGAAACTACCTTGAAGTAGGTCTGAGACTTCCCGCTACTGCAACTGCGGGCGTTACGATGGTATCTGCCGTTACTGAGAACGGAAGCACCTTCGCTATGATGCTGCTGCAGCAGGGTCTTAACTACTACAACGAGGATCAGACCAAGACCACATTCAGTGAACAGCCTGCTATCGAAGCTTTTGATACATGGACTAAGTTCTATACAACTTACAGCTTCCAGCAGCAGTACGATGCGTTCACAAGATTCAGACAGGGCGATATGCCTGTACTGATAAACGACTATGCGTTCTACAATCAGCTGACAGCTGCCGCTCCCGAGATCAAGGGCTGCTGGAGCTTCAGAGCTGTTCCCGGTACCAAGGACGAAAACGGCAATATCAATCATACTGCTAACTCCGAGGGTACCTGCTGCGTTATCTTCAACAAGTCACCTGACAAAGATGCTGCTTGGGACTTCATCAAGTGGTTCACAAGCACCGAGATACAGACCAAGTACGGCAACAACATCGAATCCGTACTGGGACCTATGGGACGTTACTCCACCGCTAACCAGGAAGCTCTGAGAGGTCTTTCATGGACCACCAAGGAAGCAGATCTGCTTCTCGACCAGATGAACACTCAGGTAGAGATACCGATCATCCCCGCTTCCTACGGCGTAACAAGAAACGTTATGAACGCATTCAGAAAAGTTGTTAACGAAAACGAAAATGCAAGAGATACCCTGTTCTGGTACAACAAGGATATCAACGACGAGATCACACGTAAGCGTGCAGATCTCGGATTAGACTAAGGAAAGGAGAGTGCTGTGTTATGGCTAGAAATACTCGCGGCCCTATGAACAAACAGGGCAGATGGGCTTATACCTGGCACATGGTAAAAGCTAACAAGGGCTGTTACCTGATGCTCGTTCCTTTCATGATATTCTTTATCACGTTCACGGTGGTGCCTGTTATCATGTCGCTCCCTATGGGCTTCACAAACTTCAACATGATACAGATGCCGAAATGGGTAGGTCTTTCAAACTTCTATACACTGTTCGTAAATGACGACGTATTCCTTATCGCAGTCAGAAATACTCTGATATTCGCGATATTCACAGGTCCCTTCTCCTATGTTCTCAGCTTCCTTATCGCGTGGCTGATAAACGAGATGAACCCGTTCCTGAAAACATTCTTTACATTCGTATTCTATGCTCCTTCCATGACAACATCGGTATATGTTACCTGGCAGCTGATCCTTTCGGGCGACTCCTACGGTTACCTGAACGCTGTGCTTATGGATCTGGGCATACTGAAATCACCTGCACAGTGGATAACCGACACCAAGTACATACTGACGGTAGTTATCATCGTTCAGCTGTGGATGTCGATGGGTGCAGGCTTCCTGGCGATACGTGCAGGCTTCCAGAACATAGACAAGTCTATGTACGAGGCTGGCGCTATCGAGGGTATCAAGAACAGATGGCAGGAACTTTTCAAGATCACTATCCCCTCTATGGGACCTCAGCTCCTGTTCGCAGCTGTTATGCAGATATCCACTTCGTTCACTGTTGGTATGGTAGGTCAGAACCTGGTTGGTCTGCCTTCCACCGACTATGCAGCACATACCATAATGAACCACGCTACCGACTACGGCTGGGTACGTTATGAGATGGGCTATTCGTCAGCGATATGTTTCGTGCTCTTCGCTGCGATGCTTCTTGCCAACAAGGGTGTCAACTGGATACTCGGCAAGTATCTTGATTAAAAGGGGGGAATATTTCAAATGGCTGGAAGAAAGAAAAAGAAGCAGTCTATCGAGAAGCTCAAAGTCTCTGATAAGAAGAAGTCTATCAACGGCTCAAGAGCGGGCGATGTCTGCATATTCATATTTTTGGTGCTTCTGGGTGCATTCATGGTATTCCCGCTGTACTACTCGGTGATACAGTCGTTAAAGCCTGTTGAGGAACTCTTCGTGTTCCCGCCGAAGCTTTACGTTATCAATCCCACGGGAAGGAACTTCTCGGATATGTTCAGAGTTGCGGCTAACTCATGGCAGGTGCCGCTTTCCAGATATATCTTCAACAGCTTCTTCATCACCATCGTTATCTGCGGCGCGAACCTCTTTGTTTGCTGCTGCGCGGCATTCGTACTTTCAAAGTGCCGTTTCCCCGGTGATAAGTTCATCAACCAGGTCATCGTACTTGCGCTGCTGTTCGCTTCAAACGCAACATGGATCATGCAGTTCATGGTAATGGCTAAGCTGAGAATGATAGATACCTACTGGGCACTGATACTCCCCAGCATCTCCACATCTATCGGTCTGTACCTGATGAGACAGTCAATGTCCACGATACACGATGCTATGGTAGAGGCTGCAAAGGTTGACGGCGCAAGCCTGTTCAGGATATGCTGGCAGATCGTCGTTCCAAACTCAAAGCCCGCACTGATGACCCTGATAATCTTCGCATTCCAGGGCGCATGGAATATGCAGGGCGGCGCTCTGATATATTCGGAAGAACTCAAAACACTACCTACTGTTGTACAGCAGATCTCCGCGGCAGGTCTTGCCCGTCAGGGCGTTACCTTCGCTTCGAGCGTTGTACTTCTCATTCCTCCGCTGCTGGTATTCCTGGTTGCACAGGGCAACGTAATGGAGACCATGGCGAATTCCGGTATGAAGGATTAATAGGTATCCGACATGAGAACTAGAAAAGGAAAAAGGTGATAAGTAGTGTTGAGAATAAAAAATTCTTTTAAAAAGATTCTCTGCGCAGGACTGGCTGCCGTCGCTGCAATGTCGATGACGCTGAATGCTTACGCAGCAGAACCCTACAAGTCCTACATATACGATTTCTGGGGCGACCCGATACCTTCGCAGAATGCTTACCGTATCGATAAGACCGTTACCGGATTTGATATGGGACTTGGCAGGCTTTCGGATCCCGAAGATCCGCTGTTCATCAGCGAGAAGGCTTCCGCAAGGCTTTCAAATTCAAAGGATATGTACTTTGATCCCGAGCTGAAACAGTTCTGGGTGGCAGATACCGATAATAACCGTATCATCAGACTGGATGAAGATCTGAAACTGGTGGGCGCTTATACAGGTGCTTCAGACGGTAAGAATTTCGCCGCTCCCTCGGGAATTTATGTAAAGCGCAGCGTGCTTGACGGCAAGCTTTACATATACATTGCAGATTATGAAAATTCAAGAGTTGTAAAGGCTTCGGTAGAATCCGAAAAGGAACTCAAGCTTGTGATTGAATACACAAGACCCGAGACAGACCTCTACACCGTTGAGACTTTCAACCCCTCAAAGGTAGTAGCAGATAAGGCTGAGAACGTTTATGCGGTTTGTACCTCTGTTAACCAGGGTGCGGTGCAGTTCACAAAGTCGGGCAAGTTCCAGGGTTACTTCGGTGCCAACAGAGTTGAGGTAACAGCTGCTGTTATCGCTCAGAAGCTCTGGAGAAAGTTCGCTTCAAACGAGCAGATCTCGGGTATGCAGAGAAACGTACCTGTTGAGTATGCAAACTTCGATATCGACGACGGCGGTTTCATATACACCGTTACCGAGGCTGCAAATGCCACTACGGACGCTGTAAAGAAGCTGAATCCCGCAGGCTACAATATCTGGAACAACTCCACCGGTGATACCTACATCTTCGGTGATATGGCTTCGGAGTACGATGCTACTGCGAACCAGACTTATTCTACCAGACTTACGGATATCTGTATATCCGACAACGGTCTGATAAACGTGCTGGACTTCTCCACGGGACGTGTATTCCAGTACGACAGAAATGCTGAGCTGCTTTGTATTTTCGGTACAAAGAACTCTACCAACGATCAGCGCGGAAGCTTCTCTAACCCCAACGCGGTGGAAGCTTACAACAATAATATCTACGTGCTTGACGGCTCGAAGAACGATATAACCATCTACTCCGAGACCACATTCGGTTCGCTGATGCATGAAGCTATCGAGCTTTACGATCAGGGCAGATACTCCGAGGCAAAGCCTATCTGGGAGAACGTTCTCGCAAGAGACGGCGGCTACCCTATGGCGTATATGGGTCTCGGCAAGGCTGCACTGAACGAGGGTGAGTACCAGAAGGCTCTGGATTACTTTGAGACAGCTTATGCTCAGAGATCTTACGACAGAGCATTCAAGTACGCAAGAAACGAGTTCATTGAGAAGAACTTCAATATTATCGTTACCGTTATCGCGGTGCTGGTAGTATGGCTGATCGTACTTTCCAAGCTGCACAAGAGAAATATCTATATTATCAAGGGCAAGCTCGGTAAATTGATACCAAAGAAGAAGGAGGGAAGATAAGTCATGTATGAATTTACACCCATTGGCTGGTTAAAGCACTGTATCTTCCACCCTGTTGAAGGCTTTGAGGATCTGAGATGGAAGAAGCAGGGATCTGTAAGGATATCTGCGGTGATAGTATTCTTACTGTTTGTTGCAATGGTAGCTGACAGACAGCTGACAGGCTTCCAGTTCAACAGCAACTACGTAAAGATCTTCAATGTCGTTCCGCTGATAGTTCAGTCGGTGGTATACTACATTACATGGTGCATCGGCAACTGGTCCATATGTACACTTCTGGAGGGCGAGGGTACTTTCAAAAAGATCTGTATCTACTCAGCTTACTCCCTGGTGCCTTACATAGTATGCACACTTATACGAGTACTTCTCTCAAACTTCCTGGTACAGGAAGAGGCCATCTGGATCGCGGCACTTTACTATCTGGGAATGGGCTGGTCAATAGTACTTATGATACAGGCCATGAGAGCCTGCCATCAGTATTCCTTCGGCAAGACTCTGATATCTATGCTGCTGACAGTGGCAGCGATGCTGCTGATACTGTTCCTGGCAATACTTCTGCTCTCTCTGTTCCAGCAGGTTTACGTATTCATCTATCAGATCTATACTGAGATCGCGTATAGGATCCGAGGCTAATTAGAAACGGTGGTGTTAAAATGCATAATAAAAGTTATAAAAAAGCGATTGTCTTTGGTTTGTGCCTTACTATGCTGATGCCTCTGGGTTCTATGGCCGTTACTTCGGCTGATGCTGAAGAGGATACCGCCGCGGTGGAGGAAACTGCGGAGGTCGAAGAGACCGCAGCGGCTGATGAGGATACTTCGGGAGCTGAGGATGCTCTCCCCGAAAAGATATCCGACGAGCAGGCTGCAGCTATGGCTCAAAAGCTCTGTGAGAACGACAACTTCATTCTCTACGGCGACGAAGAGAACGAGAGACTCGGTCTTTATGTAAAGAGCAGCGGCGCTTACTGGTGGACTTCTCCTATAAACGTATTTTCCGAAGATCAGGTAGTCGATGTTGAAAAGGGCAACATGATGAAGAAAGCGCTGAGAAAGCAGATCGCATCAAGCTGCGCTATCAAGGTCGGTGACCTGAGACAGGAAAAGAGAACAGAATCCGCGGCGCCTATATACTCAAATAAGGCAAGACCCAAGTGGACTACCAATGACAAGGGCGCTGTTATCGAGTACAATTTCAGTTCCGAGGGCGTTAAGCTGAAAGTTCATTATGAGCTTTGCGAGGACAGCCTGTACGTTTATGTTAATTCTTCAGAGGTCGAAGAGGCGAACACTTCACAGGTTGACGGCAAGATACTTACCAAGCTCCAGCTTTGTCCTTACTTCGCAGCAGCTCCTGCTGTGGACTACAACGGCAATCCCACGGAAGGCTATATGATAATCCCCGACGGCAGCGGTGCTGTCATCAACTACAACAACGGCAAGGGAACTTATCCCGATTATATGCAGCAGGTATACGGCAGAGACTACACCATGGTACCTCTGCAGGCTCCGAGAGTTACCGAGCAGGCTTATCTGCCTGTACTCTCCACGGTAAACGGCAGCAACGGTATCGTTGCGGTGGTTACCGACGGCGACGCTAACGTATACGCAAGGGCTCAGGTCAGCGGTCAGAACAAGCAGGTATACAACAGCTGCTACTTTGAGTTTGAGACACGTTCTTCCGATGCGTTCTTTATGAGCGGTGACAGTGCCAACAAGCTGAACGTATTTGAAAAGGGCGATATCAAGACCGAGCGTTTCGGTATACACTACTATCCCGTTACAAGCAAGGACGGCGGTACTGTAAACTATGCTGACTGTGCTGAGGTATACAGAAACTATCTTATAGATGAGAAGGGTCTTAAAAAGCAGTCTGCTCTCAGCAACAAGCTCTACATGGATCTCTACGGCGGCGTGCTGAAGAGAACTTCCATACTGGGTCTGCCTTTCAATCTCAAGACCGAGATAACAGGCTTCGATCAGGCAGGCGAGATAGTTAAAGAGCTCAAGGGCAAGGGCGTTAACAGCTTCACTGTAAACTACAATGACTGGACAAATGCCGCTATAAAGGATAATATCTCCACTAAGGCAAAGCCCTCGGGCACGCTGGGCGGAAAAAGTGATTTCAATGATTTCATCAACACTGACGATGTTCAGGTATTCCCGTCATTGAACAACTTCACTATGGACAAATCTTCAGGCGGTTACTGGACACTGACAAGCACTGCTATAAGAATTTCCAACGCTTATTCAAGACAGTCTTCCTACAGCCTGTCATTCGGCGTTGCAAAGAAGGGCGTTGCTCCTGCGCTGCTGTCACCCAGTAAGTATTCAAAGGCATTTGAAGAGATGATAAGCAGTTATCAGAAGGAAGGTATCGACAGGATAGGCTTCGGTTATCTGTCTTCAAGACTGGTGGGAGATTACACCAGAAAGGACACCTATTGCAGAGACAAGACCATGAATGTACTTGTAGATGAGTACAAGAATGCAACCAGCAATATGGGAGCTATCCTGGCTGATGAGGCTAATGCGTACATCCTGCCTTATGTTTCCACTGTATCGGGCGTGCCTGTTTCTTCCAGCGGATACGATATCACTGATTTCGATATCCCGTTCTATCAGATGGTCATCCACGGCTATGTTCCTTACGCTTCAAGCGCTATCAACAAGAGCTCCAACACTGATGAGACCTTTATGCTGGCTCTCGCTTCGGGCTCTCAGATACACTATGATTTCACCTATGCTGACAGCGATGTGCTCCAGGATACTGAGTACAATGACCTGTATTACACCAACTACAAGGGCTGGACAGCTGCAGCAGCAAGCCAGTACAAGGCTGCAAAGAACATTATCGGCGGTGTTTCCGACTATACTATCAGCAAGTATGAGGTAAGTGACGACGGAAATGTTCTCACTACCACCTATTCAAAGGAAGGTAAGGCCGATGTTGTGGTAGAGATCGACAAGAAGAACGCTACCGCCACCGTTGACGGCAAGAACGTCAGCATTGAAAAATGTATCGAAGGAGGTTTGAAATAATGAGCAAAGAAAATAACAAAGCAGTTCAGACTTCCGAAAATACGGCTTCCGCAAAGCAGAAAAAGCACGTTCTTTCCTATGAGAAAAGAAAGGGACTTTACGGCTACGGCTTTATAGGTCTCTGGGCGTTGGGCACGATATACTTCTTCATCGCACCTCTGATTATGTCCCTCATCTACTCCTTCAACGAAACAGCGGTAGAAGTCGGCGGCATGAAGATGAAGTGGATAGGCATGAAGAACTATGTCAATGCTTTCCGTAAGGATCAGGAATATACTCTCGCGCTGGTGGATATGCTGAAAAACACTGCGCTGAGAACTCCTCTGATCATTATTTTCTCGATATTCATTGCACTGGTTCTGAACCAGAAGTTCAAGGGAAGAACTTTCGCAAGAGCGGTATTCTTCCTGCCTGTTATCATAGCTACCGGTCCTGTTATGGATATCATCAACGGCAACATGAGCACAGGCGGCTACTCGGGCGGTTCTGAGCAGTTCAGCACTATGTTTGAGGCTAACCTTGTAGATCAGCTGCTTAACTTCCTGGGAATCTACAATATCAGCGACAAGCTTTCAAACATCATAAATTCGCTGACAACAGATATCTTCAATCTGGTTTGGAACTCGGGTATACAGATACTTCTGATACTCGCGGCACTTCAGGGCATTTCCCCTGCTTCCAAGGAAGCGGCTCAGATGGAGGGCGCTACTTCGTGGGAATTCTTCTGGAAGATAACTCTCCCCACCATAAGCCCTATGATACTCGCAAGCGTTGTTTATACGGTAGTTGACTCTTTCGTTGACCCCGGCAACAAGGTAATGACCATAGTTCTGAACAAGTCTACCAACTGGCAGCACGGATATTCAGCTGCGATGGCGTGGGCATACTTCCTTATAATAGGTATTTGCCTTGGCATCATAGTTGCTATCCTTAACAAGGTCATCTACTACGAAGTTGAGTAAGGGGGGGATAGAAGTGGCAACTAAAAAAGAAGAAAAGCAGTTTGAAAAAGAACGTAAGGCTGCTATCAAAGCTCGTGAGAAGCGAATGAAGGAGATAGGTCTTGAAAAATTCCTTACTCCCGACCAGATAAAGTACAACAAAAGACAGAAAGCCATCGGCGCTGTCTGGCCTGTATTCAGATTTCTGATACTCTTCGGTCTGTGCTTTGTCATACTCTATCCTCTGATATTCATGCTTTCAACAGCATTCAGACCCAACGAACAGATGAACGATCCTTCTATCATCTGGATCCCCAAGAACTTCACCATGCAGAACATCAAGGATACCTGGAAGGTAATGAAGTTTGACAAGACACTGCTGAACACAATCATCCTGAATCTGGTATCTTCTGTTCTTCAGGTAGCTACCTGTTCGATAACAGGCTATGGATTCGCAAGATTCAAGTTCAAGGGCAAGAATTTCCTGTTCGGCATAGTTGTTATGATGATAATCGTTCCTCCCCAGATAACAACGATCCCCCTGTATATGCAGTATGCATATTTCAAGCCCCAGTTCCTGGCTAAGATATTCACACTGGGCAAATCCACTTCGCTGATAAACAGCGGCTGGACAATGTACCTGCCTGCACTGTTTGCAAATGGCATAAGAGCAGGTCTGTTCATCTTCATCTTCCGTCAGTTCTTCAGAGGACTGCCCAAGGAGCTTGAGGACGCGGCTTATCTGGACGGCTGTTCACCTCTTTACACCTATGTAAAGATAATGATACCTAACGCAAGGCAGTCATTCCTGACAGTATTCCTGTTCTCCATCGTATGGTACTGGAACGACTACTATGTATCAAGTTCATTCTTCACCAACAACGACACCGTTGCACTGATGCTGAAGAACCTGAATACCACCCTTGCAAAGACACTGTTCAACAATCAGTCGGTATCTGTTCGTCAGATAATCGTTTGGCTGGAAGCAGGCTGTCTGCTTTCAATAACCCCTATACTGGTAATGTATGTATTCCTGCAGAGATACTTCGTAGAAGGTATCGAAAAGTCCGGTCTTGCAAACTAATATCGGTATTGCGGAGGTAATACGCAGCAAGAATAAGGCACTTCTGTCGGGATATTGACAGAAGTGCCTTTGCGCTTAAATGAGGATAACAGTCCTTGTTAAAAAAAGCGAACAGCGGTTAGTCGGGGACTTCGCTGTTCACTGTATCACTTATTCGTATGCAAGAAATTCTTCGGGGATATAGTTGATGTAGTTCTGCAGGACGTTCCTGTTTACGCCTGCGCGCTGATACATCATGTGGCGTGAAAGCATATCATCTGTGTAATCGCCGTAGGGGTACACAGCACAGTTGTACCACATGGAATCCCAGCTGTAACCCTCGTAATGGGATATCACGGGGATAGCCTTAACATTCTCAAAAGATATGGCGCCGCCGTTGTCGTAGTCTTTAACTACGTCCAGCTTGCCGAATATTCCGATTATCGACCTGCCGAACTGACCGTCGGGGTTGTCGCCATCGAACATGGTGGAGAAGAAATTGCCCAGACCGTAGTAGCAGAAAGCCTGACCACCGTCGGGTTTATCGAGATAGGTGCAGGTTGAAAGAGCGTGTGCCTGAGTGCCTATGATAAGGTCGGCACCCCATTCGACCAGCTTTGGTGTGAGTTCAAGCTGCATATCATTCAGGTCGTTGAGGACTTCGGTGCCGTAGTGACAGGATACCACTACAACATCAGCCATGTTATCCGCTTCCATTATCTGGCGCTTGACGGTCTCCTCATCGCTGAGGTATACCACCTTTCCGGGGTCGCCGTCACCGAGGAATATGCCGTTGGTGTGTTCCATGTAGCCCAGAAAAGCGAATTTTATGCCGTTGACTTCCATAGTCCTGATGTTTTCCGAATCATCTTCGTCGCGGTAAGCGCCGTAATGTACGACGCCCTTGCTGTCCCAGTAATCAAGAGATGATATCAGCCCCTCGGAGAACTTATCCAGCACATGATTGTTGGACATTGAAATGACATTGAACCCGAAATCTACCACAGCATCACCGACTTCGGTTGGAGTGGAGAACATTGGGAAAGTGGAAGGCTCAAAAGCATCGTTTACAAGGGTCTCCTGATTGAGTATGGCGATATCCGTACCCTCTATCAGCTTTTTGCAGGGAGCGTAGCACTTTGAAAAATCGTAGCTGCCGTCCTCCTTCTGTGCCTCGACATAGATATTATCGTGGATAAGATTATCCCCTGCGCAGGCAAGGTGAACAACGGCTTTGCCCGTCTTGTTCTCATCGGAGGGGTCTTCCTCGGGTGGGCTTACAGCGACCGGGTCCTCATCTGCGGGGACTTTATCTCCCGAGGTTTCCTTGGTGGTCTTGTCGGTCTCCTGTGCATCGGTGCTTACAGCAGAGTCATTAGCTGTATCAGCCTCGGGTTTCTTGTTTGGATCCATCTGCTTGCCGCAGGAAGCTGTAAGCATAACGGTGGCAAGAATGATCGGAAGTGTCTTTATTTTCATATAATGATACTCCTTAAATTTCGATTTCGGCTACTATTATAACACTAATTTTCCCATTTGTCACTAAATTTTTAAAAATTTGTGAAATTCAAACAAGAGCCGATGGGACAGAAGCTATGGATATACCGAAATTGCTCATTCCTGCGGGATGACACAGTCATAAAGCAGAGAAGTCCGGGAATAATATATCGGGGACGTATCATGATTAAAGGGTCTGTATATATCACAAAAAGTCGGAATAATAGTGCATTGGCGGAAACCCTGCAAAATAGGGTTATGCGAATTGCAGAACGTTAAAAAAAAGTTTAAAAAAGATAGTGAAATATGTGATTGACAAAAAAATAACAAACTGGTATAATAGGATTATGATAAAAGGAGATCGGGGTCGGAATGACCCGATATTAATCGTTTTGGTATGAAGATTCAACCTGATAATGTTTGGAGGATACTATAATGGCTAAAACTACTGCTAAAAAGAACGAACCTATTTTCGTGGACAGCGTAGAAGCACTATCTGCCAAGATAAAGGAAGTCAGAGCTGCGCAGGCTAAATTTGCGACCTATACCCAGGAACAGGTCGACAAGATATTCAAGGCTGCTGCACTGGCTGCCAACAAGGCACGTCTGCCTCTCGCTAAAATGGCTGTTGAAGAAACAGGCATGGGCATAGTTGAAGATAAGGTCATCAAGAACAACTATGCGTCCGAGCACATCTACAATGCTTACAAGAATGTACAGACCTGCGGTGTTTTTGAGACTAACGAAGCTTACGGCACAACAAAGCTGTATGAACCTATCGGTCTTATCGCAGCGGTAATACCTACCACTAACCCCACATCTACTGCAATATTCAAAACACTTATCTCGCTGAAGACCAGAAACGGTATCATCATCAGTCCTCATCCTCGTGCAAAGAACTGCACCATCGCAGCTGCAAAGATAGTTCTCGAAGCTGCTGTTGCTGCGGGCGCACCTGAGAACATCATCGGCTGGATAGATGTACCTTCACTGGATATGACAAACCAGATAATGAGAGATTCCGACCTTATACTTGCAACAGGCGGCCCCGGAATGGTAAAGAGCGCTTATTCTTCTGGTACACCTGCACTGGGTGTCGGCGCGGGCAATGCTTCCGCTATAATCGATGCTTCTGCTGATATCAAGGTGGCAGTAAGCTCCATAATACACTCCAAGACCTTCGATAACGGTATGATATGCGCTACTGAGCAGACCCTTATCGTTGACAAGAAAATCTACAAGGAAGTTAAGGCTGAGCTGAAAGCTCGCGGATGCTATTTCCTGAATAATGAGGAAGCTGACAAGGTAAGAAATACCATGATCATCAACGGCAGCCTTAATGCGAAGATAGTTGGTCAGAGACCTGTTAATATCGCAAAGCTCTGCGGTTTTGAAGTGCCTGATGACGTTAAGGTACTGATAGGTGAAGCTACCAGCACCGATCGTGAAGAGGCTTTCGGTCACGAGAAGCTGACCACTGTTCTTGGTATGTACAAGGCTGATGATTTCGACGATGCACTGAACAAGGCTGAGACCCTGCTTGAAAACAACGGCGGACTTGGTCATACTTCGGTACTGTGGATAGATAATGTAAACGAGCGCGAGAAGCTGCTGAAATTCGCTGAAAGACTGAAAACAAGCCGTCTTATCGTGAATACACCTTCCTCTCTGGGCGGAATCGGCGACCTCTACAACTTCAATTTTGCACCTTCGCTGACACTGGGCTGCGGCTCATGGGGCGGAAACTCCGTCAGCGAGAACGTTGGTGTAAAGCACCTGCTTAACGTTAAGACAGTTGTGGAGAGGAGAGAGAATATGCTGTGGTTCAGAGCGCCCGAAAAGGTATACTTCAAGAAGGGCTGTCTGCCTGTTGCCCTTGATGAACTGAAGAACGTAATGGGCAAGAAGAAGGCTTTCATCGTTACAGACCAGTTCCTGTACAAGAACGGCTACACCAAGCCTATCACCGATAAGCTGGATCAGATGGGCATAGCACACAACGTATTCTTCGATGTTGCTCCCGATCCTTCACTGGGCTGCGCACTGGAAGGCGTAAAGGCTATTCGTGCTTTCGAGCCTGATACCATCATCGCTATCGGCGGCGGTTCCGCTATGGACGCTGCAAAGATAATGTGGGTACTTTACGAGCACCCCGAGGCTGACTTCATGGACATGGCTATGCGTTTCATAGATATCCGCAAGAGGGTATATACATTCCCGAAGATGGGCGAAAAGGCTTACTTCATTTGTATACCTACTTCTTCCGGTACAGGTTCCGAGGTAACTCCTTTCGCAGTAATCACCGATGAAAAGACAGGCCACAAGTATCCTCTGGCAGACTACGCTCTGCTGCCTAACATGGCAATCGTTGATACCGACCTGATGATGAGCGCACCTAAGGGTCTGACTGCTGCTTCCGGTCTTGACTGCATGGTACACGACCTTGAGGCTCTGGCTTCCATAATGGCTACCGATTTCACTGACGGTATCGCACTGCAGTCCCTGAAGACAACATTTGAATATCTGCCCGAGTGCGTTGACAACGGACAGACAGCATACAAGGCAAGAGAGAAGATGGCTCACGCTGCAACTATGGCAGGTATGGCATTCGCAAATGCTTTCCTGGGTATAGGTCACTCCCTCGCGCACAAGCTGGGTGCATATCACCACCTGCCTCACGGCATCTGCTGCGCTCTGGTAATAACTAATGTCATGAAGTTCAATGCTAACCCTGTTCCCACCAAGATGGGTACATTCTCGCAGTATGAGTATCCTCATGCACTTGAAAAGTACGCAGAGGTAGCTCGTTCGCTGGGTCTGTTCGGCAAGGACGACAAGGCTTGCTTCAAGATGCTCTGCGATAAGGTAGAAGAGCTGAAAGAGCGCGTAGGCTGCAAGAAGACTATCGCTGAGTACGGTATCAGCGAGGAAGACTTCCTTGCAACACTGGATCAGATGTCCGAGGACGCATTCGATGATCAGTGCACAGGCGCTAACCCCAGATATCCTCTCATCGAAGAGCTGAAGGAGATCTACAAGGCTTGCTACTACGGCACTGAGTACAAGGGCTGATCTCAGGCGCTGTAAAACAGAATAAATAATTCAGGCACTTCTGTCAACGTTGACAGAAGTGCCTTTTCGTTTTATATCAGTTGGTATCGTCAAGATGATATATCCTGTTCATCTCGGGTGATAGTCCGCCGTCTGCGGAGCGCACATAGAGGGGTTTTTCTATCTGGATAAAGTTGTTTCCGCCCATGCGTCCCTCAACGAGTATCAGCCACGGTGCGCAGTTTGGATTTTTGTGAACCGTCCGCAGACGCTTGGGCTCAATGCCGTTTGAGCGCATGGCTGTCATTATATCGCAGAGCCTTTCGGGGCGGTTGCAGATACATAGCCTGCCGCCATAGCGAAGATTCTTCTTAGCCGCCCTGCAAACGTCCTCAACGGTGCAGAGCATCTCGTGCCTTGCGATGGACACCGCTTCGCTGCCATTCTTTTCGCCCGTGTTGTTTATCTTGTAAGGCGGATTGCAGGTTATAAGGTCGATGGGCTTGTCCGCGCGCCAGTCTTTAAGGTCGCCCAGCACAGGGACTATATCATCTATCTCCGACTTTTTCAGCGAAACTTTCAGCTGTTCGTGGGCTTTTTCCTGGATCTCCAGAGCGTAGGTCAGCTTCGGCTTGTAATTCTTGTGCAGCAGAAGCGCGATTATCCCGCTGCCTGTGCAGAAATCGGCGCAGACATCCTTGTGTCTTGCATGAGCGAAATCCGCCAGCAGAAAAGCATCCGTACCGAAACGGTGCTCATCTGATATGCATATCTCTATCCCGTCCCCCAGGGATTCAAATGTAAAGTCGGTGTATTCCATGGAATCTTCCTCTCAAATGTTATCTGCTTGATTATACCATGATTTTGCAGCGCTGTCAAATACGCTTGACTTGCAGCGTTTTGGGTGGTATAATATACCAAGCTTATTTGTGAGGTGACAGCATTGGCAAGCAGAAAAAACAAGAAAAACAGAAACCAAAAATCCGAAAAAGAGTCTTCGGACAAAACAGTTCTGACAGTTATTTGTATCATACTTGTGATCGGGGCTTTTATAGCAGGCGGTGTGGGGCTGCTCGTTGAGGATCACGATCTCAAAAAAAACTGCACCGCATATGCCGAGGGCGAGGTCGTCAAGGTAGAGGTAACAGGCAGACGAAAGAACAGGAAAATTACAACATACATAGAAGTGTACGACAGCATATTCCCCGAGAAAGAGATAGTTCTCAAACAGGGTGGCTACAAAGAGGATCAGGAAGTCAAGGTGTTCTATGACCCCAATGATCACAGCCGATACTATGTGGAGGGTACATCAGCTAACAGGATATCGGGCGGAATCGGGCTGATAGTGTTCGGCGGGCTGATGATTTTATCGGGACTGCTTATAATGCGGGCGTGCAAAAAAATCGCGCAGGACCAAAAATAGCAAAAGCCGTGAAGCGAATGATCGTTTCACGGCTTTTATTATGCAAAATTCTCCTCCCACGCCTGCGGCAGAGGAGGAGAACAGCCTGTTATATCCGTTCAAAAATGTTGTGATACTGCTTTATCAGAACATTCTTATCTTGCTTGCTATCTCAGCAGAGTGAGAAAGTATAGTCAGGTTAGCATCGATATCGCTTTCAACCATGTTGGGTGTGATGAATGCAAGTTCATCATCAGGACGGTTTGCACGCTCAATGTACATCAGCTTGCCGAACATCTCAGAGATGGAAGGCTTGAGAGTCTGAACATCGTCGCCCTTAAGACGAACATACATGGAGCAGTTGGTGTCCTTGTAGCGAACAACGAACTTCTCGTCCTTTCTGGATTCCTCCCAGTGGATGCCGAGAGCTCTGCCGTGGTGTCTCAGGCAGTCGATGATATCGCCTACAACTGCGGAAGCGGTAGGCAGTTTGCCTGCGCCCTGACCGTAGAACAGTACATCGCCAACGCCGTCGCCTGTAACGCTTACTGCGTTGTATACATCGTCAACGCTTGCCAGCATATTGCTCTTGGGAACGAGTCTGGGGCAAACGATAGCGCTGAGACTGCCGTCTTCAAGTCTCTTTACGGAAGCTATCAGCTTGATAACATAGCCTGCATTGTCAGCGTACTCAACATCGTCCAGAGTGATCCTTGTGATACCGGACTTATGTACCATCTCGGGATAGATATGCTTGCCGTATACCAGTGAACCCAGTATGCAGATCTTTCTGCAAGCGTCCTCGCCCTCAACATCGGCAGTGGGGTCAGCCTCGGCATAGCCCAGCTGCTGAGCCAGCTTCAGGGCATCGTCAAAGCTCATCTGATCCTTTATCATCTTGGTCAGTATAAAGTTTGTAGTACCGTTGAGGATACCCGATACCTGCTGGATATCGTTACCGGCCAGACACTTGTTCAGGGGTCTGATTATCGGTATGCCGCCGCCTACACTTGCTTCAAACAAATAGCTGCAGCCGTTATCCTGTGCAAGCTGCAGAAGCTCAGCGCCGTAAGCCGCAACAAGTGCCTTGTTGGAAGTTACCACGCTCTTGCCCTTTGCAAGCAGCTTCTTGGTGTACTCGTATGCAAATGTAGTGCCGCCTACAACTTCGGCAACTACCTCTATCTCATCATCATTGAGTATGGTGTCAAAATCGTGAATTATCATATCGGCAAAAGGAGATTCGGGGAAATCCCTGAGATCTAGAACATACTTGATATCGCAGTCTCTGCCGATCTTCTTGCTGATGGCTTCCCTGTTCTTCATAAACAGCTCGACAGTACCTGAGCCTACTACACCGTATCCTATCACCGCTACATTTTTACTCATAATAATCCTCTTCCCAAATTATTTTTAAAATTTTATGCCTTTTCAGACCGAACTCACTCGCCCGAGATTATCTTCGCTTCCACAACACCCGATACCTTGGAAAGCTCCTCTGTGAGTTTCTGGGTGTTCAGCGCATCCCTGTCGAATCTTACCGAGAACGTTACCGTAGCCACGGAATCCACGGGGATATTCTGGTTTATGGTCAGTATATTAGTCCCCAGCTCGTAAAGCTTCGATATTATTGAGGAAAGCACGCCCTTTTCGTCACGCAGTGTGCAGTAGACGGAAACGATGTTGTTGGTGAGACGTTCCTCATAATTAAAAACAGAGTCCTTGTATTTGTAGTAAGCGCTCCTTGATATGCCCACTGCCCTGCAAGCCTCAGTCGAGGTGGATACCTCGCCCCTTGCCCGCATACGTTTTGCGGCAAGCACTTTCAGCACGATATCTGGCAGTACATCTGCACTTACTATGACCAGACCCGACTCGTTATCAGCCACGGAAAGTTCACCTCCGACAAACAAGTGTATTCGCAACAAATACAACTATACCACGTTTTTGCGATTTTGTCAAGCATACTTTTTTTATAAAAAACGCCTGAACAGGTGATATTTCACGCGGGTACAGGCGGTCAGAGGGTGTTTTGAGTGCGGCTTATGGTTATAATAAACGAAATTGAGTTAGGGGCTCTTCAACTATTGTTAAATTTGTGGAAAAGAATATGGCTGACTTGAATTTTATGATAAAAAGTTGTAAAATGATAATGTATTTCTAAACATTTGACCATAGGTCATTATAGTAAGCGGCATATAGGTATAAACATCCATGCCGTTAGTATAAACTGCCGAAAGGAGTGAGCAGTTTGGATATAATCAGTGAGATACTGGAAACAGACAGACTTGCCGAGGAAAAGCTTGAACAGGCTATGCAGAAACGCAGCGAGATGCTGGAAGAATGTGAGAAAAAAGTCGAACGTATACATGAGAATGCCGAGTCCGAAGCAGACCTCTATCGCGCATTTCTCATGTCCGAAGAGGATATGAGCAACTGCGAAAATGAGCTGAGGGAAAGCGAAAAAGATCAGCTTGATGCCCTGGTTGCGGCTTATGAGCTGAAACATGAGGACTGGGAAAATGATATATTCGCCGCGATAACAGGCTGATGACCCTGCGGCTGAAAGGAGGTGCCCGATATGTTGGAGAATTACAGTTCAAATGCCACAACTGCTAAGATAAGGGCGAAATACGCTCAGCTTTTTACGCAGGAGGATTATCGGGAACTGGCGGCGCTGAGGACTGTGCCCGAAGCGGCGGAATACATCTCACGTTCGGCACGTTTCAGGGAAGCTTTCGCGGAAGTTGATCCTAATACCATACACCGCGGTTTTCTTGAAGAACTGCTGTACAGGGAGAACTTTGAAACTTATATAAGGCTCTGCAAATTTCAGGGGCTGGATAAACAGCCGTTTTTCGGATTTCTGATAAGGCGCAGCGAGATAGAGTGCATACTTTCTATCATAAACCGCATAAACTCGTCCCTTGACAGGACATTTCTTTCCGACCTGCCGGGATATCTTATAAAGTATCTGACCATACCTGTTATGGAACTCAGCCTTTCACAGACCTATGAAGATCTTGTGGCGGGACTCAAAGGTACGCGCTACGGCAAGGTGCTGAAAAAGATACCTGTCCGCGAGGACGGCAGAGCCGACTATACCGAGTGTGAGCTCAGACTGAGAACGGCTTATTATGCGGAGCTTCTTGAACAGGCTGAAAAGGAGTTCTCGGGAAGCGTGGCGGAGGAACTGAAAACTATCATACTCCGTGAGATAGACTGCCGCAATATAATAAATGCCTACCGTATGAAGTCTTACTTCGGGTATTCCCCCGATGAGATAAAGCGGAGATCGCTGAAATACTACGGTATAGGCAAAAAGAATATGGAAAGGCTGTATGAAGCAGCCGACAGTGAGACCATGATGGACATGGTAAATCATACAATCTACGGGAAAAACTCCCCCGATACCGATAATATCGAGGTGGAGATAAACAGCGTGAAGATAAGAAGGCTGAGGCATTACCTTACGGGCAGCACAAATGCTCCCGTGGCGCTGTATGCTTTCATTATCCTCTGCGATATAGAAGTTTCCAATCTGGTGCATATCATCGAGGGCATCAGATACGGCGTTGATGCTGCCGCCATTGAGGGACAGCTGATAACGCTTTGATATCTTCCCGATGAAAGGAGTGCGAACACCTAAATATGGCGATTGAAAAAATGGCGCTTGTCAATATCATCGGCAGGTTTGAGGATCTTGACGAGACTCTCATACGCTGCTGCGACAGCGGGTGCTTCCATATCGAGCCGGCTTTCAAGAATGAAGCTAATTCAACTGTAAAGCTGCTGAATGAGAAGAATCCGTTTGGTGTGCCGCTGAAAGAATTTGCGTCCCTTGCCACTGAGATGGACATCGAGCTGACAGAGACAAAGGGTACAAGGTTCAATGGGTGGACAGCGGAACAGTTCAACGAACTTTCCGAGAATATCGACAGCGAGATAGAAGAAAAGAACAGCGAGAAGCAAAAGCTCGCAACAGAAGTATCAGAGCTGGAGGGCGCTGTGCTGCAGGTAGACCACCTGCGGGGCATGAACAGCGATTTCAGTAAGATATTTGCCTGTAAGCACACTGCCTGCCGCATAGGCCGTATGCCCGCGGATAATCTGGCAAAGTTACAGTACTACGATCAGACATTCTTCTTTGTGCCTTTTGAGACTACAAAGGATTTCTGCTGGGGTATGTACTTCTGTGCCGAGGGCGACAAGGAACTGGTTGACAGTATATTCCGTTCAATGTTCTTTGAGAGGATACATCTTCCCGACTATGTATCGGGCAACACAGATGAAGCCATCACAAAGCTGAACGACCAGATAAAGGTCAAAAAGGCGGAGATAGAGGCTCTTGATAAAGAGATAGCAGTCCTTGCCGAAAAGCATAACCAGACTATACTGGAAGCCTACACCGCGCTTAAAAAGCGCTACGATATCTTTGAACTGCGCCGCAAGGTCGGTGCTGTTAAGGAAAAGTTCTATGTCAAGGGATTCGTTCCCAAGAAGCAGGCGGATAAATTCTCCGAAAGCTTCGATGATATGGAAGAAGTTGAAGTAGTGCTTCTACCGCCGGATGCGGACGCTTACTGCACTCCGCCTACGGTGCTGAAAAACGGATGGTTCACAAAACCATATGCAATGCTTGTTGAGATGTACGGTCTGCCGAAGTACAATGGTTTCAATCCCACGGCATTCGTGGCGATAACCTACACATTGCTGTTCGGCATAATGTTCGGCGATTTGGGACAGGGATTCTTGCTGTTCATCTTAGGACTGATAATAGGCGGTAAGGTCAACAAACAGGCAGGTGGCATCGTTACAAGATGCGGTCTTTCCAGTATGATCTTCGGTACGCTGTACGGTTCGGTATTCGGATTTGAAGAACTTCTCGACCCTGTGTACGAGAACTTAGGGATAGATTTCCTGCCGCTGAAAGCCTTTGAACAGTCATCCTTCATACTGCTTACCGCGGTGGGCATAGGCATATTCCTGATAGTGGTATCCATGATGCTGAACATCTACATAGGTTTCAGGGAAAAGAACTACGAAAAAGCAGTATTCGGCTGCAACGGCATCGCGGGACTTATCTTCTACGGTTCGCTGGTAACTTACGTAGTAAGCAAGTTCATACTGAAGATCGAACTTGCAAGCGGTGCAGTGTTCGCGCTGCTGCTGGTGATACCCGGTATATGCATATTCTGCCGAGTACCCTTTGCGATAGCCACAAAGTACAAGAAATGGAAACTTTCCGAGGAAGAAGAGGATATGACAGTGGGCGGATTCATCGTCGAGAACTTCTTCGAGATGTTTGAATTTCTCCTCAGCTACGTTTCAAATACCATGTCATTCCTGAGAGTAGGCGGATTCGTACTTTCCCACGCAGGTATGATGCTGGTTGTAATGACACTGCTGAATATGTCGGCAGCAGCTGCAAAGCCCTTCACCCTTGTGATAGGCAACCTGTTCGTTATGGCTATGGAAGGTATGATCGTGGCAATACAGATCATACGTCTGGAATTCTACGAGATATTCTCGCGTTTCTATGAGAGCGACGGCAAGGAGTTTGAACCTTTGAGTGTCAGCTTCGATACCGAAGTAAATATATGATAATTAATTTTGGAGGTTTTAGATATGCTTAAAATAATGTTGCTGCCGCTGGCAGCTGTCGTACTTCTGACAGTACCCTTTATGCTGATGGCTAAGAAGATAAAGACAGGTGAAAAGTCTGCAAAGGCTGCTTTCATCGGAAATCTGTGTACATTTGCAGGTATAATGCTGGTTGGTATGATAATACCTTTCACCGACCTTATTGCTTTTGCGGCTGAGGAAGGCACTACCGTTAAGGAAGCTATCTCAACAGGCGCAGGTATCGGTTATCTGGCAGCAGGTCTTTCTGTTGGTCTTGCTTGTATCGGTTCAGGTATCGCCGTTGGTTCCGGTGCTCCCGCAGCTATCGGTGCAACTTCCGAGGATCCCAAGAACTTTGTTAAGTCACTGATCTTCGTCGTACTGGGTGAAGGTATCGCTCTGTACGGTCTGCTGATCTCCATGCTGATAATCTCGGGCATCGGCGGCTAATACTATGAAATTCTATTTGCTCAGCGATAATATAGATACCCAGATGGGTATGAGGCTGGCAGGTATCGAGGGCAAGGTCGTACACGGTGAAAAAGAGGTAGCACAGGCACTTGATGAAGCCATGGAAATGAAGGACGTTGGAATAGTCCTGATGACGGAAAAAGCGCTGAAAGAGTGCCCCGATAAGGTCATGGACTACAAGCTCAACCGTGCGACTCCCCTTATTGTTGAGATACCCGACAGACACGCCACAGCGAATATCTCCGATACTATATCCAAGTATCTGGCTGAGGCTGTGGGCATAAAGCTGTAAAGCGTTGGAGGATTACAATGACTGATCAGACACAAAAGCTGGAAAAATTCAAGCAGGCAGTATTCGATGAAGCTGCCGAAAAAGCTGCTGAGATAATCAGGGAGACCGAAGAGCAGTGTGCAGAGATACTGGCTGAGGCTGAAGCTGAGGCAAGAGATTTTGTCAAGCAGAGCAGGGCTAAGGCTGAAAAGGAGCAGAAAGAGGCTGCACAGAGAGCGGAATCCGCAGGCAGGCTGGCACAGCGCAGAAATGTTCTGAATGCCAGACAGGAAGTCATAGACAGGGTGTTCTCGAATGTAAAGGAAAAGCTGGAAGCTTTCAGACAGAGCGCTGATTATGAGAAGCTGCTTGTAAGGCGCGTTACCGAGTGTGCTGCGGTATACCCCAATAAAAAGGGCGAGGTACGTTTGGCAGCGGCTGATATGAAGTACGCTTCCGCGCTTACCTGCGGCGGCAGATTTACTGTCACCGAAAGCGCAGGCATACTTCTGGGAGGACTCATGGTGGTATTCCCCGAAGATAATCTGGCGCTTGACTGCACTTTCGATAACGAATTCAACAGACAGAAGAGCGGCTTTGCAGGCAGAGCAGGGCTCGGTACTGACCTGTAATACAGCCTGTGACATGATATCTCCGACTGACACAGTCAGGATATATGTCGTTCACTATGATTCATCATATATACCGAACTCCCTCGGGGCTTTGGTAGAGTTCACATAAAGGGCGTGAATAAAATGAGTACGGAAACAATGGATAAGATATATTCGGTCAACGGACCTGTCGTTACGGTGCGCAATACCAAGAGCTTTGCCATGCAGGAAATGGTTTTTGTCGGCGAGAAAAGGCTGATAGGCGAAGTTATCCGCGTAAGCGCCAAGGAAACGACTTTGCAGGTCTACGAGACTACCACGGGACTGAAACCCGGTGAACCTGTTTACGGCACGGGTGCGCCTATGGCGGCAACTCTCGGCCCCGGAATACTTGATAATATGTATGACGGCATCGAAAGACCTCTGAAAAAGCTGGAGGAGATAAGCGGTGCGTTCATATCCGAGGGCGCTAACGTCCCCGCGCTTGATACCGAGCGCAGGTTCGAGGTAAAGCTGACTGTCAAGAGGGGAGATAAGCTCCTTCCCGGACAGATATATGCTACCTGTCCCGAAACTGCACTTATCACACATAAGTGTATGCTTTCTCCGCTTTCAAAGGGCGGCGAGGTAATATGGACAGCTGTGACAGGCAAGTATACCGTCAATGACGTTATTTGCAGGATACGCGATGAGTACGGCAGGGAAGAGGAACTGACCCTCTGCCAGAAGTGGCCTATAAGAACACCCCGCCCCTGTGCGGAGAGAATGCCTATGTCGAGACCGCTGATAACAGGTCAGCGTATAATCGATACCGTAGTACCCGTGGCTAAGGGCGGCACTGCCGCTATCCCCGGCGGATTCGGTACTGGCAAGACCATGAACCAGCACCAGATAGCTAAGTGGTGCGATGCTGATATCATCGTATACGTAGGCTGCGGCGAGCGTGGAAACGAGATGACACAGGTACTTGAGGAATTCAGCGAGCTGATAGACCCCAAGACACAGCGTCCCCTGACAGACAGAACTACAATGATAGCTAACACCTCGAATATGCCTGTTGCGGCAAGAGAGGCTTCCATATACACAGGTATCACTCTGGCAGAATATTACAGAGATATGGGCTATCATATAGCTATAATGGCGGATTCCACATCCCGTTGGGCTGAGGCTCTCCGTGAGATATCGGGACGTTTGGAAGAAATGCCCGCAGAGGAAGGCTTCCCTGCATATCTGCCCTCGCGTATATCCGAATTCTATGAGAGAGCAGGATATGTGAAGACACTGAACGGTGCAGAGGGCTCTGTTACCATAATAGGTGCGGTATCTCCTCAGGGTTCGGATTTCTCTGAGCCTGTTACACAGAACACCAAGCGTTTCGTAAGGTGCTTCTGGGCGCTGGATAAGGCTCTGGCTTATGCAAGACACTATCCCGCTATCAACTGGAATACAAGCTATTCTGAGTATACCGATGACCTCTCAGCGTACTACCGCGATAACGTTGCTCCCGATTTTATGGAGGTAAGACAGCAGATATCAAATATACTGGTAGAGGAAAACAGTCTGATGGAGATAGTCAAACTGATGGGTACGGACGTGCTCCCCGATGACCAGAAGCTGCTTATTGAAGTAGCAAGAGTAGTGCGTGTAGGTTTCCTTCAGCAGAATGCTTACCATAAGGACGATACCTATGTGCCGCTGGAAAAGCAGTACCGCATGATGAAGGCTATACTCAAATTCTTCGAGCTTTCAAAGGATGCTCTCGCAGAGGGCGTTGCCATCGACAGGATAATGTCCAACGGCTGGGCTGACAAGCTCATAAAGATAAAGTACGATATCCCCAATGACAAGCTGGAAATGTTTGACGACTACGAGAGGGATATGAACGAGTGGTACAAGAACGCGGAGGTGGTCTGAGTTGAATATAAAATATATCGGTCTCAGCGAGATAAACGGACCTCTGGTCGTTCTCGATAAATGTAAGAATGTAAGCTATGACGAGATAGCCGATATCGAGCTGGATAACGGCACTCACCGTCTGGCGCGTGTTGTTGAGGTATACGAGGATAAGGCGGTATTGCAGGTTTTCGAGGGTACCAAGGGACTCTCGCTGAAGAATACAACCACAAGCTTTGAGGGCAGACCGATGGAACTCCCTCTGGGCGGTGAAATGCTGGGACGTATCTTCAACGGCGCAGGCAAGCCTATCGACGGTCTCGGCGAGATAGTTGCCGAGGAATACCGCGATATCAACGGCGAACCTCTGAACCCCGTATCCAGAGTGTATCCCAGAAACTATATAAATACAGGCATTTCGTCCATAGACGCACTTATGACTCTTATCAGAGGTCAGAAGCTGCCTATATTCTCGGGTTCTGGTCTTTCGCATAATAAACTTGCTGTGCAGATAGTTCGTCAGGCAAAGATAGCTGACGAAGCAGGTCAGGATTTCGCAGTAGTTTTCGGCGCAATGGGCGTTACCAACGATGTTGCTGATTACTTCCGCAGAAGCTTTGAGGAAACAGGCGTTCTCCAGAGAGTTTCCATGTTCCTCAACCTTTCAAACGACCCTATAATCGAGCGTATACTCACCCCCAGATGCGCACTTACCTGTGCTGAATATCTGGCATTCAAGAAGAATATGCATATCCTTGTTATACTGACGGATATGACTTCATATGCAGAAGCTCTGCGTGAGTTCTCGTCTTCAAAGGGCGAGATACCGGGAAGAAAGGGCTATCCGGGATACCTCTATTCCGACCTTGCTTCGATTTATGAAAGAGCGGGCATCGTAAAGGGCGCTAACGGTTCTGTAACACAGATACCCATACTCACAATGCCTAACGATGATATCACTCACCCTGTTCCCGACCTTACGGGATATATCACCGAGGGTCAGATAGTTCTGGACAGAAACCTTGATGCTACGGGCATTTACCCCGGTGTTGCCATACTGCCCAGCCTTTCAAGACTTATGAAAGACGGCATAGGCGAGGGCTATACCCGTGAAGATCACCAGATGTGTGCGAACCAGCTGTTTGCGGCGTATGCTAAAGTTCAGGACGCACGTTCGCTGGCTTCTGTTATCGGTGAGGAAGAACTTACTGCCACCGATAAGGCTTACCTGAAATTCGGCGAACTGTTTGAAGCGCATTTTATCGATCAGGGATTTGAGACTAACCGTTCGATAGAGGAAACCCTTGACCTTGGCTGGAAACTGCTTTCGTCACTGCCGAGAACTGAACTTGACAGAGTCGATGATGAACATCTGGACAAGTTCTATAAGCCTGAAGAAGCGTATACCTAGAGATAATGAGGAGAGATCTGTATGACATCGTATGAGCTCATAAAATTGGCTTTTGCCATTGCAGCAGTCATTCTGGGAGTTGGTATGCTTGTAAAGCCCGAAAGGTGCCTCAAAAAGGGCAGCGAGGGCAGTGAAGCTGAGATAAAAAAGTATCGCAAAGTAGGTGCTTTTGTCACTGTGGTCGGTATACTGGTCGTTGTGCTTAATATCGTGCTTATAGTGAAATACTGAGTCAACAAAAAGTAAGCGAGGGTCTCGTTTCTTATTTCCGAAAGGAGTGAAAAAGCTTTGGCTGTACAGCAGGTGTTCCCAACAAAGGGCAACCTCATAGCAACTAAGAAAAATCTCCAGCTGGCTGCACTGGGTTATGAACTTCTCGACAGAAAGCGTAATATTCTTATACGCGAGATAATGACGCTGGTCGAAAAAGCCAAGGAACTCAGAAGCTCCATAGAAGATACCTATAAGGAAGCCTATGAGATGCTGAAACTGGCTAATATGTCAATGGGTGTTATAACCCCCTATGCCGAATGTATGCCCATCGAGGACGGTATCGAGCTTTCCTCAAAAAGCGTTATGGGCGTGGAGCTTCCGCAGGTCATTTACCACGAAACTCCCCGTGAAGTCTGCTATGGGTTCGCAAGAACTGATTCTCAGCTGGACAGGGCTTTTCTCGCCTTTGAAAAAGTTAAAAGGCTGACTGTGACCCTCGCCGAAGTTGAGAACAGCATCTACAGACTTTCCGTGGCAATAAAGAAAACTCAGCGCAGAGCAAATGCGCTGCAGAATATCATAATCCCCCGCTATACCGATACTGTGAAGTTCATCGCGGATTCTCTGGAAGAAAAAGACAGAGAGGAATTCTCGCGTATGAAAGTCATAAAGGCGGTAAAGCTCAAAAAAGAAAACGAAAACAATGGGGAGGGACAACAATGAACAAATTCAAAAAAGTGATAGGCAATTTTACGGTGCTCTCTGTTTTCTGCATAGTAATGGGCATCGCGCTGATAATCAGACCTGATCTGTTTACTAGGGTAGTTGGTCTTGTAATTGGCGGTATAATCACCACAATGGGTGCAGTTGCACTGCTGAGATACCTGATACGCACCAGAACAGACCCCGATAACGCAAGCGGTCTTGTAAGCGGGGTGGTACTTATCATCGCAGGTGTGTTCGTAATGGTAAGACCCGACTTTATCCCGAAAGTAATAGCTTTCGTCTTCGGCGCTTATATGCTGATAAGCGGTATAACCAATATTCAAGGTGCTTTCTTGTTGAAAAAGACCAACAGCACCCGCTGGACAAAAGCTCTGGTGATCGCAGGGCTTACTACACTGGCAGGCATGATGCTGGTAATAAATCCCATACTGCTGGCTGATGTTACTGCCCGACTGATGGGAGTTTGCCTGCTGATATCGGGAATGTCCAATATCGGCGGTACTCTGCTGACAGGCAGGAACAAGAATAATCCCAATATCAGATTTGATAACAGGGATAACGGACAGAATTTTATCGATATCAACTAATGCAAAAAGCAGTCCTTTGTGGGCTGCTTTTTTGTTGTTAATTATGCAAAACTGACGTACTGTGGTATTGACATCGGGGGCAGTTCTGTGATATACTATAATTTGTCATGAATATGTTTTTTAGGAGCGTGTTATAAATGAAAATTAAGATATTTGCAGCCTGCTCAGCCGCCATGTTGATGCTTGCGGGCTGTGGAAATACCATCGGGCAGAATAAGGATATGGTGGTTGACCCAAAACCCAAGACCACCGAAGCTGTGCCAACAGTAGATGAAGACAGTGCAGAGTCTGAAAAGTCCGAAGAACCCACTGAATCTGCTGTAGATGACAAGAAAAAAGACGATAAGAAGGACGAGAAAAAAAACTCGAAGGCTACCACCACAAAAGCCCCAGAAACTACCACCAAAGCAGTTACTACAACTGCTGAACCCGAACTTGGTTCCTATGAGTACTTCAATGGCTGTATACTGGCGAATTCAGGTACATCGCAGGTGCGTGCTATGGAGGAGTATTATTATAACTCCGAGAACGGCAGATATCTGGCGGACTGTGTTGACGTCTACGCAGACAGCGTGGGAAGCGGTGTAAATACCTACCTTATGATGATACCGACTTCGCAGGAATTCTATATTCCCGATGACCTCAGGGGCAGCTACCCCGACCAGAAGGAATGTGCTGATGAGGTGTATTCCATGATGACTTCGGGCAAGAGCGTGCCAATAAATTCCACACTTGAAGACCACAAGGGTGAGTACCTCTACTCCCGCAGTGACTACCACTGGCAGCCACTGGCAGCGTACTACGCTTCAAAGGTATTTGCTGAAAAGGCAGGAGTTGATTTCGCATCACTGGACAGCTACGAGAAAGTTGAGCGCGAGGGCTATCTCGGCGCATTTTATTCGGTAAACGGCATTTATCCTCTGGAGGATGCTCCCGATACTTTCACCTACTACAAGCCTGCAAATCTGGACTCTCTCAGCGTGCTTTTCCACGATACCTATTTTGGTGAGGGTGTGCCCAGCTCGCTGTTCTTTGAGGACAACGACATCTCAGCAAGCTATACCGTGTTTGTCGGCACAGATGATACGATACTTGAAGTTGATACCGACGTTGACAATGACAGGGTGCTGGTGATATTCAAGGACAGCTACGGCAACGCCCTTGTGCCTTTCCTGACGTCCTCGTTCTCGAAGATATACCTCTGTGATAACAGATTTTTCAATATCAACTCCGTTGATTTTGCAAAAGAGGTCGGTGCAACAGATGTGCTTTTCGCCCTGGGTGCGGCATCGTCCAGCAGTTATGACAAGATATCACTGATAGAATCAAATATGAACCAGTAAAAAATAGACCCGTCCGACGGATATTGCCTGTCGGACGGGTTTTACTATAACTTATTCTTTGTCTTCGTCGGAAAGATACTCTGTTTCGTGGGTCTTGAAGTACTCCTCTGCGCTGAGTTTCAGCAGACGTTCAGCAGGTGCCTGCAGCCGCACGAATTCCTGTTCGGCAGTTATAGCGTTGAAGCCGATCTTCAGGCGTATAGCCTGTTTCAGGTTCAGTATATCCACATCGTCATGCACGCCGCCCGATTCACCGTCGAGAGCCCATGCGAGGGGCTGTTTGCTCTTTATTTTCAGGTGAGAAGTTTTGAATGTTACAAAGTTGGGACCTGTCAGCTTGTTTATAGCCGCCTCCGCCAGGATGCCGCTGAGTTCGATGGCATTGTTTGGCGTCCTGATAAGGCAGACCTCAAACAGACCGTCATCGTAGCAAACGCCGTCCTGAATGAAGTTCTTCATGCCTGCGATACTCTGGGAATTGGAAATAAGACCCAGCGCAAAACTGCCCTCGATGACCTCGCCGTCATGCTCGATAGTGAGGTCGTAACCTCTTATCTCGTTTATGCGGCGCAGAGCCTCAACAATATAAGCAACGTGACCGAAACGGTTCTTGTACTCCTGCGGAGTTTCATAGGATACCGCTGTAAATGCGCCGAAAGCCGCCACATATACGAAATTCTTGTTGCCGTTGAACAGACCGATATCGTAATCGAAGAATACACCCTTGGCGATGGCATTTGCACAGTCAACGGGCTTGTTTGGCAGACCCAGGGACATACCAACATCGTTTGTAGAGCCTGTGGGGATATATCCCAGAGGTATTTTCTTATCCAGCGGGATAAGTGCGCTTACGGCTTCGGAAAGGGTGCCGTCGCCGCCGCTTGCCAGTATAAGGTCGTAGTTGTGAGCATCTTCTCTTATCTTGCGCTCGCCATCCCCCGAACACTGGGTGGGGTAGACCGTAACATCAAAGCCCTCTTTGGTAAAGATATCCACGATATTGAAAAGCTCGTTCTTTATCTGACCTTTACCCGCAAGGGGGTTGAATACGAAAAGCAGTTTTTTCATTTGTTCCTCCGATAGATGTAGTATTGTTCTCTGAAAATATGTTTTCCCGAAGTGGCAGAGAGATACGTCCGTCCCTGCCATATCCGAAGATATTTTTTTATTTGATATTTTAATTTTATCACGCCGCTTTTTTCTTGTCAATACCCTTTGTGTTAATAAACCTTGCTTATGTTAGACAAGTCCATGTTTTATCGGCTTCTGGAAGAAAATTCTATCGGAGGTAGGTGAGTATTCAATTATCTGCCTGTTTATCCTTTTTTACAAAAAGCACAAAGCTTATCACCGCAGTAAGAACTGTAAAGCACATCACAGCGAAGAACAGTTCGATGCTGTTCAGCTCTTGTATCTTTTGAATGGCGGTCTCACTGCCGAAGACCGTCAGCAGGATCGCGGCACCCAGATTGTTGTTTATCATGTGGATAAAGGATGCGGGATAGATCGACTTAGTCTTTTCGGTCACAAGGGTGAGGAAGCAGTTCATCAGCACACAGAACAGGCACATCATCAGTATTCCCACAAAGGGATAGCCGGGATAATCCGTGCCGAAATTGTGCCCTGCTATGGTGAGAGGGGCGTGCCACAGTCCCCAGATGATGCCGCCCACAATTACCGCGGCGGGCTTGGGCATAAGTTCCAAAAGCTTCGGCATCATGTAGCCGCGCCAGCCCCACTCTTCGCCAAAGGCAGGGAAGAAAATTATGACCGATGCCGCAAGCTGCAACAGATATGCGCCCATATTTTGCATATTGATATTCGGGTAGGCTTCATTAAACGCTGTGCCTTTCATAAATATCGCCCACAGCAGGAAAAGTTCCGCCCAGCCTTCTATCAGTTTGACAGCCACCGATGCAAACCAGTAGCCCTCTTTGCCTTTGAAATGCACACCAAGATAGGTGTTGTCAAAGCCCTCTTTTGTGACAAGCCTTGTGATGAGATGTGCCACAGATGGTATCATCATGCCGAAAACGCCTGTGAGGTATGAGATAACTGCAAGCTGTTCATTTTTGCCTGAATACAGCGGTTCTCCGTAGACCGACCACAGTATTGGTATCAGTATTGAAAGGGGCAGAAATGATATCACAAGAAATATCACCAGCCGTTTGACAGTCAGCTTTTTCTCACTGCTCATAATTCTCTGCCCCCTCTCTGAATACCTTGACGGATATCTTACAGGAAAGACGGTATGCCCCACAGCTTATAAACGGGAACAGGGATATCGGGAAAAGTACTTTGCCGCTATTCAGCCAGTTCATAAGTGCTTTCAGCGGGTCATCGCTGTTTATCAGCCATGAGATATCGCCGAACATCAGGTATATTAAAAGCAGCATAGCGATAAAGGCTATCACAAGACCCTTGATGGCGATACCTTTCTGCGAGCCGAAGCGTATAACGAAGGGTATCTCCACTGCCGAAAGCAAGAGCCGCCAGCTGAATATCATCGCAAGCAGGGCGGTAGCGGAGAAAGCTCCTCCCAGGATTCCGTATATCACTGTATCGGTCATGAATGTGATGAAAAGCACGATCAGAAACTGTAACAGGATATACCAGTATTTGGATTCAATGTGACCCTTTCCGCCCTGCGGCAGCGACATGGCAAAGGCACTTGCGGTCTTGTTTTCATCGGCTTCAAACAGCAGGTTAGAGGTCAGTGAGGGCATCATAAATGCAAAATAGTACAGCAGTAATAACATCAAAGTGCCGCCGTTTTCTTCGGAAATTAAATCTTTGCCGTTCAGGGCACAGCAGATAATTGCTATAGCACAGCATATCAGCGTGACGATAATGTTTAAGCGGAAAGAAGAAAGGTTTATCCGAAAGTTCTTGTAAAGCAGACCCCTCATTATTTCTCCCTCCTTTTGTAAAGCAGATACATGGATACGAACAGCACCACGAATGAAATGCCAAGCATGGTGAGCATCAGCGGGCAGTATTTCCGGGTCACGTTCGTCAATTCAGAGAATATCTCACTGATATCCATAGTTTTGTCTGTAACATTAGTATTTTTATTACTGCGTACTGCAAAGATGATGAAGAAAGCCATAAGCAGAAAAGTAGTACACAGCCAGCCCTTATCTACGCTTTTGAGCAGTGTGACAAATATCTGCGCCAAAATGCTTATCATGGACATTACAGCTATAGTTACCGCTATCAGCGAAATATCACCGTATGTGAGCTTTTCTCCGAGGGCGATATCCATAGTAAAAAGATATACCACGGAAAGTATAGCCCCTAAGGTTGTCTGTATGGCTGATGATACCGTCTTTACAGCCGCGAACCTCATGGGGGTCATGGGGGTGCAGTGTTCAAACCTGTTCCATTTGGTCATTATATCTTTGCCGGCCGTATCCGCTGAAACCGTACACATCAAAGCTGCTGACATGAGCGGTAAAAACTTCATGGTCAAAATGATAGTGAGCCCTAAGATCTCGGACGCTTCTTTGTTTTTGATGATGCCGCCCTTCAGGTCCTTGCCGAACAGCAGACCGAAGTTGCCGTATTTAACACTGAGAAGCATCAGCCAGCCCAGCAGCACCGAACCTAAATAAAACAGCAGAGCCGTTTTATAGCTGATTTTCCCGAGATAGTATTCGCGGTACAAAAGCCCTGTGAACGAACCTTTTTTCATCAAGACCACTCCTTTTTGCCGCGGTTGACATAGAACAGCATTATCTCTTCAAGAGTCGGCTTTTCGATTATCGCCCCCGAGTATTTTTGGGCGGCACTCCTGCGGTCGGCGGTCATAAGTTCCGCGCCGAAATCGCTGAGCCTTGCGCTGATGTAGTCCGCAGGATCTATCTCGGTGACATCATCTTTGGTGCATTTGATGATGCCGTGGGTATCCAGGATATCGTCCTTGTAGCCTGTTATCAGTATCTTGCCCTTATCGATGAAAGCCACGCTGTCGGCTATTTTTTCAAGGTCGCTGGTGATGTGGGATGACATGAGTATCGACCTGTTGCCGTCCATAAGGTACTCGCGGAAGATATCAAGTATCTCGTTGCGCACTATGGGGTCAAGACCTGTGGTTGCTTCGTCCATTATCAGGAGTTCCGCATTGTGGGAAAGTGCTGTGGCTATCTGCATTTTCATCTTCATGCCTTTGGAGAATTTCGAGAGCTTTTTCTTTACGGGCAGACCAAATCTGTCGCACAGCCTGAAAAACTCGTCCTTGTCCCAGGTCCCGTACAGCCCCGAAAACATCTTTGAAAGGGCTTCACCTGTAAAGGAATCATGGAATGGCAGTTCATCGAATACCACGGCGATACGCTCTTTTATGGCGTATTCGTCCTTGATGTGGTCAAGTCCCAGCAGTTTTATCTCGCCGCTGTTTATGCCGATGATATTCAGCAGTGAGCGGATAGTGGTGGTCTTGCCTGCGCCGTTCTGCCCGATAAATCCCATGATAGAACCCTTTGCAACGGTGAAGCTGATATCGTCCAGCGTAAAGCCATCATATTTTTTAGTTACGTTCTTTATCTCGATCGCATTCTCGTATTCAGTCATTGTCATTCCCCTCCGTATACATAATATCCACCATCTCTTTGAGGTCATCTGCGCTAAGACCGCACAGCCTTGCCTTCTTGCAGACCTGCGCAAGCATCTCCTCAGTCTGTCTGATAGTTTCTTCACGAAGAAAATCCGTGTTCTGCTTTTTGACAAAACAGCCTTTGCCTGTGTAATTCTCGATATAGCCCGAGCGTTCAAGCTCCTCGTAGGCGCGTTTTGTGGTGATAACGCTTATGCGCAGCTGTGCCGCAAGAGTGCGCATCGACGGCAGAGCGTCCCCTGCGGTGAGCGTACCATCCATTATCTGCGCCTTTATCTGCTCTGTTATCTGCTGATAGATCGGCTCGTCTGATTCGTTGCGTAAAATAATATCCATAGTATCCCCTCGAAGAAAATTGTATATATACACTATACACAATATAACATACATAAGCACGGTTGTCAAGTAGTCCTGCAAAAAAATTTTCGGCGGTAGAGGAAAAATGCGCAAAAAAGACCCGCCGAGGGATATCCCCCGACGGGTTTGCCGCTTATGACCGAGCTTCTGCGGCGGAAGCTTTTCTGACGTTCACCGGTTTTGTAAAAAAAAATCAGAGAAAACATTGTACCTTACTAAATAACGGATAACAAAAAAAATAACCAATAACCTATACCATGTACCTGATCTCTGTACTCATAAAAGAATAAATCTTTTTTTGGGAACGTCAGCGGAAGATCAAGCCTTTTATCAAGGCTCGAATTCCATTGTTACGGTGCTGTTGACCAGATCAAGAGCAGTCTGCAGTTTTGCCAGGGTGTTACGAGCATTTTCGTAATCAGCCTTTGCCTGTGCAGGGTCGTAGTTGGTGTATGTGTAGTCGATGATATTATTGTAGTTGCTGGAAGTGCATCTGCGCTTGGGCAGCACGTTCCTCATGGCGAACAGCTTGGTTATGCGTGCATTCAGCTGAGGTATGTACACCAGCACCTGGTCTATGGTCATATCGAATCCGGGGACTTCGGTGGTGCAGTTGAATACATTTATGGTGTGTTTCAGCTTTCTTATCTTTCTGTCCAGCTCCTCCAGCTGTGCCTGAGTAGATGCGTAGTCGTATTCGGGACGCAGTTCATCGGGGTCTTCGCCCACAGCTGCGTTGTACTCCTTGCCGTTGCGCTCTGCTATGCAGAGATTGTTGTATTCATCGTTGTAGCCTTTCAGTATCTTAGCTGCTTCTGCGGATGTTATTTTCATAGTATCTCCTCCTCGGTGATGTTCTTGTCTGAGGTGTCCCTCGTTGTTTTCTGTACTGATTATACCATAACGAACCGAAAATATCAACTAAAAAAATCTGCGATGCTGTGTTATTAAATATGGTTATCCTTCTGACACTTCACACTGAACCGTCTTTTGACGGGCAAGATCAATAGTCGGCGGTATTCTTCGCCGTGCCGAAATGCGGATAGCCATAAAGAAATTTTGCCCCCGAGCGTTGAATGATATAATCCCCTGTTACAATATAATTGACGGGTAAAACCTTGCACACCGGTAAGGATTTACACGTACTTGTTACTTAAGCTATAATGAAAGCAGTAATTGGAATGACGATAATCCCCTTGGGACAGAGTGCCCGCATCTAAGACTGTCATCCATGCTTTCATTATAGCGTTCGTTTTATGCAGGTTGAGCCACAGTATGTGCGTTCGTGTCACCAAACAGATTGAATAGGTAATGAGTAAAGTGTGGTTTGCCCGATTACAATTTCAATTCAGGAGATGTATTTATTATGAACGCAGTAGGTATTGATGTTTCC
>NZ_FOKQ01000072.1 GCF_900112155.1 Hominimerdicola alba | reverse complement strand
GGAAGTAATCCTGAAGATTTAGACTATACACCCCAAAACGGAAAAATAGTAGAATATATGTATCTTGGTTCGTATTATTCTGAAATTCCTATTGGTTCGAAATATGAGACGAAAGAGACAATATTTATAGTTGCAGGAATTCTGGACAGTTCTCAAAGATGGATAAACGAAACGCTCTTATATGGATTTGATCTTAATACTATGGATTATACAATTGATTGTAAAAGTTGCATACTATCCTTTTATGATGGTCCTCCAAGTTCATCGGATATGTGGGTATGCGCTTCAGATGATTATAATACAGATCAGGTGATAGATGTCGTATACAGATTAGCTGACAAATACAATGCAGAAGTACGATATACTACTTTAAGAACATCCTACGAACGTGCTGCAAAAGACTGGATCGTATTGAACAATATTCTTTCAAAACTTATCGTAATAGTGTGTTTTTCTTGCTTTTTAATGCTGCTATGCTATCAAACATACAGACTGTTGATTATGAAAAAGGAAATAGGGATATTGCTTTCTGTTGGATTTGAAATTACAGTTATTAGTAAATCCTTGATATTAAGTAATATAATATTGTCGCTTGTATCTTTCCTAATATCCTTGCCGCTTAGCTTATTCGTTGTTAAATGGTGGTTTCAAGCCAATAATATGATGGAGGTAGTGAATAAGATACTTATAAAATATTCGTATCCAATCTCACTTGTTGTTATAATATGTGTGATCGCGATTTCTTCCGTATTACTTATTAAGTTGCTAAATAAACTTACACCGGTCGAAATGATTGGAGGACAAAATGATTGAGCTTGTTGATGTAAAAAAAGATTATGGTAAAGGTGATTATTGCACTCATGCTTTACAGGGGATCACCTTGAGCGTAGAAAAAGGAGAGTATGTTGCAATTGTTGGAACTTCCGGCTCTGGAAAATCAACACTTCTTCATATAATGGGCGGTATGGATCAGCTCACATCCGGCGTGTATCGCTATAATGATGAGGTTGTTTCAGATTATTCGTTAGCTAAATTGCAAGATTTTAGAAAAAGGAATATAAGCTTCGTGTTTCAGAATTTTGCTCTCATGAATAAGTACACTGTATATGAAAATGTTGAAATGCCATTGTTGGCTCGAAAAGAAAAGGGCCGTAAAAAGGTTGTAATGGACTGTCTTGAAAGGGTAGGAATAGAAAACCTGAAGAACAAATTGCCTACACAACTGTCGGGCGGGCAGCAACAGCGATGTGCCATTGCAAGAGCATTGGCAGCAGATACCCCAATAATACTCGCTGATGAACCAACCGGCGCACTTGATAATAAAACAAGTACAGAGATCATGTCATGTTTTTCAGAGATTCACGAAGCTGGACATACGGTTATTATAATTACTCATGATATGAGTGTGGCTAGCAAGTGTCAGAGAATTGTGCGTATTGAAGACGGGAAAATAATCTGATTAAAATTGCGTTTATGTGATATGAATTTCGAAAATGGAGCGTCTTCTTGTTCTTTGAGGCTTGACAATCTTTTGTGATTGTGGTATACTGTATTCGTTTCATTTTAACCTAAGAGTCTTTCGCATTGCTAATGCGGGGGCTCTTATTCTTTGTCGAGCTTTAAAAATAGCCATATTGTACCGCGAAATAGTGAATAATTTGGTGTTTGAAAGTCTGACGATCGACCAGTCGAAAGCAATCCTAGACGGAAAAGCAGGATCGATTTATTGATTCAAAACCTACTGCAAGTAAGCTTGAAGCTAATACTAAAAATATTCCTACAGGAGATAGCATTACATTTACTGCATCTTCTGATACAGCGACGTCTTATACTATAGGTATCGATAAGAGCGGTAAAAGATGGAAAACTGCCAAAATGCCTAATGGTAAGCTCACTGTTGGCTTTAACGAAGAAGGAAGTTACACTGCATATGTAACAGCATCTAACTCGGCAGGAGGTCTCGACAGTGCTAAGATATCCTTTACTGTTAAGAAATATAATGCTCCTGATCTTCAGACTGGAGCAATATATACGATACATCCTAAAGGAGTAAATCTCTATATAGCTTCAAGCGGTACCAAGAATCTGTCTAACGTCTGCCTCAGTAACAAGGTTAATAATTCCTCTAAGTGGAAATTAATGTACGATAATAATAAGAAGGCCTACTATTTTGTAAATATATCAAGTAATCGCGTGCTCGATATAAATGGAAGTAGTGTTAAGAATGGTGGGGGACAGAACGTTCAAATCTATGATAAGAATGGATGTTCTACAGAATTTTTCGATTTAGTCAAGAATAGTGATGGTACATATATAATTAGGATTCACACAAATAAGAATGTATGTATCGATTGCAAGGGTACAATCAGTACTCTCAAAAATTCGTCAAATGTGTGGACCTATGTTATCAACCACGATAACACACAAAAATTTGTGTTCGCAAAAGTTAATTAGATTAACTAAACAGTACACTTAAAATACGTTAGTTATTTCATAAGGCGGCTCATCTGAGCCGCCTATTACTTTGTTAGTCCGACATGGGCTAATTCTAACAGGTAATAGTCCCGATTTTGTATATGACAAAATCATTTTGCTTAATATCGTAAGCATAACCCCCTCTGTTCCTTAATGTATGATAAACTCCAAGCAACATCATGAAGTAAATTGGACATTCCAAATTAAACCATGGAGTTTATTGGAGTACCTTAGAAAAGGTATTAAATGGATTCTTTTGATTTTTTGCTGTTTAACAAGGAAAATAGAACAATAATACTATTGACAGTTGTATAAGAGTGTGATAAAATATTTGAGATAATTAAATATTTTAATGTATTTAACTCGTATAATTTAGGAGGTCATATTTATGCAGATTAAAAAAGTATTAGCAGTAGTAATGTCACTTTGTATGACAGCAGGTGTTGTCAGCTATGGTGCACCTGTAATAACACAGAGCATAACAGCTGAGGCGGCTGATACAATTGAGGGAAGCTGCTATTCTTTCAACGAAGAAACAGGCGAACTTACTCTCAAGGGAGAGATTGACAGACGTACAATAAGGAATTTCTCACACAAGTATTATGTTACATCTATTTTTGCAGAAGAAGGAACGGTTTTCCCCGAAAACTGCTATGATATGTTTTCACTTTACGAAAATTGTACTACTATAGACCTGTCAAATGTAGATACAAGCAATGTTACCAATATGAGTTCTATGTTCCATTGGTGTAAAAGCCTGACCACACTTGATCTGAGCGGATTCGATACAAGCAATGTTACTACTATGAAAGAGATGTTCGATGGGTGTTACAGTCTTATTACGCTTGACTTAAGTGCATTTGATACAAGTAACGTTACAACTATGTATTCCATGTTTTATGATTGTACCGGTCTTACAGAACTTGATATCAGTTCATTTGACACGAGCAACGTTACAGAGATGGGTTCTATGTTTAAAGAGTGTAATAATCTTACCTCACTTGACGTAAGTGGATTTGATACAAGCAATGTTACTAATATGTCATATATGTTCTGGAATTGCAGCGCTCTGACCGAGCTTGATGTAAGTGCATTTGACACAAGCAATGTTATATATACTGCTTTTATGTTCCATGGCTGTTCAGGTTTAACGGCCCTTGATCTTAGCTCGTTCAATACAAGCAATGTTATTAGTATGAGTGAAATGTTCCTATCCTGTTCAAATTTGACCACGCTTGATCTAAGCAATTTTGATACAAGCAATGTCATAAACATGGCTTGTATGTTCTACAAGTGTTCCAGCCTGACCACACTTGATGTAAGCAGTTTTGATACAAGCAAGGCTTTTTATATGGATTATATGTTCAATGATTGTAATAGTCTGAAGTCACTTGACTTAAGTAGCTTTGATACGAGCAAGGTCACAGACTTCAACAATATGTTCGCTGGTTGTACAGATCTGAAAGCTATTACTCTAGGTGAAAATTTCAAAAATATAAAAGAATCAGCTACACTTTACAATGGTGAAGGCTGGGTAAACGCCAAAGCACCAAAAACTGTTATCAGTGGTGACGGTGAATTTGCAGAGATTGAAAACAGCGGCAAGAACACCTACAAGCGCTTACCTATCGAAGAAGAAACAAAGCCCACCTACCCCACAAACATAAAGGTAGAATACAGCGAGAAATACCACCAGGTAAGATTTACTTGGGATAAGGTCGAAGGTGCTGACAGATACGGTATAGCTGTATATCTGGCAGGTAAGTGGAGAGTTCAGACGAAGAATATAACCGACACTACCTATACTTCTCCCAAGAATCTTACACCCGGCATGACATACAAAGTAGCTATCGTAGCAAGAGTAAACGGTACTTGGGATACAGCAAACGCTATCAAACATGCTGTTACTGTTACTATAAAGTAATCAGCTAAAATTAGATTTGATATAATATACGTAAAACGGATAGTCTGTTGGTATTTGACGGCTATTCGTTTTAATTATGTAAGTTAATGTTAACAGAGAACGCGGGCAGGGGAGTGCCTTAAAAGTGGGATAAAATATTTAGTCTTTCCTTACGCAGCATGAAACCAAAGAAATATCGACAAAACAAACAAAATATGGTATAATAAAAGTGCAAGGAAAGTAAGCAAAACGAGAAAAAAGCTTTCACTTTTGTGCCATGTTGTGTCTTGCTCCCCTAGGGCAATTCCGGCGGTTTCCTTTTGATATTATAATTGTTTTTTTGAAAAAAATAAAAACAATCTGCTTTTTTATTTTTCTCTAAATAATCTGCTATAATTATAATATGAGGAAGGTGATAAGTATGAAAATTAAAAGTACCGAACCAACAATAGCAGGTAGTCTTTTAATACAATTTGCAAAGGATAGAAAGATTTCTGTCAAAGAGCTTGCAGAACGTACAGGATTGTCATACTCTCACGTCGTTAATATTCTTAACGGAAGTAGAGATATTACTCCTAAAAACGAAAAAAAATTGTGTTTAGCTCTAAAGCTGAATAAAGAGGAACAATATGCTCTGAAAGAAGCTATTTTTATCTCAAATAAGGATATAGTCATTTCCACAAAAAATAAAAGAGATTATGTACTAAAGTTATTGTACTGGGTAACAGTAAAAAGCAATACTCTATCATTATCGCAAGTCGAAAAATGTATAGACATTGTTAGGTACGGAAAACATCTGGAAAAAGATTAAAAAGAGATGTGTGACGGTCTTTTTAGTAGTATTTGAAAGAATTTATCACATTTTGAATAGTTACTGCAAGCTCAGAAGTAACATCTTCTTCGGTGTCAAATGATAAAGTATACTCATAACTGTTGTTAATAATTATATACTGCTGTAGATTTATCTTTTTTCCATTCAGTAAGTATTCTCCTGTAATAGATATTTTTTGTCCGTCATTATTAAAATTAGTAAGCATAAAATCAGGCTTAGACTGCGATATATAGGTTATATAATCAATTTGAGATATATTTTCCAGTGAAGCAGCAGCTTCATTGACAGTTTCAGAAAAAGATGCAGAGCCATCCTGATTTGTCATGTATATAGCGCTTCCGGATTCTCCGTAATTCCATCCTTCCGGGAAGCCAAACTCATAATTTCCGCTTGAAACGTATATTGGAACGATCACAGATGGAATAGGGTCAGATTTTATCCAATCGAAGGAATTGACGATTTTGCCGCCGCACGCTCGTGACTTTAGTCATGAGTTAGGCGGCATTTCTTGACATTCTGTTGTGCATTGTCGAGGGTATGTATATTCATTGTAATACCATATCGTAAGAGCTACCAAATACAGGAAGTCCTGATCATATACTTCGTCTTGTAAACTGTAAGCCTCAATTAAGAATGTCAGATACTATAATTCTTAAGTGAAAGACAGCTAAGTGAGTAAGATCAGCTGTCTTTCTGCTTCTTAGATCAAAAAAATCATTAAATTTTGATTGTGTCACGCGTGACACAATCACAGCAAAACTTTTAAGTATATATAATTTTTTATTCTTAAATAAATCTGCTATAATATATATGGAATCCATCGTATTTTGTAGCAACTGTAAGCGACAGAAGTCTTAAACAGGTAACAGATTACATTAATTCTCAAAAAACCAAGTAGAAGGAGGGAGTCTGCAGTATGCAGATATATACGACTTACAGCGTTAAGATAAAGCATTACAACAACATCTTTAAAGATACCGTTATCGAATACAGACATGCTGTAGATTACCTTATCAGCGTTTGTCTGGATCATTGGGATAACATTGTTACATTCAAAGGGGTGAGTAGACTCACATATATTGAAACGCTGATCCATGCTACAAAAGATAATCCCGATCCAATTTATGATTTTGATGCCAAATTCTATAAGATGCCAAGCTATCTGCGCCGTGGTGCTATTAACGAGGCTATAGGCAAGGTATCATCTTACAAAAGCAATCACGATAACTGGGTTAATAATCCATTTGGAAGAGAACCATCATTTCCAAAAGCAGGATATACATTCCCGTCTATGTACCGTACAGTAATGTACAATCAGACCGGTGATTATACTGCCCAGATCAAAGTCTATACCCGTAATACATGGGACTGGATAACTATAAACCTTAAAAAGTCTGATATGGATTATATATACAGACATTGCAGTTTTCGCAAGCAATGCGCTCCAACACTTCAAAAACGAGGCAAGGAGTGGTTTTTGGACTTTCCGTTTGAGGAAAAGGTCAAACTTGCAGATATATCTGTGTATGAACAGACTATTGTTGCTGTAGATCTTGGTATCAACACTGCCGTTACGGTTTCCGTAATGCGTTCAGATGGCACTATTCTTGGAAGGCATTTTTGTAAGCTTCCCAAAGAAACAGACCATCTGATGCATTGTGTTAACCGTATAAAAAAAGCTCAGCAGCATGGTAACTATAAAACACCAAGGCTTTGGGCAAAAGCCAAAGGAATCAATTACGACATTGCCACTAAAACTGCTGCCTGCATCGTAGATATAGCCGTTCTTTATAATGCAGATGTTATTGTATTTGAGCATTTAGACAAGAACGGTAAGGCCCGCGGTTCTAAAAATCAGAAGCTCAAGCTGTGGCGCAGTCAGGAAGTACAGTCTATTGTAACGAATAAAGCTCACAGACAAGGTATGAGAGTAAGCCATATCTGTGCATGGAATACGTCACGCCTTGCCTACGATGGCAGTGGTTTTGTACTTCGTGGTAAATTCGGTGGTTTCAATACCTATGAGCTATGCAAATTACAAAATGGCAAGACCTACAACTGTGATCTATCTGCTTCGTATAATATAGGGGCAAGATACTTCATACGTGAAATATTAAAATCCTTGGATGAGAATTCAAGGTTGCTCATTGAGGCAAAAGTCCCTCAATGCAGTAAGAGAAGCACCTGCACGTTCTCTACCTTAGTTAACCTGAATGCGGAGATCATTGCTCAAACAGCATAATTTTCTGAGTTCAGGCTGTATGGTAGAAACGTAGTCCGCCCACCTAAAGTGGGCGTGTCCGCTAGGACACTATTGGAAGCACGCGACTTTAGTCGTGTGAGGCTTCACAATATACTTCAAAGTTTTATTCATCTGCTTATCGTTATAGTATTTTACGTCAACGATAAACCGAATTTGAATCCCACTTAATAAAATCGTCCAAATGAGTCATTACTGAATCTTTAGGTCCTGGTGCAGTCGGCAACCCGAATTCACTTAATACATCATAGTTCTTTCTTCTATATGGTTTTTATAAATCCAAACATATGAACAATCGACATTATCGTCATTTTCAGACTTCGATTGCGCTGAAAATACTGATAGTTCATAAGACAACAAACACAAACCATAGAATAAACAGTCATATTCTATTTAACTCATTTGTGAATTTATGCGGAATCATGATAATATCACGTACAATTTTCTTATATAATAGTTTTAGAGCAAAGCCAATGATTGTATATCAATGATAGGCTTTTAGCTTGAAAACGAAAAGAAAAGGTGATAGCATGAAAATCGTATTACATTATCCCACTTCGGCTGAGGGTATCAGGCAGCTTCAAACGACTGTTGCCGAGTGCCACGCTAAGATTATCACGGCTCACATTGATGCACTGCCTGTTTCAAAAGAAAAGAAGAAACAACTGCTTGATATGGTGATAGAAAATATCGCATCGCAGAAAAACGATTGACCGCAAAGACGTAAGCGTATAACCCCCAGCACCTACCCCACCGAAGTCTAATAAAGTATAATAAACTCCAAGGAACACCATGAAGTAAATTGAATAATCCGAATTGATCCATGGAGTTCATTGGAGTCGATCAGACAAGGAGGTAACAGGTATGGACAAAACAACATCCATCACAACAATCAAAAAAGAAATGCAGCTTCAGGAATGGTCTGCGCAGATCAAAGCACAGCAGGCAAGCTGTCTGACGATCCGGGAATGGTGCAAAGAAAATGGGATCAAGCCAAACACGTATTACAACCGCCTAAGAAAAGTGCGTGAAAAGTATATCGAAAATTCTCCGGCCATCGTTCCTGTATCAGTTCCTTGCTCAAACGAAAATATCCGCATTGAGAAAAACGGACTTCAAAGATCTCTTCCGGCAGATATATCTGCGGACACTCTGACCGCTTTGGTTCATGAGCTATGCTGAATGATCTGGTAGCGGACGCACATGTCTATCTTGTTACGGGATACACCGACCTTCGACGCGGGATAGACGGACTTGCGACTATCGTTCAGGCTCAGCTTCGACTTGACCCGTTCTCGAAAGCATTGTTTTTGTTCTGCGGCAGACGTTGTGACCGCATCAAAGGTCTGCTGTGGGAGGGCTTATCCGCAGGTTTTTGTTATCCGAACATTTTTGTGGAACAAGGCTTGATGCTGATGATCAAGCCTTGTTCCTTCAAAAAAATATGCGGATAAAAATTTACCTCAAGCCGCAAAGCCGTGCAAATTCATCCTCGTCATCGGGCCATTCTGGTACCTCATTGCCAGAAGATATTACAGGGTTCCCTATTTCCATGGCCTTGCGTTTTTGTTCCAAAGATGGAAATGCGTAATGGTCCTTCGTGGTCTGGATGCTCGAATGCCCCATTGCCACAGCAATCGTCTCTATTGCCACTCCATCACGATA
>NZ_FOKQ01000021.1 GCF_900112155.1 Hominimerdicola alba | reverse complement strand
TCTGGCTTTGATTTCTCCATTTCTCTTTGCGTCCATGTATATTTCTTTGAAATCAGCTTTGCTGTTCGGACCGAATATGATCGGCATAACAGATATAATATCACACGTCACTTTCCTGTGATGCGATAAGCTTTCCGACAAACAGGAAACGTGCATTATCGTAATCGAATGAACGATAACGTTAAATCCGGCATTCAATGCTTTGGATCATCCATAACGTGGTTCATTTCTTGAACATAACGTTATGAAATACTGAGATTTCGCGAGTATTTACGAGATTTTTACAAGATATTTTGAGGAGGTCTGTGCTGTGAAATTACTTGAGATAAAGAACCTCCGCAAAAGCTTCGATGACCTTGAGGTGCTGAAAGATATCAGCATGGACGTTAACGAGGGACAGGTGGTGTCGATACTGGGTCCTTCAGGTTCGGGAAAATCCACGCTGTTAAGATCGGCGCTTGACCCCGAGCTTACGGCGGAGATACTGAAAGTTCTGAAAAAACTGGCAGAGGAGAAGATGACTATGGTGATAGTCACCCACGAGATAGCCTTTGCAAGGAGCATTTCAGACCATGTGGTGTTCATGGATGGCGGTGTTATCGTTGAGCAGTGCAAGCCTGCGGATGTTATCGACAAACCCTCAAACGTGAGGACAAAGGCTTTCCTTAAAAAGCTTGAACAGTGATATTTGCGGACTGTCGCGAAAAGGTGCAGCAGTCCGTTTTTTGTACACTCTTGCCAACTCGGCTGTGTGAAATTTGTGGTGTATCCCTCTTGACGTTTTTGCAATAAACGGCTATAATTATACCAGATAATATCAGGGGGGTGTATGCTGTGAATGCTAAAATACTTATACCACTGGTACTCGGTATCTTTGCGGCGTTGTCTATCTGTGGCTGTTCATCGGTGAAGTCCTATGATAGTTCATATAATAATGAAAAGTCTTCCGTTTCTGCCGATAGTGATACATCTTCTGTTGAACCGATGACTGATGCAGATAACAGCTCGTCCGAAAGTGATGAGAATTCAGTTGTATCCGAAAACAGCTCATCTGAAATTGAAGAGATCTCTGTTGTTTATGATGAAAGTTCTTCTGCTGAATTTATAACAGATGCCGAAGCGATCAAGAGTCTGATAGATGACTGCATTGAAGAAAATGGTTTTAAGCTAGGTGTTGGTGTGGGAATAGATGATTCAAAGAATTGGTTACTTGATGAACCTGACCATGAAATTGTAATTGTCGGGCTTTCTGTGGATTATAACAGGCGTTCTGAGATCGAAAACTGGGATGAGTATCTGGGCGAGATAAGCGATAAAGTTCTCGAATGTATTTCGGACAATAATATTGATGAAAATTATGTGATAGTTTACCTGTATGAATGAGTATATCCCCGACACTATATCGAAAACATTTTCGCACCCGCAATAACCCGTGGGTGCGTTTTCATATATTTTTGATAAGTTCAAATGTTAATGAATCTGCAGTGATGTGAGTAAGCGTATCCCTCCCGCATCATAAAAGCAAACAGCCGGGCAGATAACACCCGGCTGTAACATCATATTCTGGCTTTGATTTCTCCATTTCTCTTTGCGTCCATGTATATTTCTTTGAAATCAGCTTTGCTGTTCGTCCGCGCGTATCATCGTGTCAAACAGAGCGGAAAGCATCATCGTGTCCCTGCATCCCGTCCTTGTATTGGGCGGAGCATCTAAAAAAGCTTTGAGCGTTGAACGTTCCTCGATTATGGGTCGCATCTTCTTTTCCACGCGCAAAAATGGAACATCGGTAATGCTCAAATATACCTACTGGAGAGAAACATCGCGTGATGAAGCGTACCGAACATATGACTTTATTGCCGCAAGCCTGTTGTTGACTGTGCTTCTGGTATGTTTCTTGTAGTCGAGCAACCAGTTCCGGTAGTCAAGGAGGAAGTCAAAAGTGCAATTCTCAAAAGGAATCGTTTCATGGATATCCCTTTTTCGTCCGAGACATACCTCCTGAGATAATGATACACCCAAATATTGTTATCCGCACATATTTTTTTCGAAATTTATCTTAAACAGCAGGAACACGCCTTATCTCTAATAAATATTCGGATAACAAAAACCTGCGGATAAGCCTTCCCACAGCAGACCTTTGATGCGGTCACAGCGTCTTCCGCAGAACAAAAACAACGCTTTCGAGAACGGGTCAAGTCGAAGCTGAGCCTGAACGATAGTCGCAAGACCGTCTATCCCGCGTCGAAGGTCGGTGTATCCCGTAACAAGATAGACCTGCGCGTCCGCTGCCAGATCATTCAGCATAGCTCATGCACCAAAGCGGTCAGAGTATCCGCAGATATATCTGCCGGAAGAGATATTTGAAGTCCGTTTTTCTCGATGCGGATATTTTCGTTTGAGCAAGGGATTGATACAGGAACGATGGCCGGAGGCTTCTCCATATACTGCTCCCGAACTTTTCTTAAGCGGTTGTAATACGTGTTGGGCTTGATCCCGTTTTCTTTGCACCATTCCCGGATCGTCAGACCGCTTGCCTGTTGCGCTTCGATCTGTGCAGTCCATTCTTGCAAACGTACTTCCTGCTTTATTGTTGTGATGCTTGTCGTATTTGACTGCATATATTTTACCAACTCCTATCTGTCTAATATACTCTAATTAACTCCATGGACCAATTTGGATTGTCCAATCTACTTCATGGTGTTCCTTGGAGTTTATTATACTTCATTAGACTTCGGTGGGGTAGGTGCGGAGGGTTATACGCTTACTCTCAGATACGACTTTAATATCAGTTCATTGTCTGAGAAGTAGCGTAGCGAATGTATGACGCAATGCGTGAACAATGTCTTTCTTTCCATTAATACCGCAGTTTTTGAGTATTCTTGACATTGTGCGGTGGATATTACTTGGAGCCAAAATCTGATTATTTTTCCATGGTGGATGTCATTCATTATCAAAAGTATAAGCATCTTTAGCAGCAATCACCATCACTTGTTCATAAGAGTAATAAACTACCACTGCCACTTCATAAAACGACTTATTGTTTTGGGTTAGAAATACAAAACTGAATACTTCTTTATATTTTAAAAAAATTATTACAATTCACAAAAAGAGGAGCGACCCACATTTTGGATCGTTCCTCATTGATCATAATGGATACCTACTCCATCCGACTTTATACCGAGTTCTTCTTTCTTCTTTTGTATGATTCTGCGAAGTTTATTGTCTGCTTTCGATTGGAGTTTCCGATGATTCCTGTCATAGTCTTCTTCTAAAATACGGCTTAAACTTGCAAACAAATTCACGACAGTATTCATCAGAAGTGCTTGATCATAATCATCGATATGAGTCAGAAGATTCTCAGCGTACTTATTACCATCTTCAGCCGACTGTTTAAGCAATTCGGCAGCTCTTGCACCATCTGGTTCTGTGTCATCATTTCCGTATAAATACACCTTGCCAAGAAGATACGAGCACCAGTTGTTCTCGTTTGATGTTTCTTCAAGGAGCTGCACTGCCCTCTGTGTATCATGATATTCATTCTTATCAAGCAGTATTTTTGCATAAGTATATGCAGCATAAGGTTTTATTGCGGATTTCTTACACGCCATGTTAAGCACATCGACCGCTTTAGCTAAATCATATCTTTCTTCAGTCAGGTATAGCTTGGCAAGCGTATACATTGCAAATTCGTTTTCATCATCTGATGCTTGCCGAAGATATCTTTCTGCAATATCATAATCTCTGAATACCATCTCACCTGAGAAATAAATCTTTCCTAACTTGTAAGCGGATAATGAATCACCATTATCCGCAAGTTCAGTCAGGATTTCGATTCCTTTGTCAATATCCTGCTCTATTTGTTCACCCGTAATGTATTCCTCAGCCATGCACCGCATGGCTTTTTTGTTTTCATCTTCTGCAATACAATAATCGACCTTTGTCGGTTCCGAAATGTTAGGCTCGTGTTCATCTATTATCTGCTCATCCATTTTCAAAACTGAACGAATGATCATGTTTTTCACAGACCTGAATTCCTTGTTTTCTGTCAGAGACGGAAATGACTTTGACTTAAGCGTATAAGTCTTGTTTTTAAGATTCTCCAGTTCACACCATTTTTCATAGAGTTTAGCAATATGTTCGTTCTGAGCCAGCATAGAAAATATCTCATCAACGGTATGCTTTATCTCTTTTGGAAGATAACCGTAGACTTTTTTGCCTTTTGCTGTTTTCAATTGTTCATGAAGTTTTTTGACTGCCAAGATAAGATCATCGTTGAAATCACCTCTGCCGATTTTCGAAAGAATTTCATGTAACTGATTATCCGATAGTGTTTTCAATTCATCTCGAGTCAAAGTCTGCTGCTGATAGATGCTTTTCAACTCATCCTGAAAAATATCATTTGCAAATACGGAACGGATTTTTTCAATACCCTGTTTGGTAAGATAACCCTTCTTTGGATTCTTGGAATAAACGATCATATGGATATGCGGATGATGAGTCGTATCATGAAATGCGGCATACCATTTTAAATCTGCAAGAGGAATGTTTTGTGCTTGCGCAATATCTGCAATATGTCTTTTGACAAGTTCTCGCCACATATCCGAATTTGTATAACCAAGACGAACTGCATCTTCTCTGCGAAGTGATACAACATGAGTCCATACATTGCCCGGATGGTTTGCAACTTCATTGGCAACTGCATTCAGGTCAATAGAGTCATCTTTATCATTGAATAAACCATGTTCACCACGCTTTTCCGCACCGGGACGCTTTGCAACATAATCTACAAAGTTTCTGCGGTTGCCGATCACATCAGCGTACCGTTCTACGATAGTGTTTATCAGTTCGGAAGCATTCTCAGCTGTTGGCTTTGAAGAATAATCTTCGTATTCAAGAAACTGTTTTGCTTTCGGAAACTCGGTCAGAAGTTCATTTATAAGCTGTTTCTGATTTTGAGTTGCCTGATTTATGTTCTGCGGTCGTTTTTCTACTGATTCTCTTGTAGCAATATACTTTGTGTAATTGGAACGCCTGGATCTGGTTTTATTTGTACCGCTTTTGATGTATCGGCTGGTCACGATTATTTGAGATGTTGGCATTGTTCCTCCTTATAATAAAAAAGAGCCGATAAAATTCGGCTCTGTCAATAATCATATATTAAATTCCACTTTTCCGTCATCCAGCCTGTACAGTGCTCCGATGACTTTCAGTCCATGTTCTTCTTCACGATGTATCTCAAAGCTGCTTTCGATAACATCAACACTGTGTTTTACATTCAGACAGCAAGCTTTATAGTCATCCTGCTCATCACCTATTGCTATTTTGATCTCATCAGTTATAAACTTTATATATCCGTCCGGATCGTGATTAATCGCCGCATCAACTGCGCCGCAATGATCGTGACCTAGAACTACGATCAGACGTATTCCTAGATGCTCTGCGGCATATTCAATAGAACCTAGCTGATGATCATCCATGACATTGCCGGCAACACGTATAACGAATAAATCACCGATGCCTGCGCTGAAAATGCTTTCAGGAAGCACCCTTGAATCAGAACAGGTGACAATGACAGCGTATGGCTGCTGACCATTCTTGCAGGTCTCTCTGCGTTTTTCAGGGGAGATATCGCCAAGACTTGTTTTTGCTGCAAGATATTTTTTATTGCCTCCCTTAAGCATCTCCAGTGCCCGGTCAGCACTGACTTTGTATTCAAGTGTCATGGTATCACGTCCTTTCAAAAGATTATATAAATTATATCATAATCTTTTTTCCTAGTCAAATATTTTATGTATCAGCCGCACTCTTCAGAAGAATGCGGCTGTATCTATTCTTCATTCCGCTGATATCTCAGCGCATTTTCAAAATTGATTATGCCATTTGTCCGTCTGACTTCATCACTGACCATACTGCGCAGCTTGAACAGTGTACTGTTATCAATATCATTTATCGCTGCAAGTACATGAGTCTGCACACCGACTTCAACAGCCAATTTGAAAAGCGCTCTCGACAATCTTTGTTCCGAACCTTTTATTATTCCGTCAGTTATCGTACCGATTTGTGGCGCAAGGTATTCGATGAGTTCGGGCTTGTTCTGCAGCAGATAACCACAGTAGAAGCGAACTGCTTTTTCAACGAATTCCGATCTGTTTGAGCAGCTGTCGCTTTTGTATAAGCAGTCAACTGTTTTTAATGTCTCCGAAAAAAAATATACTCCGAAGCGAGTTTTATTCGCAATGGTACCATCGAAATCTCTCGCACTATCGTTGTCTCGGTTCTTATTCTTTGAATCAGGCACCGTCTAATCTCGCCACCTTTCAAAATGGATCCTTTTCTAAAATGCCCAAAGCCCTCGCAAACTTGCGGTCGGCTTTGCCGTCCGCTGTGATTTTTGCGGCAAATGGAGCCGCAATTTAACCTGCACAACACGAACTACCCTAGATTTCCGCTACCTAAGCTGACCTCACATTTTCCAAACTCTGCGACAAATGCCCACAGACGGCTCGCAACTTCTAGGGGTATCATTTCCCGACCCAGACATATTAAACCCCGCACAGGGCATTCTCGCGCAACACACGGCGAGTTACGGCTCAGACTTATCCGCTGCTTGGGCTGATCTCCTTGTCCTAGGTTTCTGCTGTGCTGACATTTTCTCAATGTACTCCCTGACATTCTGCGGAACTATCTTGCCGTAAAGCTGTTCTGCGTATCTGTCAAGTTCTGCAGTCAGCGTTGTGTTCTTCTGCTCAAGGTACATCTCAATAGCAGACAGCTTTTCCTCACTTATCTGAACACTTATCGATTTCTTCATTTGAACCTCCGTTAATACTCAACTTTCTCACCGTAGTTTATCTTCTGTATGCTGCGGATGTTATCAAAGATAAGTCCATCCCAATAGTATGAACCATAGTTCCCGGTGAACTGAACACAACTTGGAAGACAACCGTCTGCGTGTATAAATTCTATCACGCACTTACCTCCGTCACCGAATGGGTGATATGCAAGGTCACCTTTACTGTCGCATATCTTTGTGGTGAACTGAACACCGTTGTTTAAGGTGACGAGAAATCTGTCGCCGCAGTAACCGTATTCAGTTCCCATGGCACAGCAGTAATCACCATACTCATCACGCATTATCCCTGTGCCTGTTATCGGGTCAGGGATACAGCCTTGTATGGCACTCCACGATGGATCCAGTGTCAGTCCGCCTGCATGTTCATATGCAAAACAGTTTGTCCAGCCGTCCTCATGTTCAAAATTCCAGATAACTTCAACCGATTCTGTTGAACAGAGTTTTTTGGAAGCCGTGTTATCTATTGGTTCACCTCTTTCATCAAGTTCTTTGATCGTGATCTCATATTCAGAACCTTCACGCAAGCCTGTTATATATGACTTACTGTTACCCTCGAACCGGATACATATATTCTCAACATATCCTGTGTCCTCATCTGTCGGTGCTACCGTCAGTTCATAGTCTTTTCCATCCTCAGCATCCCAATCAGCTTTTATACAGCTTACAGATACTGCCGATGCATTCAGGTCTTTGACCTTCTGCTGTTTTGGCATTCCTGATGATGTATTACTTGCTATCGCTGCCGCCATTGCGACTTTCATCATTTTGTCTACAAAAAAATGTGCTAACATCTATACCTCACTTTCTTCATTCTCAATCTCACTGCTGCCCTTACTGCTTTCTGCAGATGCACTCAATTCGTCTATGGTATCCTGTACGATCTGCGGATAGCGGATTCCCTCATAGGTACACCAGCTTGACCATACACCGTCTGATATATTCTGTCTGGTAACATAGCCTATGCCTTCATCACAATAGATCACCTCTCCATTTCCAATATAGATCCCATGCTTTGTTCCATCGAAAAGACCAATTCCGGGGACGTCAGGCATTGTAGATATATCACCTTGTTCGGTATAGGTAAGCGTTCCATATGAATTTCCATAGTTTTTGCTGTCTGCATCGTAGTTGAGATATCCGATCATTAGCCCTGCGTTATCACTGTATCTCAATCTGTCATCGACGCTTTTCTCACCTATAAAACCTGCCTTGTATCCCCAGCCTGATTCATAAGCATTATAAGCCCAAGCTGCTAAGTCTTCTGAATTTTTAGTTGCGGTATCTCTGAACATATACGGATTAATTGTATTGTTCATCACAAAAGTATATGTGTGCAGATAGTCTTCAAAGTTTATCTCAAGTCCGTAATGGCTGTTGATGCTATTTATAAGATCACTGTCATCTGCTGCTTCAAAAAGACATGCGTATGCGTCAGCATCAAAGTTCTGTACACCATCAAAGAATGATACGTATATTAGTTCTGCTTTTATTGTTTGTTCAGGTACACCATGTTCAGCCATCGCAGATTCTATAGCTTCACCCGACCGCATCATGTTGTTCAGCTTTTCAGCTTGTTCACTGTCAAGCGAAGCCATAAATTCTTCATCGGTAAAAAGCGAATGGTCAATAGCAGTTGCTTGAAAATCTATAGTACCAAGATTAGAAAAGATTATAACAGGCAAACACAGCAGATAGAAAAAACCGAATGCTATACTGAGAACAAGAATGATGATCTTTTTTCTAAGCTTTTCATCAGATAAAACCGATACAAGTATCTTAATTGCCTTTGCACTCATCACTGTACCTCTATCTTACGAACTTCATATTCTGTGCTGTTATCCGAACATTTCATTTCTTCACTATGCTTGAACACATAGGCAGCATACTCCGAACAAAACAAAACGGGTGCGCCGTCCTGACGCACCCAATCTGCATATATTCCTGTCACATTTTCGGTGTAACGTGTTCTCCATATTCCGTATTTGATCAAATTATCAATCCTCCTTCACAGCATTGTCATTCCGTTTGTTGCCTCAGCCTCGAAATCACAGTCAAGTTCACGTTTGTCGAGCAGATCATACAAATGGTCGCTGAACCATTCACGCTCGGCAATGTTTTGTGGCTCGTAGCGATAAAGAATAGTTTCAATGACCGCTGCCAAAGGCTCTTTGAATCTAAGCAGATATTTCGCTTCATCATCCGATATGCATGAAACTATATTCTCCTTGATAAACTTGGCTGCCGCAATTCGTTCGGCATTATATATGAGTTCATCTGCGGTCATATCCCACCATTTTTTTCTCATGGTCTCATACTCTCTATTTATTTTACCTACAAGCATGTCAACGCTATTCTTCATATCATGTTTCTCCTTATCAAATCTATGAGTGTAACGGTACTCAAATCCATTCTCTATATATTCTTATTTGAGAACTGAAAGTATAGTAATACTAAAATTCAGCGTCTATTGCGAACAGAAAAAAAAGAGCTGCATCAAAGCAGCTCCCTAGCAAATTCTTATTCTATTGTCAGCCCATAGCTCTTCGCTTCATCTTCATCAACATCACCATCAAAAGATATATCCTGCGAATTTTTATGTGTCATAACTATCTCCAAAAGCCTGTCTATACGCTTTCTTATCTGCGTTACTATCATATTCGCTCTCTCATGATCAATAAATTTCCTGATTTTATCATCACTAAATATCTCGGATATCTCATCATCTATACCGTCCAGTTTTGAAAGATCAAGCCATGAAATATCGGATATCAGTTTTAGCTGTTCACCATGAGTTTTCTTAAATGGCTTGCAGGTGATATCTGCCGAGGGTATCTGCGATGTCAATTTATCATACCAAAGTGAAGTGCCGTTATCGAACATCGGCGCCGCACCTTTTAATTCAAGAGTATCAGCGTCACGAAGCAGACCAAAGTTTCCGAAATGTCTGTCTTCGTTGGCTATGATGTAGTCAAATACTATCATCCGGTCCAGCATCGGTACAATGTCAAATCCGAGCTCACTGCATACATTTACAAAGTGCAGATATCCGTTCTCATCATTTGATTTCGGGCGTATCTGCATCAGCCTTGCAGCGCTGACAAGCTCGGTATCCTTGGAAACAAAATTCTCACAGACACTGTAAGGCTTATCATCTATCCATGTCAGAGTGTAGGGTATGTGGTCGATGCAAAGTCTGTCAAGGATAATTGATGCTATGACCTCATTTATAGGCTGCTGTCTGAATGGAGCAGAGCCCGATTTCAGAAGACACCTCTTGCCGTCGATTATCTTCCAGCGTTTCTGCAGATTACCGTCTGAGGTATTATCGGGCGAGGAGTAGTTGAATCCTATACTTTTTCCTGCCGTTCCGAACAGAACATCGCCTATATCATCTGAAAACTCATTATCAAAAAAGTTTACGCTTTCCCAGGTCATGTCGCTGTCCGCCGGTCTTACCCAATAATGATCGGATAAGCTTAGTCCAAGGCATTTTGTGAGCAGGAGCTCTGTATTATATATGCCGAGAGTTTCAAGCGCATCATTTATACCCATTCTGCTTGCAGGTATAGAACGCCCCGTCCACCATTTGTTGAGAGCAGCTTTATCTATAATCTCCTTGTGACGCAATGGGTGTACAACGCCTAACGGCAGATGTTCCTTAGCATAAATATCTCCGATACCGATAATAACGCCTGTATCCTCATCTATCTCAATATCCGCGACACGGATATTCTTATGCATAAGCGTATAGTTCATGTTTCTCGCCTCGCTTTCTTAGATGATTATAGCATATTTCTATGCTGAAATCAAGCATTTATATAAACTTAACGTCCGCCAGCCGAGCCAAACAACGCTGCTTTATAAGCAGGTGCTATGACCTGAAGCAAGTACCTCTCATTTCCGCATCGATAGAAACAAGTACCTCTTTCGGGAAACTTGAACAGCTCGTACTCAGAATTTTCAAGCTGCAAGGTGTCTATAAATGATGCCGCTGAAATATTACCCGGATTGAACAGAAAATGGTGAGTAGGGATAGAAAATAGAGGTTTTGTAAATTCCTTGATCTCAGGCAGAAGAAAGTCTTCGATGTTCTGCGAAGCCAGAATGAAAGCTGACTCTTTCTTTCGCACACGCTTCATACCGTTGCGTATATACTCTATCGCAGTGAGATTAGACAAGAACAGATACAGCTCATCTACTGCAGCGACCGTGTTTCCCATACCTAAAAGCTGATCATTCATGTAGCTTAGGATGTTGAACAGCATGGTGTCCTTCAGCCGCTTGTTAGTATCCATAAGACCCTTTACACCAAAGCAGACAAACTCACCGTTCTTGACATTGGTGTGACCGTTGAAGTATTTGGATTCAGCCCCTTTGCACATCGAATGAAGCCCAAGGCAAATGTTCTGGAGTATTTCTTCAGTATAGAGATGTTTCTTTTCATGATCGAATGCCATGAACTCCTTTTCTGCAAGGTCATAGAGATCTTCCATTATAGGATAATCTTTACCGGATAGAGTGTTAAACTTTGTAGTATCATCTATACCGTATCTGGCATACAGTTTTAACAGCATGATCTCGATCGTATCTATCTCTGCATCGGTAAAATCTTTGTATGCTCTGAAAAAGTCTTTTAGATAGCTTATGTGCTGGCTCAGCCTGGACACCTTTCTGAATGTTTCGGGAACAGCTTCATCGCCTGTACGGTCGCCGTCAGTCCATGCTTTAGGTTCAAGCGGATTTATCATATACTCACCGCTCATCATGTCGATATAGGTGCCGCCGAGATTGCAGCACAGATCCTCATACTCATGTTCCGGATCGAGACATAAAATACATTTGCCGGACTCACGGATATTGCACAGCAAAAGCTTCATCAGATATGATTTGCCCTGCCCGCTGTTACCGAGAATAAGGGCATTGGAATTAGTCTTGTCCTCTGTCCTGCGGTCGAAGTCCACAAGTACGTTGCTGCCGTACTTGTCCCTGCCTAGGTAAAAGCCGTGTTCATCAGTCTTGCCCGAATAATTCAGCGGATAGAGGTTTGCGACAGAACTTGCAGGCAGGACTCTTTCATACTGAGTGCCGAAGCAGTTGGATCCCGAAGGCATAACAGAAAGAAATCCTTCCTTCTGGCGGAGTATGAGACGGTCAACAGATATCTTCGACCTGGTCAGTTCCATCTGTATATCTGCCTGAAGCTCTTTCAGCTTATCAAGGCTTCCCGCCCTAAGTTCGATAAAAACAGCGCAATGCAGCAGAGGTTCTTTGTTGCGGCGCAGTTCGGAGATCAGATCAACAACATCGTTTATATTGTTCTGAGCTTTTATTGACTCGTTCACATCATTGACCGTTGTCATCATATGGTTCTTTCTCATCGCCTGCTGAACTATCTTGCGCTGTTCCATACTGTCCACAAGCCGGTCATATATACGAAGCGTTACACCGTTTCTATCAGCAAGATGAGCAAGTATTGCTCCTTCTTCAGTCGTGGGCGGATACTCGGTTATTGCCCAGCATGACTTGTAGAAATTGCCGCAGATATAATATTCAGGGTAAAACTTGATCACTCCGGGAACAGTTCTGTCAAAGAAATCCTTGGTTTCAATTACCGCTTTTTGTTCTTCGGTCAGATCTTTTTTCTTTTTCAACTTAAAAATCATCTATTGCCTCCAATTCAAACTCATTTTCGCCCTCTGTATCCGGTATCTCATCGCCTGTTATCGATGTTCCGAAGTAAAGAGCAAGCATTCTCTTTGTTTCTGCCTTTGTCATTCGTCTGGCTGAAAATCCATGCTCTAAAAGTGTTTTGTCAACTCTGTTGAGAATATTGAACACCTGTTCGGTTTTTTCACGGCGGAATCTTACTGCAAACATGAACTGCCTTGCCGAAGACATTTCAAGCTGTATCTCGTCAAGAAAATCGTAATCAGCTTTAAGCAGTCTGCGGACTGCTTCATTGTGTTCGCTCTGCAGACGTTTCTTTATATATAACTTATTATCGTCAAAACGTTCGGCACTGTCTGAGGCGATCAGTTCAAGGTCAGGTATGACCGAAAGAACAAGCATCAGACTGCGGATCTTAGTATCTATATTTGTCGCAGAAAGCACAGAGATATTAGTCGGTTCAACTGCAAACATAACTATCTCAGCTTTATCAGTTTTTACTCCGTATCGAGTAAAACGTTCAAGCCCAATAAGGGCCTGAACACCGTTTTTTCTCTTTTTTGACAATCAGTTCTCACTCCTTTTCTGCCAGCGGAACTCCTGCTGTGAAACACAGAAAAACCGAAAGGCATTCATGATATAATCCATGACCGATGTTTCGTCAGCCCGAAGGCTTAGAAAAGCATAGCACAGAGTTGCGGCTGCAGGCAGGATATTCCAGAAGTTTGCAAATACCATGACCGATACTATTACTCCGCCGCTTATGATGATAAAATCCCGAACATTCCAGAACCATAGCTTTACGTTGGCTCTGAGGTTTTCGGGATAGATATACGTTTTTATACTACCACTCCTTACTGAAAACAGCCAACATTTCTGCCGGCTGATATAAATTATTTTATCTTGTGCCTCTCATAAGCCCAAGGACTTTACCGCCCATATTGACGCTCTGACTTACGTTTGTAACATTGACTTTTACGCTTGTATCCATTCCATACATCTGAGCTATCCTCGGTACTTCATTTGCAGATAAGCACAGTCCGACAGCAATAAGAGCATGTTCTGTATAGGTCAACAGACCAATATATAAAATCGTGGTCTGTAAAAATGCAGTAAGACAGGTAGCAATGACCTGCCTGCACCAATTATAGAATCCATCGGTATATCCTCTGGGCACTCCGAACATATACAGACTTCCCACTGCAATCTGACAAAGCAGGATACCACCACGCTTGATATTTGCCAAAACTACCTTAACCGTGCAGTAACCGAACAGTATTATGAACAGCAGATTCAGAAGAGAAACCTCCATAGCTATTTCTATTACTACTGCTTGTGCTGTTTCACTAATGGTAGAGATAGTGTCACTGACAAAACTTCCCATAAGGTCCAGAGCAAAAGAACCCTGTAAGCTTGTGCATGTGGCATATAATTTCGGCGGTACCACTGTGACAAGTGACGCTGCCATAAAACCTTTAAAGATGTTTATAGCCGTATTCCTAATGTTGGCAGAGCCGTTCTCATAGGATACAGCACAATCAAATACTGCTACTATAAATCCGCAGATAAAGAGCATCCAGCCCATTGCATTAAATAATGCGATAAAGGTTTTTACCCATGAAAGAGTAAATATGTCGTTAGTTGTGCTGTTTATAAACTTGAAAAGACCGGCTATAGCTCCGTATATCGTTTCAAACAGCCACTTGAACATCATATCCCATACAGTCACCGTTATAGCATCAGCTGCCGCTCCTACCGTGCTGTCCCAAAGTGAAGATATCCCTTCACCGATCCAATCTATCACATCACCTATCCAATCAAACATCAGGCTTCACCTCCAGCACATACAGATTTGAGGATCTGCCGCCGCTTGTCCTGTGCCTGCCTTTTCTCTTTATAAATCCTTCTTTTTCAAGGTCGTTAAGAGCCCGAAACACAGTCCTGCGGCTAATATTCAGATCTTTGGCTATGGTTCGTGATGATGGGAAACATTCGCCTTTTTTATTAGACCTGTCACACAGATAACAAAATACAGTTATAGCTCGGTGCGGAAGGTCTGTATCATAAATCCTTCTTGCTACTATCAAATTATGGATCCCCCCTTATTCAGTCCTTACATTTGCTTTAGTCTTTGATGCGAAATCAGTATCCATTGGTATAAATCCATTTTCTGCAGGTTCTGACCGAATCGGTGTTTTCTGCGGATATTTTTGCTCTACTGCAGATATAAGTCTGTCCCTTTCGGCATAGTCCACACGTCTGGCTCCTCTGTCATCGAGCAGGAACGGCTCTCCAAACCTGATGCCCCACTTGAAATATAGTTTAAGTTTGCTTATCATCGGGTGTGTACCCGTTTTCATTACGATGAACTGTCCCTTGGGCATACTTTTCAGCTCATCGACCGTCATAAGCGGTCTGCCCATCATTTGTATTGACTGCGATTGCTCTTTGCCAAGAGATACAGATCCGCTTTGAACAGTCTGTTCACCCAGAGCCTTGGACAGCACTTCCGCAGACTGAGAGTTTGGTGCAAATCCGCCGAACACTGTCAGCTGGGTGTTGTCGGTTATGATCTCCATACCCTCTTTTCCATATTTCTGTTCAAGCTGTGCAAATGACTGTATGATCGCTACGATAGAGATCTTTCTTGATCGTCCTGCAGAGAACATTGCTTCTGCGCCTTCTATTTTCGGAAATGTTCCGAATTCATCACAGTAAAACATGACTCGGTCCGTAAGTGTACCACCGTTTTCATCGGCAATGGTGAGTATCTCACGATAAAGCTGCTGTATAAGCAATGACACCATGAAATACTTGCTTTGATCTTCCTCCGGAAGTATGATGAATATTGCCGATCTTTCACGGCAGAAGACCTCTGCATCTATAGCTGTTCCGAAACAGAGTATCTGCTCCATTTCCGAATCGAGAAAGCTGTTGAGCCTCGATAAAGCCGTACTCATAACAGACATCATGGACTGATCTGCACTGTTCAGCGCTGCTCCCGCAAGCCACTTGGCTTTGTGTTCTGAGGGCAGTTTTTCCATAAGTGTTGTGAAATACATCTTAGGCTTGTCCTTTGCTGTTTTGGCAGGCGGTTTGGCGATAAGATCCTGTATAAGCTTGAACACGGATACTATATGCCGTTCATTCTTTTCTCCGAATTCAGCAAGCAGAAGTATTACCGAACCCAGCAGTCCTTCGGCGGCATCGTAGAAGAAAGCATTCTGTCCGTAGTTTGCACTGTCACCGCCGCCAATGTTGATTATAGTCTTGGCTGTTATCTTAGCATATTTTTCTGCTTTTGCCTTTGCTGACAAGTTGGTGCGGTCGTTCAAGTAGATGTCCATATATTTGTTTACAAGGTGCAGGATATTGTTTTCATCACTTCTGGTCGGATTTCTCAGGTCGATAACAGACACATTGTAACCGTAACAGTCACGGGCTATCCTGCCGTAGCTTCGGGCAACATCGCCTTTTGTATCGGTCGATAAAAAACTCATACCTGATGCGCAGGCAAACTCAATATTCGGATAGAGAAAATACGCAGTTTTACCTACACCTGCCGCGCCTATCATCAGGGTGTGAACATCTCCTGTATCTACAAGTGCAGTCGTATGCTTTCCACCCCTGCAAGCAACGACCGTTCCCTGTACAGATGGCAGGTTCTTGCCTTGCCTCCAGTCTTCGGGAGAGAATTGCGAAGAAGAAAAAGTCCGTCTGATCTCAGGCTTGGTCGCCCATCTGGCTGTTCCATGCTGTCCGTCACCTACTGTTTTACTTTTTATCCTGTTGATGTTCTTGTTATCAAGAGCATTAACTACAACATAAAATATGATAAAAGCAGCCGTCATCAACCCTATCGTTATCATCTGATGTTCATTCAATCTATCACTCCTATAACATTCTTCTTTTCGCTATTATATAAATAATTATATTTATAGCTTCTTCTTATGAAATGATGACGCAGGACATATGACTCGTCATCCAAAGCCTGCCTGCGGCGATAATTCTATATCTTCTTCCTCGGCTTCAGTCTGTTCCTCTGCAGGTTTATCACAGGCTTCTTCAACTGCAGTACGCACTGCACAGTCAGCAAGTTCATAAAGCATTTTGGCCGTAGCTATGGACTGTTCTTCTGTCCTTGCAGTTTTACGCAGATCACGCATGACTTCATTATATTTGCTTGTCATATCTCGTTTTTTTGAAACATACTTGCCTTTATCTTTGTAAGCGCGATATGATTTTATAAGCCTTTTCTGCAAGTTCTGAAACCCCTGCGGTTCATCCTTGACACGCATAAAAAAAGCCGAGCCTGCAAGTGCATACTCGGCAAGGTATTTGGTTTGACCGTTTTTAAAAGCTGTTCTCAATTGTTCCGAGAGCTTATCCGGACGGCAGCGGAGGTATTTAAGCTGTTTGACATATCCATAGTATAGAGCTTTTCGCCTATGATTTTTCACCAGGCAGGGCTTGCTGTCCGTTTTTGGCTTTCAGGTCTTCATTCCAGTCTTTATAGTCAGGAAAAAGCCTTGTGATGTTCAAGAAACCGCTTTCATTCAAAATATCCCTAATGCGCTCTGCACCATCGATACCTCCCTCATCATTATCGGTACACAGTACGATATGCTCAATGTTTTCGTGCGATCCCAGAGCATGAAGCACAGCGCTTTCATACACACCATTCATAGCGATATAGCTGTGTTTCTGCCAGTCTTCCGGGTGAAGCGTGATATATGACAGCATATCTATAGGGGCTTCAAAAACGTATAGTCTGCCTGATGTACCATAGTGAGCAAAGCTGTATTTTGTGTCAGATCCCTCTACGGTCATCTTGAACGGATCACCGTAAGTGGAAGTTCCTCGTTTTGAAGCTTGTCTTGGCACACCGGCTTCATCGATCCCTACGAATACGGCATTGTGATGTTTATCATCTTCATAGAGAGTTCCTGCTTTTGCAAAGTGAGTGATAACATCGGCTCGTATAAACCTCTGTTTTATAAGATAGGCGTAAACTCGGTGCATAGTGTTGTTTTTCGGCGGTAGAATAAATGCTTTTTTTTCTTTCTTCGGAACGTATTCATTTTTGTTGTGTACTATGGGCGATACAGTCACACCGAGCAATTCCTGAACAGCCTGTACAAAATCCATACCATAAAACTCCTGCATGAACTTTATTGCACCGCCTCCGATCTGCCGTTTGTGATCATACCACTTTGAACCGTTTATCATGATGCTGTCATGTTTACCGGAACCGTCTGTATATATAAGCTTTGATGACCTGCCTGCACTTTCAAGATGTTCACCTCTCATAGCAAGAAATCTTTCAAGATCGACTGTATTAGCAAGCACTTTTTGCTCGTCTGTAAATGGGATATATGGCATAGCAACACCTCACATTTCTTGAACAAACTGCTCGGTATCATGTGACACCCTATCTGCTACTTCAGCTCTTTTTGCGTCATTAAAGCGATCGAGAGAGCCAACAAGATATCCTGTTATTCTTCGGATACGCTCAAACGGAACAGCTTCTGTATAGCAGGTCAGATCCACATACTCACCATCCGATTCAATAACAAGTATTGCAATTTTATCTTCAGGATGTTTATTACTCACGTATTTCTTGTACTCCTCTATTTCTTCTTCGGGCAGAGGTATCCCTATAACTTTTACTTTCATACGTCCTCCTAGAATGGAATCTTCTCTCTGAATGATGTCATCAGTCTTGTAAACGCTTGTCTGTCCATCATATCTGTTGACACAAACTGTCCAGATACTACCGTCAGCTTGTTATTGGCAAGTGTAGCATAGGTTTCTGCGTATCCGAATTGTGTTGCCATTCCGTCAGATCTCTGCATTAAGCCGTACTGCTGGTATTTTCCTTTGGAAACCACAGTGTTTGTCATACGAAAGTTTGTATTGAAGTCATTATCGCTAACTCCTTTCATTGAACTCCGGGTAAGACCGTAGTAATAATCTCCGACTGAATCTATCATATTTCCAAGGTCACAGTCGAGATCACTAGTGGTCATATCTATGCAAGTAACATCAATGATACCGCTGCCGCTTTCACTGCTCAGTGATATCCTATCCATTCCATTGCCGATCTGCTCAATGTGCTCAAAACTGCAGTTTTTCAGTACTTGATCTGCAATATCCGATTTATCGATAAATGTTATAGGTGAATTGAAAAACTCGGTCATAAATACGTTGTTTTCAAGTTCTTTCTTTTCCTTTTCGGATATTTCCGGTTTTGTACTAACTGCAGGTTCACTGATCTCTGCTGGAGCAGTCGTGGTTTCTGCTGTCGTTGTAGTGGTTGAAGTCATTTCTGCTCTCTGCGGCGGTGCAAGAGTTCCGCAGGCAGACAGAGACAATACCAAAGCAGCGGCTATGACTGCTGACAAATGTTTCTTCACTTTCATTTCCTCCTTTGAAAATAATAAAGGAGCACCGATTTTCGATGCTCCAAAATATGATTCGATGTTATGCTTTTATATTATTGTCCAGATATACAGCGGAGCAGTCAATGAGAACAGAAGTCCTCCGAAGATTATTGCTATAGGAGTCCATTCAAGCTGTCCATGCTTACGGTAATCCAGATATGCTGCACCGATCTTAACAAACAGCAAAACTGCCAGTATGACGTCGATAGCAGGAAAAACAACATTATCTACCACCGCCTGTATCTGTATTTTTGCTGTTGTCCATGTCGATGTTACTGCATCGGATACACTTGCGCTTGCGGGTACTGCAAACAAATACGCTGCAGTCAGCACAGTGCAAATAAATGCAAGTATCTTTCTTCTTTTCATATGATCATCCTTTCATCAGACCACTAACGCGCTCCAGTCAATATTCCTGTATGCACCCGAACTTATGAGCCACCATGTTCCGCCCATAATTAAAGCGACCGCTATTACGACCGCTAAGACTATAATCACTTTTTTCATTCATCGTCCTCCTTCTTTTTCTTTGTGATCACCATGATAAGAACACATACAGCCATTGCAGCAAGCGACTTGTTGATCAGAGAATTTCCATATACACTTCCCGTATGAGGATTAGGGCTTGACGGGATCTTTGGACTTGACTTCTTTTTATCATACATGACTACTTCCGTCACAGAACCAACTTCATTAACTGTGAACTGAACATCATTAGCCACTTCATAGCCATCAGGCGCAGTTATCTCACGAAGAGTATAGGTCTTGCCTGCGACAAGTTTACCCTCAATATAATGAGTTTCATTGGTGGATATCCATTCATCGACAATATTTCCTTCATCATCGATTATAACGAGTGCCGCACCTTGCAGTTCTTCATCTGTGGTTATGTCACGCTTTGAGATGCGTACCTTTGTGGTATCGTCTTTCATTGTGACCTTATCCATCTTTCCATCCTCGGATACTGTGAAAGTAATGTCTTCAGCGGTCACGTAACCCTCTGGACTTATTTCTTCATGAAGGATATACTCTTCTCCTGCGATCAGCATGCCCTCAATGACATGAGATATATTTGAAGATATCCATTCATCAATGATGTTCCCGTCCTTGTCAATGACCTGAAGTTTAGCTCCTTCGAGTTCTCTTTCACCTGTGGTATCTGTCTTTGTGAACTCAACCTTTGTTGAGTTATCTGTCATGATAATGGTATGGATACCGTTTTCATCACTAGCCAAAGCAGAAATATCCTCAACACTGACCCTGTTATACTCGTCTATGGTGAAGGCTATGTCCGTGGCTATAACATAGCCGACAGGAGCTGCTGATTCATGAAGAACGTAGCAACCTGCAGGAATACCGCTGACGATATGCTCGGTACCGTCGGATATCCATTCATCTAAAACCTTTCCTTCGATGTCAAGGATCTGCATTTCAGCACCGGAAAGTTCATTTCCGTAATTATCCTTCTTGGATACATGAAGCTCAGTTTCTTTGTTTACAGCAGTGATGAATACTTCATCGCCGTCCTCGTCAATGAGAACACCATATCTTTCATTGCTCAAAACATATCCTTCGGGAGGTGCGATCTCCGTAAGGATATATGATCCGTATGGAATCCCTGTGATGCTGAAATAACCGTTTTCATCTGAACGCGCTGCTGCTATTGCATTATCTCTGTCAAATATCACGCTGTCTGTGCTGAAAAGACCAAACAATGCATCTGCAAGAGGTTCGTTATGCTCATTGATCTTTATACCCTGTACAGAACCTCTCTTGAGGTAATTTACAAATTCACCTGCGTCTATATCAACTGTATAGTTGTCCTGACCTGCGTATTCAAAGGTCACAATATGCTTTTCACCGCTTAATACATACTTTTCATCAGTTGAGATCTCCTGTACATAGTATCTGCCAAAGGGCAGCTTAGCATTGAAATGTGCTGTCATATCCTCACCTACAGATGCAACAGATATTAGGCCGTCCTTGGGGATAGCCGCACCGTTTCTTGATACGATCTCTTCGTCTGCAAACAGACCGAACTCAACTTGTAAAGCATCTGAATTTCCGCCGACATTATATACACTGTCATGTTCTATGAATTTGGAAAGATGGATGTTTACTCCCTGATGATCATTAATAATGGAGATATCGGCAGTGTCGGATACATCAACATCCTGACCTGCATAGGTCAGCTCTGCTGTTCTGATCTCATTATTTTTTACATATCCGTAAGGAGCCTTTGTTTCGATTATATTGTATTTTCCAAGATAGAGCAGTTCAGACACGGCAAATCCGTTCTCATCAGTAGTGAGTCTGCCTACAAGATCTCCTGCCTTAGCATGAACTGTACCGTCAGCAGTTATTATATCCTCGGCTGCCCTTATCTCAAACTCAGCACCCTCAAGGTAACCTGCATCGAAACATGGATTATAGGTTGTATATCCTTCCTCGTGTACGGTTCCATCCTCTTCTACAGATATTGCAGTGCCAAGTGATGTTACTCCGCTGAATATATCGCCCTGCTTGTGAACGCTGATCCTGCCTTTCTGAGGTGTATCGGATTTATCTACTATAACAACAGTGACCGCATTATCTTTGGAGCTGTTGGCTCGGCTAACGCTGAATTCAACAGGAGTGCTGTCAAGAACATAACCCTCTGGCGCCTGGACCTCTACCAGCTTATAGCTGCCGTATCCAAGCATTTCGGGAGTGATGAGGCTGCCTTCATCATTTGTGTAATATACGGAAGTGCCGCCAAGCACTACCTTCTCATCTGAGCCGTTGTATATCTCAAAGCCTGCCCCTGCAAGAGCGATGTTACTGCCTGATTCTGAATCACGCTTTACGATCTTTACATAGCTTTCAAATGGTTTGTTGTTTAGGGTATATTCGTAGGTCTGGTTATTCTTTCTTATATTTACTTCGATGTCAGCGACTATTTCCGCATCGTTGACAGTTCTTGTCTGATGAAGGATATACACTCCGTAGGGCAGTGTTTTGCTCTTAGCCTGACCGCTTAAGTCTGTAACAAGATGGTCACGCTCGGTATCGCTGGCATTATCATAACTGCCTGCACTCTTGAGGTAAACATCGAATTCAGCGCCTGCTTCAAGGTTCTCTATTACATTATCGTCCTTGTCGCTGTGCTTGAGAAGTGAAAAGTCACCTTTGATAGGGGACTCGAATACTTTCATTTCGACTGTATTATGCTCTGAAGTGTAGTTCTTTTCCTCTGCACCGACCTCGTATTCGGTATTATCCAGAGTGTAGCCTTTTGAAGACTTGATTTCCTTGATCGTATACGCTCCGCATGGATATTCCTTTGTTTTGAAATGACCATTGTTATCTGTAATATACTGATCTACCAGCTCATTATTCTTATAGATACCGTAAACAGCACCCTGAAGAGTAGCATCACCCTGAGGCTGTTCATTCTCTCTGTCGATCTTCGTGACCTCTGCAGTGAACTTTTTCAGCTTGTTCTCAAACACCTTTGTTGTAGTTTCATCAGCATTGAGCATAACGGTCTGATCAGCAGGTACAACATACCTGCCAGGAACATCTTTCTCACTTATAGTATAGGTGATCTTATTGTTGTTCTTATCATAAACAGGGATATCTGTCAGTTCCGCGATACCGTTTGAAGCAGTCTTTATGGTATAGGTCTGACCATTACCCTTTATTACGAACGTCCTGCCGCCGTTCTGAGAATCCTCGGACTGCTTGTTTATGCGTATATTACCTTTCTTTGTTTCATTTACAAACTTAGTTACCACTGTAAAATCGGCATCGCCGTTTGTAAGTGTAACGTTCTGAGCCTTTGGTATCTCATATCTTGTGTCTACGTTTATCTCGGAAACATTATATGATATGGGCTTGCCGTTAGCCAAATCATATATCTTGAGATTAGCAAACTTAGCGATACCGCTGTCATCTGTCCTAGCTGTTTTGCTCTTGATCTTGCCGTTTTCGTTCCATGTTACCTTGAATTCACGATCGCTGATGATGCCATCCTCAGCTGTCTTGTTTATTATGATATTGCCATATTTGTAATCCTCAGTAACTACATTTTTACCGGGTTTAACAGTATATACGGTATTATCCAGTGCATAACCGGTAGGGGCTTTCAATTCCCTGGCATAGTATGTTCCGTTTGGAAGTTTTACTGCACCGTTTCCCTTTGCACCAATCGTCAGTTCTGCAATTTTATTCTTACAGGACTTATCCGAATAGATTCCATAAACTGCAGAACTTCCGTCTACTGATGATCTGCCTACAAGAGTGCCATCTGTAGCATACTTGTCTATTTCAAAGCTAACATCACGCGGAGTTATCCTGAAACCGAACATATTCAGTGCGGAAGCAGATTTGCCGTCAGTCTTGTTGTTTATAACAACACCTTCACTTCCGCTTGCCTCGATCCTCCAGTGTCTGCCGCCATCGCCATTTCCATCACCGACGGTATTTTTGTTTATGAGAGACTCCCTTACACCGATGTTCTTAAGATAATTTACGACTTCATTTCTGTTATCGAACTCTCCCATATATATCCACGAATGATCTTCGCCGTAATTATTTTTGGCGATGACCACAGAACCCGGAGTTATCGTTGAGCCGTCTGCACATTCCCAATAAGGACGTTTGCTTGTTGCAATGTTTTCCTTTTCGACATCTATCTTTGATGTGACTCCACCGTATGTTACAGTACAGTTATCATTAAGCGTGAGCCAGTGCATAGTATCTACAGGAACAGGATTGTTCCACGAGAATCCCGAAGTGGAATAACCTAAATGTGTGAGTGTATAATAGATAAGACCTGAGCAGTCTATACCCTGTTGTCTTATCCACTCTTCTGAAAGAGGTGAATACGATCCTTTATAATATACACCCGAATAGCCTTTAAATCCGTAGCCATAGCGTGTTCCAAGAAGAGTAGCCGCCTGAGCAACCACCGTGTCAACTGACGGGAAAGCAGGTTCTTTTATGCTTTCAGCTTTTGCTGTGAAAGAATCGGAGAGCGAACTCCCGAGCATAGAAAAAGCGCAGAGTCCAGACAAGAACCCTGCGCCGATACGCTTTAATATTTTATTTTTGATCATAGTTTTTCCTTTCTAATCGTGATCGTCTTCGCTTAGTGTTATCCCAAGCGATTCTTCATATTCATCCAGAATACTTGTGTATCCGAGGTCTCCGCATAAAAATCCCGAAGCCTGAGTATCCAGCACATACCAAGTGCCATCTATTTTTACTGCATTTGCACAGTGATTGTACCAGTCACTGATCAGTGCGTATCCGCATTCCAGTCCTATACCCTGACAAAGCGCATAGGTGACACTGGACATATATATGCAGTTCCTTTCACCGTCAAAACGGTTCTGCATATGATCATATACAGCCTGTGCTTTACTGTAGTCAGAACCATTGTTTGGGAGTCCTTGGCCGATGCTTACATAATAGCTTTTGTTATTGGGATCTCCGAAGATATTGAGCCATCTTTCGATTGCAGAACGTTCATCTATAGCAGGTTCTTCGGGGATAACTTCTGTGATCTGCTCTGTGACCGGCTTCGTTTCAATAGTTGTTGTTAATGTTGCAGTTGTTGTTTTAGGCGCAGGAGTGGTTTGAACAGTTGTAGTAGTTACAGCTCTATTCTCCGTGTCCTTTGATCCTGAATCATCATTCTGAGGGTTACCATTTGATGAAGACTGATTTGAAGTACGAGATTGCGATGTCACCGTCTTATCCGTTTGCTTATTTGAAGTACCATTGTTCTTTACACTAGATGCAGATGTCTTTTTTGCAGATGATCTTTCGGATACTGTTGTGCTTACTTCTTTTGTAGTCGTATCAGTAGTTTCAGTAAGAACAGTTTCTATTTCAGAATCGGAAGATGCTGTAACAGGTGAAGTCGTTGTCACTTGGCTTACTGCCTTGGTTTCAATTTCTTTTTCTTCTGTTCCTGTGTTGCCGCACCCTGTCAGCAGGACAGCGAATATAGTTATGAGTATTGCTTTTTTCATGCTATCAGCTCCTCTCTTCTAGCACTACGATACTACATACGCCTCCTTTTGTCAAGGCTTTTTTTGAAAGTTCTACCTTTTCTACTGATTTTACAGCTTGCTTTTTACAAAGGCATCATTGGACCGGAAGCATCCATGCTTTGTTCTGCTGTTTCTTCACCTGGAGAATCCTGCACTACAATGTCTGATCCCTGAGACTGTGCAAGTTCAGCGTTGTACGCCATTATTACAGCTGTGTTAAGTGCTTCTCTTGCTTCTTTTGTTATAGGATGAAAAATGTCTTTATACTTCTTTTCTCCGTTCTGATTGGAATAGGAGGTCGAGGGCATTGATATGAACAGGCCCTTTTCACCCTCACATACCTTTATGCCGTGAACTGCGAAATAACCGTCAAAACTTGCTGATGCAAAAGCTTTAACGCTTGAATCAGGCTTGTCTATGATCCTGTTTATATTGGTATTTATCTTCATACTATCATTCCTTTCAATCCATATTCTGCGTTAAGCACTCCGATTCATTTTCTGCCATGTCTTCTGTTCTGTCCAAACATATGACAGACTGCGGGAACATCTCTTTATACCTTTCGATCTGCTCGTCTGTGAGCGAGCAGGAGTCATATTCACCATACTTGTTCACACTGTCGCCTGAAATATAACAGGTTCCATGTACAAGAGTTTCCCCTATCTTTCTGTTAGGTGCTGATCCGTTCAGCAGAAACTCATCATTGCACCAGCAGAGTGCATCACCCTTCGGCTCAAAATACACAGGCTCTATACAGCCGCCAACAACACTCTGCATAGCATGAATATCATGCCTGATCTCAGCCATATACGGTTTTCTGTCATTTTCTAGGATAATGATCTTCATCATTTTTGCATGATCGGTCTTGTCTATATTGAAATCCTCTATCTTTTTGAATCCGAAACTATCTACGAAATAGAACCCTTTTTCTTTTCCCTCGTTTACCTCGATCACGTCACTGACTGAGATGGAGTGTCCTAAATATCCCGGAGGCTGTTCTGTATTACCGAGTGCAAACACTTCTTCAAGACTGCCTGCAAGTACTTCACCGCCATATACCTGCATATATTTCTCTGCCTGTATACCTCCATGTGACATAGTATGATCATAGTTCATAAAAAGGTTGTCACTGCCGATCTTTAGCTGAAAAACACGTATCTTCATCTTTGGAGTCTCAAGTATTTCAAGCCTTTTGGCTGCCCATGACGGAAGCTGAGTTTTGTCAGCAACACCTATAAAATCACTGCGGTAAAGCTGTTCTTTTAAACCGTCGGCAAGGAACTGGCCGAAAACCTTTTTATCTCCGTTAACATGCTTACAGCCGAAACCGCTTGTGGCATAGAAATACTGGACTATGGGGTTTCGATACTGCTCCTTCAGCTTTTCCGGTTTGATTATAAGGAGTTTACCTTCATAGTCCTGCTGCTCGGTATGCTGTTCACAGTGTTTTTTACCAAGAAGTTCATTCATGTTATTCATCAGCATATTCCTCCATACAGTGTTCAAACAGCGGACAATCATCGCAGTTATCATGTGTCTGACAAGTCCTGTCTATCTCTTCTTCGGATATCCCGCAGTCAGATGGTTTGTCTTTTTTATGTTCTTCCGGCTCTTTTACAACTGCAAGTATTATATCGTCATCGCTCTTTTCAAGGCTGATGCTCACTGGGTATCCCTTTGCATCATAAAGTCCCGAAAATGAGAACTTGCCATTTGCTGATATTACTGTTCCTGTAATGATCTTATTCATAAAACAATTCTCCCTTCATTGTCAATAGGTTCGTAGTCATTGAAAAATGTTGTCTGCACTCCGTTATTATATAGGCTGAAAATGTCATAGTTTGCTATAAGAAATTCATTGTAAAGCGCACCCGGTTCGTTATGCAGGATCATACTGTTGGGTCTTGCAACACGCATCTTATACCACTTGTCCTCACAGTACAACTCATCTATAAATTTGCAATCATTGTAGGACAGCAGAACCTTGCTTTCACAGTTAAGAAGCGTGTCATGAAGCTGTTTGTGTTTTTCATCACCAAACAGCGGAACTCCGTTATACAGATCTTCAGCCATATAGTAAGGCGGATCACAGTAGAAAAATGTCCCGGGTGCATCGTGAAACTTTATAAGGTCGATGCAATCCTTATGTTCGATGATGACTGATTGAAGCATACGAAAAGCACCATTCAGCAGATTGATCACAGACTCATAATTTACCGGTTTTATAGCCCAGCTTGTCCCTGTTGCCGAGTAACTGCATTTCATAAGGATATAGAAATTCACAGCGTCCCAAAGTCTGGGGTCTTTTGTTCGGTCATCGTACTCTTTTATTATTTCGCCTGCAAGCCACAGTTTATGGAGCTTTTCATCATGGGTCTGAGCTGAATTTATGATCTTCTTTATCTGTTCATAGTAGTCATCAAAATCTTCACCATGATAAAACACCTTTGATGATATTATAAATTGATCTCTTGCATTCAAAAAATACGCTCTGATAAGATCGTCACTTAAACTGCCGTCTGCATTGTAAACACCTGTCAGCCTGCTGATTAATTCATCAGCCCTTGATTTCAGTGTTCTCATAAAATTAACTAGATGCTGGTTGAAGTCATTATATATCTGTATAGGTGCTATCTTTCCCGAAAAAGTCAGCGCACCTCCGCCGCCGAACACCTCTACATACTTCTTCGGATAGTCGGGCATTATTCTCCTTATTACTGGGATAAGAACCGATTTCCCGCCTATCCACGGAATGGGAGGGTCACAGCCTCCGTAATGCTGATTACTCATTTTTTCCTTTCCGTCATCATTGCCGATGACGAAAAAGAGAAACAGTCGCTTTGCCGCCATCGGCAAAACGACTATGGTTTTTATCTGTTTATAATATTCTTTTCTTCTCTGCGCTCACGGTTTAGTCTTGCAATCTCCTTACTGGCATCATACCAAGCAGTTGAAAATCCACCAATAAGCAGTCCGATTATACCACCGATGATCATTCCAACAAACAACATTGTCATTCTGACATTCCTCCTTCGATATCTATTGTTTCATCTTCCATTTCATCCTCCGAGCATATATCCACATACTCTCCTATAATATTCAGCGCTTCATAATAGCTGCCCGAATTTGTAACACGTTCAGACATCTCCTTTGCTTCATCCCTCATTCCATTTCTTCTGAGCGTTCTTGATGCTATCCCTATAAGATTGAAGATATTTCCGTCAGCACCTATAAGCGCACATTTCGGTTTAGGTTTTTCAAGACTATGTTCCTCATCCACGAATCCGCCAAGTCGGTTCGGTACATAGTCGGAAAGCCAGGTACCTCCGAACTGTGAGTGGGTCTGCAAGCGCCACATAGCAAGCTTACCGATGTCAATATCTACGCCCTTAAAAGGAAACAGTATACAGGTACAGCCGTCATGCTGAAAAACAGAGATATCCTCAAATCTGCTGCCGTTCTGAAGTATTCCTTGAGCTGTCAGCATATCATTTATCCCGTCAAGCCATTCCTTCAGCTCACCGCCGCAGCCCTGCAGGATAAGCCCTTCATCCTCTGACATTGAACGCAGCTTTTCAGCTTCTATAATTTCAATGCTCATTGTTTCAACTCCATTCCAATATTTTCATCTTCCGACTGTGCCGGTTTATACTCCCTGAACTCATATAGTGATATGATCTCACCGATGAAATTAGGTGAAGTATCTTCTGTAAAGGTTATACGACCCTGTTTGCCAAGATCTATAGGTTCTTTTGTCACCACAGAACCTGCGAGGTTTACAGAAACACGTTTTTCTATAGCACAGATATCTCCATCATCGCCGTGTCTCAGATGATAGCAACACATTCCTTTTGGGATATCCGCATCTGTTATCCTTTCATTCGTGAACAGTGCGGGCTTGCCAAACAGTTCGATAAGCTCATATCCATCGTCAAATTCGATGTTGATATATCCTGTCTCCAAGGCGTTCAGATAAAGACAACAGTCTTCCTCTAGTTGAACTTCCATAACTTTTGCGGCGAACTCTATGCTTTCTTTTCCGTAATCCGGGTAGTATTCCTCTATCCTTTCGCCGTTATAATACGTACGGCGCCCGCAGTTAGCACCTATGTCCTCATCTGCCCACTCATGTTCGATATTCACGCATGGAAACATTTCGGACAGCTTTTGGATAATAGGGTGTGGTGCAGACCAGGCAGAAAGAAAGCGAAGACTATCTTTATTGCATGAATAATCTTCGCCCTCATTATATCCATAAGCATTCCATTTTGTACCCCAGTTTGCTAAACTCCAGTCGTACCAGTTGTTTTTACCATAGAGTTTTTCTTCGGCTGGTTCTAAACTTCCTCTGTAGATATTATCCGGCATAGGTATGACTTTCTCAAAATCTATCGTTCCCAGTCCGAATTCATCGTTTTTGATATCTTCCATGAGTATGTGAATATCTGCATCTTCTCCGTTCAGCTTTATTCTGTTAGTAATATGATTAGGCATCAAGCACCTCCGTTTCATTTTCTCTTATCAGCCGTCCAAGAACATACTGCTGTCCCTTGCCTGTAAGATATGTCTGACGATAGATCTTCAGCTCGCCGCCCATGTTGAACACGCTTTCTTTTACTCTGAAATATCCACGTTCTATATACTCCTGATAAGGCAGATTTCCGTCCATCAGGATACCTTTTGACCTCAGCCACCTGAACAGCCTTGTGCGTCCTATGCGTATACCGTGATCTGCACATATCTTTGCCATTTCGTTCATGTCGATGAGATCTGCTGTTTCGGACACATGGTCTGCAAATCTGACCTTTGGTTCATCACGGCGAATACGATCGTTCAGCTGACCGATATACTCAAACTGTATCTTGAACAGCTCTTTTGTCGGTTCATCAGCAAAGGGCAGATAAGTGTTTACGAATTTATCTGCATCATTGACATAACCGCCTGTTTTACGAATCGTTGGGAGAATCTCAGATGTGACCCAACGCTTGATCTTTTTAGCACTCGGAAGTTTGCTTGAAAGCACAAGGCAGTAAAAACCACTTTCGTTTATTACTATTGTCCTCTGCCTTCCACCGGGGGTGACCGATTCGTTCACCCCTTTGTCCTCATCGTCAACATGGTCTCTTATCGCTTTATGAGGGTTGCTGTAACCAAGCATTAACGCTATATCCTTGCCCACCAGCCACGGCTCGCCGTTAATGCTGACTGTCCTCACCGAGCCGAAGTCTTCATTTACAAAAGTCATTATATCATTCATTTCGATTTACCTCCTTATCGATCTCTAAAATAAATAAAGCCAGCGCTGCGATGACATTAACTGTCACCGCATTGCCGGCTTGTTTGTATAATTGTGCATTTGAGATGCCTGCCGCCTTGACCTTGCTGAACTGCTCGTCTGTAAAACCCTGCAGTCTCCAGCATTCAAGTGGCATAAGTTTACGGATAAGACCGTTGTACATCACACCGTTTCTGTCTGTCACAGTTATTGTGAACATGGGGTCATCGGGGTCCTTGAATCGTCTGCCCTGCTGTCTTACTTTTTCTTTCATCGGTGTCAGCACAGGGATCGGCTTTTCCAGAAGCAGAGCTGCTGATTTCTCACCCTTATGGGTACTCATTCCATTATTCTGTCTTGCGGTTATGCACCTCGCAAGTTCGGTAATTGCAGGTTCGGGGTTGAGGTCAATGCATTTCACAGAGTAGAATCCCTGAGTTGCAGATGGTGTGACAGTATGTGCTATATCGTGACCGACACGTCCTCTGCGGCTGTTCATATCTGCATAAGCAAGGTCGATGCTGTCACCCGGTACAGCTATCTGATAACCTGTCTTTGTAAGGGACTTTATAGGAAGACCAAGAATCTCATAAAGACCAGATCTCCCGCCGAAACCGCCTGCATTGCCTGTAAGCGTTATACTCAGTCCTTCTGGTGAATAGACTCTACATCCTTCTCGTCCGGGTATGCGTTTGATAAGAGTTTTTGGGTTTGCGTCTGTGAAAGACAATACTCTGCCGGAACATTCACCTCTAAGAAATCCGATAATGAACACTCTTTTTCTGGCTTGGGGGACACCGAAATCTGCGCTGTTAAGCACCTGCCATGCGACATCGTACCCCAGTTCATCCAGCGTCTGCAGTATGGTTTCAAACGTCCTGCCTTTGTCATGTGACAGTAAGCCGGGGACATTTTCCATGAGCAGATAGCGAGGTCTTTTAACGGCAGCGATTCTGGCAATTTCAAAGAATAGAGTTCCTCGGACGTCGTCAAATCCTCGCCGCTTTCCAGCAATTGAAAAGCTTTGACAAGGAAATCCTCCGCAAATAAGGTCGATATCCGGCAGTTCTTTTGGGTCGATCTTTCTGGCATCATCAAAATACAGCTCCTTCCGCGTGTCGTATAAGGCTTCATAAGCCTGTTTTGCGAACTTATCGCATTCGCAGTAACCGACACACTCAAAGCCGCCTACTTTCTCAAGGCCTGAGCGGAAACCGCCGATTCCTGCGAACATATCTAAATATTTTATCAAGTATGGTTTTCTCCTTCCGTGGTATTCCTGGATTTTTTCTGTGTAGATATACGTTGGTCAATTTTAACACCTCTTTCTTACTTTAATATGTAAAAACCGCAGATAGTTTGATTATAATTATCTGCGGCATGATCACTTTATAAATTTTTTTCTACTTTATAATTCTTATATTTTTATTTTTTTTATTTAATACCACAAACTTTATATCCAACCTTTCTTTTTAAATTCTTCAATACGAGCTAAATCTTCTTCTGATGGTTTTTCATCTTTGGTTTTATCAACCGCCATACGCATATACTCATTATTCCATCTATTGAGTATAGATATGATTTCATCAGAAACACGAATATCACGTTTCATAATAGAGTCCATATTCCAATCAGTTAAATCCGATGTTCCAAGTGCATTTGTAATTGCTATTTTTGATGCGGTATACTCTTTTTTCTTCTTTCCAAAATATCCGTTACCAGCAACAATATTCAACTTTTTTTCAAAAGGAAGTTTATTTCCTATATGTTCAATTTTTTCCTTGATAGTTGAATCTGATTCATCTGGAAAATAATTTGTCTGCCATTTCTGAGGAAAAATATGCTCAATCTCCCACTTTTCCGGTAAAAGCTCATCCTGTTGTTCATAGGCTAATGTCTTTAACAACATGCGTACTGCATTTCTATTGGGATTTTGTATATAAGGTTCCAACTGCATCATATCTATATTTTTGAACTCGAAATTTGGTTTGTCAGAAGCAATAATTGCAGAATTCAACTTAAGGATATCTGGTTTAACCGCATTGATGGTTGGTATCATAAGATACTTGGTAATCAACTCCATAAGAAGCTTATTTAAAAATAATGCAAATCGTTCTTCAAAGTCTTCAGTATTTCTATAGCAAACATAGTAAATTACAACCGGATACTTCCAGAATTCATTTGGATAAGAGCTTAACGTATCCAGTGTCTGTTTGATTTTTGCATTCTTTGACCATGTTTCATCCTCGATTTCTTCACCCTTATTTACAACCTTCCAAAGATTCAGAATTATAAAAAGTGTATCCATCAAATCTGGCTTGTATAATCGTTGGAACTTATTTGCTGCAAAAAACTTTCTAACACCAGGAGTTGTTGTTTTGGTATCCTTTTCCAATGCACGATAATAAAACATACTATAATAAAAGAGTTGTTGGATACTTTCGTTTGCATTTGTTGCCTGTTCATCTAAATCTTTCCAGCGTTCTATAAAACTTTTTTTAGCTTCTGATTCAAGTTTATTATATATTTCTGCTTTAAAAATATCCGCATCTGACAAAGGAAGACCTCTATCATTTAAAGTTGAGAAAATTGTTAGAGCTGTATCCTGATTATCTGCTGTTATAGGAAGTAAAATTGCCTGATTCAACAACGCATATATAAACTGATACACCATAAGTGGATTATCTATAGAATGCTTATCAAACAATTCTTGAAAATAACGATAATTTTTTGAATAGTTGTCTTTGGCATTCTTGTCTGCATGTCCAGTTTCAAGAATTGAACGAAGAATCTCATTTCCTTCATTGTTTACAACGCGTGATGTCAGAAGAATATTCTTGTAGTCCACTGTACCTGTAAGTTTATTAGTTCTCCAAATGGCAGGTTCGATTTTCCCGATAAAGTTATTTGCCTCTGCAGTTCTTTCTGATACAGGTGTTGCAACCAGTTTTGTATAAATTGCACGCAACAATAAGAATAGAGATGTTATACGCTGCTGTCCATCAATTATTTCTTGCTCGCCCTCTTCATTTTCATATGATACAACACTTCCGAGAAAATATGTACCTTCACGTTCTGTCCCGCCGTTGGTAGCTGTAAAATCCCATAAATCCTCAAAGAGAGTTTCTACCTGTTCATCTGTCCATGCATACGGACGTTGGTATTCTGGTATTACGAATGGTTTTGATTTACCACTCCCTAAAAGAGCTTCTACACTTTGTTTATTTACTTCTATAGTTGTTGGCATGTTTACACATCCTCCTGCCGGATATCTTTTTCAACATCTTACTGTTCTATAATCCCACTATCATTCGATGATAATCCTTTTATGTAACTGCCGAACATAAAGCTCGGCATGTTTTATAATAGTATATCATATTGTTGAAGTAAATTCAAGTACTACATAGACATATCAATTCCATTATTCTCGGTCATAGACTCATTCTCCATCTGCTCAACAATATGAAAACTATCAACTCCCGGAATAAGTGACAGCGACCTTCCATTATCCCACTTCATCATTAATTGACCTTTATGTAAAGCTTTACATAAGGGTATTTATGGATAGTTAGACATTATGAAAAGCATTATCGTCAGATACACAGAAACACTGTTCTCATTTCGATAATGCTTTCCATAAAAATATCAGTTGTCACATAGCTTTTTCAAGAATGCCATGAGGTCATTGTCATCATTCCAAGAGGATTTCGGAATATTGGAATCCTCAATGGCGGCTGTATAAGCTGCATCAAGTGCCTCACGCTTGCTTTTTCCATCTACTTTTGCATATACCTCAGTGGTTTTCACGCTCTCATGTCCAAGAAAGTCGCGGATGTATATTATTGCCACCCCAGCATGAAGCAAATGCATTGCCTTTGAATGCCTCATACAATGTGGTGAAAACTTATCAGGAATCATTTCCGGGTGTTCTACCCTTGCTGCTTCCACATACTTTTTGAGTATGTAGGCGACACCAGCTCTGGTCAGTTGCTTGCCTGTGCGGTTGACAAAGAGAAGTTTATCCTTGTTTTCAACGTTGTTTAGACCTGTCTGCTGCAGGTAAGAAGAAATCAGGTCTGCCGTTTTGCTGGATAGTGGCACAATCCTGTCCTTGGCACTCTTCCCGTGAAGTACAATGGTGGAAGGATGTTCTGTCCGAATGTCACCAATTCTGATCTTTGTGATCTCCGTAACACGGGCTGCACAATCATAAAGTATTGTGAGCATGAGGGCATCCCTATATCCTGACCTACGATTCATATCTGGCTGGTTAAGGACGCAGGAAACTCCATCAACGCTCATGTAACTGACAATCGGTTTGGGCTGCTTCTTCATCTTGATGCCGACAATCATACTGGATGTGTCAAGATACTCGGGAAAAGAATATCCGATATACCTAAAAAAGCACTTAATGGCGGCAAGGCGCTGGTTTCTTGTGGATACGGATCTTCCATCATCCTCAAGCTTCTTAAGAAAGCCGAGGATCACATCCTTGGATATGTCGGAAACCACAAGTTTATCCGGGGATTTGCCGAGGTTTTCCTTGCAATACACAAGCAGTTGCTTGAACGTATCCAGATATGATGCAATGGTTGCCTCGGAGTACCCTCGTTCTCCTGGAAGATATACTTGGAAAAACCTTGTGGTGATGTAAGCGAAGGAAGTTACCCTATTCTTCATAACGCACAACCTCTGGAATAGCTCTGGCACATACTTTGTCAGCACGTTCCAAAAAATCAGGAAAAACTTCTGCGGTTAAACGCAGATAATATTCAGTCGAGGTGATCTTGCCGTGTCCAAGGTAAACCATAAGACCCGTCAAGGAAGTATATATGTCTTTTCCCTGCTCGATATTCTGCTGTAAAGCATGTACGGCGAATGTATGCCGTAGATCGTGTACCCTTGGTCCTTTTCCCTTTCCCTGGTGTGAAATTCCCGCATTCCAGAGAATCTGACGGAACTTATCATAGACTGTGCGCTGTGAATAGCATTCGCTTTTTGCATTTGGAAAAAACCATCCATCGGAAGCAATACCAATGAAGTCCACATTGTTCGTATAATACTCCCTTAGGTACTGTAACAGAGAATCGGAAATTGGAATCTTACGATTCTTACCAAACTTTCCTTCATAGACAAATATGAAACCGTTTTCAAGATCAACATCTTTCACTTTGAGAGCGAGGGCTTCCGAAATGCGCAGACCACATCCATAGAGGACTCTAATTATCGCTGGGAAGATCACATTGAACCGGGATTTTCTACAGCTTTTCGGCATAGCATCTGCAGCAGCAAATATATTCTTCACCTCTGCGTTTGTATAAATGTACGGGACATAGCGGTTCCGCTGTCCTGCATATCCGATATTTGGTTTCCATGTGACTTCGCCTCCCTCAGCGGAAAAATGGCGTGCAAAGCACCATAAGGCGGATACTCTGTGCGATCTTGTCGATTGTTTTTCGTCAGCTTTTGTGAGAAACCAGTTTTCAGCAAGCTCTGCTGTAAGTATAGGCTCTTGGAGATTAATGGACAAGCAGTACCGGTCAAACTGTCTGAGAATGTTTCCGGGTGATGTGATCTTTTCACCAAGAGCCTCTTTCAGCGCAAGATATTCATAGATAGAGTCTGCAAACACGCTGTGGAATTCGTATACCGGTTTATGCTGTGTCATACTGGTACCTCCAAAGCACACGCTTTCAGCTGTGGAACGTCGAGCTGAGTATAAAGCGTTGTAACATTCAATTCAGAATGTCCCAGTATACCCGAAATTGTGGTCAGCGAGACGCCCTGCTGGATAAGGTCGCTTGCGAGGCTGTACCGTAACATATGGAAGCTGCAGCGTTTTTCGCTTCCCGCTTTCCATATCCCTGCGGACAGTGCATATTGCCGGAGCATAGATTGCATGGTCACACCCCTCGTGAATGCTTTGTACGGATGAGTGTGGCACAGAAAAACGTTGTCACAATCCACATACGGTCTTCCGTTTTTTAGATAATCAATCAATGCCCATCCGACATCAGGGAGCATGTCCAGCTCTAGTGGATTACCAGTTTTCTGCTGAATTATGCTGATTCGGTTGTTTTCAAAGTCAAGCTCATTGAGTTTAAGGGATAGGATGTCGCTGATGCGCAGCCCATATCTTGCACCGAGCAGAACCATTGCGTAATTGCGCTTTCCCAGCGCATTACCCCTGTCTATGGACGAGAGGATTTTGGAAACCTCCTCGGCTGTATAGTATTCCGAAACACGTCGATCCTTAAATACCGTTACTGCCGGAAATTTGAATACCTTATCAGTATATCCGTGCTCATTGGCAAAGATAAGGAACTTTGACAAAACTTGCACATTGGTTGCGATATATGCCTTCGAATAACCTGCAAATGTTTTCAAATAAAGGTTTATTACGTCGTTATTCAGGCTCTTGAAATCAGACGCCTTGTGATTTACAAAAAATAATGTAGCACGAAAAATAAGCATCCTGTAATTGTAAAGTGTGCCTGGAGCAAGATTGGATTCTGTCATGTACTCCATGAACTGATCCCCGGCAGTCTTAAACCCAGCAGGAAATTCGTATTCGCCTTTTGGCAGGCGTTTTGCGATTGATCCAGAAATCTGAAATTCGAGCAGGAGCATAACAGATCTGCGAACAACCGACTTGTATTCACTAAGATTACTTTCATATGGGTCAATTTTATAATGCTCCCGTAGAAGCTTGAAACCGAGCTCCTTTGAAAAATGTGTGGCTCCCTCCGCCAGAGCAAGATTTTTTAGTGCATTCCACGCCTGACGATGATGTCGAAGTGTTGAAGCTGTATATCCGAGACTGACCATATAGGAGTCTAACTCGTTAATCAATTCGGGTATAGGCATATTATTTATATATTCTCCCATAAATAAACCTCCCATTTCTTGTGCCGCGACGCAAATCTTATGTTCTAATTATAGCACATTATGGATAGAATACAAGTCTTATATTTTCCGATATTCCGTGGTAAAATTAAAGGTTAAGCATTTAACTTTTCATAATGTCTAACTATCCATAATGCCCTGCATCATCAACTCCCATAACAGTTCCACAAGTCCCGCGAGGTATAGGATTAGGATCATCAGGCATCTCGTCACAGCATACTCTCGTTCCTACTGGATATCTATTTCTTATCATCTCGGTTTCGCATCGCATTTTATCACCCCATATCCATGTTCAGATCATCATACTCTTCGAGGTCTTCATCTTCATTATCCTGATAACCCTCAGTTTCTTCAACCTCATATTCTTCGTCAAGTTCCTCATCTTCAGCTTCATCTACCTCTTCGACAGTTGTCTGCTGCTGATCTCTATCAAGCTCTGCTTTTATCAAACCAAGAACAAATTCCTTCTGCGTCATATGATGCTTGTTGAGATAATCTTTTATCTGATCAAATAATTCCTCTGGAACCTGAAACGCCATAGTTCTCATATTACCCATATTTCTTGCCTCCTGTATCTTCGGGTGCAGCTCGTTATCCAGAGCCTGGGCTACAAAATCGTTCATTGTTATACCATGTTCTTCGATGTATGCTCTTACCTTAGCATGAAGCTCGGCATCAACCTTTACGGTTATGCCTTTTTTCTCATTTGACATCTTCTTCACCTCTTTCTAAAAAGTTTTTTATTTCAGTTTCGACTATATCATCAGCTGAAACACCTTGTTGTTCTGCGGCTTTCTTGATCATTTCAACATACTTCTGTGGTATATCGATTTCTTCCTTCATGATTGACCTCCCATTCCAAATTCTTCCGATCGTGTAAAGCTGTCTAGATAGTCTTTTTCGGGCAAAAGCTGCCAGTCATCACCGCTGTTCCAGAAGCTGACATTTATTTCGCCTGCATCGGTCTTGAGATATTTCTGCTCTAAACTCTCACCCCAGCCATCACTAAGCTGTCCCGAACAGTATTTTATGAACCTTGCCATTGCATCCGCTGAAAGGTCTCCGATCACCTTTAACGTTATAACTCCTGTAAGTTCGCCGCCTATTACCTCCACGGAGCAATGTGCTGAAAAAACTTTGTTGTCCAGCTCATCATCAATACTTTCGGGATGATACCAGTGCATCAGCCCTCGTTCGCATTCCTCAGGGAGATCATTCTCACGGATGCCAATATTGATATCATCTGCATATTTAGCCATTTCAGCATTATCCGCAATGCAATTATCACGGGGATAATTGGAGATATTATGATAGATCTCCAGAGGACAGCACAGTCTGATCTCATGTGCATGATCCTTGGCAAAATGCTCCCATATCAGCTTTGCCTGCGGAACATACTGTGCATACCTCGCGTATTCATAACCTTCGCTTTCGACCATAAGTCCATCACCCTTCTCTTTATCGTATATCAGCAGACAATGGTACTGTAAGCCGTCATAGTACATACTGTCAATGTTGTCACGGATCTCCTTATGATCTTTCATCGGACTTTCCGTTATCTGTCTGAACCTGTAATTACTTACAGGCAGAGCTTTTTCAACGATGTATTCGTGTGCAGTGAAGCTTTCAGCCTTTCTTTCAAGATAGGGAAGATTGATCATCAACTTTTCCTTATTCATAAAGCTGTACCTCCCATCATCATTTCGGGCTGATCATTACGAAAAGCCTTATCTTCGCAGGAAACAACGTCCTTAGCAAACTGTTCGGCTTCTTCTATGCTGTCGGTCAGTATTTCAAACCCGACCGCTGCCGAGAATACGTCAAACTTTTCTGTACGTTCTTCATCAGTATACACTGAAAACAAAAAACCCCGACAAACTACATCGTTTCCTTCGCTGTCGCTTCGGATAATGTGATTGTCGGGGGAAATATCGATATAAAAACCTTTATACTTCATATCTGCCTCCTTATATTTTGAAACTCATCTGTATGTCATCATCAAGACCGTTATCATCGTCTATACCAAAATCTTCATATTCATCTTCATCAAAGTCCTGTGAATACCTGACATTCATATTCGAAGCGTAATCATAAGACCTTGATGCGGCTTCTATCAGATAGCTTGTATCCATACCGTTCGCCTTATAGCCGTCCCATATCGTCTGCAAATACCCCTGTGTTGGTGGAGATATCTGTCCTCTGTTCATCAGGTACGCCATGCCCATGACCTGCTTTCCGTCAAGTTCAAGAGGTATATCTTCCTGTCTGTATAGATGAGGAAATCCCTCATAGCGATTGAGTGCAGGAATATCTCTCGGGTCAAGTTCCCACAGCAGTACCGGAACTTCTGTATTCGGCTTTGGGACAATAGTTGCGACACCACGGAATTCCAACTCCCAGTCTTTGACCATTGCTGAACCTATGACCTTTGAATGCGGACACCTGAAAGCCATCTGTGGCAGGTTGATGTTTGAACCGTAAGCGATGTACAGCATCGGTTTTTCTGAATGTTTGTATTCGTTTTTCTTTTTCATTTTCTCACCTCTACATATTCATTGTAACTGCAGATTCATCTTCCCCAAAACTGCCCGACAAATCGTCCACAGGGGCGGTCTGTTCCTCATCGTGTGTTACCCCGAACTCGTCCGTGTATTGCGACACAGGGCGCACAAGCTCGTTACGAGCGGCTTCTCGTTCTGCTTTCAGACGTTCCCGTTGGGCAATAGCATCTTCTGGGTGACGCCACGCTATATTCCCGGAAAGGTGCTTCAGAAGATGAGCCCGATAGTTCTTGAACTCATCACCGATAAATCCTAAATTCAGCAGAAAAACACGAAAGCTGTACCGCATATTGTCAGAATGCGATACAGCAGGGGAGCAGTATTTTTTTGTGACAGCCGCATTTGAGATAGCTAGTGCAAGTAAGACCTGGGCTTTGACCTCTCCCGCGTGAAGCGATGCATTGCAGGCTCTTATTTCATAATGACCATGCTGAAATAACGAGTGCAGATTCAAGGCATGGTACCTAGTCGGATTGTAGTGGTTATAGCGGCTGTTTGAAGTCTCGGCATACCAAAGATCACTGATCTCATCAAGAGTCTTTGGCTTTTTTCGGTTGATTTGATCTACAAAAGTTCGGTTGATCTTTTTGCAGTAGTTTGATCTTGCGGATGATACCTGAAGAGCGTCCCACAAGAAATCCTCTTTGCTTGACCACAAGTTGACAAGGTTTCTTATCTGTTGCGGCGTGTAGTCCGATGCATCAATATGGATATGAGTACCGCAGTCATAATCAGGTCCTGTTATTGCTCCTGCTTTTCTAAGAGCTCGAATTACACTTTGAAGCAGATCGAAGTCCTCATATTCAAGCACAGGGGAGTTAAGCTCAACTTTATAATAGTCACTGGCAAGATCTCCGTTTTTCTTTCGGGCATAAATACTGCTGTCGAAGACTATCTGCCATTTTCTTCCTTTGTCATCACCGACAGTGTATTTGTCGTAGGTGCCGCCCACATGATCTATATCACCTCCAAGAACTTTTTTTATGGCTTTAGAAGCTTCGCACCGAGTTATGCCTGTCATCTCGATCTCGATGCCGAATTTTCTATTTTTAATCCCATCAAAATTTCCCGGCATTCTTTCACCTCCATTCTTTGATATGAAAAATAAAAAAGCCCGAATCCGGTGTTCTCACATTTCGTGAAAAGCACCAAATTCGGGCTGAAAAGTTTGTGAAACCTTTTGATGTAAATTTGAGTTGTTTCCCTTCAAAAAAATCTTCTATTCTTCTGAAAACGCTCCAAAAAAGAGTTCGAATCCTGTCCAAAGGCATTTTATACCAAAAATCATCTTCGGTTTTCATATAAAAAAATTCTGTTTCAGGGCAACAAAAAAGCGCGTAAATACGCGCTTTTAAGTGAAATCATCTTTTTTGACTTCATAGGTTGGCGGAGAAGGAGGGATTCGAACCCTCGATGAGCTATTAACCCATACACGAGTTCCAGTCGTGCGCCATAAACCGGGCTAGGCGACTTCTCCATCGGTTTTTGTTCTCTGTGTTTCTCACAGCTTAATTATTATAGCATATCATGATGCGTTTGTCAAGTACTTTTTCAAAAAAAATTTGTTTTTTTTGAAATTATTTTTTGAAAGAAAAATCCAGTGAACTCATATAACTCTGATAGGCCGATATTTCGGGCAAAACCTTGAATCCGTTTCAGCAGGTAAAGTTTGACAAATCCCCTGCTATGTTGTATAATTTATAAAAATGCGTTCTTGAAAGATGCTTAAAATCACGGAGGTGTGTCTGTTGTTGTGGGTGGTTTTGTTTGCCGCGGCAGGAATCGGGGCTTTGCTGTCGCTGATTTATCTGGTTACCAGATTTCATAAATTCGGTTTTATGCAGAAGCTCGCCGAAAAGAGAAAAATGCTCTCGTGGGGACTGTCGGCTTTGCCTGTGGCAGGACTTGTGGTGGTCACGGTGAAAAACATGTATATCGGCATCATCATAGCGCTTCATCTCGCTCTTATCTGGGCGCTGTGCGACCTTGTAACATTCATTCACCGCAAACGTAAGCACAGTTGGTCGTCGCGATATGAGACGGGTGTTGTGGCTATGCTGATAACGGCGGTCTATCTAGGGGCGGGCTGGTTTTTCGCCCACCATGTTTTTGAAACTGACTACCGTCTTAAAACAAAAAAGCAGTTCGATCATTCGCCATTACGGGTGGCGATGTTTGCTGATTCTCATCTTGGTGTAACTCTCGACGGCGAAAACTTTGCCCGGCAGATGAAGCGGATAAATGAACAGTCCCCCGATGTGATAATTATCGCGGGAGATTTTGTGGACGACGATTCAGAGCGCGAAGATATGGTTCGTGCCTGCAAAGCGCTGGGTGAAATGGATCCGAAGTACGGCGTTATTTATGTGGACGGAAATCATGACAAAGGCTACGGCAATGGAAGAGATTTTACTATAGATGACCTTTATATAGAACTGGAAAAGAACGATGTTAAGATACTCCGTGACGAGATTTTGGAAGTCGGTGACGTAAATTTCATCGGCAGAAAAGATCATCACGACGAAGGCAGGCTTTCTGCTAAACAGCTGATGGAATCCGCCGATGATGAAAAGTATACCATTGTAATTGATCATCAGCCCCGCGACTATGATGCTGAAGCTGCAGCAGGTGCAGACCTTGTGCTTTCCGGGCACACTCACGGCGGACATATTTTTCCCTCGGGTTTTGTGGGGTTGGCTATGGGATTCAACGACAAGGTATACGGCAAGGAAGTCCGCGGGGACACTACATTTATCGTGACCTCAGGTATTTCAGGGTGGGCTATACCATTTAAAACCGGCTGCATTTCGGAGTATGTTATCATTGATATTTATGACCGTTAAAGTATTATAATTATTATTGAAATAAATCGTTATTCGCATAGGATAATCCGACATTTGGTGTGTTCGTAAGTTTGCTTTTGATCATATCACGGTCCTATGAAAAGCCGGCAATATTTTCATTAAACAGAGCGTAGACATTATAGTCAATGCTCTGTTTTTTTAACTGAAAACCCCCGAAGCCTGTTGCCTCGGGGGTACATATCATTTATTATCCGATAGAATACTTTTCAGCATAGAAAATTGCTTTTTGAAGTTATCCGAGGAGATCTCCCCTACTGCGCGTACATTGCCTGCCGCTGCTATGCTTCTGCCGAACTTCTGCTTAGCGAGATACACGGCTATATTCAGTGATGTTTCTGTTACCATCAGAACTGTGTCAACGCGCTCACAGACTGCTTCATGCTCATCGAGCGTGCTTTTCATCAGCATTGCCATGTTTTCGGTGACTGCCGCCTGCCTTACGTATTCCTCGTCTCGGTCATCCTCTAGGACTGCGCGAAAACTGTCGTATGCCTCATTGAATTCACTGTGAAAACGGTTTACCGTAACACTGCTGTTGTGAAGTATCTTCCTGTCACGGGAAAGCCTTTCCATGACTGCCTGAAAAGCTGGGTAAGCTTCATCGAACCTGTTCCAGTAGCTGTTTATTTTCAGACGTTCAAGCCCGCCCTTGTCGAAATCAATTTTCGATGGGTCAAGCTTTTCTATCAGCGTGCTGAGTTCTGCAAGGTCATTGGTGACGCTCATAAGCACGGAGCTTCCGCTTGCCATATCCATAAGACGCTTCTGCGCCGTGTCCACAGCCGCCGCCATTTTTTCATCGTACATACTGTTTCTCCCGCTTACAGGTTTGCATTGAACAGGTTTTTCAGCTGATAGATAACATCGTCAGTATCAGCGTTTATGGTAGCTGCTTCGTTCATCTCGGATATAGCTTTCAGCTCGTCAAGATCTGCATTGTAGCCGATGGTATAAATCGGTATCTGCGAGGCAGTAACAGCTTCCTTGATACCTTTCATATCTGCACCGACATTAGACTGACCGTCGCTGAGCAGGAATACCATAGGCGAAACATTCGGGTTCTGCGCCATGAAATCTCTCAGCATTATCACAGCCTCTGAAAGTGCAGAATATGTAGCCGTATTGCCTGATGCAGTTAGAGAATCAACAGCACCCATGAAGTAAGCCTGCTGATTGATATCGAACTGACCTATCTCCAGCTCCACGTTCACGCCGTTTGAATAAGATACCACGCCGATATAGTTGGTGGCATTTATATACTTTATACTGTTGCTCAGTGACATTTTCAGGGAGTTAATAGGTTCGCCTGACATTGAGCCCGAGCAGTCGAGAACGAATACTGCCGCTATGGGCTTGCCTGTGTTTTTGTTCTTTTTCCAGAGTTTCTGGATCTGCATCCAGTTGCTTCCGCTTATATCGTCAAGTCCGCCCTTGTAGTCTTCAAGACCGTTAAAACCATATTCGGCAGCTTTTTTCTTAGCGCTGTCAGATGCGCAGAAATCAGCGAACTCCTGAAGAGCGGAAAGCTTGTCACTGCTGACATCACCCACAGCAACGAGAGGATTGTCATGTCTCATGCCGAAGGGTATGAACTTATAGTTATTTGTAAGAGTCACATCCTGGGTGTAGGACTGATATTCCATCATCATGCAGTCGAAAGTTCCGCTTTCGGCAGCTGACCTCATTTGCAGTGTATTATATGCAACAAAGGGAACGTTATCCTGAAATGACTGGAATCCCTTTACCGCGTCTGCACTCAGGGGGTCGCTCTCGTCAAAACTGTTAAGCATTGCCGCCAGGAAGTTCAGTCCTGTTGTGGATACAAAGGGGTTAGTATAACCTGTAGTTATTGTGCCCTTTGCGGTAGCATCAACTATGGCCTTGATATCCACGGTGCCGTACTCTGCTTCAAGTGAGGAATAAGTAGTAGGGTCAATGAGTATGCCTGCTGCATTTCCCACAGTTCTGTCGGTGATGGTCTGAGTTTTTATTCCCTTGTCACTCAGTATACTGCACCAGATATTAGCCGAGGGCGATATAGCATCAGGGGTGTAAACACCTGCCGCGATATAGTCTATCTGTGTACCCGAGGATATGGAGCGCAGTCTTATGCCAACGCTTTTTCCGTTTACCTCTGCGTTCGAGGAATTGAATTCCTCTGCCATTTCAGTCATCCAGCCGTCAGTGCCAGTGCCTGCCTTTTCGGGTGAGGAGAATATCTCCACCACGATATCCTTGCCGTAAGGTTCAACGCCTACGGGGTAAGTATTGTCGATATCGGGAAGCTCCTCAGCCGCATATGTATCATCGAAAGAAACTGTGCCTTTGGGCGCGTAGTTCCTAGTAACAGTTACTTTCTCCGCGTTGTTTTTCAGATTCTTGTCAATATCTTCAGCACTAAGGATCTTATTGCCATTCTTATCAGTGTCATTTTCCTTTGATTTTTTAGAGCCGTTTGATGACACTGCAGCTATTATAACTATAATGATACCTATAACTACTACCACAGCGCCAAGCACAGCGGGTTTCATCTTTTTTGTCATTTTTGCACCCAACCTTTCATATTGTTCATTCCTCAAGACTTCTGTAATCCGATGTGGTATCTATCAGCTTCTGCATATCTGCAAGAGGTGCTTCGGATATCTCATCAAGGCATACCAGTTCATGTATAAGGCAGTCGAATTTTGTGTTTATCTCCTCAAGCCTTTCTGCCCTGGTGCTTACCTCATCGATGTACTGCCTGCACATATTGTCATTTTCATCCTGTGACCACTGGCGGTAATCGAAAACGCACACCCTTTTCTTTATGGCTCTTGCATTTGATGCTGAAACTTTCAATACATCATCCAGTACCGATACATAGTTCTGATAGGTGATATCTGCGGGATTGAAAGAATCAGAAAGCATACGCAAAGTCTGGTCATACTTCGTTGTTATGCCCTGAATGCTCTCCTGAATGCGTGAGCCAAGCTCAGTCTGCCTGAATGGGTTGTGATAGCTGAAAGCACTCTTATCGACACTTCCGAGGTCTGAATTTATCAGCATAGCTATCTTCGGGTCACCGCCCATATTCTTTAGACCATAGAACTCATAAAGTCTGAACCATTCCGCAAGATCACGGTACTTCTCATAAGGTGTCTGCTGTGCTGGAAGTCCCGGTCCTGCAGGCTGTGAGCTTTGTGTCAGCGAATAGATATACATTCCGTAAGCACCCGTCAGCGCCAGCATAAGTATTATGCCCAGCACTTTCATGGCGCCTCCCCGCTCAAATATCCCGATAGCTCCCGGGGCGGCCAGCAATATCAGCGAAAGCAGATAGACTATGCTTACTATTATATGTTTAGGTTTCAAATGTTTCACCGCTTTTCTGTGTTAATGCATTATAATTTAATATATTATACCATTTTTAATATATAATGTCAATACAGATTTTATCGTATAAAAGCAAAAGGCAGACCATACTTTAATAAGACATAAAATGTCATAAACAGACAAAAAGAGGATTTAAGTCGGTAAAGATAAGCTGTAAAGCACTGAAAATGCTTTGTTTTCGGATCCGCGGGTTGCTTTTCGATCTTAAATATGATATAATATTTGTCAATAAGAAAACGATTTGCACATACAGGTATTATATGATGAGGAAAAGGGATCGATATGATATTTTCTAACAAACTATCCAAATTATTAACCGTGGTTTTTACCGTAGCTGCGATGACTTTTCTTGCAGGCTGTAACGATGTAAAATACGATAAGGAATTCAAAAGCGAATCACCGTCGGGAGAGAAAACAGTTACTGTTAAAGTCGATCATGTCAGCCGGCCCGATGTATTTTATAATGATGAATGCATCTTTGAATACAGCGGTTCAGGTTTTTCCGAAACGGTATATTGGAACATAGAATGGATATCGGAAAATGAGATCAGGTTATACCATAACAGCTATGAGGGAGAAGATTACAGTATTGAGATCCCTGACGAATGATATTATGTATAACAGATTGACTTTGCAGGAAAAATATTGTATAATAATCAAGTAAGTTATTCCGTATTTGCAAAAACAAAGGAGGATAAGAATGAAAAAGAAGATACTATCAATGACTCTCGCGCTTTGTTTGACTTTAGGTTCGGCTGCAGCCCTGCCGCAGGGTGTATTCACCGATAATACGTTCATAACTGCCACTGCTGAGACCGAGGGGCTGTTTGAGTATACGATCCTTGACAGCGGCTCTGCAATGATCACAAAATACAACGGCATGGCAGATAACGTCACGATCCCGGAAACGTTAGGCGGCAAGCCTGTGAAGCTCATCGGTGAAAATGCGTTTTATAAGAACGAGAATATTGTTACAGTAAAAGCGCCAAGCACGCTGGTCAATATCAGCTCCAACGCATTTGCATATTGCTCAAAGCTGAAAAAAATAGAAAACCTGAAAAACAGCAAGCTGACTTATATCAATAACTGTGCATTTTATGAGTGCGGCAATCTGCAGATGAAAAAAAGTGATTTTCCGAGTAGCATCGCTCATATCGGAGCTCTCGCTTTTTACAAATGCCCAAAACTTGAAGGCATCGATCTGAGCAATGCACAGACCATTGAAGGCGGTGCATTTGAAGGCTGCACGTCACTGACATCTATTGAAGCTCCCAAGGTAACGAATTTAGGTGCTTCAGTTTTCAAAGACTGCGAAAATCTGCAAAGCGTCACTCTTTCAAAGAATTTAAAAACTCTGACAAACAGAATGTTCCAAGGGTGCAGGAAACTAAAAAATTTCAGCATACCCAAATTTGTTACAAGCATTGGCGACTACTGTTTATATAACTGCGATAATTACACATATATCGAAGTTCCGCCTTGTGTAACGAACATTGGTGAGTATGCTCTAGGTTGGAGATATTTCAAAACATCTCAGGTAACCGGATCAGAGCAAATTACCGACGCTATTTACTGCTATGAGAAAAGCAGAGCAGCGACTGAGAAATATGTAGATGCCGGCTATGGATATCAGAGCTTTTCCGTTATTGTTATCGACTGCAACCACACCTATGAAGATGAGGTCACTAAAGAAGCTACCTGCACTGAAAGCGGTGTAATGACACATATCTGTTCACAGTGCCTTGATAAATATACCACTGAGATACCCGCCCTCGGTCACGATTGGAGCGAATGGAAAGTAACCACACCTGCCACCGAAGAAAAAGACGGAGTCGAAACACGCACCTGCAACAGATGTGGTGAGGTGGAAACCAGACCAGTTGCTTATGTACCCGGCAATGTGATAGACAAAGTAAATTTCACTATCACCGAGCCGAAGGTAGGTCAGGAGATATCATACATGACTACGAGCGATGACCCCGACCTGGTGAATGCATGGGGCATCATAAAAGAGAGAAGACGCCGCGGCAGGATATATTTATGGTATGAGGACGAAACTGCCCTGAACAATGAAGACACAAATATATTCAAAGCAGGCAAGACCTACACCGCAGTGTTCAGCATACATCCTGTATCGGAAAAGGATACTTTTAGTGACAAGCTTAAAGTGACGGTAAACGGCAAGCCTGTTGATGACCTTATAATAAATTCCGACTACGCTTCATTCAGCATATCCTACACGCTGGATAATGATTTCATCATTGGTGATGTTAACGGTGACGGCGTGATCAATGTAGCCGATATATCTAAGGTGGCTGCACACGTCAAGGGCAAGAAACTGCTGACGGAAGAACAGCAGAAACGCGCTGATGTTAACGGTGATGGCAAGATAACTGTTACAGATATCACAAAGATCGCAGCTCATGTTAAGGGAAAAAAGTTACTGAGTTAATATAGCATTTATTCAAAAGCTCCCCCTGTTTATTACAGACAGGAGGAGCTTATTGTTATAATCCGATGAGAAATTTATCCATAATAGAACCAAGATATCCGAACAAAAAAAGAAGTGGGTGCTGCGGTTGCAGCACCCACTTCTTGATCTTTTAATCAGATAATCGGACCAGCTTATCAGATAACTGTTACGATAACTGCGTTCTTGATTGCGTTATTAACATCCCATGTACCGTTAACCTTAGCAGCGATCGCTACCTTGTAGCTCATGCCGGGTGTCAGGTTCTTAGGAGTTACGTAAGATGTGGTAGAACCGGAGATAGACTGAGTCTGGATTCTCCACTTGCCTGCCAGATATACTGCGATACCGTAGTTCTGAGCATTCTGAACAGGGCTCCATGTGAACTGGATCTGATGATACTGAGCGCTGTAGTTCACTCTGATATTTGTAGGATAAGTATTGCCGGAAGGCTGAGGATCGGGATCGTTATTAGACTTCTCGGGTCCCTTGATACCTGTACCGGCTACTGCACCGATAACTTCGTCAACATAGAATGAAGTTGTAGAGCTGTCAGTCTCAACGTAGATCTGCATATTGGAAGCGTCAGAGGGGATCTTGAAGTTAGTGTTTGCAAGCTGTGTCCACTCGCCCTTCTTTACAGTTTCAGTAGCGATCTTTGTGTAATTTGTGGTGCCGCTGGCATCATCATACTGCATTGTGAAATGGAACTTATCGGTTGCGTCGCCTTCAGTATACTTTACTATCGCACTGAAGCTATATTCATTGCCGGGCTGGAATGCACGAGGACTAAGTGTGTAAGTAGCACCGTTCCAAGCGCTCTCTCTGCCTGATACATACAGTGAGCTGTTGCCAACGAATGCAGTAGTGTTGCTGGAAGCTACCTTTGCAGAACCTCTTCCGGAGAAGTCATCGGTAGAACCTTCAAATCCGCAGTTGAAGTACCAGCCGTACTGATTGGGCTCGATAGGCTTAACTTCGCCACCGCCGCTGTAATTTGAACCATCGCCCCACTGGCTGTCGGGAATGATAGAAGTGATGTAGTTGTAAGCAGTCTTGGGCTGGTTGTTTCCATCGTAAAGCAGAGGCAGGTTTCCGGTTTTGCCTACCCAAGAGTTATTATCGTTAGGACCCCAAACCTGAACAAGTGTAACCTTGCCCTTGTACTTGCCGCTCTTGTTTACGTCAACACAGTGCTGGAAAATAGCCTTGTACTTTTCTGCCTGCTGCTGATCGGTATACTTATAACCGTCACGGGAGATATCAAGCTCAGTTACCTGAACATCGATACCGAGGCTGAGGTAGTCATCCATTGCAGCAAGGTATTCCTGAGTTGAACCCCAAGAATTATATGCGCTACAGTCAATATGAGACTGCATTCCCATACCGTCCAGCAGACCCTTGTTGTGCAGAGGAATAAGGATCGTATTCTTTATGCAAGTCTTCTTGGCACTTGCAAACTCGTTGTAGTCGTTGTAGTAAAGCTTACAGCCGGAAGGAGCATACTTTCTTGCATAAGTGAATGCCTTTTCAACGAATGAGTTGTTTCCGTAAACTCTTACCCATGCAGAAGAACCGTTCTGTCCGTTAGTGCCGTTGGTAGGACGCAGACCGCCGTTTGAAGCAGTGCCGTCATAGATAACCTCGTTACATACGTCATAAGCGTAAATGTTTACTGTAGGATACTGTGTAGCGTATGCATTGAACATATTCTTGATGTAGCTTTCCATACGCTGATCCATAGTGTAAGAATTTACATAACCGTTGTTGTTATTGAATCCCTGCTTGAAGAACCACTCGGGAGTCTGGCTGTGCCATACCAGTGTATGACCACGGAAAGCGATATTGTTCTTTGCGCAGAAGTCAAGTATAGCAGCGCAGCGGTTGAGAGTTACTTTGACATTGGTATCGGTAGAACCGCTCTGAACGATAGTAGCATCAGGCTTAGTCTCGTTCTCGCACTCAATAGCATTGTGATCCTTGAGGATAATGCCCTTGATACCGGAATTATTAACGGTACTTCCGTTCAGGATATTACCTACACGGAAGTAATCAGCGAACTCGTCCTTCAGGCCCTTGCCATAAGGAGCAGCCTCAGCTATAGCAGCTGACTTCTGTGCAGTTACCTTAACATCATCAAAGATGAAATCATCAGTATTATCGTTAGTAAGAGTCAGTTCATACTCATATGTGTTCTCAGGAGCCTTGTATTCAGCTGAAAGTTCAGCCCACTTACCGGCCTTGACTTTCTTTTCATCAAGAACAACAATAGTCTCTTCATCAGTCTCTTCATCAATGTACTTCAGGGTCAGCTTGAAGGTGGAATCCTTTTCGCTGAATACCTGCATCGAATAATCGTACTTTACACCACCGAAGAGGTACAGACCCTTTGTCGAAGCAGCACCGTCATTCACTGAAGTACGACCTGTTACCTTCATGCCTCTTGTAGATTCAAAACCGTTGTTTTCATCTGCCAGAAGTTCAATAGAGGTATCTGTGCCGTGCCAACCGTCATAGTTGAGCTCAAAGCTGTCGTAAACGACTTCCTGTGCATAGACAGGTGCGGTAAACTGCGGCAGCGCTGTTGTAAGACAGCTCATGGCCATCAATACCGCCAGGAATTTCTTATGCTTTTTCATAATAACCTGATCATCTCCTTAAATAGACCATATTTTTTCGACAACGTTATTGTTGTGCGAAGTTTAAAAATTTGAACTAGAAAAAATAAGATATAGTTATTTTTTCTAACTATATTGTACACAATCCTCGCAGGTATTTCAACCTACAATTTGCAGATTCAGTGAAAAAAATGCAGATTTCCTCTTGATTTTTGTAATTAATGTGCTATAATAAGAATTAGTAATCAATTAGAGACAGGAATAAAGTATGAAATAATAGGAGTATATTATACTATACGACATGATTTTTTTCTATTTAAAATCGCAGTGGTGTACTGTAATATGGCGTATATTATAATGGTAGGCTGAAAAGCTAAAGGAGTAAATCATGAATACTGGCAATCGTCCGCTCATAGGTGTAATAACCGCACGAGCGTCCCAGAGCGAACAGCGGCAGCTGCTCAAAGGTATTCTTTCAAAAGCCGATGAGCTGGGCATAGATATCGCTGTATTTTCAAACGTCTACAATTTTGCGGAGTACTCCGCACAAACAGAGGTGGAAAACAAGATCTACGAGCTTGTACATTCAGAGCGTCTTGACGGGATCATAATAACTTACGAATCTCTTATGTATAACGAGCTTCGTGAGAATATCCAGAAACATATCAAAGATCTTGATATACCCATCGTCTTTACTGATGCCGAATTAGATGGATGTACCTGTATAAATACAGATATGAAGAGCGACATTATGTCCGTCGCCCGTCATCTCACTGATGTGCACGGTTTCACTGATATTGATGTCATGACAGGACCGAAAGACGGCGAGATCTCACACATTCGCGTAGAAGCCGTGCGTGAAATAATGGAGGAAAGAGGCCTGCACTTTGGCGAGGACAATGTGATATACGGCAATTTCTGGTACAATTCCGGCGAAGAACTTGCTGAGGAGTACATAAGCGGAAAACGCAAACTTCCCCAGGCGGTGATATGTACCAACGACTATATGGCTTTCGGGCTTCTGGATAAATTGTTAGACCACGATATAACAATTCCAGATGATCTTACAATTATAGGATATGAACATATCGGTGAAAGGGTATACCACTCCCCTGTTCTGACTACCTATCAGCGCAACCGTGCCGCCATAGGAGAAAAAGCCGTGGCGATCATTCATTCAAAACTCACTGGGGCACCAATGCAGGAGATAGACACTTCGGGATATATGATCCCCGGCAATTCCTGTTCCTGCGGTGTTGAGAAAAAATATCTACGCGAGGAACTGCTGGAGATAAGGCAGACCAAAAACTATACCGAATTGAACTTCTGCGGCAACTTTGAACAGCAGGCTGTCACCTGCCGCTCAATATCCGACTACATACGCGCCCTGCAGGATTTCTCATACCTTATAAGGAATGTTTCAGGCATTTACCTCTGCCTGCATGAGGATTGGTGTGCACGTTCCCTAAAATCTTCGGTAAACGAATTTTCAAACAACGAACCAATGATATGCTACCGCATAATCAGCCCCGAAAACGGTTCCGACGAACCTGCGTTTTTTACAAGGGGTCAGCTTTACCCTGATGAACTTCCCGGTGCAGGGGACAAAAATTTTCTCTACTTCACACCTATCTTTTCGGAAGGCAAGGAGTTCGGATACTTTATTTTCCAGTACACCACCCCCGATACATATGATTCGGTAATGGTAGACTGGCTGAAAGTCAGCGTAAATGCGCTGCAGGTGCTTCGCATGAAAAACGACATCAATACCCTGCTTGAATGCAGCAATCTATCGGAGTACCACGACACGGCTACAGGCCTTTACAACGAACAGGGCTTCACCAACGAGCTTGCCAACGCCTGCAAAAAGCTGAGCGGCAAGGAAAATCTGGCACTTATAATGGTACGCACAGGCATATATTCGGACGACAGCCGCATAGACAAGAAAAATCTGTCTGTAAGAATGGATATAGAGATATCCGATTGTCTGAACCAGACCGCCGCCATTATAAACGGTTTCTGCGGAAAGATCTCAGACAAGCTGTATATCATTGCCGCAGAAGGACAATTCACGGATGAGGATATCGCCCTTGTGATGGATAAACTGGAGATCATCATATCTCATTCTCCCCTTTACATTCAGGAGAGAGGGATCGACACTCTGTTTATGGCTTCAAGGCTTATATCTGCTGAAGAAAACATCGAAGAGTGTATTCCTGCAATGACAGAAGATATCAACATGAAGATTAAACAGCTTTCCGATAAGCGACATCACGCCTACTACAATGACTATCTTCAGGTCAGGAACTCCATGTACCGCGACCCCGGAAACGAGTGGGATGCCCAGAAGACCTGCCGCGATTTCCGCCTGAGCTACGGTCATTTCCGCGCTACATACAAGGATATCTTCGGCATAAGCTTCCATCAGGATCTTATAATGAGCCGCATCGCCATGGCAAAATATCTCCTGCTCACTACCACTATCGGTATACCTGCTATATCCTTTAAATGCGGTTATAAGGACGAAAAATATTTCATGAGACAGTTCAGACAGTTAACTGGCACTACGCCAAACAGCTACCGCAACAGTTCTCTCTGAAAAGTCGCAGATAATAATTAGTATACTATCACAAAAATCCGGCAGACTCCAAAAGTCCGCCGGATTTATTGCTCTGGTTATTTTTGATATACTATTACTTCACAGTAACCGAGAATGCTCTTGCGTTCAGGTTGGAAGTATCCCACTTGCCGTTTACCTTGGCACAGATCACCATTTCAACCTTTGTACCTGCTTTCAGTTTGGGTGAAGTGAAAGTTGTATCCTTTGTATAAGCGTATACTTTCCACTTGCCGCTCTGCTTTACTGCCACGCCGTACTCAGTTGCGCCCTTAACCTTTGTCCATTTGAGCTTGAACTGATGATACTGCACGTTGTACTCGATATTTTCAACAGCAGGATATTTAGTTGTCTCTTCCAGAGGAGTTACAGTTATCGCTTTGGAAGTATCCATTTTCCACTCGCCATTTATCATAACAGCAACTGCTACCTTGTAGTTTGTCCCTGCTTTCAGTTTTTTCAGAACGTAGGATGTTCCATCGCCCTTAGCAAGCATCTGCCACTTACCACCTACATAGCCGCATACAGCGTACTTTTCAGCTTCTGCTACATCTGTCCATGTGAGTTTGACAGCATTTCTGCCTTTCTCAAAAGTTATATCGGGGGACTTATAAGACGAAGGTGAATAATTGTATGTATCGGTATACTCCTTGCCGCCTATAGTTGCCTTAGCGGTATATATGATAGCATCTTCCTCGCCTTTCTCTGAGGAAACCTCAGCTGCATAGCTTACTTTTGCACCGCAGTCGGAGCATACGAACACGAATTTTGCAGAGTAATTGCCTTCATTATTTGTCCATACACACTCAGGTGTTTCGGAGTAGTGATGATCGGCTGCCTTTGCGAAGATCTCGCTTTCATCCAGTTTTGTTCCGTCCACGAAAGTAAAGAGCTCGATCTCGCCCTTTGTAATGGTGACGGAATCTTCGGTATTGGGTATGGACATAACTGCTTCATTTCCGTCAACCTTTACACACAGCATATCGGAAGTTATACCCTTGCCGAAGCGTATCTCATCGTAAGAACGTCCCCACACGGTGTAATCCCTGACAATATCATGTCCGTCACCGAGGTTATAGATATACACGTCATCAAATTCCTTGCCGCGTATCTTATCATTGCCCTTGCCACAATAAATAGCAGGAGTTTCGTCACCTACTATGAAATCATCATCACCGTCAGTACCCTCTACACACGCCATTTTCAGCATTTCAAGGAATGTCCACTCGACGCCGTCAGCGAACTTAGCCTTCTCAATTGGGTGAAGAGGACCGGAAAATCCCGACTGATATATACCAGGCAGTTCAACTGCATCATCGGAGTCGTTGACCTTTATGGTAATTTTATTGCCAAACCGGGTCACATGAACTTCATCGGAATTGATATCTGCAAAGAAAACAGTGTCTTCTCCGCTGGCAGGATATGAACCACCGTTAGATTCATCAAATATATCATGTCCGTCACCGCGGTAGTATACAAAGGTATCGGTACCGCCGCCTGCATTTACGTAATCGTTGCCCTTGCCGGGAACAATATAATCATCGCCGTTTGCAGTATAGTAAGTATCATCATCATCTGTTCCTGTTATAATATATCCAAAGGAATCCTTGCCAATGAAGTAGGTAGTATCTTCTACATATCTGGTCTGTTCGAGGTAATCATGGAGATTCCATACCGTACCGTCCTTGAATGCAACGTACTCGATAGGCTCCATATACTTTGAAGCACCGTTCTGATAAGTACCGGGTATATTTACAGAACCCTTTTTATTTCCCTTTACATAGAAAGTAAAGCCGTTTTCTCTGCGAACATATACATCATCAGGTGTAAGGTCTGCAAAATAGATAACATCTGTTCCTCCGTTTGACCATGCGTTTACACTATCTGTTATCTTGTCATCGCCGTCACCATAGTAATATACGAATACATCGTCACCGAAACCGCTGTTTATGATATCATTGCCCTCGCCTGCAACAACTATATTATTGCCGTCAAGATTTATGGTATCATCACCTTTGCCGCTGTTTATAACGTTATATCCGGGATTTTCCGAAGTAAACAGCCTGTTCCTTTCACGCGATATAGTAATGTAATCGTTTCCATTTTCAGAAATAATAATGTCATTGCCGTTAGAAGCAGTAATAGTGTTATCACCGCTGCCTGCATGGATATAGTATTCATCGCCGCCATCAGCTGTAATGGTATCATTTCCTTCTTCGCCCCAGATAACGGTAGACTCTTTATAGCCAGTCAGCTCATCATCCTCAGCTGTGCCCTTTATTTTGTTTACCAGCTTGATTACGTCCTTATATTCAAGAGTGATATAAGAACTGAACTGTATATTCTCTACCCTACTCAGCGAGTTTTCAAAGTAGTCATCAACAAATACGAGAGTTTCGTTTTCAACATCAAGTATATACAGATCACCACCGTCACGGTAAAGGGCAAAGTGAGTATCCGATGTGTCATAGTCGAATATTATCGTATCCTCGTCACCCGAATTGCGCTCACAGTAATCGCCGATATATACATAACCGCTGCCTTTCTGTATCTTGTATGTATCGCTGCCCGAACCTGCATTGTAGGGGGTGATGTACTCGCCATTAGAGGGCTTTATAACTATTTCATCTTCCACAATGTTCCAGTAGCCGTGCTCTGTCATGAAATCCTCTATCTGTTGAAGGGCTTCATTTCGTGTATTTACTGCCATAAATATTTTGTCCATACGCTTGAGTATCTCACACGCCTGAGCGACAGTTATTTCCACAAATATATCTCCCTGGAGAGCATCAGGTCTGTTTTCCAGACCATATACAAGTCCGTCACGGTAAATCACAGCTTCTCCATTGATGAAATGAAGCTCATATCTCTCGGGATTTGCAGTAAGATCCTCATAGTCCTCCTTTGTCATAACTATGGAAGCCTGCTCATCAAAATTCTCGCTTACATACTCTCTGCTGATACTAACATATCCTGTTTCCTTGTATTCTTCATATTTATCGTAATACTCTTTAAAACCATCTATATATTTCAGTATATCAAATGGATCTTTAAGTGCGTCGTACACACCGTCTATAAAACCTGCGTACTCATTAGCCTGATCCGTGATAGTAGGATCATCGGCAAATTTTTGGCCCGCAGCCAAAGGATCGACTATACCTTTAACTATCGCCACCGCACCTTCAATATCTATTTTTGCATCATAATCTTCATAGGGATCTGTTGCCGCAAAAGCAGGTACTGCGCAGCCCATTGTCAGCGTCAGCGCCAACACGGATGCAATCACTCTTTTTGTCTTTTTCATGTTGAAAAACCTCCTCAACTAACTTTTTTCGTCCCAATAAAACATATCCATCGTTTTCCAAACGACGCAGTCATTATACTACAGAATATAGAATTGGTCAATAGTTTTATATAATATATATAATTTCATACATTTTTTAACCATTATTAAGTAAAGATAATCATTATTATTACATAATTTGTAAAACATGACCTCATCATAAGTGATGATAGCACTGAGAGCACAAACCATCTACAAATGCACCAAGGAAATAGTATCCCATTTATCACTGAAAAGCCATTCATCCTTAGTATACTTTTCCTTAATATACTGCTTAACTTAATGTATATTCCAGCAGTTCAGAAAATCGTTGAATTGTAAAAATGTCCATTAATCATTAACCCTTATTATTTGAATTCAACAAAAATATTAACAATCGCAAGAATTTACTTTACATACGATAATTGCTATGTTATTATAATAGTGTAGGTGAACTGAAAAACGGTCATTTTGTTCTTGTCATTTTTGAAAAAACTCTTTGATTTTTTGAGATTTTATACTGAGATACAAGACACCTGGTGATCTCCGTTTGCCCGAAGACAGATCATTTTTCAATTCAGAGATAGACATTTTATCAGCCGCGCAAACTATTACCCGGATTTTTTGCGACGGCTGCGAAATCGTTTACGCAGATTTGAAAATAAGTATCTGAAAAATTACCTACAGAAAGGAAGATTTATATGGGAAAGGGAAAATTTCTCAAAAGATCACTTGCCTGCGTATCCGCAGCAGCAATGATGCTCACAGGTAATGCAGTATCCATCGCTGAAGCCGCTGTGATCGACAAGGAGAATCCCAACAACTACCACAACTATGCAGAAGCTCTGCAGCTTGCACTTTGTTTCTACGATGCGAACAAGTGCGGTGACGAGGTAACAGACGACGGCTATTACTCATGGCGTAATAACTGCCATGTAAAGGACGGTTACATTCCGCTTCAGCCTATGAGTCCGATGCCTAATGTCAACAAGGGCAAGACCGACGATATGTTACAGGAGGATCAGGGTCTGGGCACTGCTGACGACGGAAAGACCAAGCCAAACCTCGGCGATACCGATCCGTCACTCTATGTCGGCGTAAATATGTCGCAGAAGTTCATCGACAAGAACAAGAAGTACCTCGATCCCGATGGTGACGGTACTCTCGATCTGACAGGCGGCTGGCACGACGCAGGCGACCACGTTAAGTTCGGTCTCCCCGGAAGCTATTCCGCTTCTACCGTGGGCTGGGGTTACTACGAGTTCCGTGATTCATACAAGGAACTGGGTCTCGACAAGCACGTTGAAGACGAACTCCACTGGATCAACGACTATTTCATGAAAGTTACTTTCATGGACGACAAGGATAATGTCATCGCTTACTGCTATCAGGTCGGCGAGGGCAACAACGATCATAACTACTGGTGCCCCCCTGAGCTTCAGTTAGAGGACACAATGGTAGCTTCTTCTTCATGCGCCGTTAAGCGTCCTGCTTACTTCGCAACTGAAGAGATGCCCGCTTCTGACCAGTGCGCAGGCGCTGCTGCATCACTGGCTATCAACTACCTCAACTTCAAGGACACCGAACCTGCATACGCAAAGAAGTGTCTGAAATACGCTAAGGCACTTTACGATTTTGCAGTAAAGACACACGTTGAAGACTGGGAGCCCGGAAAGGTGCCCAACTGTTACAGCCTGGGCTACGACGGCGGTTTCTATACCTCCAGCTATGACTACGATGAGCTGGCATGGGCTGCTGTATGGCTCTACTACTGTACCGAAGACTACGATTATATCAACGATATCATCGCAGTTGACGAGACTACCACAAACGACAAGGGTGCTCACCCCTACACAGGATACATGAAGCGTATCATCACCGATACAGGCAACTGCTGGCAGAACATCTGGGTACACTGCTGGGATACAGTATGGGGCGGCGTATTCGCTAAGCTGGCTCCTGTTACCAATACAGCACGTGACTGGTACATCTTCCGCTACAACCTTGAATTCTGGTCAGGCTGCGCTGAAAGCGTAGATTCCTCCGAATGGGGTTATGAGCCTGTTCACGGTCACAAGTACTTCGGTATGGATGACTATCTCTGGAACACAAAGATGACAGCAGATAAGATCGCTGATCTTCCTATCAGCGAGACCAGCGGCGACTTCATCGCTAAGTCTCCCAAGGGCTGGGCAGTCGTATCGGGCTACGGCTCTGCACGTTACAACACAGCTGCAGGTCTCTGCGCTTGCGTATACGCAAAGACCACAAAGGACGAAACATTCCTGCCTTGGGCAAGAGCTCAGATGGAATACATCCTCGGCAACAACCCCATGGGTTATGCTTATGAGGTAGGCTACGGCAACAACTTCGCAAGCCATCCTCACCACCGTGCATCTCACTGCTCCGCTACACAGAGCATGGACGATCCCGTAACACAGGTACACACCCTCTGGGGCGCACTTGTTGGCGGTCCCGATCTTAAGGACAATCACGTTGATATTACCAAGGACTACATCTACAACGAGGTAACAGACGACTATAACGCAGGCTTCTGCGGCGACCTTGCCGGTCTTTACCACTACTACGGACGCAAGGGCTGCAAGGATGCAAAGGAAAACCACATAATCGAGAACTTCGATATGTCCTCCAATGCAAAGGGCTATGATCAGGTCGATGAAAATGGCAACAAGCTGCCTGTAGGATATTTCGTATCAGGCGCTAAGGCTCAGGAGAAGGAAGACGGTGTTCAGCTGAAGGTCGTTCTTCACAACAGAACAGTTAATCCTCCAAAATTCGAGTGCGATGTTAAGGCAAGATATTACTTCAACATCAAGGAACTTCAGGACAAGGGTTACGGCATCGACTATATCACTGCACGTATCGACTACGATCAGGTTGCAGGATATTCCAATAACAAGTCACACGCAACTCTTTCCGACCCCGTTAAGTACGACAATAAGGGTACATACTACGTTGAGATCACCTGGAAGGACTGCAAGTTCTACGGCAGCCGTGTATACCAGTTCGCTCTTACAACAAAGATGGATCCCGATAAGTTCATCTTCCCCGAGTGGGATTCTTCAAACGACTACAGCTATGGCGATCTTGTAAGCTTCGATGATGATAACGCAGCTGAAGCTATCACAAACAAGATCACACTTTACGCTGACGGCAAGCTCATCTGGGGCACAGAGCCTAACGGCAAGACCGCTGCTGATGAGAACACCGGCAATACAGAAGTTGCTAATCCTACCGTTAAGTGTGATTCAACCACATCCAACTCCGCTAAGATCAGCTGGAGCAAGGTTAGCGGTGCAACCAAGTACGGCGTATACGGCAACGAAAACGGAACCTGGAAAAAGGTTGCTGAGCTTACAGGTACTTCCTACACCTTCAGCGGCCTTAAGCCCAGCAAGAGCTACAAGATTGCAGTTCTTGCATTCGTAAACGGCAAGTATAGTTCCGATTTCTCCAAGGCTATAACATTCACTACTAAGAGTGAATCTTCTTCTACTACTTCTGATTATCCCGAGATAATCAAGGTAGATTACAGCGAAGAGTATCACCAGGTAAGATTGACATGGAAGCCTGTAAAGGGTGCTACCAACTATGGTATCGCTGTATATCTGGCTGGCAAGTGGAGAGTTCAGACTTCTTCCATCTCTGCATCTGCTACAAGCTATGTTACTCCCAAGAACCTGACACCCGGCAAGAGCTACAAGGTAGCTGTGGCCGCCAAGGTAAACGGCACTTGGACAGTGAATGATTCCCTCAAGCACGCTGTAACAGTTACTGTAAAGTAATAACAGAATACTAAAGGGACTTTATCAGCCCCTGCAAGATAAGAGCTCAGCAGACCCTTAAAGGTCAGCTGAGCTCTTTGTTGTTCTATACCTAGTTTTGCCATTTACAACAAAAGCGACCAGGATTTCTCTTGGTCGCTTAACATAAGTACCGGGGATCAGTTCACCCAACAGTTCCTTTATCTCAATAATTTAGAAAACGATATCATGGAAAAACTCTGTTCAGCTGATAAATTATCTCGCTGAAATATCTGTCACTGAGTTCATTCACCTTAATGCGATCACAGCTCGGTAACTTGCAGAAGTATAGATCTTCAATTGTAACATCAGCGTCTTCGTCCCTGTATACATCAACACCAATTCCGGAATGCTCCAGAGTAGCCCTTATACCATTATTTCTAGCAAAAATATCCTCACGGATAAAATCACATATGGTCGGACCATCAATCACAGTGCCCTTTCTCCAGCCGATCTTTTCCATAGCGCTTGCAAGCTCTTTACTTTTTATCACACGACCCTTGAAACTTTCAATGCAGTCCTTGTTCTTTTCTTCCTCTGTCGGTTTATAAACGCTCCTTCTAAGCTGTATGAAAGGCTGTACTATCTCGTAATCTTTGAGCTGCTGTTTCCACGCCGAAAGCTCATCATCACTGAGTTCAACAGGATGAACAAGACCTATCTTTACATCTTCGGGTATGATGAATTCTTCATCGTCAACAGTGGTAAAGCTGCCATCATCAAGGTAGCGGAAGCTCTTTTCAAGCTTATCATCTTTATATATGCCCCAGATAAGACCTATGGCGAATCGGTGCATTATAGGATTGACTACAAAAAGCTTCTTCCAGTTCTGAGAAGTCCATGTTCGGGCGGTGCGCATTGTATCTTCAAGACGAACCATCTGTGCTGCAACAACGGTCTTCATCATCTTTTTCATAGCTGTAAATTCCTTGTATGCGGCATCTGCAATTTGCTTGTTATCCCCTGCTGCGGGCTTAGGCATTGTTTTTAATTTCTTTCCGTCGCAATATATCTCGGGTTCAAGATTGGGGGAAATATAAACCTTGAAGCGCCTGCTTTCGTAATCGAAAGTACGGCACATATTCTCGTCGAATCCCAGATCAGGCACAAGAAGATCCGCAAATTCTTCTTTGCTTATGCCCAGCTTTTCAGAAGCGCACAGCAGTGCATCAGCCGATGCCTTACGTATGGAATTGAACCTGTGTTTTCGGGACATATATTCAACTTTCATGACATACTCGCTGCTGCCGTTGAGAGTTATCGCATGGGGTATCTCCTTAGCGAGTGCACCTTTCTGCCAAAGAGGCCAAACATCCATAAGCTGATCAAACACCGACATAGCTTCGGCACCACCGTATACACTTGCAAAATAAAGCACCCATTTGTACTTCGCCTGAGCAAACAGTGAATCAGGCAGTTCATATCCAGTGCCTTCAAGATCCTGCAGCAACTGAGGTTTAACCTCGGGCGGAGTATTGAGCCATCTGATCAGAACTTCATTTGCAAGTCTGCAAACATCTTTCTTTACAAGTTCTGCAACTATGATATCCGCATTCGGGTCTTTCAATCCCACTGAATTTGCAAAGCACAGCATAAGTGCTTTTATGTAGTTTACATCTGCTTCGGTGCCATCTTTTTTATGTACAGGGAAGAGGGGCTCTTTAAAAAGCCAGTCCAGCTTAGATGCTTTTTTACCCTTGGTCATTTCTTTTACTATCTCTTCGGCAGAAATCTTTTCTACAGTGCTGTCCTCATCAGATACCACCGCAAGCATACTGCCTATTCTGGCTTTCAGCTTGTCTGTCTTCTCGACAGATAGTGCTTTTTTTAGCTCGGGGATATAAACTTTTGTCCCTTGCCGTTCGATGATGGTTAGAGCACTGTCTCTTGACGAAGATCTCTTTGAGCCAAGCAGTTTTACAACATCGTTCTTCCATTCAGGATGCTTTATGACTATCTCAGCAACCTCCTCGCTTATAGCTTTGGAAGAATCTCCGGCCAGAGACATTATCTGCTTGTGGTACTTGTTCTCATCATTTTTGAAAAAACTCAGTGCTATACTCTTTGCTGATGCATTGCATTTTGTTATATCAACAGCAGCAATATCATCTACGTGACTAGCAAAACTGCTTATAAAGTCTTCCCTGTCTCCGTCATACAGAATAAACTGTTCTATGATATTGCTGAATATATCAAGTACATAAACTATTTTCACACCCACAGCCAGTAATTTTTCGACAATGCCCATGATATGATCTCTGTCGAATCCCGCAATTTTTTTCAGATGATCGCTGTATCTTCCCACACTGCCGCCAAGCACAGCTATACATCGCGTTATAAAATCGTCCTCGCCCAAACATCCGATATAATGACATTCTGCATAAGAATGATATCCAAGCTTTGTACTCTTTACTATCGGCCATACCTCATCAAAGGAGATATCACCGTTTATATAGGCTTTTATCTTGTCTTTTTCCTTATAGTCTGAAATAACAGCTTCGGCTGTTTTTTCTCTGCTAATTTTCTTTATCTCATCATCATTAAGACTTTCATCCGGTTTAACAGCTTTAAGAGCATTGTTCATCAGCACCATATCTTTTAAGTCGCTGCGATCCAGCATATAGCTTTTAAATATCTCCGTCTGCATTTTTGCGGCTGATCGGATCGGTATCTCCGAATGGCGGCGCATCCTCAGCATATTTATAAGAACGTCGCGTGTTAACGTTCCCTCCGCAGAGAAAAATGCATCCAATGTCCGCTCCCTATTTTTCATATATTTTGAAATAGTATCGTAGATATCATTTGCTTTTTCAGCCACATATTTATTGAAATGTTCCTTTAACTCCTCATCAAAAAAGCTAGCAGACGAAAGCGCCGTCAGAAGATATATATCATTCTCCTTAATATCACCGTTCATGATCTCCTTTATCATGGATACTGCATTCTGCGATTCATCGGAAAGAGACATATATTCCAGAGCATTCGCACAAAGCATCAGCTTGATAGTATATATATTATCCGAAGTCAGTTCAGCCGCTTTAAGGTAAGAAGCAGACTCTGTCGGAAGATCAGGATGACCTATCCTAAACTGAGAAGTATACATAGCATAGCGCAGTGCTAATGACCTAGCCTCTGCTTCATCACCGTAAACTTCCATAAAAGAATCTGTTATAAGCTTGCAAAAGGCAGATTCATCCATATCAGATATTTGCGAGTTCAGAGGTATCAGCATCCAACAGGCATTTACGTCCATCAGCTTATAGCTCATAAGTATGATCCTGCGGTAAAGTTCCTCGCTATTGTGAGGTATCACATCATTTCTGAAAGCACTGCGATAAGCAGAAGCTATCATCTCCTCAGGCTTATTGACCTGCATGGTCAGTTTTTCAAAAAGCTCCATATCACGCTCTTTACTTATATCCAGCCATTCAAGAGCATCTGCTGTCAATTTCTTACTGAATCCGCTCTTCAGCATGATCTGTTCAAGCTCAGGGAACTTTATAGCCATATATATCGATTCCTTTCTGTTTGAAATATGTCTGCAAAGTATTACAGATAAAAAATACGTTGATCCTCAGTTTATTGTATCATATAACTTAACATAAGTCAATTATTCTTACATTGTATATATAAACAACCTTTGCCACTGTATTTTATATGTTTTACCTCTGGAAATAAATTTACAGTTGTGATATAATTTTTGTTGAATACTATTTAAACATAGTATCATCTTGGAACACTCAGTAAATCAGATATACTTCATTTGAAAAGGAGAACACATTGAAACAGTTACATAAGATGAACATTACTAATATCGGCGGAAGATCATGTACCATTTACGCAGATGATACTCCGAGTGTTTTACTGATTCAGCCAGCAGATAAGCGTGAAGCAGAAACACTTGACAAAGAGATAGCACATATCAAATCATTAACTGTCATGTCATTTGTGTTCGCGGCTTTTGAGATATCCGACTGGAACAGTGAGCTTTCTCCATGGGAAGCTCCGCCTGTTTTCGGTAAAGAACCTTTCGGAAAAGGTGCAGACAGTACACTCGCCTACATCGAAGAAACTCTTATACCAAATCTCCAAGAGCGGTTTTCACTTAACTCGGATATACCTGTTGTTCTCGGAGGATATTCCCTTGCAGGACTGTTCGCTTTGTGGTCAGGATATACATCTGATAGATTCACGGCAATAGCGGCGGCATCACCATCTGTGTGGTTTCAGGGCTGGTCAGAATTTACTGACAATCACTCCCCTGCCCCAAACAGGATCTACCTCAGCTTAGGCAAAAAAGAAGAAAGAACCCGAAACAATGTCATGGCTGCAGTAGGCGATAATATCCGCAGACAGTATGATAAGCTGAAAACCCAAGGCGTAGATGTTGCCCTTGATTGGAACGAAGGCAACCATTTCACCGAACCTGAGATAAGAACTGCCAAGGGTTTCGCATGGTGTATTGACACAAAATTTATCTAATGAATGGAGCTTCCTGTAACCAAACAAATCAAGGGGTTGCAAAAAAGAACACCTCAGTGTAGAATGTAAATACTGACGATGCGAAAGTTAGTAATACAAACTACAGAAAGGTGTCCTCTATATGTATTATACACAAAATGAAAAGATTTTGCAAGTAGGAGAAGAAAAAATAATTGTCGGGATCGATGTAGGCAGCGAAAAGCACTATGCCAGAGCATTTGACTGGAGAGGGATGGAGTATTCAA
>NZ_FOKQ01000071.1 GCF_900112155.1 Hominimerdicola alba | reverse complement strand
GACCTAAGCACTTGACTTATGTCCTTTTGTGTGCTACACTACATAGCAAGGGGGCTGATAATATGGCAAGCGCAAACTGGATGAAAGCAACCACGCAGAAAGCTGGAGCAATGAAAAAACATCTCGGACAAAAAGAAAGAGAACAGGGCAACCACAGCAACAAGGAAATCGACACTGAGCTGAGCAAGAACAACTATGCTATCGGGTGCCAAGATTACAGTGAAGCACTGGAACGCATGAAGCGGAGAACGAAAGAGGTTGACAAGCTCATACCGCCAAAGAGAATACGCAAGGACAGAGTGACCTGTTGCTTCATTGAGCTTCCATGCCCTCTCACGCTAACGGAGAGGGGTCTCTCAGACGATTTCTTTGCAAAATCGTATCAGACCCTTACCGACTTTTTCGGCTCTGAGAACGTCCATGGGGGCTTTGTACACAAGGATGAGGTGCATACCTATACCGACAAGGACAATAAGCGCAGAACGTCACTGGAACACGTTCACGTGCTTGTGTCGGCATATACACCCGAAAAGGGTATCAACGGCAAGGCATTTGAAACAAAGGCTCGGCTCAAAGCTCTGAACAAAGAGCTTGACGATATGTGTGTCAGATCCTTCGGGGTTCGTCTGAACACCAAGGAGACCCCTCAGCACAAGAGTGTTGAACGGCTCAAAGAGGAAACTGAACTGAGAAAAGATGCTGACCGCCTGCGTGATGAGTACAGCAAGGAATATACAAGGCTTCTTGATGTACACATGGAAGCAGAAATGTCCATTATGCGCAAGGAAGAAGCCGAGAAAAAGCTGCTGGAGCTGAACGAAGCCTATGAGAACGACATGAACAAGCTGAAAGCAGAGTACCAAGAGAAGCTCGACAAGCTGAACAACGAGTATTCCGAGGAAATTTTTGCGAAAGTCAGCGCTATCAGAGCCATTTCCGAGAAGCTTTCTCACGGAGAAAAGAAACTGACCAAGCAGGAGCAGGAAACGGTTATGAGCGTAGCTGCTAACGTTGGTCGGATTGAAGCTGAATACACACGGCTCCGCAATGAAGCCGAGGAACGGAAAGCGACCTATGACATTCTGGTGCAGAAAGAAAACGCCATCATAGACCAAAAAGCCTTTAAATTAGCCGAAGATTTGGAAAAGCACTATGAAAGCGAAGCGAACAAAGCTATAAGTCAGGCTACGAAAATGCAAAGTGAAGCCCAAGATAAGTTGTTCCACATCGAGCAGGAGAAAGAAAAAGCCGTGAATGAAGCTTTAAAGCCGTACAGACGCAATGTAAACCAATTGAACCAAGAACTTGATTATGTCCGCAAAGTGTGTGAGTACGCTACCAAAGAGCCTTATGAGGAGACAGAAAGGCGGTATGAAAAACACATGGATGAACTTGCCCAGGAACGTTCGTGGGGCGGACGGTCTCGATGAATGATTGAAAGTGTCACACAATCAGTGTTGACAAACGGAGCTTTATATGCTATACTGAAAAAAGTGAAAAAAAATATATTGATAATCTAAGCCCCTTATACCGTGGGTTATAGCGTTGGGGCTAATTTGATGTGCAAAAACTTATTGATAATCTAAGCCCCTTATACCGTAGGTATTGAGCGTGAGCGTGTGTGGGGCGGTTCTTCTTTCTTTTGGTTCTTTTCTTTCTTCTCCAAGAAAAGAAGAAAGAAAAGAACGGTATCCGCAGTAATGATGTTATATCCGCATAAGTGAGGTGTTCTGCTTGTCCGATAATGTATTGAATAACTTCCGTGAGTGCTATGAGCTGCTTTCCAATGTGTACGATCAGGTCAATGGCGAGGACTTCTATCGCTATATCTTCCCCGACAACGAGAACTCTGGTGAGCTGTACAGCGATTTTTCTCACCCTAACGCTATTTATCTGTATCACGATGAACAGGACGAGGGTGCAAAAAGGCGTTTACGCCGCAGGATAATGCTCAATGATACGTGGGCTTCTGATTATATGGACTATGTTGAGGGGAACGGCATGACATTGTGCAGCGGTCTTACTTATCATAGCCGCAGCAACAAGCTCCAGTATGCTCAGACCATGAACGCACTCATTTTTGACCTTGACGGTGTCGGGCGTTCTGAATTGGAGCACGTTCTGGAGCGTACAACAGGTTCGGGCGATGTTTACCGCAGTATTCCTAAGCCGACTTTCATTGTTTTGAGTGGGCGAGGGCTTCACTTGTACTATGTTTTTGATGAGCCAATCGCCCTTTATCCCAACATAAAGCTGCAATTGAAGTCCTTGAAACACGATCTCACATTCAGAATATGGGAGTATAAAGGCACTTCGCAGGTCGAGAGTATTCAGTATCAGAGCATCGGGCAAGGCTTCCGTATGGTCGGCAGCACTAACAGCAAGTATGGGAATACCGTCACCGCCTTTAAAATCGGCGGTAAAGTCAGCCTTGATTTCCTCAATAGCTATGCTATTAAGCCCGAAAATCGGGTTGATGTTAACCGTCCGTACCGCCCGAGCAAAATTGACCGAGCAACCGCAGCTGAGCTTTATCCCGAATGGTATCAGAAAGTTGTTGTTGAGGGCAACAAACGCCCTAACAAGTGGAATATCGGCTATCGTAAGAAGAAGCAAGTCAAGGACTATGCTCTTTATGAGTGGTGGAAACGCCGTGTGACCGAGATTGAGGGCGGACACCGTTATTTTTACCTTATGTGCCTTGTAATATACGCCTGCAAGTGTGATGTCCCCAAAAAACAGCTCAAAGCCGATATTCAGGATTGTTTTGAAGTCCTTCGGACGTATAACCACAACAATGAGCTGACCCAAGCTGATGTTGATAGTGCTATGGAGTGCTATTCCAAGGATTATTATAATTTCACGATAGCTGATATCGAGATCTTGACCGATGTTCGTATCGAGCGTAATAAGCGGAATTATCAAAAGCAGGAGTGGCATTTGGAAGATATCCGAAGTAAAAAGGCAAATATGAAGCGTAGAGGTCAGCCTTTTAGAAATGCCGAGGGTAGACCTAGCAAGCAGCAGATCGTACTTGAATGGCAGCAGCTTCACCCAACAGGGAAGAAGATTGATTGTGAGCGTGATACTGGATTGAGCCGCCATACCGTCTTGAAATGGTGGAGTGAGGAGTGTGCAAAATGAGCAAAACCATAAAACAAATCGCTGATGAGCTGGGCGTGAGTAAGCCCACCATATCTAGGCTTATTTCAGATTTGGGTATCGAACCTTTCAAAGTTGGCAATCGGTTTGAATTGTCTGACTATGATTCTTCCCTCATAAAATCGCAAATATCGCAAATTGGCGAAACGCCACAATCGCAAAAAACGCAACAATCGCAAAATGAAAAATCGCAAAAAACGCAACAATCGCAACAAAAATCGCCACAATCGCAACAAGAAACGCAAAAATCGCAACAAAAAACGCAAACCGCCGCAAACTTACCGCAAACCGAGTTTGCAGCGGTAGTCGAAGTCTTACAGACTACAATTGACACTTTGCAAGGACAGCTCGCCACCAAAGACGAACAGATCAAAACTCAGCAGGAACAAATATCTGCTCTACAATCTGAATTGGAACGTGAACGGCAACACGCAAGAAATCAAGCTGAAAAACTAGCTGTGCTTGCAGATCAAGCGCAGCAGCTGCACGCGGCGGATAAAAAAGCACTGCTTGCTATCGAGGACAAGCAAGACCCACCCAAGCGGCATTGGTGGCAGCGTAAACGAAAGGAGCAGACTGAGGAATGAACGAGCCGACAAAAAAGAAGAAAAAAGGCGGAGCAAGGGCAGGAGCAGGAGCAAAGCCGAAATACGGCTGCAAGACCGTGACAATGCGTGTTCCTGCTGATATGGTGGACGAAATCAGGGCTTTTATCTGTAAGAAAAAGCATATCGAGCCGAAGCCTGAGCCTGAACAAGAGTTAGAGGGGCAAGTTTCCTTTAGCGATATATGAGGAGGAACGAAAATGATTGAGTATTATGACGTAAATGGACATTTGATTGAGGAAGGTGCGAACTTGCTATATGATAAAAATAAGTGTTTTCACTGTGGAATAGCAAAAATCGTAGACAATCAATTGTGTTTTATCTATGCCAATGGCATAGATGCAACGGTGCTAGACCAGTTCAAAGTTCCTCTTTGTGAGATAGATTTATCAAAAATACAAATTCTGGATATAGAAAGTTTTAACGCAAGTTTCGACAAAAAAGACGGCGGCATACGTTACTATGACAGATTTGGTCTATTGATTCGAGAAGAAATGGGACTTTTTCTTAGTGACGGTCATGGCGGAGGTAATGGTAGTCCTATTGAGAAAATAAATGGTGATTTTGTATTTGGATTTGGAACCAAATTTGACCCTCATTATGAGTCTTTATCTGAATTTAATCGTAAATTCCTGATAGTTGATTGGATATCCAAATGCTATACTAAACAGTTACAGCGTAAAAGTGATAGCGTGGAAATCAGATTTGAAGATGATGAACATGAGCATAAATTTGATGAAATCTGCCGAAAAATGAAACACCTTGACTGCTACCATTTATCTCTTGCGTATCTTCTTTCTCTCGATAAGGTTCTTCGTGAGCATACCGATGAAGTTTTTGACTTCCAAGAGGACGGTATCAAGCGTGAGGGGCTGCACAAGGGCTTTCAGACAAGCACTTCGATGAAAACAACGCGCCTTGCCTTTAACCTTTGGAACGGCTGCTATGATGATGGTGAAACCTACACGAATAAGGACGGCTATGGAACGGAGCTGCCGAGCAGCTACTATACGCCCGATCAGATCTTCTGCTGTAAGGACTATGCCCCATATTATTGGCAAGCTATTCGGATCCGTTTTGAATTGAATTAGTATAGAAAAAAGGCGAAACAATAACGTTTCGCCTTTTGATCATTGTTCGATATTACTTTTTTTGACTAAAATCCAATCACAAGGAAATATATGTTTTTTGTCTGCTTTATAAACTAGTATTAAAACAAATATCCATATATGTTTGGTTTTTACTACGTTATTATTTCCTAAAGAGTCCCTTATGATCATTGCAGAGGGTCCATCCTTAGAATTAAATATATCTTGCTGTTGTATGTGTTTTAGAATATAATTTTTTTCTTGTAATTTCATTATTAAAGTTTTACCGTTGAGCTGGCGTTTCCTAAGTAAGCCTTTCCGCCTGCAATAGTTGTAATGTAGACGTTTTTCCAACCAACCTTTACTTTCTTGGTGTTTTTCGGAATTGAAAATGATTTTGTAGAGCCATTTGCCTTGTTATATCTTCCATTAAGGTCTTTGTATTCATCTATTCTGCCCGAAAAATAACTTTTGGGCTTTAATATTGATGTGTTACTGCAGTATATTGTTCCAGACACATTGGTTATCTGTGTTCCTGTTGCGCTCCAATAGAGATGAGCTTTTGTACTGGAGTCTTTAACTATGCCAACATGGAATGTACCAAAGTCAATGACTGCTCTTTTTATTGATTTTCTTTGTTCTTGGGTTACAGCTTTTAAAGACGAACCATCTTTAACTATTACTACGTCTATTCCGCGTTCCAAATCACTTAATGATATACTTGGGAGCGATGATGTGTCAATCATAGTGCTTGTATCAGCAGATACAGCAGATGCAGGTATTGCTGATAAAGTAAACACCATAACTAAGGTTAAAATTAATGATAAGATTTTTGATTTGATTTTCATGACTACCTCCACAGAATAATATCGAACTTATCTATTATATCACTTTTTTGAGTGATTGTAAAAACAGAAATAACACTTTGTATTTGTAATTTGTGAATTTTTCTCCAATAGCATTGACAATATAGGATTTATCCTATATAATTAATTATAGGATAAATCCTATAATTTGATGTGGAGAATGTATATGCAGGAATTTGAAATAATATTTTATGAAAAGGCTGATGGGACAGAGCCGGCAAAGGATTTTATATTAAGTCTTGATACAAAGATGAGAGCTAAAATGTTCAGAACAGTAGAGCTTCTTCAAAAAAACGGCAACAGATTAAGAGAACCGGAATCAAAGCCTATAGAAGACGGTATAATGGAGTTAAGAGCAAAAGTAGGCTCGGATATATCTAGGGTCTTGTATTTCTTTGTAGTCGGACATAAAGTTGTTTTGACAAATGGCTTTATAAAGAAAACACAAAAAACACCAAGGGCAGAGATTGAAAGAGCCAAACAGTACAGAGCTGATTATCTAAGCAGAAAGGAGAATGAAAATGACTAATTTCAATGAACTTCTCGCAGAGCAGATGAAAGATGATGAATTTCGTAGAGAATATGAAGCACTTGAACCAGAATTTACAATTATGCAGGCTATGATAGATGCTCGTAATTCAAGCGGACTTACACAGAAACAGCTTTCAGATCGTTCGGGTATAGCACAGGGTGATATAAGCAAGCTTGAAAACGGAAATGCTAATCCGTCAATAAGAACTTTACAACGGCTTGCAAATGCTATGGGCAAAAAACTTAGGATAGAGTTTTTATAATTGTTATTATAAAATTATAAAGACGGACTACCGCAGCAGCGGACAGCCCGTCTTTTTCTTTTTGTTAGCACATTATTCAGGTTTGTTGCAACCTCAGCCCCCCTTTTTTTGTTTATACGAGCTCACCTAGAGGGGTCTTAGTGCCGTTGGTGTTCACGCCTGAAATCAGGCTTGCGACAGCACTTTTTGAGTTGAGCTCAACGTCATCAATAAGTATGCCGTCGGCAGTAACTTTGCTGGAATTTTTCAGTTCTTTAAAAACCTGTAAAGCGACTGCACTGTTACTCTTGGAGGGCTTCATGTTGATCTTGCTGCCGGCAAGTATCGTGTAAGTGCTGCCGTCAACAGTTTTGACGGTAGCCTCGCGGAAGTGGGCGATATGCTGCTTCTGCCAAAAATAGTCGCGGAAAATTTCAGCAGCACCTTCTCCTGTGAGAGCACCTCGGTCACGACCGATCGTAACGATATCCTCTGGCTCGACATCATTGATAAGCAGGACATCAAGCTCCAACTGAAGGGCTTCAGTGATTTGCTTGATAAAGTCTCGCAATTTGTTGTCGGCCAGCAACGAGATCAATTTGTTCCCGTCACTGATAATCTGACTGAGTTCGTTAAAAGTGGTTGCCCCACCGATATCAATGTGAAGCTCCGGACCTCTTTCATATAATTCTTCTAATTTTTGGATTGTCATAAAAACACGACCTTTCATTTTTTTCTTTTTACGAAGAAAGGAGAAATCTCTGTTCCTGTTATTGTTTATGATTATAGCATATTGATAGCCTTTTTGTCAAGAAAAAAGGCACACAAAAAGAAAGGAGATTTCTCCAATCTCTTTGTGCACCTTTACAATTATTTTTTCGTCAACCTCTGATACATCTTCATCAGCTCTGCCACGCACTCACTCTCGGTCATGGTCTTGTAGTCAAAGCCGTATGCTTGCATAACAGCTTTATCGTTGAGCTGGTGAGCTTTGCGTAGTTCGGGGGGCATGGTTAGCTCATCGTAGAGGTCTGCTAGAGAACAGTCAGGGTATTTTGCCCTTGCATCCAGTATCAACTGCGCGGTATGCTCTATCACAGCTTTCTGCTCGTCAGTGGGGTTACACCAAGGAAAGTTGTTATATACTACATCTTTAGAATAGCGATAGTCACTCTTTATTCTCCCACAAACCGCTTTAGTCCACGCCATATGAACATTAGACATCAGTATAGCAAAGTGATACAATGTTGCATCAGGAATTATTTGTACTGCATCATTCACCTTTACATCTGGATCAACAAAGCCAAATGGTATGTACTTTCTTCTTTCAGAAGAGTGTCTGGGAATAATAATATAAGGTTTTCCTTCGGGTTGTGTTATCTGGGCAAATAATGTTGGTGTTTCAGCAAACTTACGTATTCCAGCTGCTATGCTACTTTCTCTTTGTTCCTTACATTTGCGTACTCTTTCTAATATTAAAGGACATTTTTTGATTTCAGCAGGACTTACACCAACTAGCCAAAGGCAATATCTCAGCTTATTATTTATGAATTCAGTCGCACCTAGTAAACGATGGATATATTTTTGAGCTTGAGGTTCCTGCTTTATAAATTCATCATATTCATCTGCTTCAATGATAAGATATCCGCCATCTGCGGGTTTATTACCATAAACCATTTTGGGAACATCACAAAGTGGTTTATTTCGACTTTCTACAATAACATTAGGCGCATCGCATAAATAATAGTTTATATTTTCAACACGTTCTTTGATACCACCTTTGTACAAGTATTTTTCTTTTCGGTTATGACACGAAAAACCTATAATTACACAATGAACCTGAGCTTTTTGATTAGCTTCGCTATCCCAAATAAATGACAAATAAGCAAAATTTATGATAATACTAAGGTGTTTCCATAGGCGACACACAGTTTCACCTTGTGTGATTGAGTTAGTAGATACAAATCCGCACTCTATATTTGTTTCTTGAATGTAATCAGATGCTTTTTTATACCAACCAGCAACAAAGTCAAGATTTTTCACATCAGGGAAAATTTTCTGAATATCATCTTTTTGTTCCTTGCTCATAAAAGTAAATCCAACAAACGGCGGATTGCCCATAATATAAGACAGCTTTTCCTTTGAAACAACGCTTTCCCAGTCTATTAGCAGCGAATTGCCCTCGGTAATGTTGGCATAGCTTTTCAGTGGCAGGAAATCAAGGTTATTCTGTATTATCTCCTCAGTTTCGTGCATCATCTGCGCTTCGGCTATCCAGAGGGCGGTCTTTGCGACAGTCACAGCAAAGTCATTGATCTCAATGCCGTAAAACTGTCCGATACCTACCTTTATAGGGTTGAAGTCACCATCACCGCCTAAAAGTATCTGATCTCCGTGTATAGCTTTCAATGCTTCATTCTCCAGTCGGCGCAGGCTGATATAAGTTTCAGTAAGGAAGTTGCCTGAACCGCAGGCGGGATCGAGGAACGTGAGTGAAGCTAGCTTATCTCTGAATTGCTCCAGTTTCGCTTTTCTTGTTTTATCGACCTTAGTTTCGCATATCGTATTGAATTCTGCTTTCAGCTCATCGAGGAAAAGAGGGTCAATGACCTTGTGAATATTCTCGATAGAGGTATAGTGCATACCGCCTGAACGTCTTGTTTCGGGGTTCAGAGTGCTTTCAAATACCGCACCGAAGATCGTCGGGCTGATCTCCGACCAGTCAAATCCTGCGCTTGCATTGTTCACAAGCAGATCCACTATCTCATCTGTGAAGCGTGGAATTTCGATGTTTTCATCAGCGAACAAACCACCGTTCACATAAGGGAACGCAGCAAGGTCATCGTCCATATAGGGGTCACGATCTTCGGGCTTCTGATCGAGTACCTGAAACAGCTCGATAAGTGCCTTGCGGATATCTTTCGCTTGAAATTGTTTCAGATACCGCCCGAACATTTCATGCTTGCCGAAAATGCCTGCATCTTCCGCATATAGGCAGAATACGAGCCTTACGCACAGCATATTTAGGCTTTTCAGTGTTTCGGGGCTATCAGGTTCTTTGTATTGTTTCAGAATGGCATCGTACAGCTTGCCAACAAGTTCGCCTGCCTTCAAGGAAATTTCCATTTCCTTTTTCAGCATTTCGCTACCTGTTTCCACAAGGAATTGCAGACGGTAGTAGTCCTTTGCAAGGTCTTTCAAGAATATCTGCTCAGGCTCGCCGTTGGGCTTCTCCATGTCATAGACAAGGAATTCCTCGAAGTTGCAAGTCACTATCCATCGAGGGTGCTGCGATAACGGCAGCTCCGTCACATAGCGTTTTGCCTGTTGGAACGGATTGAGCAGAGAGCCGTCAGACTGCTTTATTGCCTTGCGTAAGTCCTTGCCGATAGACTTCTGTTCAATCATAACGTGCGTAGACTTGATATAACCGTCTATAAAGGACGTGTGATCCAGATGAACCTGATCCTCAAAGCTGATAAATTCAGCTATGTTGTCAACTCCGTAAACGTGTGTCAGCAAGTCTATCCAGAAAAGGTTGGACTCCCCTTTTTCATAGCCCCTGCCTTTCCAACGCTCGGCAAACTCCTTCGCTGCCTTTTTCTGTTCTTTTTCAGTCATAGTATATCCCCCTGAATGGAATGATTATCACCATACATTATAGCATATTTCCGTAAATGGTTCAACTAATGAATGACCACTTTATAGTAAGACGGACTACCGCAGCAGCGGACAGCCCGTCTTTTTTTCTTTTTGTCAGACAAGTGAGCAGGGAGTGCAGAGGGGGTGCAGACCCCCTTTGCCCCTCGGAGAGCACCTGACCTAAGC
>NZ_FOKQ01000032.1 GCF_900112155.1 Hominimerdicola alba | reverse complement strand
CGGACCAATGGAAGGCTGGTGGGGTATCCTGAAGTCCGAGATGTACTATCTTCGCAAGTTTACGGATAAAACTGAGCTGATCTCGACGATAGAGGAATACATCACCTATTACAACACAAGGCGTTACCAGATCAAACTGAGCAGCATGACACCTATGGAATACCATGAAGCATATGCTGCGTGACCAGTCGGTGCTTGCCAATTGTTAACAACAAAGCAGCCTGCACAAATTGCACAGACTGCTTTTGGTCACTACATAGAATATTTTTGTTTTTACGCTGTCTACTTGACAGGGGGCGGGTCAGAATGATCTTCTGCACAGCTTTTTTGTTTGGATAAGAAAGTAAAAAATATGTGAAAGCTATTGACAAATACCCCGTGGGGGTATATACTAGAAGTATGAATCATACCCCAGGGGGGTATAATAGGAGATGATAAAGTATGTCGGATACTGAACATTTCTGCTGTTGTGACAGAAAAAAAGTCCGCAGTGAAAAAGAACGCCGTGAGCTTATGAATCGTCTGAAACGTATCGAAGGTCAGATTCGCGGCTTGCAGCGTATGCTTGAAGAAGACGCATACTGTCCCGATATCCTTACACAAGCATCGGCGGCAAACTCTGCGCTGAACAGTTTTTGCAGAACTCTTCTTGCAAGCCATCTGCGCACCTGTGTTTCGGAGGATATCCGTGAGGGGCGCGAGGATACTATCGATGAACTGATGAATACTATTGAAAAGCTTATGAGGTGATATTTGGTGGAGCAATATCAAGTCACAGGCATGAGTTGTGCGGTCTGCGCAGGACGTGTTGAAAAAGCCGTAAAGGAAGTTCCGGGAGTGACCGCCTGCAGTGTCAGCTTGCTGACGAATTCAATGGGTGTCGAGGGCGATGTTTCTGCGGCAGATATAGTTGAAGCCGTTGAAAAAGCAGGCTACGGAGCATCACCAAAGAGTGCTTCGATGAAAGCAGAATCTGGCGGCTCGCCATCCTGGGCAGATTCGGAAGCCCTTAAAGACCGTGAAACACCTGTGCTGAAAAATCGTCTGCTGTGGTCGGTGCCTTTGCTGATGGTGCTGATGTATTTTTCCATGGGTCATATGATGTGGGGCTGGTATGCTCCCGACGCTTTTGATAATCATGTGTTTCTTGGTCTTTTTGAACTGCTTATCGCGGCGGCTGTTATGGTCATAAACGGAAAATTCTTCATTTCCGGTGTGAGCTCGCTTATTCATAAAGCGCCGAATATGGATACCCTTGTGGCACTGGGCTCGGGTGCATCTTTTATCTATTCGGTTGCTGAGCTGTTTATTATGATACTGGCTCAGGGAGAGGGCAGACACGATATCGTGATGAAGTACGGTATGAATATGTACTTTGAATCTGCCGCCATGATACCAACGCTGATAACTGTTGGCAAAATGCTTGAAGCGAAGTCAAAGGGACGGACTACCGACGCGCTCAAAGGTTTGATGAGCCTTGCGCCGAAGACCGCTGTTCTGCTGAAAGACGATAACGAAACCGAAGTCGGTATTGAGGAAGTACGTGCGGGGGATATTTTCGCGGTGCGTCCCGGTGAGAAGATTCCTGTGGACGGTGTGATACTAAAAGGCAATACCTCGGTGGACGAATCAGCTCTGACAGGGGAGAGTATCCCCGCAGATAAGTCCGAGGGGGACAGTGTGTCCGCCGCTACCATAAATCAGCAAGGGTATATCCAGTGCAGAGCAACAAGGGTCGGTGAGGATACAACTCTCGCGGGTATAATACGGACTGTATCAGATGCTGCGGCGACCAAAGCACCGCTTGCACGAATTGCCGACAAAGTTTCAATGATATTTGTGCCGACGGTCATCGTGCTCTCTGTGCTGACACTTGCAGGCTGGCTGATAGCGGGGAAGTCATTTACATTTGCCATAGCGAGGGGTATCTCGGTTCTGGTGATAAGCTGTCCCTGCGCACTTGGGCTTGCTACCCCTGTTGCAATAATGGTTGGCAGCGGTGTTGGCGCTAAAAACGGTATACTTTTCAAAACTGCTTCAGCTCTTGAAGCTGCAGGCAGGACACAGATCATCGCACTGGACAAGACAGGCACTGTCACCGAGGGACAGCCCTCTGTGACGGATATTATTGCCATAGGTATAGATGAAAAGGAACTTCTCACACTTGCCGCATCCCTTGAAAAAAACAGCGAGCACCCTCTTTCAAAGGCGGTAACATCAGCCGCTGAGGGGCTGGATATAAAGGAAGTTACCGATTTTGAGGTGCTTTCGGGACACGGGCTGAGGTGTACTCTAGATGGCAGAGAACTTGTGGGCGGAAGTCTCAAATTCCTGACTTCAAAGGGCATGACCGAACCGTCCCTGACCCAGCGAGCGAATGCTCTGGCAGAAGAAGGCAAAACACCGTTGCTGTTCGCATACGATGGTAAAGCCGTGGGTCTGATAGCGGTTTCCGACAGGATAAGAGAGGATTCGGAAAAAGCTGTGCGTGAGCTGAAAGGTATGGGCATCAGCACCATAATGCTTACAGGTGATAATCAGCGCACCGCGAAAGCAATCGCGGCGCAGGCGGGTGTTGACCATGTTATTTCAGATGTGCTGCCCGCCGACAAATCAGACGTAGTCACCGCCATGAAAAAGCTTGGCAAGACAGCCATGGTAGGTGACGGTATAAACGATGCACCCGCGCTTACTTCAGCGGACAGTGGTATAGCCATCGGTGCAGGCACGGACATCGCTGTTGATGCAGCGGATATTGTGGTGATGAAGAACCGTCTTTCGGATGTAACTGCTGCCATAAGGCTCAGCCGACACACTATCCGCAATATTCATCAGAATCTTTTCTGGGCATTTTTTTACAATGCGGTGTGCATACCCCTTGCCATGGGTCTGTACGGCATTGAGATGAAGCCGATGTACGGTGCGGCAGCCATGGCACTTTCGAGCTTTTTCGTATGTATGAATGCTCTGCGGCTGAATCTGGTAAAACCTTATGATGCCGCTCACGACCGGAAGATCGGGCAGATAAACAGTGAAGCTGTCGCAGAGATAGTTTCTTCGTCAGAAAAAAAGGAGGATAAAACCATGACAAAGACAATGAAGATCGAAGGTATGATGTGCCCCCACTGCGAGGCAAGTGTAAAGAAGGCTCTTGAAGCTATCGACGGTGTTGAAAGCGCCGCTCCTGACCACACCTCAGGAGTTGCTGTGGTCACACTGTCATCTGATGTTGGTGACGATGTTTTGAAAAATGCTGTTGAAGCTAAGGATTACAAGGTTCTCGGGATCGAGTGATAATTTATCAGTAAGATCACAAAGGCTGTGAAGTTTGATACTCACAGCCTTTTATATTGGGCGTAATGATGATTGTGGAATTTAGGTTATTGCATTTAATGATTATTTAATAAACCCCATGCTATAATGTGAACACAGAAAGGGAGGGAACAATATGTATCTTAGAATATTAAAGAAAGATCTGAAAAGAAAAAAGACAATGAACATCATACTTCTGCTGTTTGTAATACTTTCTGCCATGTTTGCGGCATCAAGTGTGAATAATATCCTGTCTGTTGTGAACGGGCTGGACTACTTTTTCGAGAAAGCGAATATGCCAGATATGTTCTACGCCACCAGAGGTGAGAAGAAATCACAGTATATCGAGGAATTTTTGCAGGAGAGCGAATACGTCACCGATTACAGGCGTGAGGATGTTATCTACCTCATATCCTCGAACCTCCAGCGTAACGGAAAAAATCTGTGTGACCTTGACAGGGTGGGTATGCTCAACAAAATCGATACGGTGGGCATAAATGTTTTTGACAGCAATAATGAGATGCTGACCGAGGTTGAAAAAGGAAAGATATACATTGCGGGTCAGGAGATCAAAAAGACCGATCTGGAGATAGGTGACAAGATAACAATAGATCTTGATGGCGTTTCTAAGGAGTTTGAGTTTGCGGGTTATATCAAAGACGCACTTTACGGTTCATCTATGATGTCGAACCCGAGATACGTTATAAACAGTGAGGATTACAGAGCTTTTGCAGAAAATGAAGCTATAAATACAGGTTTCGCTGGAAATATGTATTATTTCAATATCTCAGACGAAAAGGCGTTTACTGATGCTTCTGCTAAATATGCACCTTATCTTCAGCTGAATTTAGATATAAATCTTATCAGAATGACATACCTAATGGATATATTGGTTGCGGCTATTCTGATGGTGCTTAGTATAGGTCTGTTGATAGTTTCATTTGTGGTGCTGAGATTCACCATCGGTTTTACTATTTCTGAAGAGTTCAGAGAGATAGGAGTAATGAAAGCGGTGGGTCTAAATAACAGCTCCATCAGGGGAATGTATCTGGTGAAGTACCTTGGCATCGCTGTACTTGGTGCATCTGTAGGATATATTTTAAGCGTGCCCTTCGGTGCGGCACTTCTTAAAAGTGTCAGCGAAAATATGGTGCTTGGCAGTGATAACAGTGTGCTGATAGGAATTGTATGTTGTCTTGCAGTAGTTGCAATGATAATGCTTTTCTGTTGGAGATGCACAGCTAAGATAAAAAAACTTTCTCCTATAGATGCTGTGCGCAACGGTCAGACAGGTGAGCGTTTCAAGAAACGCAGCGTTATGAGCCTCAGCAAGAGCAGACTTGGCAGCACCGGCTTCTTATCCGTTAACGATATACTCAGCGCACCAAGGCAGTACGGTCTTATAACATTTATATTCATACTGTTCACGCTGCTGATAATGGTACTGACAGCCACCGCGAATACCATCGACAGTGATTCGCTGCTGTATCTTCTGAGCGTTAAGCAGAGTGATGTTTATCTGACCGATAGTGAGCGCAGCATGGAGATAATAGGAGGTATAAAGACGCCCGATGAAGCTTCTGCTGAGATAGAAAAGATACTTTCCGATAATGATATGCCCGGAAAGGTATGGGCTGAACCCTGGTATCAGCTAAACGTTGAGTATGCAGGGAAGAACACCAATCTCAGCTTCCTGCAATGCAGCAAGACAGATACAAAAGATTATGAGTATACCGATGGCACTGCACCGATGTACACCAACGAGGTAGCTTTTGCCGAAGCTGCCGCAGAGAAAATAGGTGTAAAGATAGGCGATACCGTTAAGATAACTATTGACGGCAGCACAGATGAGTATCTGGTATCTGCACTGTTCCAGAGTTTTGACCAGATGGGCATGGTTGGCAGACTTCATCAGGATATCGAGATCAAGGAAACGACACCATCTTCCATATTTGCATTTCAGATAGATTTCGATGATGATCCCGGCAAGGAAGTTATCAACGAGCGCAGGGAAAAGCTGAAAGATATCATGAATGTCAGTATCGTTGAAGATTCACGTGAATTCACGAAAAGCAGCATGGGTGTCGGCGATACTATGTCTGCTGTCAGAGATCTTACGCTGGTGCTTGCGGTGATAATCATTGTGCTGATAAGTGTGCTGATGGAGCGTTCGTTTATCGCAAAGGAAAGATCTGAGATAGCACTGATGAAAGCTATCGGTTTCAAGGAACGCTCGGTAGTGGCACATCATACACTGCGTTTTCTGTTTATTTCAATATTTGCAGTACTCATTTCAGCATCCCTTTGCGTACCGTTCACCAAGCTAACTATGGATCCGATTTTCGGAATGCTGGGTGTTATGAACAGCGTTGAATACAAGTTCGACGTTCTTTCGATGTTCGTTATATATCCCGCAGTTATGATAGCGGTCACAGTGGTGAGCGTACTTCTTACTTCACTTTATACAGGCAAGGTAAAGGCTTCGGATACGGCGAGCATTGAATAGTATAAAAACTATTCTTCAAACATCCTGATATGTACACAGTAAACGACACCGATCTTTGAGATCAGATGTCGTTTGCTGTTTTCCCGGGAAATGAATATGTAGTTGACGTATCTGCAAAATGGGAGTATAATATTAGATATGAGTATAAATATATGCGAGGTGTGAAATGGTCGATATACTGATTGTTGAGGATAACAAGGAGCTCAGTGTTCTGCTGTGTGATTTTCTCAGGGCTGATGGATATACAGTCAGCACTGCTGAAAGCGGAGAAAAAGCGTTGACTTTTTTTGAAAAATACGGTGCACGACTTGTGCTTTTGGATATCAATCTTCCTGGCATCGACGGGTTTGCCGTTTGCAGGCGGATACGTGAGCAAAGCAATACTCCAATACTGATACTTACCGCAAGGATAGACAGGGAGGACAAGCTGAACGGTCTTATCTTAGGGGCTGATGATTACATCGAAAAGCCTTATGATATCGACATTCTCATAGCCAAGGTCAAGGGCATATTCAAGCGTCGTCTTGCCATGGACGATCTCTCCGACGGCGATATTACCCTAGACCTTACAGCGGAAACAGTTACCAAAAACGGAGAGCCTTTACAGATAACAGCCAAGGAATTCGAGCTGTTAAGATTGTTCATCGAGAACAAGGGACAGACCCTTACCAAGGAGTTCATATTCAATCGCATATGGGGTTCTGACAGTGAATCCGAGATACAGACGCTGACAGTCCATATAAAATGGCTCCGCCAGAAGATAGAGCCCGACCCCAAAGAACCTAAGCGAATACTGACGGTATGGGGAAAGGGTTACCGCTGGGAGGGCTGAGATGAAAAGCTTCGACAAGCTTATAGTGTTCTTCATTGTGATAATGATTCTTCTGACAGCTTGCGTTGACCATATACTGCTTAAGGACCGCGGTGAGACTTCCGGGTATTACCTTGTTGAGGTAAACAGAGTGAAACATCGGCTTGATGCAGGTGAAAAAGTCAGTGCCGATGATTATACTTCCATAACAGGGATCTATGATATTGAAGCAGAGGATGAAGCCGCATTTGAAAGCAAGAGAGAGTATGTTATCTGCAGAGCAGGTGGCAGACTTTATAGGATAGAGTATGATGACAGGAAAGATAACAGCAGCAAAAAAGCATTTGCCGCTGTGAATATTGCTTTCATCTCAGTTACGGTAATTGTGCTGGCTGTACTCCTCTATCTCAGGAGCAAGATGATAAAACCTTTCAACAGGATAAGCGAACTGCCCTATGAGCTTTCAAAGGGCAACCTTACCGACCCCCTCAAAGAAGACAAAAGCAGGTACTTCGGCAAATTTGTATGGGGACTTGATATGCTGAGGGAGAAGCTGGAATCTTCAAAGCAGAAAGAGTATGAACACGCCAAAGCTGAGAAGACAATGATACTTTCTCTTTCACACGATATCAAAACTCCGCTGTCCTCAATAAAGCTTTATTCCAAGGCGCTGGCAAGAGGACTATACAGCGATCCCAAGAAGCTGGAAGAAGTCTACGGGAGCATTGGTGAAAAGGCGGACGAGATAGAGCGTTATCTTGAAGAGATAATCAAACATTCCTCCGATGATTTTATAAGCTTTGAAGTTGAGAACCGCGACTATTATCTTTCGCAGGTCATCGATGGTATTGGCGCTTTCTACAACAGCAAGCTTTCACTGAATGGTACAGAATTCACTGTTGAAGACTACAACGACTGCATGATAAACGGAGATCCCGACCGACTTACCGAGGTGCTTCAGAACATTATAGAAAATGCCATCAAGTACGGCGACGGCAAAAGCATAGAGATAAGTTTTTCGGACGAAGAAGACTGCCGTCTTATTACAGTAAAAAACAGCGGCTGTGAACTTCCGAAGAACGAGCTCGACCACATATTCGACAGCTTCTGGAGAGGCTCAAACACAAACGGCAGGCAGGGCAGCGGGCTCGGTCTGTACATATGCCGCAGACTGATGAACAGTATGCGTGGTGATATTTTCGCCGATATAAATGACGGATACATGAGTGTAACTGCCGTATGCCGAAAAAGCTGATGACAAAAAAAGACTGTGCGATCACTGAGATCACACAGTCTTTATATTTGTGATTAATATTATTCAGCAGAAAGTGCTGCCTCGGGGATAGCAACTTCTTCATCAGAAACGCCGCCCCAGTTGCTGAAGTTAAGAACCATGCTCATTGTCATATCCATCTTGACATCACTTGTATCATCGGAACCAAGTGAGCTGAGCAGTTCGGACATATCGAAAGCGATGTCCTCCATAGTAATGCTTACAGGATAATAATCGCTGCCGATAGTCATTACCATATTACCTTCAGCTTCTCCGCCGCCTCCCATACCGAATAGGGACTCTGCAACTTCACCGCCGTTTGCGAGGATATCCTTCAGTGCGATGGTGATAACATAATTGTCGCCGTCTTTTTCAAGAGTAGCATTCTGGAATACAGCCTCATCACCGATCACCTCATTGGAGAATGCATCAGCATCGAGTGTAGTAGTAGAACCAACAGTCTTTGTCCATGTCTTGCCATCGTCAGTAGTTACATAGGTATTGCCGTCTTCAGACTGATAGCTCTCCTGAGTTTCTGTAATAGGACTGCCTGTACCCTGATCGGTAGAAGTGGTCTGAATTGTGTGAGTGTTCTTACCGTTTGTCTTTGAAACGATATCAGTTGTGTTCTTCATATTTGTGGTAGTGCCGCTCATGGTCATTACCATATCGATATCCATCTTTGCAGTAACTTCGCAGTTCTTGCTGTCAGCAGTGGTCTCCTTTACCTTAGCAAGCAGTTCGGTGAGCTCTTCATTAGAAGATGCAGCGGGCTTATCGGACTCAGCCTTGGACTCTGTCTCAGCCTTAGACTCAGCTTCAGCTGCGCTCTCAGCCTCTGCAGCAGATTCCTCTGTTGTTTCAGCTTCGCTTACGTCTACTTCGCTGGCAACAGCCTCGCTTGCAGATGAAGCAGCAGACTCGGTATCATTGGATGCCTTTTCAGTGTCTCCGCAAGATGCAAAGCTAAGTGTGAGTGCAGCTACGCAGAGCATAAGTATCAGTTTCTTTTTCATAGTTCGATTATCCTTTCTTTCTTGAAATTATAAATTCCTAAATTATTCAGTGCTTTCCGTAAATACTTTTCAAAAAATGAATTAACCTTTGCGGAATTGCGACTACATTATAACATTTATCCGATAAAAAGTCAATAGATTTGCTGAAAAATCGTTTTTTCAGACAATGCCATGCTGTACTTATCAGTCTTTTTCGGGTATCTTTTTAGTGCTCAATGTCGAGCCTTTGAGCCACCAGCCGCTGAGGTAGTTCAGCCATGTTATGGTACAGCCCGTGCCGAAGCCGAAAAGCCCGTTCCACCAGATTATGCTGTAACCGAAAAAGTCGCTATACCTGAAAATGTATGTAACTATAATTCGGACAGTAAGTGCGCAGGTGGCAACAATGGTCGGTATAAAACTGTGGTTGGTGCCCTGGAATACTCCGAAAAGTGGGATATACACCGAGAGTACCACGTTGACGAGTGCTATCGTCCGCAGGTGCTGTATGCAGTAGCCGGCGGCGGCATCGTTAAGTTTGAAAAGGTCGATTATGTTCTGAGAGGTAAGCATTATCACCGCGGATATTATCAGTGTGATGCCGACTGAAATAAGTATCGTCTGACGCGCACCCTGCTTGACACGCTCAGGCTTTCCCGCACCGTAATTCTGACCTGTGTAAGTGGCAAGAGTAGTCTGAAAAGCGTTGCAGGGGAGGTTCAGGTACATCTCTATCCTTGAACCTACTGTGAACGAAGCTGTCATATTCTCGCCAAAATCATTTACCGCGCGCTGTATCAAAGTCAGACCGAGAGAAACTATCACAAGCTGAAGCGCGATTGGCGTACCTACTATAACAGTGCTTTTGGCGGCTTTGCTGTCCCAAACATATTCACTCAGCTTGAAGCGGAAAACGGGGTATTTTTTTATCATGTAGATATAAGCTGCTATGAAAGAACCAGCCTGGGCGATATCGGTTGCTATCGCCGCGCCGAAAACTCCCCATTTGAAAACTTTTATGAAAAGCAGGTCGAGTACGATATTCAGCACCGAGGATATCAGCAGAAAATAAAGGGTAGCTTTGCTGTCACCCACTGCCCTGAGTATAGCCGAAAAGGCATTGTAGCCGAATTGGAAGATAAGTCCTAAACAGTACCATCGGAAGTATTGTACCGCATAGTCATGATATTCAGGCTTTACGCCCACAAAATGGGTCAGCACAGGTTCGCTGACGGCTATTCCTATTACAGTTGAAGCGATACCGAGCGCCAGCAGTAAAATTATGCCCGTTGAAGCTGTTCTGCGGACGGCTTTTTCATTTCCCGCACCGTAGTGCTGTGCGATAACAACGCTGTTTCCCGAAGAGAAACCTATGGCTATCGCAAGAAAAAGGAAAGCAAAAGTTCCCGTAGTACCCACACCCGAAAGTGCGGACTGTCCCGCATTTCTGCCTACAATTACCGAATCGGCGGTATTGTAAAGCTGCTGCAGCAGCGACCCTGCCAGCACTGGCATGGCAAAGCTGATTATATGTTTCCACGGAGTACCCTCCGTCATTGTTCTTTTTGACATTTTTTATCACCGCTCCCGAAAAAATCACAATTACCATTATACTCCAATTTTTTATGATTTTCAATCGGCTGAATAAACAAAAAGTGCGCCCTGCGGATAACCGCAGACGCACTATGAATGTCAGTTTATCATACCTTAGGCAGACCAGCAAATCCCTTAGCCAGATCATCATCTGTGGGGATATAGTCGCTCATCTCGCCGTCGTTGAACTTCTGGTATGCAACCATATCGAAGTAGCCTGTACCTGTCAGACCGAAGAGGATAGTCTTTTCTTCGCCTGTTTCCTTGCACTTGAGTGCTTCATCGATAGCAACGCGGATAGCGTGGCTGGACTCAGGTGCGGGGAGTATACCCTCGATACGTGCGAACTGTTGTGCAGCCTCGAATACCTTGGTCTGCTCAACGGATACAGCTTCCATCAGCTTATCATCATACAGCTGAGAGAGTGTGCTGCTCATGCCGTGATATCTCAGACCGCCTGCGTGGTTAGCAGAGGGGATGAATCCGCTGCCCAGAGTGTACATCTTAGCCAGAGGGCAAACCATACCTGTATCGCAGTAGTCATAAGCGTACTTGCCGCGGGTAAGGCTGGGGCATGATGCAGGTTCAACTGCGATGAAGCGGTAATCAGCTTCGCCGCGGAGCTTCTGACCCATGAAAGGCGAGATAAGTCCGCCAAGGTTAGAACCGCCGCCTGCGCAGCCGATGATAATATCAGGCTTTTCACCTAGCTTTTCAAATGCAGCAAGGCTTTCAAGACCAATCACGGACTGATGCAGAAGTACCTGGTTGAGTACCGAGCCCAGAACATAGCGGTAGCCTTCTGAACCAACAGCAACTTCAACTGCTTCGGAAATAGCACAGCCAAGGCTTCCTGTTGTGCCGGGGTGTTCTGCCAGTATCTTTCTGCCCACGTTAGTTGTATCAGATGGAGAAGGTGTAACAGAAGCGCCGTAAGTACGCATAACCTCGCGGCGGAAAGGCTTCTGCTCGTAGCTTACCTTTACCATGTAGACCTTGCAGTCCAGTCCGAAATATGCACAAGCCATTGAAAGTGCAGTACCCCACTGACCTGCGCCTGTCTCGGTGGTAACACCTTTCAGACCCTGCTTTTTAGCGTAATAAGCCTGAGCGATAGCGCTGTTGAGCTTATGGCTGCCTGAGGTGTTGTTGCCCTCGAACTTATAGTATATCTTAGCGGGAGTACCCAGAGCCTTTTCAAGGCAGTAAGCTCTTACCAGAGGAGAGGGTCTGTACATCTTATAGAACTCGCGTATCTCCTCGGGGATATCGATATAAGCGTCGGTAGTGTTCAGCTCCTGGTCAACCAGCTCATCGCAGAATACAACGCCCAGTTCTTCGGCTGTCATAGGCTTGAGTGTTGCTGGATTGAGCAGGGGAGCGGGCTTATTCTTCATATCAGCCCTGACATTATACCACTGCTTTGGCATTTCACTTTCTTCAAGATAAGTCTTGTAAGGTATATTTTTGTCCATGATTAATAAAACTCCTTCTCTATTTGCTGAAATAATTATCAACTTTTGATATTATAGCACACTAAAGCGATAATGTCAAGTTTTTTTTTCGCAAAAATTGCGTGACTGAAATAGTTACTTTATCTTTATAGAAATATTGCATAATAACATTAATTGGAATTTGTTGTTATAGTCGAAAATTGCTGCTGGCGGTGGTTTGCTGGTTGTCGCCCCTCGTTCCTCGGGTCGAGAAATCAACGAGCTACCGCCGTTGATTTCGGGCGCGGCAATATATTTACGGACATAGTTTGAGCGTGGACTATTTGTATTGTCCACGCTCTGAAATTTTGTTATTGCCGCGCCTATTTTGGAAGTTTGCTTTGCTTTTATAGTTCGCTATGCATTTTAGTTTTGCTCCTTGGTGATTGAGGGCTCTGCCCTCAAACTCCCGCAAGCCTTTCGCGAAAGGCTTGACCCAAAGCTCTCTTCCTTGGCAGTATTCGTAGGTTTGTTGTTTTATGCCATTATTTTGTCAGCTTGATAACAGCAGAACCATCGATACTTGTCAGCTGTGTGCCGTTGGACTTGAAGCAGGTGTTCTTGGGATCAACTGTGATCTTCTTGATCTTGTAGCTCGAGAATGCACAAGTACGTATCCTTCTTACAGAAGGTCCGAATTTAAGTTCAGCCAGCTCACCTGAATTCTGCATAAGGGATAAACCAAATGCACCGGTGCCGATGTATTCAAGGCTGTCTGGAAGTACTATCTCTTTAAAGCCAGTACAGCCCTCAAAAGCGTAGTCGCCGATCTTAACGAGAGTCTTCGGGAATGTGATCTTTTTAAGACCCTTTAACTCATCATCATCTAATCCGAGAGCCAGACCGATCTCGTAGCTTCCGTAGAATGAGTAGCGGCCTATTTCAGTAACACCCTCAGGTACGGTGAATTCTTCATGTGCCAGACCTGTGAAAGCAATAAGCTTTTTCTTGTCGGCTGTGTAGAGAACATTTGCGTCAGCAGTGAAATTCTTGTTTCCGCTCTCTACAGTTATTTTGTCAAGGGCAGTACACTGACAGAATACACCGTCGTCGATAGAAGTAACGCTCTTGGGTATCTTGATCTCTTTAAGACCTGTACTCTCAAATGCGAATGCTCCAATGCTCTCGACAGTTGAAGGTATTTCGATGCTTTCCAGCTCTTTATAATAGCTGAACATGGACTCGGAGATGGTTTTCAGTTTCTTGGGCAGAGTTATCTTCTTGGTAGTGGAAGGACCGTCTGAAAGTCTTCCGATGTATTCAACAGAATCGGGGAATACTATCTCTTCAGGGTTAGTTCCAGAGAATGCTTCTGCACGGACAACAGTTACCTTTTTACCGTCAACCTTATCGGGTACAGTCAGCTTCTTGGTCTCTTCCTTGCCTGAATTCTCGAACTTTACAAGCTCGGCGTGATCGTCAAGTATAGCGAATTTCAGTACGCCCTTGTCCACCTTTTGCTCTTTGAGCTTTTCTGTGTTGCCGTCCTTGATGATGTAGCTGCCGATGTTGCTGCAATACTCCTTGCCGTCGATAGTGAATACACTCATCTGAACTGCGTATTCGCCGGATATCTCAGAGAGTTTGCAGGCTTTTACATCAAAGTTATCGCCCAGCAGGCTGAACTGTCCGCCTACAGTATTCGCTTCACCCTCGCTGTAATGTTTGTGTGAGTCACTCTTGTCAGGTATGTATCCTACGAATGGGCAATCAAAGGAGAGCCATTCGCTAAGGTCTATCTCATCCTTTGAAGTAATGGGCACACCGTTTTCGGTGGTTTGATTTGTATTAAGACCTGTTATAGAAGCGTTACTCTTTTCGTCAACGTGGGACTGGAGCATTACCGACATATATTCGTCTGAAAGATCGCGGGTCGCACTCAGCAGACCGGCGGAGCGGTAATTGCCATCGCCGAGATATTTGGTCTGGCAGAGGTTAGGTTCCGCGTCCTTATCGGTAATAACACCGATAAGTGTTGGGTCGAGATCCATTTTCGCAATGCCCTTGTCATCGACCTCGGCGGGTATATATAACATATAGGGAGCCCAGCTTTTTTTGCTGTCACTGGGGTAAACATTTTTAAGTACGGTGTAGTAAACACCACGGATATTACCCAGTTCCTCCTTGGGCAGCTGAGAATATGCGTAGCCGTCGTCCTTGTAATCCTTGTTGGATGACTTAGCGCCCTTTTCAACTACTTCGATATCGAGTTTTGAAAGGTTAGGATTTGAGTTTGCAGTTCCCGAGCTGCTTTCGGGCTTTGAGGAACTGTCATCCTTCTTGGAAGAGCTTGAATCCTTGGAAGAACTTGAATCAGCCTTTGATGAACTGCTGTTCTCTTTCTTTGAAGAACTTGACTCAGCCTTGGAGGAGCTGCTTTCTTCTTTCTTGGAAGAACTTGATTCCGCTTTGGAAGAACTGCTATCTTCTTTTTTCGAGGAACTGGAATCAGCCTTTGAAGAACTGCTGCTGTCTTTCTTTGAAGAGTTGTTGTCAGGCTTGGAATTGGAAGAAGATGTGCCGCCTGAAGTCTCACTCAGCAGAGTGTTCATAAGTGCCTTGTATTCGGCATTGATTGGAGTATTCTGGATATAATCACTGCCGCCCAGATATTTCAGTATAACAAGGCTGGTATCGAGGTCGGCTGTGCTGTTTGAAAGCGGGAAGTATACCGACATACCGCAGGTGTTGGCGATAGTGGTAGTGCCGTCGATAAGCATATCATTCATGGCTGATTTCAGCTGCTTTGTTTCATCAGCATAAGTACTCGAAAGCGAAGTGACCATAGTGCCCAGGTCTGCAAGGTCGAAGCTTGCGTAGCTGTGCACACCATTCAGGAATTTATCGTATGATCTTGTATCACCGCTTTGCAGATCATCGTTCATCGCCTTGCATACGCCGCCCACTGCGTCTTTTACCTTGTCGGTCTTTGAAAGGTCGAATGCTGCGAGAGTCGCATCGGAGATATAGCAGTGTGTGCTTATCTCTGAAAGATAATCGAAGTAGGTCTTGATGATGTTCTTACAGATCTTGGGGGTATCTGTGGTTCCGTTTACGTCTTTGAGGAACTCATAGTTCCAGCCGCAGCCGGGTTCCGAATCAGCGGAAGCCACAAGATATTCAGCGTAATTCTGCCAGAGATCTGCAATCTCTATTGAGGACATTACGCAAGCGTCAAAGCCAACAAATTTTAGCTTCTTTTTCTTGAAGTCGGATTTGTCGAGAGCAGTCTTCATCTCTGCAACAGTAAGGCTGTCACCAAGATTAGTTTTGCTGTCCACATTCAATTCGTCCGAACCATAACCCAGAACAGGTCCGCCGCCGTGATCCCAACATATCAGAGCATAATCATCAGCGGGATACTTTGAAGGAACATCTTTTAGGAAATCGCTGAAAGTATCTGCTTTGCCCATGTTCTTCTTATCGGTCTCATATATGGTAATGCCCGCGCCGTTATCGCCTTGTATATCAGCATCCTTGGACTTATACTCAATGTAAGCGTTCTTGCCTGAAGGATAACCGGGTATCCACCAGGTATGAGCGCCGCCGCAGTATACCACAAGGTTAACGTCCTTGTCGTCAAGACCGCTGTATATCATCTCACCTATGTCAACAGTAGCGGCTTTTGATGCCTGTTTGCTTTCCAGATCAGAGCCTACCATATATACCATTATGGTCAGCTTTTTCTTATCTTCTTTCTTTTTATCAGACCATTTTCTTGCTTTGCCAGAAGTGCCAACATTTACCCTTGTGTTGGAAGTTGTTCTGAGTGCACCTCTGTCTACGGACGAAAGGGAAGTCATCCTCATATTGTCAGCAATAGCTCCGCCTGAAAGATCGACGACCTTCATGCCGTTTTCATCTTCTGTGGTCTCTGCGTCGGTTGTATCTTCCTCAGAAGTAGTTTCTTCGGGTGTAGTAGATTTGTCTTCAGCTGTTGTAGTGGCAGCAGCTGAAGAAGAATCAGCAGCCGAAGAACTATCCTCTGCCGGTTTGTCGCTGCAGCCTGCCATAAGCGAAGCTGTGAGCATCAGCGCTGTTACCGCACTGATAATCTTTTTGTTTTTCATTGGTTTCCTCCTGTTGTATTTTGATCAGACGTTTTTTTCAGCGTCAAATATCAGTAGTAAATTTATAAAAGAACACTAATTGATATTTTAACACAATAAAGACATTTTGTAAAGATATATCATGCAATTTTTAACTAAATAGCGGTATGTTGTCACATACGGGAAGAATTTTTGTAAAAACTGCAAAGTTAAAAAATTTACATCTCTTCATTCTCTGAAAGAATGTGGTCTTTTTCAGCGTAACTTCAAAATGATATTTATTTTTACATTCTGATCCTTATTTCAACGTCGATATACATTTGATACTAAATGTAAAAATTTGTACAGAAGTATCTTTACTTTTGCGGGAAGATGTGCTATACTAATTAATGATATATCTTAAAAGAAAGGGGGAGTGTTCTGTGAGGATAAAAGCAGCGTCTGTATTGCTGGCAGCGGTGATGCTTTGCGGGTGTACTGTCACTCCGCAGGCTGAAAAGAATAACAGCAACAAACCTGTGGCAAGAGATTATAAAGAGGATGAAAATGATTCTCCCGAAGTGCTGACCGCACATATCGCTCCCGATGATAAAGATTACGAATATGGCGGTGCGCTGGTGTACAGCGATTTTAATTTTGGCGATGATTTTAATTTTATAGATTCAAAGGTAAACGATGAGCAGAGGGTCTGGACATTCGTCTACTGGGGTGCTTATGACGAGAATGACGAAAAGTACCGCGACCTTAATTTCTTCCAGCGTACACCTTCCGAATGTACTCCCTATGATATGGTGGATCGTTACGGCGGAAAGGCAGTACCGGCATCGGAAGACGAAGATAAATTATTACAGTATGCTAAGATAACTGAAACTGAAGCTTTTCTTATGAATGCAGCTCATGCAGAGCAGTATTTCGATTATAAGTATTATTTCCCCGAAGATTCAGGCAGACTGGGACAGTATGCGGGTCTGCGTTTCTATTTTGACGGCAAGGGACAGATGGTGCTGGCGGTGATGTACCTGAATGACGACCTCATGCCCCTTTCTCAGGTGGAGAGAGATTCTTATACTTTCAGGGAAACGTTTGAAAAGTATTCGCCCGAAGGCTGCACCCTTGTGCCGAAAGTTATGCTTAAAGGTATGGAGAACTGGCAGCAGCTTCCTGCCGATGAGGCTTTTCCCGTGCTGACATTCAAGGACGGCAAGGTAAAAGTTGAATGTAAACAGACCAGCGGATCTGCCGCCGATGGCGAGGGTGCTCTTAAAAACGGCGTGGAGATGGGTTATACCGAAACAGACGATTCGGTGGAATTCGACCTACCCGCAGGCAGTGACAGCATGACAACTTATCTTTCATACAACCGTTATCTTGATGCTTATGAGCTTCATGACCCTTACTGGCGCGATAAATACGGCTGTACTCTGCTTATGTGCAAATCGAAATAAGTAATGAAAGCGGATAATATTCTATGAAGAATAATGAGATAAAGAAAATAATGAATGATAACCGCAACGATATCGCCAAAGCTTCAAGGCTGATGGTCGGTATAGTACTGGGTGCGGTCATTATAATAGGTGTTGTATTTTATGGTATAGCGCCGAATACCAAAAAGTCAAATAAAGGAGATAAAAATTCCTCAGCGGTACAGGGCAAAACCGAAAAGTCGGTTTCTGTTGAGAATAGCGACGATTCCGAATGGGAGGATACCCGTGAAATACCTATGGGCCATCTATATCGTGTTTCATCTGATACGACCGTTACAGATAAGAGCGGGGAATATATTGGCGCAGCAGGTGAGGGTGAGCTGTTTTCTTCCTATGACGAACTCGATATCTCCCAGTTTGGCACAGGTCAGCAGATAGAGGTGGAATACCTCTCACAGACAGGATATCTCCCTGCTGATGACCTTGCGGAAGTCGGTGCTGCGACAGTTCTTCCAACGGCAGGCAACAGCATTAAGACAGATGCCAACAATTCAGCTTTTCCAAGTGATACCGAAGACAGCGGATTCATAGCGGCTGCTGCACTGGTCAATTGCCAGAAGCTTTATAACTGGGATAAGTATGAGCTGAAAGATGCGGCAGGAACTCTTGGTACGGGTGATGACTTTGTTAAGCTGATAGAAGAGTATTCTGGCGGTGATCTTATTGCTGATAGAAAAACATCATTCAGCGCCAATGACTTAGCTTCATGTATCGACGAAGGAAATCGTATCCTGCTTGCAGTACGCTACTACGAAGGTATCGCAGATTTTGATTACAGTGATTACTACGGTATAAGTTCGGGTACACAGTATGTGGTAGTATGCGGATATGAGGTGGAAGAAGAGGGAGATATATTGTTCTATTGCTGCGACCCATTCTACGGTACCGGTGGCAGGAGCCTTGTTTCTGTAAGTGCAGATACTCTTGTTGCTTCTGCGGAACTTGTAGACGATGCACGCAAAGGCATGATAGTTCTCAGATAATATTATAAGCTGTCCGTTCGCGTTGAACGGGCAGCTTTTATAATAACAGATATGCAAGCCCCATCAGAAGCTTTATGTCCGCACCTTGTTTGTACAGAATGAATATCAGCATAGCGATGAGAGCTTTTTCTTCGTCTATCTTTATACCGTCGAGGATAGATGAGATATTATCGGCGTGTGCAGGATGTTCTGGCTTTTCTTCCTGTGAAGCAACAGCTTCTTTTGAACGCTGCTGCATTTCCAGCACGCGGCGTAGGGCGTCCTCCTGCATTTTGCTGAAATTGCTGTCAGATGATGCCAAAAAGCCCGCCTCCTCCGAGCCCGCTCTCTTTCAGTGCAGGATAAATATTCATAATACGGTATATTTTTATCACTCTGTCAAGCTTTACACGAGTTTCTTCTTTCAGCAGAGGGCGCAGAGCCGACATAAGGCGGATATGATCGTCGTCCTGTGATGCGGTCTGCAATATCTGGCCCAGCTGCATCAGCTTGACCGTATCTATACTATCTGTTTCTGATCGTACCGCAGGCGCAGCTGGCATAGCATCTGAATTATGTGAACTTAGCATACCCGCAAGTTCACGAAGCAGCTTCATGCTTTCTTCGTCCTTCAGCACTTCCTGGATCCTGTTCATCATGTCCTCCATATTATCCTCCTTTTTACGCTATTTTCCCGAAAGTTTCCGTATCAGCGCCTGTGCCTGCGGACTTTCCATCAGCTTCTGACAAGCAGTTTTATCAGCAAGAGTTTTTGTCAGCTTCTCCTGCTGAGCGGCGGGAAGATTTTTCAGCACATTGCCTAAGTCGCCGCTGCTTATCTGTCCTGCAAGAGTTTCGGGCGCAATGCCGAGCTTTTTTGCAGCTTCCTCCAGCAAGGGTCTTATGTTCTCAGGAGTTTGTCTGTTATCTGTCATATCATGACCTCCTTAAAAATTTGTAAATATTCACATACTTGCACTAATTCTCTTGATTTTTGATTCTAAATGTGATATACTAAACACAATGTGGAAGGGGGGATCAGTCCATGAGGATCATTGTTTTTTCGGATACACACGGTAATTTTGCCGCTATGCAGAAGATTATAAAGCGTAATGGTGATGCAGACCTTTTTATATTCTTAGGTGACGGTCTGTCGGAGTTCCGAAAGCTGAAAAATCATTATCTTGATAATAATATGATATGCGTTAAGGGTAATTGCGATTTCGACAAGGAACTCCCCGAAAGCATGGTATATGTTCTGCCCGACGGCAAGCGTATGTTCCTCGCCCACGGCGATAAATGGGGCGTAAATTTCTCTGTTGAGAATATCTACGAGAAAGCCAAAGAGGAAGAATGTCAGTTTGCACTTTTCGGACACACCCACAAGCGCTATTATGAACAGCGCGGCACTATGATGATCCTTAACCCCGGCAGTGCGGGTCAGCCTCGTGATGACAAACCGCCCTGTTATGCATGGATCGATATCACCCCAACGGGAGTTATTTATAATTACGTTAATCTGTGATGCGAGCGCACCTGTGGGTGCGTTCTTTTTTATTATATGCACAAAATGTTTCTTTTGAACCAATGTCTTCCGACGTATAACGACAAAAACGTCCGCACATTTCTGTGCGGACGCTTTTATTTACGAAGTCACGATTTGGCGGGGGATAATATGTTTATAAGTGTACATAATTCAGTACAGTACACGTTTGCATATCTATTTGCTGCTTGCGTGATGTCTGCGTTTACACTCGTACATCTTTTCATCTGCCGCTTTCATTGCCATATCGATGTTTTCTTTATCTGTAACTTTAAGACAGGCATCGCCGATGCTAAGCGAAAGCCTGAAAGGCTCTTTGCCTGCGGCATTGAATCTTTCTGTCTCACCTTCGACGCTCTTGATATATTTCTTGGCAGGGCAGATACCGTCAGTAACGGGTATCACAACGATAAACTCATCTCCGCCAAACCTTGCACAAACTGCACTGCTCCCGGCTAGAGTGCTGATTATCTTTGAAGCGGCGATTATAGCTTTGTCACCTGCATAATGCCCGAAATTGTCGTTTATGAATTTGAGCTTGTCCAGGTCTATGGAGAACAGCGCATAGTTCATGATCCCGCTCTCGGTGAGTTCTGCCATGCGCATATAGAAGCCCCTGCGGTTGTAAATGCCTGTCATGGGGTCGCGCATATGCATATCTGCCACCTTTGCATAGGCTTTTTGCAGCCGTATCTTGGTTTTCAGCGTCTCGAATATCTCGTTGGTATTGCTGACTAATCTCTGTGTGAACAGAAAGTCGAAATCCATGCTGTCTATGGCTGCGGCAAGATATCCCATGCTGTTGCCCTGGTAACTCAGCGGAGTTATCAGCAGTGCCGAGTGTTCTTCAAGCACCTTTTCAAGATTTGGAAGAAGTTCTTTGCGGCTAAATGGGATGTCATATGTATAAGTCTCAGGAGATGCTGTTTCACCGCTGTTTTCACAATGTACGAACAGTACCATATCATCAGCGGAAATAAGTTCTTCTGTATTATCGCTTCGGTCGTCTTTAAGGAGCCGCTGGTCTATACAGCACCATACGGGGCACTCGCAGTATTCAGGTATCATCCGTGCAAACTGTTCATAGCTGTTCAGTTCTCTTATATGAGAGCTGTACTCGAACATCTTGCGCTCATGTCGTTCTCCGTCTTTAATTAAAAGGAAAAGCTCTATCAGTTTGCTGTTCTTATCCGCTTCGGCGTGTGGCACACAGCCACAGGATTGTGATATCCTCAGCTTATAAGGGATGACCGTCAGTCGTTCAGCGGGAGTGCTACCTGCCATCATAGCTTCAAGCAGATCAAAAGAACTCCTGCTCAGCTGATCCGGCTCGCAGGCGGCAGTAGTCAGGCGGGGCAGCATATATTTTTCCTCTTCTATGCCATCGAATCCGCTTATAATAACATCTTTCGGAACATCTATGCCCCTGCTCCTGAGGAAATTTATGCAGGTCATAGCTTCTGAATCATTGGCGCAGATTATAGCGTCCGGTGGTTCGGTCTCACCGTTATAGAATCTCTCCAGTACTTTAAGGGTGGGACTTTCCCAAAACTGCCCGTAACCAAAGCGTTCGGGCTCAAATTCACGACCGTTCTCCGCTAGTACCTTTTTAAAAATATTCAGCCTTTCTTCTGAGAAACTGTTATTTTCCATGCCGCCTATAAAATTCAGTCGCTTTGGCTTGTGAACTTCCACCATATGCCTTACGACCTGTTCAAAAGAACTTACGTAGCTGAAAATGACACAGAAGCAGTCTGGAACATCTCTGTCAACACACAAAAATGGTTTGCCTAAAGCTTTTGCGTGTGCAAGAACTTTCTGCCATAGCTGTTCGCTCTTGATGCTTTCGGGCATGAGAATAAGACCGTCAAACACAGGCGAATCCATCAGCCTGAAGATCTCGGTCTCGGCACGGGTGTAATCGATTCCATAATATGTAAAATTGCTTATGACTATCGTCTTATATCTGCGCCTTTCGGCTTCATGTATCAGTGAAAGTACTGTATTCTGTGTACCTGAATCATGTATTCCTGCGCAGACTATACCAATGATCTTCTGATGGTTGCTCATGGCTTTCATCCCTTTGCGTGTGATATGTTGTCTCTCATACGAAACTGCTTTATATCAGTAATCCCTGAGTTTTCTGATATATGCGAAAGTACGGCGTTCACCATTGTTTTTCAGCATCACAAGAAGTTTTTCCAGCATAGCCGAAGTCTCGGGGTGTATCATACGGCTTTTTTTGCCTTTCATGAAATAAGCCAGCGCAGAACCGTCATCATACTTATCTTTCATATAAATCTTGCTTGCCGCAACCCTGTCGCAGAACATCTCTTTGACATATTTTATCGGCACTTTCACGGGACTCATCACCCTTGTCACGGGGTCGTAGTCAGTCCAGTACTCAAAATGGTGCTTGTTGCGACCCTTGTGGTGCATCCATGCGTATGAAAATCCGTATTCGTCCCTTTCACCTTCATGTGGTGAGCGGTTGCCCTGGAAATATTTTACTCCGTAAGAGAATTCTTCGATCGAGAATTTAGACAGATCGTGGGTAAGCCCCTGTAGGGGTATACCTGCACGGAAACAGTTCTTCATAACCTCATGGCGGTGACGTGTGACTGTCCTGAAATGCTTCAGTGCTTTTTCACGGGTGACACGGTCCATAGCTGAACACTTCCTTAATTTTCGTGATGATTTTCGTAATTTTCGCGCCGCTAAGGCGCTTTTCTCTATCTATTATAACAAATCTGTGCCGATTTGTAAAGGGATTTTTATGCTTTTTTTCATGGAAATGTCTTTGGCATTTTCGCTTATATTTTTTTAAGTTTTCACATAACTATCAAATATACAGAGTATGATATAGACAAGATAAAGAGAGCTATAAAGAACATTTGATAATAACTTTTTTTCATATATTTTTTTCTCCAATTTCTCCACCTCTTCTTTCGTCTCGACCATGGTCAAAAGCTATGGCGGGACGAGGGAATGAAGGCAGGAAAGCAACTAAGAGATCCTCATATTTTTTCTTCATATATACTTCTATACTTCGCAGAAAACCTCGACGCAAGTCGGGGTTTTTTGTTTCCCTCGGGCAGACGTTGTTATGCATTTGGTATCAGTTGGTAGATTTGGTATACGAAATCTGTCTGGTGTGCGAGTTGGTTTTTATTATGTACAAGGCAGGAGAGTTTTGCATACGTTCGGTACCCAAATAGTGCGATGGAATGCGGTCGCATATTTTTGAAGAGTTCTGCATCGTTACTATAAAACAGACAAAGTGGAAAATTCAATATTTTTTTCACAGTATCTTTACTTTTGTTGTTGATTATGATATAATACAAATGATAAGCTCTTTGACGCAGTTGAGTGGTCATAGAGAAAGTTTCTCGCAGAATAAGGAGGATAACGACAATGGATAACATAAATTTGAGCGGAACACAGTGCGGACTTGTAACATATAAGATAAATGATGACATACTCGCGGAGGTGCTTGCGAATAACGGCATCACAGGTGTGGATTTTGACAGTGCATCCGGTGTAAGGACAGTCCGTGACGAGGACGGGCTGATTTTCGCGAAAGAGGGCGGCGAGACTGATCTGCCGCAGATGCTTTTCATGGCGTGGTCCGGCAGTGATCCTGCATCACTGAATGCTGAGGATAAAAGTGTTTTCGATGAAATGAAGTGTACTATTGGTGCACATGGCAGGGCTGATTGTCTTTCCTATAAGATAGTATCTGCAATCGATGATACTGCTGAAAGCAAGCTTAAAGCTGTAGCTGATCTTTTTGCAAATACTGATATCGCTGATAAGCTTGATATAACGGTTACACGCAGCTCCTATTCGGAGGGTGAGCAGACTTCGGGCACTTTCGGTTTTGAGCGCAGAGGTTTTAAAAACGGCAGTCAGGTCTTCTGGCAGCTGAATTTTGCAGGCGAAAGCTATTCCGAGGACAGCGCGGCACTTTTGTTCAAGGACGGCAGACTTTCCATAACTGACAGGAACGGTATCGAATGGGAAAAAAATCTGGCAGAAAAGTTTATGATATCCCTGAATGATGCATCGGCGATCGGCGGTGTGACAGTGCTTGAAAAACTCAGCTGTAAAAATATCGAAAAGCTGACACTTCTCCCTGTATTTTTGGAGATAAGCGATGGTGCGCTTATGGAGTGTGCTGATCTCAGAGAAGTCGATATCCTAAAAAAGAACATAGTCCTTGGCAGGGGATTTGCAGGCAAAGACGTTGTTATAGGCGGCTGCAAGGGCAGTACCGCTGAACATTATGCAAAAACTAACGGCGCTGATTTTATTCTTCTTGAAGAACCGGAGCGCAAGCCTATGGAGTTCGAGATAGCTGATGAAGTCTGCATAACTGCGGACGATTATTCGGTGCTCAGGGGTGAGGACAAGAACAGACTTACCCTGAACGATGTGGGATTCACCCTATATGAAGGCTGTTCGGACGACTTTGACTGCGAGATAATAACTATGACCTCATCTGAGGCGGCAGAATCGGGACTAACAGCTCAGCTTTGCAATTTCGGTCAAATGATAGATACCGAGACTGTCCGCAATGACAGAAACGGCTACATCAAGGCTACGATGATGAAAAGCTCAGCTCAGCAGGATATTTTCAGCTGTGTGCTGGAGATAGACCATGCAGGCAATATTATATGTATTCATGCCGAAAAGCAGTTCACTGCTGAGGATATGGAAAAAGGCGCCGAAAAAGCGATGTTTGCCCGCATGAAACAGTTGGGTGAAAGCGTTCGTTTCGGCAGCATTGCAGAACCCGGTACAGCGGCAGTTCCGCAGGCGGTTGTCGCAAAGGCGGAAACTGTAGTAGAAGAGATTCCCGCCGTTGAGCCTGAACTTGAAATCGCTGCAGAAGTGCCTGTAGTTGAAGAAGCCGCTATCCCTGAATATGAGCCCGAGATTGAATCTGCACAGCCCGCAGTTGAAGAAATTACGGCTCCCGAGTCCGAACCTGAAATCGTAGCAGAAGAGCCGGTAGTTGAGGAAATCTCTGCTACAGAACTTGATGCAGTGGTTGAAGAACCAGTAATTGTGGAAATTTCCACTCCCGTATCTGAAATTGCATCGGAAGAGCAAGTAGTTGAGGTTTTTTCTGCTATTGAGTCTGAACTCGAAACTGTGTCAGAAGAACCTGTAGCTGAGGAAATTCCTGTTGTTGAATCTGAACCTGAAATTGTGTCAGAAGAACCTGTAGCTGAGGAAATCCCCGCTATCGAGCAGGAGCCTGAAATCGTCGCAGCAGAAACGGATGATAATATCCCGGAAGCGGCTGCCGAGGTAGTCGGAGAGCAGAACGATACTTCCGATGACGAGATAATCGATGTTTCTCCGGAGGACATCACAGATGCTGAGGAAAGCGGCGCTGTAAATCTTGTAAGCGGTGCAAGGTTTGACCTTAATGAATATGCGTCCCAGATGCTTGTGATAGACATGGATTATCAGGCTGAAGAAGGTCTTGATATCGACGGTTATATATTCCTGCTGAACGACAGCGGCAAGGTAAGGAGCGATGCCGATCTTGTATTCTTCGGACAGAAAGCTTCCGTAGACAAAGCAGTGAACAATCACCCTCAGCATACAAGAATGTTTACAGTCGAGCTTTCAAAACTGGATGCAGATATTACCAAGCTGGCTGTGGCATTTGCCATATACGGAGATAAGGAAGGACAGGAATTCAGCCGCGTAAGCAAGCCTACAGTCCGTATAAGCTGCGGCGGTAAAGAACTTTGCAACTATGAGATACCCGGCCTCGATGACGAGCGCTCTGTAGTTGCTCTGGAGATATACAACAAGAACGGCTGGAAAGTAAAAACCATAGGTCTCGGTTTCAAACTTGCACTCAAAACTCTGTGCGGAAGCTACGGCGTAGATGTCAGAGACTGACCGTCACATAACTGTCACTCTGTTATCATTTTGATGTCGCCGTGTTGTCGCAAATGCCCGAAATTGCCCTAATCCAAGTTACTAATGTGAGATAATTTGTAATATATTCACTATTGACAGTAATTTAAAAATATGTTATATTTAAGTTGCAGTAAGACACAGACTCCTTTTGAGAGAACAGGTGTCTGATGTCGGTAGGCAAGAAAGAGAGAATAACACAGACAAAACCTTCAGGAGGTAGCATTATGGTAAAGAAGAATGTACTTACACCCGTATTGGCAGGTGTACTCGGTGTCGCAGTAGTCGGCTCCGGCGTTGGTTATTTTGTTTTAAACAAAAACGCAGATAAGGATAACGAGAAGACAAAGAGCCAGAGCTCTATCGTTGTTTCCCCTAAGCTGAGTGTTATGGCTGATAACATCAGCAATACTATCGGCAGAGCTGCTGATATCGCTAAGGGCGAAGTTGACTATGCTTATGAGGGCAGTTTCAGCGTAAGCTTCGGTCCTGCTCTTACAAATCAGATGGGCGTTGCTCCCAAGGAGATCGGTATGTCCGTTTCCAGCCAGCAGAAAGGCGGAAATGAAGGCGGCGATATCGTTCTGACATATGGCGGCGAGAAGCTGGTAACTGTTAATCAGGTATACAGCAGAGAAAACAGCGATGAAATGTATGTAAGAGTTCCCGAACTGTCTGACGCATATATCAAGGTAAACAAGTCAGAAGCTGAGGATTACCTGAAGGAATCCATGGGTATGGATCTTAGTCAGTATGCTCAGACTGCTGAGAATATAGACTTCGATACTGAGGCATTTGAGGCTGATCTCAAGGAATATGAGAAGGTATTTAAGGATAACTTCCCCGAGGCTAAGGAGGAAGGCAAGAAGACCGGCGATATCGATGGTGTTTCTTATGAGTATACTTCCAAGTCCTATGAACTGACAGTAGCTGACGGTCAGAAAGTTGCTACCGCAATTCTTGAAAAGGCAAAGACTGATGAGAATTTCAAGAAGCTGTACGATCAGGGTATGGAAGCTGCTAATCAGCAGACCGCTAAGTACAGTGATGATTCTGTACAGACACCCAGCTACGAAGAGACCATCGACAAGATGCTCGAAGAAGTTAAAGGCGAGATCGACGGCGAGGGTACTGTTGTACTCGAGACATATGAGAACGGTGACGGCGAGTTCACTGGTTTCACCCTGAAGCCTACTGATGAAGAGGGCGAGTTAAAGGTAATTACCGTAAGCAACGATAATGCTGAAGGTATGGATATGAATTTCTCTAGCGATGACAGCAATGTAAGCATTTACGGCGCACTGAAGAGCGAGAATGATACCGTTAACGGTACTTACACTGTTTCTGTTCTTGAGGGTGAAGAGCAGACTGCTAAGATAGTTTACACAATTTCTGATATGAAGAATGTTGGCGAGAACTTCGCAGGTACTATCAGGATTGATATTGAATCCAACGAGGAAGATTTCAAGTCTGCATGGATGGAGATCAAGTCTACTTCTACTGCTGATGATGTAAATATTTCCTTTGACTTCGGTTTTAATGGTGAGAATGCTTTCACTCTTAACATGACAAGCAAGAAGACCGAGGCTTCCGACGTTGAAGTTCCCGGCGGCGATGCTAAGATCTACAATGCTCTTGATGAGGAGCAGATGAACGAGTATCTGACTACCTGCGATACTGAGGGCTTCATGAACAAGCTCAAGGAAACTCTGGGCGATGAGATGTACAATTCTATGTTCGGTGGTTCCACTTCTTCCTACAGCAGCGGCAGTCAGTATGATTACGATGATGACGATTTTGACTGGGAAGCTTTTGAGAATGAGACCGCAACAGAGAGCTCTTCTGATCAGCCTGCATAATAACAAATATTCCATCAGACTGAATAATTGAATCAACGACACTCCTGCTTATAATGGCAGGGGTGTCTTTTTGTATTGGGTGTTAATATTCTGTAAGGTTATTTATTTAGAAAACTGTAACTGTTGACAATCGGTACTTCCAGCTGTATAATATAGTTATATTATTATTGAAAGGACTGATAGTATGGCAAGGACGGCTTTAGTCACAGGTGCCAGCTCGGGCATCGGCAGAGAAATCGCAAGAGAACTTGACATCCGCGGATTCAGGGTGATACTGACAGCCCGCCGTGAGGACAGACTTCGTGAGCTTGCTGCAGAGCTTCACGACAGCAGAGTCATAGTTTGTGACCTTTCGCGTGAGGAAGAATGCATTCGACTGCATGAAGAGGTCAGCGGAGAAAGAGTTACTGTGCTTGTAAACAATGCAGGTTTCGGCAAGCTCGGCGACTTCGATAAGATACCCCTTGAAGATGAGCTTCGCATGATTGATACCAATGTTACAGCAGTTCATATCCTTACAAAGCTGTTTTTGCAGGACTTCAAGGCAGAAGACAGGGGATATATCCTCAATGTTGCGTCTTCGGCGGGTCTTATGCCGGGCGGTCCCCTCATGGCGACCTATTACGCAACAAAAGCCTATGTTACCAGTCTTACGGGAGCTATCTATGAGGAGTTAAAAATGGCTGGAAGCCGTGTGAAGATATCAGCCCTTTGCCCCGGACCTGTTGACACCGAGTTCAATTCCGTGGCTAATGCTCAGTTCGGTGTGAAATCTATTTCAGCTGAATACTGTGCTAAGCGTGCGGTTGAGGGTATGTTTGCAGGAAAAATGATAATTGTTCCGGAGAAGACTCTTGCTGTTGCAACAAAGGCAGCACAGCTTTCTCCCCGCCGCCTGATACTTGCTGCAACCGGACAGCTTCAGTCAGACAAAAAGATCTGATAGCCTGTTTTGCGCGTTATTGATATTTTATATCATTGGTATTATAAGATTCTAATATAAGAAAAATCGGCACTTCCGAACTTCGGGAGTGCCTTTCTGTGCGATATTATGTTATCGTATCGCGATATTGAAGAAATATAGGAGAAAGTTTGTGAAAATTATAAAAAAAGTGAAAAATATACTGGACAAAAGCAGAGAAATAATGTATAATAGTAATATCAGAGTCTAGGAGAGTTTTTATGAGAGTAATAACAGGTTCAAGAAGAGGCAAAAAGCTGAAAACGCTTGAGAGCCTTGATACAAGACCAACCACTGATATGGTCAAGGAAGCAGTTTTTTCTGCGATACAGTTTGATGTGCCCGGTGCACAGGTACTTGACCTTTTTGCGGGCAGCGGTCAGATGGGTATTGAAGCCCTCAGCCGTGACGCAAAGCACTGCGTTTTTGTTGACAATAATGCTGCGGCAGTAGCGGTCATAAAGGAAAATATCAATGACTGCAAGCTTACTGCTGAATCCCGTGTGCTGAACATGGACAGCCTCGATTACCTTAAAGTGGCAAAGGGGCGGTTTGACATCGTTCTGCTTGACCCGCCTTACAACAAGGGTATCATCGAGAAAGTTCTGGGCAGTATAGATGCTCATCTCAGTGACAGAGCGATAGTAGTCTGCGAACACGAAAAAGAGCTTGAACTTGCCGATGAGTACGGCAGGCTGAAAAAACACAAGCGTTATAAGTACGGCAAGATAGCCGTTACAATTTTTAAAATACCGACAGAGGAAGAGTAAATATGAAGATCGCTGTATGCCCGGGTAGCTTTGACCCCGTTACGCTGGGACATCTGGATATAATCGAACGTGCTTCAAAGCTTTTTGACAGGGTCATAGTACTGGTCAGCTTTAACAGAAGCAAGAACAAGGCGATATTCTCTACCAAAGAGAGGATAGAGATGATAATCGCCGTGACCAAGGGACTTGATAATGTGGTGGTAGACTGCTATGATGGTCTGCTGGCTGATTATCTTAAAATGACAGGTGCTGAGGTCATCGTCAAGGGTCTGCGTGCGGTCTCTGATTTTGAGTATGAATTTCAGATGGCGCTTGCCAATAAGAAGCTTTACAATGATGCCGAAACAGTATTTCTTACCACCGCGGGGGAGAATATGTTCCTTTCGTCCAGCGTGGTCAAGGAGATAGCAAGCTTCGGCGGAGATATTTCGGGCTTTGTTTCACCCGAGGTGCTTGAAATGATAAAAAACAGGCTCTATAAGCCTGAGGATAAATAACCCCGAGAAGTACGGGGCAAATGAAAGGAAGTATTACTATGAGTGAAAACATCGATTATACCCCAATGAATGACCTGCTGGAAAGAATAGACGAAACTATCGATAACGGCGCGACCGTACCTTTTTCAAATAAAAAAATGGTAGACGGCGATCAGCTCCACGAACTGGTAGATGAAGTTAGAATGAGTATCCCTCCCGAGATAAAGAGAGCTCAGGAGCTGGAAGTTCAGAGAAAGGCTATCCTGGAAACTGCAAAGCAGGAAGCAGATGCTATCAGGAATTCAGCTACAAGCGAGAAAGAAAACGTTATGAAGGAAGCAAGAGCAGAGGCTGACAAGCTTGTTTCTCAGGAAGCTATAATCGCAAGAGCTGAGCAGTATGTAAAGGAGCAGGTGGACAGAGCAAATCAGGACGCTGAGGACATACTCAGCCGCGCAAGAGCTGAGGCTGAAAACATAATTGCAGATGCCAACAATAAAAGACAGAGCATACTTGATGCAATGATCGCGAATATCAATGCTACTCTGGGTGAAGCATCCGAGACCCTGCAGTCTGACGTTAACAGACTGTCCAAGAGCCTTGATGATGTTAACCGCATGAGAGATGCAATTATTAAGCTGAGTGAACAGGCATAAATATCGGTCGGGGATAATTTCCCCGACTTTTTTTGTTGTATTATGTACTAAGATACAAAAAAGCGGACAGTTAGAAACTGCCCGCTATATTTTTAACTATTAATCGTAGAACATTACAACAGGTGTACCAAGGGGTACATTCTCGTAAATGTACTCAGCGCCCTCGTAAGGCATATTGATACAGCCGTGAGAACCGTTCCACTGATAGATAGTGCCGCCGAAAGCGCCGCCTCTCCATGTGGAGTCGTGCAGACCTATACCGCAGAGTGAGACATTGTTCCAGTAGTTGCATGTGGTATCCCACTCTTCGCCGTCGGCGTTCCTGTCCTTCATACGCTTGTTGGTCTCTTTTGACCACAGCTTGTATACGCCTTCAAGAGTAGTTCTTGCCGCAGAAGTTGTCTGACCTGAAACTATGTCGCAGGTGTATTTCTTCTTACCGTTCTTGTAATACCACAGCTTCTGATTTGTCAAGTCGATCTCGATGTATGTTTTGCCGATATCGTCCTTTTCGGTTCTCGCAGACTCAACGCCTGTGTACTCAAATGAACCATCGCTGTAATATATCGGGTCGATGGATTCAACGTCCTTGCCCTCTTCAATCAGATTTTCAAGCTGTTCAACGGTAGCATCCTGCCAGATCCACCAACCGTAACGGCCGTCATCACTTTGCTCTACCTTTACTTTGCCCTGCATGGTCGATTTAAAAGTTCTTGTTTTATTCAGAGTGTCATACTTCTTTGCGAGGCCTTCGACATACTTCTCGACAGCCTTTCTATCAACGACGTAGTTGCCCATATCGTCCATCTCAATGAGAGAGAGCAGCGTTTTACCAGTGATAGTTTCTGTAGTGTAGTCAAAGTCATATGTTATGGATATATTGAACACCTTGTTCAATGCTTCGCACTGATCTTTGAAAGTTTCAGACGTTAACTGGGGGATATCATAGCAGCCCGTGCCGCTTTGGAGCTTGACTTCGAATTCGCCTTTGCCCAGCGCATCGACAACTGCTTCCTCCAGCTTATCCATATGTGTGATCTTATTTCCCTGAACTTCTTCATCGATGACATAACCCTTGTCTGTCAGTTCAAGCGAAGCATCCTGAGTTTCAACATCGCCCCAGTCCTGATCGTTCAGAAGCTTTTTGAGCTTCTCACTGTCATATGTGGATTCTTCGGTATAGTTGTAGTCAGTTCTGCCTGCATATCCTGAGAACCACGCGCCGTGATTTACCGTGTCATAAAGCTTCTTTACCTCGTCCTTAGCGTTACGGGTGTAACCGAAATCGGCAGGGGAGATAGCAATCTCCTTGCCGTCGATGGTAGTGACCTTGAACTCTTTGGGTATACTGTCAGCTTTAAGTTCCTTGACAGCTTCTTCGTAGGTCTTTCCGCTTACATCGACACCATTGATGAATGTATCAGCCAGAAATTTGTTCCTGTAATATGCTCTGCCAACGCCGTATGAGATACCTACTGCTCCCAGCAGAGCAACGATAGCCGTACCGCATATAAGAGCGGTCTGGTTCTTAACTTTTTTTCTGCCGCGTTTCCTGCTCCCGGCAGATGAGAGCTTTTTGCCGTAACCTGCAGCATCTGCGCCCATTAGTATTTTCCTTCCTTACATAAACACAAAACGACATTATTCTTTAAATTTATATAGTTTATTATACCACATACATAGTAGATTTGTCTAGTGTCGCACTTGGATTTTAAGAAAAAATCTTTAACAAATTTTGAGCTGTAATAAGGGTCATATATGTATATTTTTTGTGACGATACTTTTACTTGTCTAATTAAGTGTACAGCAAACAGACTGTCGGGCGTAAATACGCTGACAGTCTGCAAAAAGCTATCTTATCATATCTGAGAGCTCATCCATGAAGCTGCTCATATTTTTCAGAACTCTGCCAGCACGAGCTTTCAGCTTACGTTTGCCGCGCTGAGTTTTGCGTGCCAGACTATAAGCAATAGTTCCGACGGTAACTCCTGCATATATGCCTGTCATTAGCGATCTACCCATCATATTTACCTCTCCTTTCCAGATAGTAAAAAAATTGTTGCTTTTTTCAAAGATGTCCTGTTAATATTATGGTCAGCTTTGTAAAATAGATACTCGGAAATTTTATGTTGTCAATTATTTATATATTGCATGAACATGACAGATAACCTTTGGTTAATAGTCTTGATTTTGATATTTCTTACAAAAACTCCCAAAAATTTTATTTAAATTTTCTCTGTTAATCACTTTACATTTCAGCAAAAATAAGTTATAATAAAATTGTATAAGAATATTGTTTTATAAGGAGTAGATCACTATCATGGCTATGACAATGACACAGAAGATACTCGCTGCCCATGCAGGGCTTGACGAGGTCAAGGCAGGACAGCTCATTATGGCTGACCTCGACCTTGTTCTTGGTAACGATGTAACAACACCCGTTGCCATCAATGAGTTCAACAAGGCTGGTTTCAGCGATATCTTCAATAAGGATAAGATCACTATGGTGATGGATCACTTCACGCCGAACAAGGATATCAAGGCGGCACAGCAGTGCAAGCAGTGCCGTGAGTTTGCGTCGAAGTACGATATCACTCATTACTACGATGTAGGCGATGTGGGCATCGAGCATGCACTGCTTCCCGAAAAAGGACTTGTAGTTCCGGGCGATGCAGTTATTGGTGCAGATTCCCATACCTGTACATACGGTGCACTGGGTGCATTCTCTACAGGTGTAGGTTCCACTGATATGTGTGCAGGCATGGCTGCAGGCAAGACATGGTTCAAGGTTCCTTCTGCAATCAAGTTCAATATCGTAGGCAAGCTGCCCAAGTACAGCTCAGCTAAGGATGTTATCCTGCACATAATCGGTAAGATCGGCGTTGACGGTGCTCTGTACCGTTCCATGGAATTCATGGGTGAGGGCCTGAAGAACCTGACTATGGAGGACAGACTCTGCATGGCTAATATGGCTATCGAAGCAGGTGCTAAGAATGGTATCTTTGCAGTTGATGAAGTTACAAAGGAGTATCTCAAGGGCAGAACCGACAGAGAGTATAAAGTATATGAGGCTGATGCAGATGCCGAGTACGATGAGGAGTACACCATCGACCTCAGCACCATCAAGCCTACAGTAGCATTTCCTCATCTTCCTGAAAATGCAAGAACTTTCGATGATATCCCCGAGATCAAGATCGATCAGGTAGTTATCGGTTCATGTACAAACGGAAGGATCGAGGATCTTAGAGCGGCAGCAGAGATACTCAAGGGCAAGCGTGTAGCAAGCCATGTAAGATGTATCGTTATCCCTGCTACACAGAACATCTATCTTACAGCGATGAAGGAAGGTCTGCTGGAGATATTCATAGAATCAGGCTGTGCTGTTTCCGCACCTACCTGCGGTCCATGTCTGGGAGGACACATGGGCATTCTCGCAGCGGGCGAAAAGGCAGTAGCTACTACTAACAGAAACTTCGTAGGAAGAATGGGTCATCCCGAGTCTGAGGTTTACCTTGCTTCACCTTATGTAGCAGCAGCTTCGGCAGTGGCAGGACGTATAGCTCAGCCTGCGGACGTTATGTAATACAGCCCATACTACGGGTAATTTGAATCAAACAGATAGGAGGCGGGTTATGACTAACTATTTGGTAGATATTTTCTACGATACCGTGTCAGGTATCATTACGAAAAAATATGGCTCAGCATTTACTGATTCACAGCGCAGAGAGAAAATTCTCGCTTTTATCGATGACCTCAGAGTCGGAAATGTTTTCACCATCGAACAAACACAAGCTATCATTGACAAAAAAGGTTTCAACAATTTCTATACCGATTCTGTCAACGGCGTATCCTGCTTCCGTCTTGTTAAAGAGGGATTTTTCGGAAAGGCAAAGGTCTGCTACTTTATAACCCGAACCAAGGATAAGATGGATTCAACCTATCTTGAACAGGTGTATGAAGAACTGCGCAAGCAGGCAGCAGGCGAGAATGTCTTTAATTCCGACAGATATATTGAGTAAGTTGAAAGGAGTTTTCATAGAATGAAGGCTTGCGGAAAAGTACATAAATATGGGGATAACGTTGATACAGACGTTATTATCCCTGCCAGATATCTGAACACTGCAAACATGGAGGAGCTGGCACAGCACTGCATGGAGGATATCGACATAGATTTTGCAAAGAACGTCAAGAAAGGTGATATAATGGTAGCTAAAGCCAATTTCGGCTGCGGTTCTTCCAGAGAGCACGCTCCTGCTTCCATTAAGGCAAGCGGCATCTCTTGTGTTATCGCTAAGAGCTTTGCAAGAATATTTTACAGAAATGCCATCAACATTGGTCTTCCGATAATAGAATGTGAAGAAGCTTCCGAGAAGATCGAGGCAGGCGACGAAGTTGAGATTGATTTCGATTCAGGCGTTATCACCAACAAGACCAAGGGTGAGACCTATCAGGGTCAGTCATTCCCCGAGTTCCTTATCAAGATAATAAACTCGAATGGTCTGCTGAACTCACTTAAATAAGAATATTAATGCGGGTACTGCATCGTCAGTACCCGCTTTTTTTGTGTAAGAGTCCGAAAATATGTGCAATAAAAAATGCGCCCGATCATATAGTCGAGCGCAATTTTTGTTTAGATTATTTCCAGAGCTTTTCAGGATAAGCACCATCGGCTATCAGCTGAGAAATTGCAGCCTTAACTGATGGTTTGTCTTCGGCGTAGGTAACGCCGAACCATTTGTCTCGGCTTTCCAGCAGCTTGCAGTCTGCTTCGCCGTGCTTTATCATATAGTCGATACCCTCGGGAAGAAGAAATTCCGATGTCAGGCTTGTGCCGTTCTTTTCAAGGAATTCCTCGAAACGGCTGTTCAGTCTGTCGATGAATCCTGCAGGGCAGCCCCACATATTCATGGAAACGTAGCTGTCCTCGCTGAGCTCCTTAGTCTCTTCCTTGCCTGAAAGAACTCTTCCGTCAGCTTCGCGGCGGATATTGTAAGTCTCTTCAACATCAACAAGCATATTGTTGCCGTCCACCTTGCAGACACCCCTGTTTACAGCGCCGTTATCGCTGAGGGTGTTCTTCAGCACGAAACCTGCCATGGACATTTTCAGCTTGTCACCTGTCTGTTCTTCGGAAAGATAGTCATGCAGTATTTTGAAAGCCTCTTTGCCGTAGAAGTCATCTGCGTTGATCACAGCGAAGGGCTCGTTTACGATGCCTTTGCAGCAGCATACAGCGTGTCCGTGACCCCAGGGCTTTACTCTCCCCTCGGGAACTGTGTAGCCTGCGGGCAGGCAGTCAAGCTCCTGATACACGTAATCGACTTTTACCTGCGCGCCTATACGGTTGCCTATCATCTCATCGAAAGCCTCGCGTATATCGCGCCTGATGATGAAAACTACCTTGTCAAAGCCTGCACGTACTGCATCGAATATGGAATAATCCATTATTATCTCGCCGTTAGGACCGAAAGGTTCCAGCTGCTTTATACCGCCCTTGAACCTTGAACCAAGTCCGGCTGCCATTATTACCAGAGTTGCACTCATTATAATTTATCTCCTTGATTAATTTTTTATAGTATAAAAATATTCTTTTAAAATATTATGGCATATTTTAGAATGTTTGTCAATAGCAGTTATATGAAAAATCTTACCAAAAATTGCGGAATATTACCATGCATAAGTGATTTTTTTAAATTATTCCACAACTATTGAAACCTAAGGCAGCTTATGGTATAATAATGTAATAGAAGGAAACAAATACACGATATGAACCGGCAGATTTTTATCTTCGTACTAAAAAATGATCTCTGTGTGTATTAAATCAGACTTGAGATCATTATAATTAAAACTTCTGAAGACAGGCAGCAAAGCGTCGGGATATGTTGCTCTTATATATCAGAAAATGGAAAATTTGGCTAATATGCAAGATAATTCTCATATCCAAAAAATTTAACCATAAAATAATTCATTAATATATACTTGATTATTATTATTCAATGTGTTATAATTACAATGTGAGAATAATTTTTTTATATTGAATCTGACCGTTTTGGGGGTATAAGAATGTCAAGGATACTTGTAGTCGATGATGACAGCATGGCTGTCAGGATGATCGGATTTATATTGAAAAAAACAGGTCATGAGTGTATAGCTGCATCAAGTGGAGCACAGGGTGTTGAGCTTTTCAAAAGCGAAAAGCCCGATCTTATGCTTCTGGATGTTGAGATGCCTGGCGAAAACGGATTTGATGTGCTTGAAAGTATTCGTGGTGAAAACGGGATAAGCGATGCAAATGTCTGTCTGATGTCAGGTACTATCACAGATGAACTGCGTGAAAGGGCTGAAAAGCTGGGCGCAGTCGGATTTATTAGCAAGCCTGTTTCCGCTGACGAACTTATGAAAATTCTCAGCAGAACAGAGATCTGATAAAGGAGCGTGAGTATATGGAGCATTACAGAGTAGCTGTCATTGATGATGATAAAGGAAATCTTAAAGTCGCAGATCGTATACTCAGTCTTTACGGGTATACTGTTGACTGTCTTGATTCGGGTGAGGCTTTGCTTGATTATGTAAAGGAAAACAAGCCCGATCTTATTTTGCTTGACGTTCATCTGAAAGGTATGGACGGATTTGAAACTTTGCAGAAACTGAAATCAAACCACGAACTAAGGGATATTCCTGTTATATTTCTTACGGCGGATACCGAATCCGATACAGAAACAAAAGCGCTTACGGCTGGGGCATCTGACTTTGTTGTAAAGCCTTTTGTGGCATCGGTGCTTCTTTTACGTGTAAAGAATACCATTGAACTCAATAAGCTTCAGCGTGACCTTAAAAGCGAGGCTAAAAAACTCAGCTCCAGCATTATCGAGGAACACCGCAGGAATGAAAGATTATCCATGCAGGTAGTCCAGACTCTTGCAGGTGCAGTGGACGCAAAGGATAAGTATACCAATGGTCATTCTACCCGCGTAGCTGAATATTCAAGAGAGATAGCAAGAAGCGCTGGTCTTTCGGAAAAAGAGCAGGAGAAGATCTACATGATGGGTCTTCTGCACGATATCGGAAAGATCGGTGTACCCGATTATGTTATAAACAAGCCTACAAAGCTCACTCCCGAAGAATTTGATATGATAAAAACTCACCCCGGGGTGGGATATGATATACTGAAAAATATCAGCGAGATGCCTCAGCTTGCTGTTGCGGCGAGATGGCATCATGAAAGATACGACGGCACAGGCTATCCCGACGGGCTTAAAGGTGAGGATATCCCCATGGAAGTCCGCATAATCACAGTGGCTGATGCCTATGACGCCATGAGTTCTAGAAGAAGCTATCACGATGTTTATGCCCAGGAGTATATCAGGAGCGAGTTCAGGAACAATATGGGCACGCAGTTTGACCCGAAATTTGCTCAGATAATGCTTGATATGATCGATGAGGATACCGAATACAGCATGAGAGAGGATCCGGATTCCTATCGTGTAGGTGATAACGGCGTTACTGTTGAGCAGAATATCAATTCAGACAAAGAACTGGTATTCGGATTTTTATCCATGCTTGAAGCGGGCGGTCTTGATACCGCAATTGGCATGAAGTACTGCATGAATGATACCGAGTTCTATGCCGAGATGCTGAATGAGTACACAGGCAGTTCCGATGACAGGATAAGGCATCTTGAAGAATGTATAGCCTGCGGAAATGTCGAGCAGTACAGGGTATATGTACATTCTCTGAAAAGTGCTTCCAAGACGATAGGTGCTATTTCAATAAGCGAGAGTGCCGCAAAGCTTGAAGAAGCGGCTGTAAACGGCGACTGGAAGCTTATAGTCGATACAACGCCCGATGTTATAGCCGAACTTCGCGGAACAGTTGGCAGTATACTCATGGCAATGTCGATATACGGGCTGTGATGATATGATTTTAAATGGGCGGAAGTGCAGTGCATTTCCGCTCATATTTGTACCAAAGCAGATAAATAAGCTGAAAAATAAGGGGGCAGGTAAATGAAAGTGCTATATATCGATGCGACTGTAAGAGAGAATTCAAGAACTGCTGTGTTGGGTGAACTGGTGCTTGAAAAACTAGGCGGTGAAGTCACACCCGTGAAGCTTTGTGAGTACGATTTTCCGCGGACGGACGCGGCATATCTTGCTAAAAGGGACAAAGCCTGTGCCGCTTGTGATTTTTCGGATAAGATGTTCTTTCACGCCAGGCTTTTTGCCGAAGCCGATGTGATAGTTGTTGCCGCACCGTACTGGGATATGTCATTTCCTGCGGAGTTGAAACAGTTCTTTGAAGAGATAACCGTAGCAGGACTTACTTTTGAGTGCAGACCCGACGGCAGTTTCGGGGGACTTTGCAAGGCTCGCAAACTCTATTATGTCACCACAGCGGGTGGAACTATTTTTTCTGAAGAATACGGCTTCGGGTACGTTAAAGCCCTTGCCCGTGATTTCTACGGGATAGGGGAGTGTGTAATGTTCAAGGCAGAGGGTCTTGATATTTGGGGTGCAGATGTTGAAAGCATAATGTCAGCTGCCAAAGCGGATATAAGTAATAATTTGTGCAAAGGTACTTGAAATTCTCTAAAAAATAGTGTATAATATATGTGAGAAATTTGTTACTCAGACTAAAGAAAGGAAGGCGGAACATTATGAGCAAGGGTCTGAAAGTATTTATTATCGTTTTCGTGTCGGTCGTTGCAGCGATAGTGACTGCTGATATAGTAACGGAGATATTCAAAACAAAGCTGAATAAGTATTACTCCGTAGAACGGTAAATTTTCGGCTGCCATTTTTAGGCAGCCTTTTTTGTTAGCTATTTCAGCACAGGTTTTAAAGGTGAGATAATTTTGAAAGAGCAGAATGCTAAACCGTCATGGAAAGGCTGTATCATATTCGGGATAATTAATATCCTGCTTGTGCTTTTGTGCACTAAGCTGAATATCATGCTTGTCAGCACGGTTATGATGCTGCTGATAATTGTTGGCGCAGCGGTCTCGGCAAAGTCGGTGAAAGAGGATCATGACGCGGGATATAAGCTTTCAGCGGTTGGCTGTGCCATCGGTGTACTGCTGAACTTTGGTGCAGGTGTGCTGTATGTGGTGAATATCCTCATGGGACTTGTGAATATGATAATGAAGTTCATAACAACAGTATTTTAAAAAGAGATAAAAGAAACAGGAGACAGAAAATGTTATACAATGTAAAGGAAGATACTTTAGAAATCGATGGAATGAGTATTGACTACGTTGCTTTTGGCAGCGGGGGAGATGTCATGGTTATAATACCGGGGCTTTCTCTGAAACGTGTTAAGGGTACGGGATTTACACTGGCGGTGATGTACAGGCAGTTCACCAAAAAGTTCCGAGTTTATATTTTTGACCGCAGAAAGGTTATCCCCGAGAACTATACTGCAGAGGATATCGGTGATGAGATAGCTGCGGCTATGAATGCCATCGGGCTAAAAAATGCCTGTGTTATGGGCGTATCTCAGGGCGGTATGGCTGCTCAGTATCTTGCCATAAAGCATCCTGAACTTGTGAAAAAGCTTGTACTGGGAGTCACCCTTTCACGCAATAATGACATTGTACGAGGTGCTGTGGATGAATGGGTCAGTCTGGCAGAAAAAGGTGATATCGACGGACTTGTTATCAGCACCATGAAGTATAATTATCCCCCTGAAAGGTTTGAAAAATTTAAGCTGATAATGCCTGCGCTGGTCAAGGCGGGACGTCCCAAAGATCCCCAGACCTTTGTGCGCATGACGAAAGCCTGTATGACCTGTGATACTTATGACAGGCTTGAAGAGATAAAATGTCCCGTATTGGTCATAGGTGACAAGCAGGACAGGATTGTTTCGCCCGAAGCTTCAAAGGAAATCGCCGAAAAACTCGGCTGTGAGCTTTACATGACAGAAGCCTACGGACACGGCGCATATGAGCAGCCAGAATTCAATGATAAGGTCGCTGAGTTCTTCGGTGTGGAAAAATAAGGAAAGTTTTCACAGATAATTCAGATAAATAACGCATTTTTCACCCACAGGCATGGTATTATGATAAAATAACGAAAGCTGCGCGAAAGTATAATACTTTTACGCTGAGAACAGGAGGTATGTTATGGGCCGCGAGCAAAAATTCGATGAGCTGTTCACCGAGGTGATAAACTCACCTGAACTTGAACTGCCTGCACTCAGTTCCGACGAAGTGGAGATGGTATACAGTCACACAAAGCAGCTGATAGGCACTATGGTGGAGTACAAGGAGCTTATGATGATGTACACCTGTGCTATCAAAGAGGTCAAGACCAAGTTCGATGTGCTGAACACCGAATTCAATGTGCGTTATCGCCGCAATCCCATCGAGTTTATCAGCACCCGTCTTAAAAGAACCTCGAGCATCGCTGAAAAGCTTCAGCGCAAAGGTCTTGCTATGACACCGGATAATATTGAGCAAAACCTCAGCGATGTTGCAGGTGTCAGAGTAATTTGCGCGTACATCGATGATATTTATTCCATAGCCGATGCACTTATCCAGCAGGATGATATAACCCTCATCGCTCGCAAGGATTACATCGCTTCACCTAAGCCCAACGGCTACCGCAGTCTTCACCTGATAGTCAGCGTGCCTGTATTCTTCGCAGAAGAGAAGCGTGATATGCGTGTTGAAGTCCAGATACGAACCATAGCTATGGATTTCTGGGCAAGCCTTGAACATCAGCTGAAATACAAGCAGGCAGTTGAAAACGAGCAGGAGATAGTTGACAGGCTCCGGGACTGTGCCGAGGTCATCGCAAGCACAGACCGTGAGATGCTGAGTATCCGCAGTGAGATAGAGATGGCAGCGGATATCCCATCCGAGGACGATATACTTTTTGAGAAGATCAAGAATTTTGATGTTCCGATTTATTGATGTAAAAAGTGCGTTCGTTACATAGCGGATATCAATATAATAGTTTTGCCCCGAGGCATTTTAAGTGCTTCGGGGATTTTTGCTTTTTATGCTAAGACAAATTGTGCTTTGTGTGGATAGCTGGTTAGTTTACCTTCTTCCAATTGGTCGAGAAAATAGCGAGTTATCGCCATTGATTTCAGGTACGGCAATAATTATACGAAAATAGTTTGAGCGTGGACATTTGTGATTGCCCACGCTCGTATTTTTATTAGCGATGAGTGCGTCGACCGCGTGCCGCGCATTTTAGACGCTGAGGTCATAACAGAAGCAGAATCTTCGCTATCTACTCACTAAAATATGTTTGTCAATTAGCTACGCCGTTGCCCTCAAGAAATTCGTAACGGTAGCGCATAAGTTCCATCTGCTGCACAGTAAGCTTGTGCTCGATCGCATAGTTAATGCATTCCTGAAGCTGAAGATTATCTAGAAGTCCGAAAGAAAGGACACGTTCCAATAATGAATCATCATAGTATGATGTTGCATAGCAAACAGCTTCAACGATGTTTCTTTTTAAATAGTCACTGCAGTAGTCAGATGTATCATAGAAGCATATAGCACAGGGAATCTTATACTCGGGCTTATTAAGCATAGCAAATGTTGTTGAAGATTTGCTGCAGACGAAATTCCAGAGACGCCTTTCAGGACAATCGCCAGCTTTGACAGCCCAGGTAAACTTGACGTTCAGTATTCTGCTTCCATCTACGATCTTGAGCTTTGCTCCGTCGGGAAAACCATTTTCACCCAGATGACCATTAGGGCTGATAATGTTTATCTCCGGCTCATGACAGTTAACAAAGGCATTTTCTCCGATGTAGTTTACTGTAGAAGGTATGGTGACCTTTTTCAGCTCGCTCCTCCAGCGAAAAGCACCGTTTCCAATTGTTTTAAGACCGTATGGCAGTGTTACAGCGTTCACTCCGCCGCATTCAACAAAGGCTTCGTCTGCTATGACTTTGACTCCTGCGGGTATAGACAATTCTTCTGCGGAACCGCCGTAGCTTATAAGATACTTGCCGGAAAGGATATTCATTTCTTTATCGCTGTGCTGTTCAAAGCCTGTGCCGGAAAATACTTTTTTTCCGATACGCTCAATGTTGGGTGGAAATTCAATATGGATAAGAGAAGCACATTCCGAGAATACTCCGTCACCGATAGTTTTCAGACTGTAAGGCAGGGTAACACTTTTCAGCAAAGGGCAACGCTCAAAAGCATTATCCTGAATATCTGTAACAGTTTCGGGGATTGTTACATTCTTTAACTCTTCGTTATATGCAAAAGCATGATCGCTGATAACGCGTACACCATCGGGAACGGCAGTACTCTCATCCTTGCCCATGTAGCGAACAAGGACGTGTCCCATGATAAGATAGTCTGAGAAGCAGTAAGTCATCAGCCCGCTTTTTGAGAATGCGTTCGCGCCGATTTCTTCAATGGTATCTGGAACATTAAGCTTCATAAGCTTGCGGCAGTCCTCAAAACAATTTTTTTCTATGACTTTCAGTCCTGATGGAAGCTTTACGTCAGCAAGTGATGTACAACCGCTGAATGCGCTTTTTCCGATGGTTTTTACGCTATCGGGTATAGTGATGGATTTCATGCACGCGCAGCCTTGAAAGCAGCTTACAGGTATTCTTTCAAGGGTTTCGGGAAGACGTATATCATTAAGAAGAAAACACTCGGAGAAAGTGCTTGTTCTGAGTTCAGTAAGGGAATCGGGAAGATAGACCTTGGAAAGCGAATCGCAGCTGCGGAAAACTGAATCACCCATTACAGTCACACCATCGGGGATAGTTATCTCACGGAGAGATTCACATTCTCTGAAAGCGCCGAATTCAATGGTGCGGAGAGTATTCGGCAGTTTGATCCTTTTAAGGCGTGCACATCCCCAGAATGCTTTATGCTTAATTATAGTAAGACCTTCGGGCAGTTTCACTTCCTCTATATGAACGCAGCCAAGGAAAGCACCTTCCTTGATGCTTGTCACCCCGTTTGGAACAGTAACGATCTTATCGTTACCGCTGTAAGAGATTAGTTCACCGTCAAGTATTGTAAAATTTTCATTAGCCATCAAGCGTATCTCCTTCCTTAAGTCCCCGGGCGGCTAATAATTAGTAACATTCGGAAACTTGTTAAGCACGTGATCGATATTTAGTAAAAATATAAATATAATAGTTATCGGGTGTTTTCGGCACGACCCGATACTGAAATTAAAAAGATAAGTCTTTTAAGAAAATAAAATTCCGATTTAGGAATTTTGATTGTAAACGTATTCAGACTTGGTGTGAATACATGTCCTGCCATGAAAGACTACACCTGAAACGTTTAAGTAATGTTCAAATCAGTAGAGACATATTATCGCAGTAATGATCTTCATGGTAGTATATCGTTAAACGGTTTGAACAAAATTTGAACGAACGCGACCTTGCAATATCAAATAAATTGCAGGCCTAGTGGAATCAGAAAATCCTTAACAGATAAGTCTGATTTTTTTGAAGTGCAGACTGTTGTTTGAGAAAGCATTTTTTCGTACAGGACGATCACAGATTTTACTAGAAAAATCTCCATTTAAATTATAACAGCTAATCGGCGAGACGTCAAGATTTTTTTATGAACTTTGCGATATTATTTGGTAAAACTTTGTACTTGACATTTACTAGTTAATCGTTTATAATTACCATAAATTCGTGAAGGCGTGTTTTGAAGTTGTCTGCAAAATATGAACGTTATATTTATTATTGTTTAAAAATGATTATCATATGGTGTCGGATTATATGAAACCTGTACATCATTCACAAACAAGGCTTGTATATCTCTCGGCTTTAACCTTTTCGGTTAAAAAGTAGTGGAAATATATGGAAAATAGATGGTTTTAATTGTCATATATCACATTTGTTAATAGATTATTTCTACATTTCATACAATATTTTACGCTTTTCACGATTTGCATTTAAAGTATGTTGATTTTGCACAATCGAATTTATAGAAACAACAATTTTTAACCGATTACTGTAAAATTAGATGGAAAATAATGGCAGATGCTCTTGTGCGCATATCTTTATTACAAGATATTAACATTGTGTTTCATCTGTGTGAAATGCTTATCATCACTTGACGCGGAAATTATTGAACCTATATCTTTTGCATAAAGCAGTTTTATGCGAAAACGATATTTTGCCTTCGTTTGTAAAAAGTCCTGTCTTAAACTGGAAATTGTCCAAAAGCAGTCGAATTTGGTTCACGTTTGATTAATAGGAGGTCTTATATGGAAAAAAGAATAATTGACATCTCGCAGGAGTTATTTAGCTGTGCTGTTTTCCCCGGAGATCAGCCACCCGTCAGAAAAACAGCAATGAGCATTAAAAATGGAGATATCTGTAACCTTACAGAACTTTCGCTTTGTGCACATAACGGTACGCACGTTGATGCTCCTTATCATTTTCTGGCCGACGGTATCACTATTGATAAGATCTCTCTGGATAAATTTGTAGGAAAATGTTATGTCTTCCATCATGACGGCGATGTTACAGCAGAAGATGCGAAAACGATGTTGGATCGCTGTGATGAAACCTGTGAAAGACTCCTGATAGGTGGAAAGTGCACAGTTACTGCTGCCGCAGCAAAGGTTTTCGCTGCGGCAGGACTTAAACTCATAGGAAACGAAAGCCAGACTGTCGGTCCTGAAGATGCTCCAAAAGAAGTTCATCTGGTGCTGTTGGGTGCAGGCGTTGTCCTGCTTGAGGGAATTCGTCTTCAAGGTGTTGCAGAAGGCTCGTATTTACTCAGTGCTGCACCAATAAATCTGGGTGGCTGTGACGGTGCGCCTTGCAGAGCGTATCTTATTGAAATATAGTTCTGAAACACTTCCGTTTTATCGGAAGTGTTTTTTGACTAAATGACCAAACCTATTTTTAATCTGTTTAATTAAATTGTCCGTTCTTTGTGCATTATATACTATTTACGCTTAAATAATACGCTGTTGTCTAAAAAAACTGAACAAGTTTTAATATACTTTATACCCGAAAATAATTATTGAGTTTTGCGTAATGTACAATACACCACGTTAATTATTATGGGTTTATGTAAATTGATACAAAGAATGAACTATACTGTTGACTTTTTGTTTGAGTTGTGGTATTATGACAATAGTAAGGAAGGTCAGCGTATCGCGAATGAATCGTGGTGCGGTTTTTTAAATACTTTTCTTTTGTTAAATGAATTAATGACGTGAATGTATGATGAATGGAGGTATGCAGAATGAATAAGGTGATCGTTAGAAAGTTTACAGCTCTTGCAGCAGCGATGATGTGTATTAGTACAGCAGCCGTGTCTGCATACGCTTCTCCTGTGATCGTTGATGAGACAGAACGCACACATTCAACAGTTGTTCTTGATAAGCCTGTTCTTGTTGAAGAGACCGAGCGTCAGGTCTATGATGTTGTTGAGTTCCTGCCAGGAGATGTGAACGGTAACGGTAAGGTAAATGTTACTGATATCACTCTTTGTGTTGCTCACGTTAAAGGCATCAGGCTGCTTGATGATATTTCAGCTGCCGATCTCAACGGTGACGGTGTAGTTGATGTTACCGATATTAATTTACTTTCTGCTAAAGTCAAGGGGAAAGGTTAAATTTGTTTAATTAGTCCCCGGAATACTGGGGGCTTTTTTATGCCCAAAAAGAACAGCAAACAGAAAAGTCATTTGACGTATCTGCTTGCTGTTCTTTTTTTTATTCGGTTTCTTCAGGTGTCTCTATGACTGCGTCAGTTAATTCGTCGTAGATTTTGTTTTCTTCCGTATAGTAATTAGTCTCTCCTCAACAAGCCTCTAAAATCCATGGCATACCGGCTGGCGATATGAGAAGCGAATATTTATCACTATTTTCCAGAAGCGCAAAAGCATCGCCGCCAGGCGGTCGATGTTCATTGCGATAACGCTGAGAACTATCGATGCTCTTGTTGTGTCTTCTCTTTTTGTGAGCAGCAGACCAAGACCGAATTTGCGCTTTGCGAGACTGAACTTACGCTCCACTTCGATCCTGTCGGTATTATCTTTATATGCTGCCTTCTTTTCAGCCTTGCTGTCGGCGTAATTCTTC
>NZ_FOKQ01000028.1 GCF_900112155.1 Hominimerdicola alba | reverse complement strand
AGCGGTCACGGCATACGTATTTCAGGCAAAAAACTCGGAAGACCGAAGAATTACGCCGACAGCAAGGCTGAAAAGAAGGCAGCATATAAAGATAATACCGACAGGATCGAAGTGGAGCGTAAGTTCAGTCTCGCAAAGCGCAAATTCGGTCTTGGTCTGCTGCTCACAAAAAGAGAAGACACAACAAGAGCATCGATAGTTCTCAGCGTTATCGCAATGAACATCGACCGCCTGGCGGCGATGCTTTTGCGCTTCTGGAAAATAGTGATAAATATTCGCTTCTCATATCGCCAGCCGGTATGCCATGGATTTTAGAGGCTTGTTGAGGAGAGACTAATTATGTCAAGAAGGAGATTCCTTTATCTGATGTAACAGATTCGCTAAAATGCGTATCCCTGTGTAGTCAGTCGTTTTTTCTCTCAGACAATCTTATTATCCCATTGTAAGCTTGAGATCGGCTCTGTTTGTACAGCCACCATTTTTGCAGGCATAAGTATATCCTCTCATGTTAACCCATGCCATCTTCTTGCCTTTAACCTTTTTGTCATAACTAAACCACTTTTCTTCCTGCCTTTCACTTTTTTCTCTCTCATCAGATTTGTTTTTCCCACTTGTAGAGTCATAGGTTCTTCCATTTATTCTGTATGCACTCCTGAAAGTATAATAATTATCCAAATCAGTTCCACTCAGATAAGCCTCTACAGTGTTGGTCTTGTTGCTGTAGCTGAAATATTCATGTAAATAAATTCTATCCCCACCTGAATAGCTTCCTTTTTCAATATCAATATCTCCATAGTTTTTATATATTGTCTTCTCTTTATCATATGAAGATGCACCCATAGCCGATATAGTTGAGATAGAAGTCATCATTAATACAGCAACACCAAATGCTTTAATCCTTTTTACGATATTCATTATAATATCCTCCGTTGTTTTGCTATAGTTTTATAGTGTTATAAACTGGTGATCACTTTTTAACACCAGTATGAGAATTATATGAAGCACTTCATTGGTTAATAGTATAGCAAATGACAACTTAATTGTCAAGCTAAAATCATACTAAATTTTTTGAATTGTCAAATTATCACGCAATTTTCTGGTAGAATTGAGTTGAGCTATGCAATGTTTATAAATAATAGAAATTTTTATCAAGAAAACAAAATCCAAATTACTTTAATCATAACCACTAATTAGCCTTGCGTTTTAGGTTACATCTAAACAGCCACATCCGAAGATGTGGCTGTTGATCCGCTGTATATCGTCTGTATCAATTATTTCGGTATGAATAGATTACTTCTTTAGCGCTAGTCAGATAAAGCTCCCCTCCTTGGCAGTTTTCCTCTAGTTAGCTATTTTAATACCACGCATCAAAACAAGGCATTACAGCCGAATTTGCCATTCTTCTGGATACTATCCTCAGCTCATCAGTATTCTTCGCTGAATTTATATCCGCAACCAAAGGTCTGTCACTATCATGGTTTGCTATAGGTGCTGTGAACTTCGGCATGCTGTCGGGTGTAAAAGCAAGAACTTCATAACGTTCAATGCTGTCACCTGCAAAATTAACAGCGTCCGATGCCTTTTCAGGAAGAACATATCCGCCCGAAAGACTTATCACAAAGTCGAATTCCTTAAATCCGTAATAATTTCCGCAGCCCGTAACCGAAATTGTGGCTGTGCCGGCAGAGATATTGTTGTAGTACTTGATGATGTAATCAACACCGCGCACAAGCTTCGTTCCTCGAAGAGTCACGTTTATATCTGGCTCGATGTGCCTGCCGGTGAACTTATAAACAGGTCTTATATCGCATGTACAAGCGCTGAGTGAAGCCTTTGTTCTTACATTCAGCACCTTTGAACTGCTCTCGGTAACTGCATCACCTGTGTCAAGCAGAGAGTCTATCCTGTACTCAAACATGGTGTTCTGTGGCAGAGATTCATCGGAGAACGATGGTGTTGACACCTGTGCTACCTCGGTGAAATCTTCCTCGCTGCCTGCAAGTCTGCGCTTTATGGAGAAGCCGTCGGAGCCGCCTTTGCTCTTCCATGAGAGCTGAACATGGTCGCCGTAAACGCCGTCAGCCGCAAAAGAGGTCACAGGCATAGCGTATACGCCGCCTTTATAGTTTACGCCTTTATTTTCTACAAAAGTATTGGCATTAACATAAGCGCTGGAACCATCACCTGCAAATATGCCGTACTCGGTACAGCCGTTTATCGTGTTATCGGTTACGTGTATGCCCGAAGCACCCTCAACTGCAACGCCGCTGTAGCTTGCCTTGACAGTGTTTTTGCTGACATCGGCTTTGGCTTTGCCCGCGATATAGATACCGCTCTGGGAAGAATTTTCAACGGTATTGCCCGATATGGTGACCTCGGCGCTCTTATCCGCCGAGATACCGCTGCCGGCGCTGTAAAGACAGGAATTCTTCTTGACTACCCCGCCGGTGCCGCCTAAAACTGCTATAGCGTCAGCTGAACTGCCGATGATGCTGTTGCCGCTTACGGTGACATCGTTGGAGAATTTAAGGCTCACCAGATTGCTTCCGCTCTTTTCGCCGTCGGTAGGTGTACCGATGACATTTGAATCCACGAAAACGCCGGTCGCATCGTTCATCTGAACAGCCGATCCCGAACTGGTGATATTGTTTGAGCTTATATGCACTCCGCTGACCTTGTAGTCGTGGTCAGGCAGACTGCTGTTCTGCACCATCTTGCCATAGAGGCTTATGCCGAAAGGCTTATCGCAGTAGCCTGTTGCATTTGCGCTGATGGTGTTGTTGTTTATAACGATATCAGAAAAATCGTTTATCCTGTCATAAACGCCGTCATAGCCTGCCACAGGTGTATTATATCCGGAATATTCCAGATAAGTCATGTTTTTGAAATCAATACCGCAGCCCACACCTGTCATACTGTTGTTCTCGATGGAACAGCAGCGGTAATTCTGCATGATGATGGCGGTATCGTATATATTACTGAAAGTATTGCCCGCGATATAGAAATTGGTATAGTACTTTCCAACCGTGGCGGAATGAGAACCCATACCTCTCATAAGGTCGTAGAAGCTGTTATTCTGTATGATCACGTTATCGCATGGAGTATCATCAAAAGGTGCGTAGCCGTCGAAAAGGTTGGCATTATTGAGGACATCGAACTGTATAGCCTCCTTGTACTTCTGTCCGTAGTACTCATGGAAGCTGCAGCCCTCGATGGTGACATTCTTGATGCCGCCCAGCTCCAGCATATGGCAGTTATAGTTGTCCTTGAATTCGACGTTCTTTACCCATAGATCATGAAGATGACCCATACGTATGGCAGAAAAAGCCTTCACGCTGCCGCCCCCGGTATTTCCGTCAAGGCAGCCGCCCTCGATAATGATATTCTCCGCACCGTCGAAACCGCCGCAGCCGTCGGTATTGTTCATCAGAAGCACGCCGCCCGAAAAATCCTTTCTCAGGGTGGCATTATCAAGATAAAGCCATGTATTGGAGCTTACGTACAGTCCTTTGCGTATGCTGTACGTGCCCTCGGGTACTATGACCTTTACCTGTACCGAGCTGCTGCCCTTTGTTTTAGCATAGTCAAGTGCTTTTTGTATAGCGGCAGACGAATCCTTTTTACCTGTGGGGTCTGCGCCAAGGTCGGTAACGCTGACCGCTATGGCGGAATCATATCCGCTTATATTTGCGCCCGAAGCATGACTGCCGCTTATTACGCTGTAATCATAGGCACTTGCGGTGAGCATAAAACGTCCCGACATAAGCAGAGCCGCCGCTGATAAAGCAGCAGTCCACACAGACAAGACGCGCACCAAACTCTTTAAGTTCACTTAGCCTCTATCCTTTCGCTTATCTTCTCCGTTTATTAAGCTATTATAAAGCTTGTCCGACGAGAGTTATGTATATTTTTGTCGGCGGACAAATAAAACCATTTACACGCATACATTATAACATCTATGTACATATTTGTCAACCCATGAAAAATTAGCCTTTTCAGGACATAGGGTGAAAATTCTGTGAGAGTTTTTAAGTTCATGATTAATTAATATCAAGTCAATAACTCTCGGTTATAATTAATGTATATTTTTTATGGTTATCCCGCTGACACACCTGACTTAACAGCGAACAGAGGAATATAACGTCAACATAATATATCCCTGTTGATACGGCATTTTAAGTGGTGTGGTAAATGGATAGTCAGATATCTTTTTATTGAAAGGTCAGTGCAAAATGTCAAAAAAGAATTTAAATATAGAAGATATGAACGTAGACGCTGAGGATTTCGAGTACGAGAAAAAACTCGCCGAGGAAGAAATGCTGAAAAAACAGCAGGCAGAGGAAAAAGCCGCGGCAGAAGAAGCCGCCCGCGAAAAGCGTCAGCGTGAAGCAGAAAAAGAGCGCAGCCGCCAGATAGAGGAAGAGCGCCGCGAGCTGCTGAAAATGAAATCGGGCTTGACATCCGAAGAGGATTCGGAGTTTACCAAGAAAGACGAAGCTTATGAAAAGCCTCACGGCATGGCGGCGGTGGCAAATTTCTGGTATCACTACAAATTTATCGTGATCTTCTCATTTATCACACTGGTGGTATTGGGCTATCTGATCTACTCCGAATCTACAAGAAAGCGCGACGATATCAGCATCATGGTCATCACAGACAACGACCTCAGCCTTCGCACCGAAGAACTTGAGGAGTTTTTTGAAAAGTACACCGATGATATCGACGGCAACGGCTATGTTCATGTGGGAGTCATAGTGATACCCATAAGCAAGGATATCGATGCGGTGACCAAAAACACCTATTCCCAGAAATTCCTTGCGGAGATACAGACAGGCGAGGGCATGATAGTAATTACCGATTCCCACACATCTGACGAGTTCATGTCGGTAATGAAGACCGACCTTGACAAAGATTTCCCTGATAACAAGTACATCGACGAACAAGGCTTCAGCTTCAATTCCAAGATAATGGCTGAGGAACTTAAATACGAGCTTATGCCAAATGATGTGTATATGTCTATACGTATACCACAGGATACCATGGGGCTCAGCAAGGACGAGGCACAGAAATACTATGACCAGTACTTTGAGATATACCAGCGCATAGTCGATGATATAACCACACGCTGTGAAGAGACCAACGACCCGGGACTTACCACCGAGCCCGTAAAATACGAAGACGAATCAGAAGCGCAGTAACGCAGGCTCTATAAATAATAAATAACAAATAATGAATAATGGATAATTAAGGTATCGCCTTTGGCGATGAGTTTTTTGGAGACGCCTTTTGTTCATTATTCATTTTATTTAAGGAGATAAGAATGAAAAAGAGAATTTTGTTTTTGGCTTTTGTCTGTTGTTTGCTTACATCCTGCGGGGATGGTGTATCTAAAAGTGACGTGAGTTCAGATAAAGCTGTAAATTCATCTGTGACTGAAACTGAAACTTCTGCCGAAAGCACGACGGAAGTTATTTCAGAAGCAGAAGAAATTCCCGCAGATGAAAGTTCATCTGCCGAACACACTGTGGAAGTCATAACCGAAATGAACGAGGAAGCCGCGGAAGAGACCGCTCTGCTGACAAGTGCCGAGGAATTGCAGCTTACCGATGTTGACGGCTGGGAGTCAAATTACACTTTTGTTTACGGCGGAGAGGTCTACAATGCAATATACTCCCCCGACAACTGGAAGATAATTGATTCATACAAGATCACCTGCGAGGCGGATATGATTATTATATGCGGTGCGCTGGCTGATATCCACCCCATCCACGGCAGTGACGGCGAAAGCTACCGCGAACCCGAGGATATGGCTTACGAGTGGATACAGCACAACATCGCCTACAGTATACTGCCCGATGACAACAGCTGGAAAGCCAACGCCAAGGACGTTGATATCAATCCCGCCGACCAGAACAAGAGCCTTTACGAGATGTACAAAAGCAAAACAGGCGGAGATCTGCTCTGATAAGCAATTTAATTATATATCATAATATATTTATATTGACACTTCTCTGCAAAAGTGGTATATTGTAATAAACCAATAGTTAGTATCTTTTTGTTACAATGAGAGGTGAGCGACCTGTATTCACTTGAAAATTATGACAGACCATCAGTGGCGGCAGACGCTGTGGTCTTCGGTATCGACAGTATCAAGTCGGCGGACAAGAAAACCCTCGACACGAAAAAGCTGAAACTTCTGCTGGTAAGGCGCGGCGAAGAACCGTTCATGGGCAGCTATTCCCTGCCTGGCGGATTTCTGCGAAAGGGCGAGACCATCGAGGAAGCCGCTATAAGAGAGCTTAAAGAAGAAGCCGGGGTCAACGAACCCAAGCTGATAAACCTAGGGGTATACAGCAAGCCACAGCGAGACCCCCGCGGCTGGATAATTTCCTGCTGTTTCATCGCCCTGACCAACACTGTGGAACTTTCCACGGCGGCGGGCTCTGATGCTGAATCAGCCCACTGGCTCGACCTTGAAGCCACCAATACCGAAGACGGTCTTACGCTGAAACTTCACGATGACGGCGAGGTTGTATACGAGTATTCATGCGGAGGTATGCGGTCGGATAAACTGGCATTCGACCACGGCGAAATGATACTTGACGCATTCCTGAAACTGCGTGACGAGGTGATAAATCACGATATGATATTCGGACTTATGCCCGAATACTTCACCATATCAGATCTCCAGCAGCCATATGAAGCCATCACGGGGATACATCTTTCCCCCCAGGGATTCAGAAAAAAAGTGATAGGCAAGCTCGCGGAAACAGAGCTTTTCGATGAAGCCGCGGCACACAGGACATCGAGACTTTACCGAAAGGCGTGACCCGATAAAGAGGTGTCGGTATGATCGATAGATTCACAGATGAATATTTTTTCCTGAGCAATTTTTACGAAAGCAAAGTAACTTATGATGGCATCACCTATCTTAACAACGAAGCCGCATTTCAGGCGATGAAAACTCTTGACGAGGATGAGCGCAGGAGATTTGCATTGCTTGACCCCGATGCTGCTAAAAAGGCAGGCAGAAAAGTCAGCCTGCGGGCGGACTGGGAAGACGTTAAGACAGATCTGATGTACGAGATATGCAAGGCAAAATTCACCCAGAATGACGACCTTGCCCGCAAGCTGTCAGCCACAGGGGATGAAGAGCTTGTTGAGGGCAACAGCTGGGGCGACAGGATATGGGGAAAAGTCAACGGACAAGGCGAGAACCGCCTTGGGATAATACTTATGAAGATAAGGGAGGAGCTTAGACAATGAGCAATTTCGATGCAAAAAAGGTCAAGGAAGACGTTATCAGATGGATAAGAGAGTATTTTGAGGCAAACGCTACACCCACCACAAATGCTGTCATCGGCATTTCCGGCGGAAAGGACAGCTCCGTAGCTGCGGCGCTTTGCGTTGAAGCACTGGGCAAGGACAGGGTCATCGGCGTGCTGATGCCCCAGGGCGAGCAGTTCGATATTGACTGCAGCAAAAAGCTGGTGGCACATCTGGGTATCAAAAGCTATGAGATAAATGTGGGCAGCACAGTTTCGGCTCTTCTTGGTGAGCTGGGCAACGCTCTTGATATCTCCGAACAGGCAAGGGTGAATACTCCCCCGAGAATAAGAATGACCACCCTTTACGCAGTTGCTGCCTGTGTGGGCGGACGTGTGGTTAACACCTGCAATATGTCTGAGGACTGGGTGGGATATTCTACAAAATTCGGTGATGCCGCTGGCGATTTCAGCCCCCTCTCCGAGCTTTGCGTTCGCGAAGTTATTGCTGTGGGCGACGAGCTGGGTCTCCCCTACGAGCTTACTCACAAAACGCCTATCGACGGTCTTTGCGGAAAGACCGACGAGGATAATCTCGGTTTCACCTATGCCGAGCTTGACAGCTATATCAGAAAGGAGACCGACCTTTCCGATAAGCCCGAACTGAAAGCCCGCATCGACGGTATGCACGCTAGAAACCTCCACAAGCTTCTGCCCATGCCGAAGTTTGAGTATGATCCCGAATAAGTTCATGATAGTATCAAAGGCACTTCCCTGTTGCGGGAAGTGCCTTTTTCGCTTACAAAGTTTCAGTCAGCATTACAAGCAGGTCGCATATCTTTTCCATGGACTCAACACAGCAGTACTCGTATCTGCCGTGGTAGTTGTGACCGCCTGTGCAAATATTCGGGCAGGGCAGACCTTTGAATGAAAGGCTTGAACCGTCCGTGCCGCCGCGGATAGGCTGTATCCTGGGCTCGATACCCAGCTTTTTCATGCAGTCGGAAACATTCTCCACAAGGAACATGAAATCGGGGTCTATCTTCTCGCGCATATTGTAGTATGTGTCCTTGACCTCGGCGGTGACTGTACCTTCGCCGTATCTCAGATTCAGGATATCCGCAAGCTTGGCTATCAGGTCTTTTTTGGCTTCAAACTTAGCCCTGTCATGGTCGCGGATAAGGTATGAAAGTGTGGCGCTCTCGGTGCTTCCCTCGATGTTCATAAGGTGGAAGAAACCTTCCCTGCCCTCGGTGAATTCGGGCTTCTGCTCAGGGGGAAGAAGGCTGTCAAACTCCGCCGCGATTCGTGCCGCGTTGACCATCTTGTTCTTGGCTTCGCCCGTATGCACGTTCACGCCCCGCACGGTGATATCAGCAGATGCGGCGTTGAAAGTTTCAAATTCAAGCTCACCGATGCCGCCGCCGTCAACGGTGTAGGCGTAATCCGCGCCGAACCTTTTAAGGTCGAAATTGTCAGTACCAGCGCCTATCTCTTCATCGGGTGTAAAAGCTATGGCTATCTCGCCGTGCTTGATGCTGTCGTCTGTAAGCAGACGGTGAGACATGGTCATTATCTCCGCAACACCCGCCTTGTCGTCAGCGCCGAGCAAAGTTGTGCCATCGGTGACGATAAGCGACTGCCCGATATAATCCTTTATTTCAGGGAAGACCGATGTCTTCAAAACTATATCCTGCTCTGCGTTCAGGGTGATATCTTCGCCGTCATAGTTCTCGATGATGCGGGGATTTACGTTTGCGCCCGATGCTTCGGGTGAGGTGTCCATATGAGCGATGAATCCCAGCGTATGCGACCGCATACCACCGTCATTGGCTGGTATCCTTGCGTATACGTAACAATGCGCTTCGTCAAGATACACATTCTTCGCACCCATATCGGTAAGTTCCTGATACAGCAGCCTTGCCAGGTCGAACTGCTTGGCAGTGCTGGGCTGGATCTGCGCATCCTCATCGGATTGGGTATCTATCTTTACGTATTTTAGAAATCTTTCAATTACTTCGTTCATGTTTATCCTCCATAAATTATTTGCGGAATGAGAAAAGGCAAACTGGCGTAAACTGCCAAAGAAGAGAGCTTTGGCTCAAGCCTTTCGCGAAAGGCTTGCGGAGAGCTCGAGAGGCAGAGCCTCTCGGTCAAGGCGCAAAAGTGACGCTGCAACAAAACAATAAATAGCAAAGCAATCTTCCGACCAAATAGGCGCGGCAATATTTACGGACTTAGTTTGAGCGTATGCAATAGGTTTGCATACGCTCTTGTTTTTGATATTACCGCGCCCTATATGGACATTAGTATGCTGTGCTATTTACAGCACGGTTGCCGCGTCACTTTGTGCCTTATTTAATAATGCTTGTTAGGATTATATGTTGATTGAACAGCAGGACGCGGGAGTTTGCCTGGTAACTCAAATACACTTTTATCAAGCTTTTTAAGCGTTTCCTGTTGTCGTTCGATAATTTCCTGCTGCTTTTCTGCAATTTCAATAAGCTCGCTTAGCTTATTGCTTATCTGCAAGATAGTAAAAATTAGAACGATTTGTATAACGGCAATACAACCTGCGACTGCAATAACAGCCATATTATCTTCCATAATATAATATCACTCCTTATCCAACTGAGCAGCTATACGCTATTCAATTTGCTCCACAACGTTCAATTATTTATCTCCAAACGAAACGCCCAATGCCTTTGCGTACTTCACCATCTGGTCGTCCTCAGGCACGAATTTCGTCTTTCCTGCAACGTCTTCCAGCTTATTCTCCGATACAACTTCCTTTATCATCGCAACAGCATAGCCATACTTTTCCTTTGCAACAAGCTCTGCCGCGTGTACACCGAACTTTGTGGCAAGAACTCGGTCATAAGCCGAAGGACTTCCGCCGCGGAGCATATGACCGGGGATACATACTCTTGTCTCTCTGCCTGTCATCTGCTCTATCTGCTTTGCTATGCGGGCGGTAGCGGTGGTAATGCCCTGCTCAGCACGGAGTTTAGCACGCTCCTTTTTCTTCATCTTGGCTTCTTCCTTATCGAAAGCGCCCTCAGCTACTGCCATGATGGAGAATCCCTTGGAATCACGGCGCTCGCAGGCAGCCGCAAGCTTTTCTATATCGTAGGGTATCTCAGGGATGACGATCATATCAGCACCGCCTGCAATGCCCGAATAGAGGGTCAGCCAGCCAGCCTTATTGCCCATTATTTCAGCTACAAGGATACGTCCGTGAGAGTTCGCAGTGGAGTGCAGTCTGTCGATAACATCGGTGGCGGTATCAACAGCGGTATGGAAGCCGAAAGTAACGCTGGTGCCCCAGATATCGTTATCGATGGTCTTGGGCAGACCGATAACGTTAAGACCTTCTGAACTCAGCAGATTGGCAGTCTTGTGAGTACCGTTTCCGCCCAGTGTCAGCAGACAATCCAGCTTCTGCTTTTTGTATGTTGCTTTCATCGCCTTTACCTTATCCACCTTATCGTCTTCAATTACCTGCATCATCTTGAAAGGTGTTCTCTTTGTGCCGAAGATAGTTCCGCCCGTGGTGAGTATGCCCGAAAAATCCGACTGGTTCATCTCTTTGCAGAGACCGTTTATCAGACCAAAATAACCATCGTGTATACCGATTATCTCAACGTCGTCGCCGAATTTTTCATAACAAGCCTTGGCAACACCTCTGATAGTTGCGTTAAGTCCCGGACAGTCGCCGCCGCTTGTGAGTATACCTATCCTTCTCTTCATAACTGATCATATCCTTTCTGTTATCTTCGTCAGTATTTATCATCAAGATCGTCTAAAAATGCCTGATCGTCATCATCGTCAAGATCCATGCCTGTCAGCTGCATAACTCGGTTTTTGAGTATCGAGGAATTTTCCTCGGGAACAGCGTAATCGTACTTTGAGATACCGCTGGAAGCCTTTGGTTCCTCGCCAAGCTTGAACCTTGCTATCATGTTCTTGAGTATCAGCGACTGGCTGGAAAGCTCCTCACTGGCTGATGCTGTGCCCACTGAAGCCGAGGTATTCGCTGAAACGACAGTGGATATCTGTCCGAGACCTGTATTTATCTGGGCGATAGCTTCTGTCTGAGCTTCCGAAGCTTCCGAGATGTTCTTTACAAGGGTCTGTATCTCTTCCGAACCCTCAACTATACTACCAAGGGATTCCGCAGTCTTTTCAGCGATCTGCGAGCCCTTCTGTACTGCCGCCGAGGAATTCTCGATAAGTGAAGCTGTCTGCTTTGCCGCTTCAGCGGAACGTGAAGCAAGACGTCTGACTTCATCGGCTACAACGCCGAAGCCCTTTGAACCCTCGCGGGCAGCTTCAACCGCCGCATTCAGCGCGAGGATATTGGTCTGGAAAGCTATCTCGTCAATTACTTTGATTATCTTGGATATCTGTTCCGAGGATATCCTTATCTCGTTGATAGCACCCAGCATACTGGTCATATCTTCATTGCATGAGCCGATGGCTTCCGCATTTCTTGTAACGATGGTGTCTGCGTTCTTCGCGTCGTTGGCGTTCTGCTCTACCTGCTTTGAAACGTCTTTCAGGGTAACTGAAAGCTCCTCTATCGCAGATGCCTGCTGAGTTGAACCCTGTGACACTGACTGCGCCGAGTTGGACACCTGTACAGCGCCGGTGTTAACCTGTTCAGCGGCGGTATTTATTGATGCGAACGTGTCCGAAAGTGAATTCAGGATATCGTTGAATGTGGTCTTTATCTGCTGGAAATCGCCCTTGAAAGTACCCTCCATGCGGTGGCACAGGTTGCCGTCGGATATCTGGTTGAGGGCAACTGTTATCAGGTTGATGTACTGTCTCAGACATACGATGGTCTCTTCAAGCGAGCTTGTCAGCACACCCAGCTCATCCTTTGAGTACCATACGTCAACAGGTGCGGAAAGATTGCCCTGTGCAAGCTCACGGATACGAGCAGTCGCGGATACTATAGGCTTTGAAAGACGTCTGGAGAAGAACATTGATGAAAATACCGTCAGCAGCAGAAGTATTATGCCGCATATAAGGATGGTCCTGAACATACCAGTAGAAGTGCCGATGAAATCGCCGGGTGTCAGTGCGTAGATCATTATTGAATCAAAATAAGCAGAATTACAGGAGCCGAAAACATAGTTCTTGTTATCAAGCTTGAACTCGCCCGAATCCTCACTGCCGGCTAAAACAGGTCTCAAAGCTTCGGCAAAAGATTTGTATTCTTCGTTATTGCCCTCTTCCTTTATAGGGTTAAAACGCTTCAGACCCACGGACTTGTCGGTATGCATCAGTATATTGCCGTTCTTGTCCACAAGGCAAACAAAACCCTCGTGACCGATCTCCGAAGCGGAGAAAATATCATACAGCGAAGAGGTATCTATAACGGAAGCTGCAACTATATATTTGCCGTCCCTGAAAGCTGACTGGAGAATATAGAAGTACTGCTGCTTTCCGTTAGCGCCGTCAACAACATAAAGATCACTGATGCGGGTCTCATTGGAGCCCACAGCATTAGCAATATCTTCCCTTGATATAATATCGGTGAGCCCCGAATTGGTGGAAAATAAAGTCTGACCCTCAGCGCCCATTATGGCACAGGTTATATTATCCCTGACATTTTCGGGAAAACCGTTCTTTATGACTTCTACCATACCCGCTTCACCTGCAGCCTGGCTGAAATCGGATGATCTTACAGACCTGGACATATCTGTGATATACTGCTGAACGGAGTTATCAAAGTTCTTAACGCCCTGTACCGAAAGGGGTTCCGCAGAACTCATCACCGAATCCTTGGTGGTCTTGCTGATGGCGGTTATCGCAACAGCATCGAGAACGGATATGATTATCAATGCCACAACAAACATTATCAGCATCAGTTTAGTACCGATCGTCTTCATATCTGGATCCTCCCGTTAAATAATTTATCAAAATGCTTAATTTACCATTTCAACATATTTAGAGTATATCATATTTGCACAATTTTTTCAAGCCTATATTCGGCTTTTTTTGAATTTTTTTTGCAGATACGGCATATATACTAAAAAAAGCTGTAAATATAACAGTTGACATGGAGGAGATACAATGTTCAAAACGATAAAGCTGAACAAATTACTGCTGACAATACTGCTCCCTGCGGTGATCGCCGTGGGTGCCGGAATAACCAGCACATTCGCTGCACAGGAGACCAGGCCCGAAAAACCTCAGAAAAACGGCGTTCCAGTCCCTATAATAATGTATCACAGCATAACTCTTGATGATGACTGCCTTGGTGAATACGTGGTCAGTCTTGACCAGATAGAAAGCGACATAGAATATCTCAAGGAGAAAGACTTTACACCCGTATTCGTAAACGACCTGATAAATTATGTAAACTACGGCGGCGAACTTCCTGACAAGCCAATAATCTTGACATTCGATGACGGCTTTTACAACAACCGCGAATACCTTTACGGGCTGCTGAAAAAAGAAGATTACAAGGCGACAATATCCGCTGTTGGAGATTATACGATAAACGCATCGGAGAGCGGAGAAAAGCAGTCAGCGCTGTACTCATACCTCAGCTGGAAAGACATCACCGAAATGCGTGAAAGCGGCAGATACGAATTCTGCAACCACAGCTGTTCAATGCACAGTCTCGGCGAAAGGCGTGGCATACTCAAAAAAGAGGGCGAATCCGCTGACGATTACCGACACGCCCTGATATGCGATATAGACGGTCTGCAAAAGCTGTTTGAGACCAACTGCGGTTTCAGACCAAACGTATTTACCTACCCCTACGGATTTTACTGCGATGAAGCCGAGGAGACCATGAAAGCTCTTAGTTTTGAAGCCACCCTGGGCGTGGAAGAAAAGCCCAACTACATAATAAAGAACGACAGCGAATGTCTTTATGGGCTCAACCGTTATAACCGTTCGGGTCTTACCGACACTATAAGCTTTTTTGAAAATATGATGAAAGACTTTGAAAACAGTTGACCGCGGCGCCGTGATGGTGTATAATAGGGTTGTCAAAATTCCCGCAAAGGAGATAATAAAATGAAGATATCAGCTTTAGGCATCGCAATTGCTGCCGCCGCACTGATGCAGCTGACAGCATATGCTGATACCACCGATACAATATCCGTAAACAGCACACCCGCGGTGGGTGAAAATTTCACCGTCACCGTAAGGATAGAATCCGACAGCGACATAGGCTATCTTAATTCGTCACTGGAATACGATGACAGCGTTATCGAATTTACCGGCGGCGACGCATGGGGCGGCGGCGGACTAATAACCTTGTACAGCTTCCCCGGTGAGGACAGCGGTGTGATTGACTGTGTGCTGAATTTCACAGCCATAGACGAGGGCGACAGCGCCCTTACCCTGACCAACGGCTATGTTTTTTCGACCGACGGCTCGGTACTTGAACAGCCCGCATCAAGCGCAAGCGTCCATGTTGATGCCGCAGTCGAAGATACTCCCGATACGAATGACAGCGCCGATGTACCTGACGATGCCAGCACATACGAAAATGTACCTACTGATTCGACCGCATCTGAATCAACCGATGATACTACCAACATAACCGAAGAACCTCAGGTACAACAGCCTGTAGTACAGGGCTACCTCATCGGGCTGACCTGCACCGCAGGTGAACTCTCCCCGGAATTTTCCTACGATACTTTCGAGTATATCGTCAACGCTGACAGTTCCTGCGAGACCGCTGAACTCAACGCAACAGCGGCAGCATTTTCCGATATGGTAACTATCTCAGGAGGCGGAGAACTTGATTACGGCGAGAATATAATCACCGCCACCGTCACCGCCGAGGACGGCACGGTGAATACCTATACTGTAAAGGTAATCCGCTCCAAGGGCGAAAACGGAGATAAAAATGACAACAGCTCCCGCACCGGCGAAAGCACCGAGGACAGGTACAAAAAGCTGCTGAATCCCGCTCTGGCAATAATACTCATTACTCTGATCGTTGCACTTTTCATTGTTATCAACTGGACGATGAAGCTGGGTAAGAAGAAAAAGAAATAAGGCAAAAAGCCCTCTGTCTGTTGTTTCAGACAGAGGACTTTTTATATGCGGGAGAAACATTTTGGTAAGCATCACTAAAAGAAGTTTATTGTATCAGTTCTTACTTCACAGTTACCCTCATTATTGTACAGATCTTTTTCCTCAGGTCTTACGCGTATCAAAGTCAGTACACCCTTTTTACTATCGAAACCTAAGTTTACATCATCCTCAAAGGAATCATATGCGAAGCAGCTGAATTCAGTATCTTCAAGTTCCTTTTCAATAGTTTTCAGCTCGTTGATCCCGTCATCATTGATCTCATACAGAGTGGATATCATCTTGTTATCTTCGGTGATGCAGGCAGCTGCTGCATATTTACCGTCCTGTGTTACGCAGGCAAAAGCCTTATCGTCTTTTACTTCATCAAAAAGATCATACTCGAAAATTGAGCAGCACTTATCTCCGACCTTGATATCTCCGTTTTCATCCGGCTTTAATATATTAAGTTTATTGTCCTCTTCCCCAATAAAGATGATAGAATTGCCGTTTGCTGAAAATCTGCCTGGCTGTTCAAACTTTTCTTCACTGAGTGTTTCTAACCACTTTAACTCATACGATGATGACATATCGGATAAACTGTACAGATAGGCTCTGTTTATTCCATCATCATCTGAATATGCAAGAAGCAGAAGATCATTTGAGATCTTAGGTCGAACAGAATTGGATTCATCCCCGGCAAGCTTTATAATGTTTTTCTGATCTTCATATCTTACATAATACAGAATTGAATGCTGCACATTATCATATTCTCCCGCGCTTTCCATCCAGATATACTTGAAACATAATGTTTTACCGTCAGGAGAAGGATAAGGCATTATCTGCTCTCCGATTCTTCCGGGTTCATGATCAATGTTATTCAAATCGAGATCATACTCATACAGAACATTTCCGCTGTCATCATAGATCGTTGCCAGATATTCTCTGACCTTATTTTCGTCATCTATGATAAAAGCATACGTTGCAATTTTATTTTCGGGCTGCATATCAAACAGCACGTACTGCTCAGTATTTATAGTATTGATGACTGAATCTGACGGAACATCATATATCATCAGCCGGGCATCGACCGATCCCCCATTTTTAACGGCGTGGTTGTAGATCAAATATCTGTCATCATTTATCCTTTGTACCATACAATCGGGATAGGCTTTGCGTAATTTTAATATCATCCCTGTATTTTGTTCTACATTTTTCTTTAGGTTTTGCAGACCTGTATCATCACTTTTTTTATCCGCCTTTTCCGAGTAACTGAAATTTTCTCTGTTCGCACTCTTGATATTGTTCTTCAGTGAGAACACCAAACCACCCGCTGCAAGCAGCGCAATACAAGCCGCGATGGCGCCGCTTCGCTTCAACTGTATCCTTGCGTTTGATCTTACTTTGGTAACACCCGTTGCTTCCACTTTTATGTCTCTGTTTTGTGAAATAATACTGTTTGTCTCGTTCATATCAAATCCCGCCTTTCTCATGAAAGAGGAGAGTATACGGTCGGTCTGTTCTTCCGAAATTGACGAATCTGCGCCGAAGTCTGAAAAGCTGTCCTCAAAGACTTCAGCCTGTTCTTCTGTCATATTCTCGGCTATCTTGTTAAGACGTTCTTCCATCATTTTCCCTCCTCTAACATTTTGCGCAGTCTCACAAGCCCCCGGGATATCCGCTTATCAACTGTGTTCGCATTCATTTTCATTTCTCTTGCTATATCGGAAGACCTCTGACCGAAAAAGTATTTTCGGATAAATATAGTGGTATCGGGCTCTCCCAGTTCTTTCAGAACATCTATACAATGGCGCTCGGCAATAAGAGAAAGCAGACCTCTCAGTGAGCGTATCCGAAAACCGTCCTTTTCGCCCGCGCGGTAGAATCTCAGAAAGATATCGCTGACGGCTTCTTCCATATCCTGCTCGGTATAAAGACCGCCCAGCTTTGTATAAACTATCTTGAATACATACCCGCTGTATCTTTTGATCAGCGCCGCCATACCACTCTGCGGAGAGCTTTGCAGCATCCCGATCAATTCTGTATCGTTCATAAGTACCTCCGATTTTCTGAAAGCTTTCACTTACGTTAGTCGGGTGAATTTTCAAAAACCTGACATGATATGGAATAATTATATCAAATAGATGTAAATATTTTATGAACGCAAAAAGCGCAGTACAAAAACGTACTGCGCTCCGCCAATATAAAAGCCCGAAAGCTCACTTACATAAACTCTATCCTGCCCGAAAACCTTGCCTTTTCCATAACAGCGTTAAAATCATTACACAGCACCGAATATTTCAGATGCTCCCCTATCCTGATAGCGCCGCATCTCACCGATACACCGACTTCTCCCCCGCTGTAGGGTACTTTCCCGCCGTTCTGGGAAAGCACATTTTCTGCGATAGCAGTTACTTTTTCGGTGTCATCGCTTTCCGTTATCATGGCAAATTCATCGCCCCCAAGACGCAGGCATATCATGTTTTCATCGGCGGCTTCGTTTATCCTGCGGAAAGCTTCAAGTATAGCCTTGTCACCCGCATCTCTGCCAAGGGTATCGTTTATCACCATAAGGTTCTGAATGTCAAAGCAAAGAACATAAGTCCCTGCCTGCGACCTCAAATAATCGTAGAACTCACTGATATCATATTTCTTGACTCTCATACGCTCATTCCTTTCAATATATTCGGGGTTCAGGGGCGGATAAAGCCCGCAGTCACCTTTCCATTGTTTTTTGAACTTCGAGGGTGCTATCCCCCACACTTTTGTGAAAGCACGGGTGAATACCTCATGGGAGTTGTAGCCGAATCTCATGGCGGCTTCAAGGACAGAGACTTCCTCGGTCAGCAGAAGCCGTCCCGCAAGGGTAAGCCTGCGCTTTGAGATGTAGTCTTTCAGGCTGAAATGGGTGCAGTACTTCCAGACTTTTTGCAGCGAGGACAAGGATACAAAGCAGGCAGCCGCAATATCCTCCTGTGAGATATCCTCACACAGATGAGATTCGATATAATCCAGCGCCGCAACAAATGTCGTGAACCCGTGTTCAAATCTCTCATTATCCTCCGCCATGAGAACACCTCCCGAAAAATATCAGTAACGTTACTATGGTCATATTATAACACAGATTTTTTATTTTGTCTTGACTTTTTGAGCATTTTCTTTTTTACGTTGACTTGTGATGTTGAACGTGGTATAATCCAATCAAGCGCAATAAATTATGAAATAAAGTTCATACGAATAACCGATGTGTGCGCTGAAAAGGAGCAACACCATGAAAAGACCCACCAAATATACCGTCATAAATAACCCGCTTGATGACTATGATTTCAGCTTTCGCAGATGTCACGCTGCGGAGATAGGCGCATACTTTTTTGCAACGGTGTTCCTCATATTGATCTCCGCTTTATTTGTCTGCACTGAAAAAGACGGCTGGACAGTTCTCAGTAAAAACCTGCACTATCCAATAGGCTTTTTTGTTCCATTTTTTCTCATGGGTCTTAGCATGACATACAGAATAAAGCGCGTGAAAAAAATCATTGAAAACGGAAAAAAGACAGAGGGTGAAGTGATCTCCTACCGCAGGATACGCGTTAATGTTCGTTCTGGAGGTATAAGCAGCAAACCCAATCACACCTTGCTGAATATCAGATTTCGTGACAAAGGCGAACGGGAATGTACTATAAGTGTCGGGCGAAAATTTCCTGAAAAAGTGCTGGCTTCACCTTACTGTACTGTCTATATCCTGGATGATAAAGTGTTTGTCACTGGTTTCATCCTGAGAAAAAAGGGGGATCCTAAAATATCTTTTGAATTGAAAGAGTGACCGGATAACATATCCTACCCATTAAACAGCCCCGCCAGGGCTTTACCAAGCAGCTCCCCCGAATACTGCGCCTGTGCCAGTGTGTTGCCGTGACTGCCGACTTCAATAAGTAACGAACCGCTTGAAAGGTCTTGATTGTAGTACCTTGTGTCGAAAAGCACAGGTCTGGTCAGACCCTGAAAGCGGTTTTCTATTTCAGACTGAAACGCGCAGGCGAAACTGAAATTCTCGCGGAAATTCGGAATATTCCCACTACCGTCATCGGCACAGGATATTATCATTATCTGCGCCGCTTCCCTGCCGTCTATCTCGGCTACGGGGGCTATACGGGTGCCGTCATTTCGCTCGATGCCGTCGCGGTGGATATCAAGGCACACCTTTATCGAAGGGTACTCCGCCAGTATCTTCTGCACCGCCTCGCGGCTGGAATAATAGGCATCGTCATAGCTGGGATAATCGTGGACAAGGGTGTCATGGATATAGGGTATCCTCGCCGCGTCCAGCTGTTCGCATATCCTGTCCCCCACGGAGATTATGTTCTTGTCACGCTCGGTGGTCTTGCCGTAAAAATCGCTGTCGTACCAGTCCCTGTCCGTAAGCTCGAAGCTCTCGGTGGCGTGGGTGTGGTAGATGAGCACCACAGGCTCACCATCGGAAAAGTCCGTATCAAATGGCAGACCCTCACCGCTGAGTTCAAGGAGTTCGGCATTGTCGTAGAGGGTGCAGTTTCGCACCTGACCGCCTGTGGATATATCGAAGAACTGTGGCTCATCACTGCGCTGATAGGTGTATTTCTGAATAGCGCCGTCATGGTCGGTGAGGTCTTCGGGATAGGGTATCATGCCGCTTACATCTTCCGCAGGGAGAGGACTGGGTATCTCCGCGCTGACTCTTGCAGGCTCACTCTCGGTCTGTGCAAGGGCGATATCCCAGTAGCTATGTGATGATATCTCTGCCCCAGCTGGGAGCGTATGCGACCGCATATTTTGGTCATGCCCTCGCTCGATCACGAGAAGCTTCGATGCACCCTCGCATACCGCCGTAATGCTATCGGAGTGTTTCGCAGCGTGGAAAATGCACATGGGTACCACAAACACCGCGAATATGCAAAGCAATGCCCTTAGACAAACTGTTTTAAGTCCCATAAAACCACCTCGGTAAATGTATATTCGGGACAGGCTGTTTTATGCCTAGCCGTAACAACTCCCCCGCCCCGCGAATATACTATACCAGAACAGGAGGGGCTTATGGACTACCTGATACTAATAAACAAATTTGAACCTATACCCCCGGGCTGGGCTGACACCCTGAAACTCCGCGAGGCAGGCGGAAAGCTTTTCGAGGAGAAGACAGCTCTTGCGCTTGAAAAACTTCTGGAGGAAGCTGAATCCGATGGCATAGGGATAGAAGTCATATCGGGCTACCGCTCCGATGACTATCAGCAGATGCTCTGGGAAAAAGAGATAAACCGCCACATGAGCATCGGGCTTGATTACACAGCGGCAGTGGCAGAGACCGGTAAAACTCTTGCGCTGCCGGGCTGCAGTGAACACGGCACAGGTCTTGCGGCGGATTTGGGGACTTACGGTTCCGATGATATCGACCCGAATTTTCACAAAACTGCCGCTGGAAAATGGCTCTCGCGGAATGCAGGAAAATTCGGTTTCATACTCCGCTATCCCCGAATGAAAGAGCACATCACGGGCATAGATTTCGAGCCCTGGCATTACCGCTACGTCGGCAGAAGACCCGCCGAACTTATCACCGAAAGCGGCATATGCCTTGAGGAATTTTTGCACTTTTACTCAAATAAATATACTTTATGCTGAAAAGTATGTGAAATACTTGACTTTGCTTTGTGAATGTAGTATAATAATAAAAACTCAGAGAGAGGATGTGCAAACAATGGAAAAGAAACGTTCAGAGAAAAAATCATTCTGGTGTTTGATGAGTGCACTGTTGCTGGTCGTAGGGTCAACAGCGTATATCGTATACAGATACTTCGAGGAAAAAGAGCACTACGAAAAGTGGAAAGATTATGAAGAATGCGGCATTTGATGCCTAAAGATATCGGTCGGGAAACATATCCCGACCGATTTATTTTTTTGCGTATATAGTTTACTATAAAACAAAAAGGCAGTCTATTGACTGCCTCCTGCTTGTGTAAAAATTTTGGAGAGGATGAAACGAGCTAAGAGTAATTTCTTAGTGTTCATTCTTTTCTTTCTTTGTTCTACAATAGATATTATAGAACAAACAGGCGATTTTTACAAGAACAAAGCTATTACATATGGCTACATTTATATTACAAATGATTTCAAAATGTAACTATTCTGTTTACAAAGTGCTGTTCTCATAATTTACAATCGATCTTGAGAGTCTTCCTGTCATTGAATTCGATGCCGTCGGAAAGGGTGATATTAAACTTCTGATCCTCTGAAAAACCGATGGTTTCGCCGTCATCCAGTATCACATCGCCTTCAACGATATAGCTGACTATAGCCAGCATAAAGCTGAGGAATTCGTGGGGCTCTCCGCTGTAATTCAAAAACTCCATCTCCAGCTTCTTGAAGTTTTCCATACCCATGGTATATCCGCGAAGTTTTCCAGCATCGTTGGCAAGACCCAGCCAGACAAAGTCCAGCAGAGGCAGAGCATCTGATTTTAATAACTCCGCATTCTGGCGATAGAAAGCGGGAGCATATACCGTGCCGTTTGTGTAGATACCTATGGTATTGTCATCGATACAGCTTTCGCAGACTTTTACAAAGGTCTTCGCACGTTCCATGACACTCATGCCATTGCATACGCTCACAACGATCTGAGCGGTATGCTTTGCAACTTCCTGCTGTGCATCGGGCCAGAGAAAATTGAATATCGCATTCTGTTCAGCCTCGCCATCGGGTACAGGTGTCGGGTAATACGCGAGAGAAACAAGATAATCCCCTGCGTTGAATACGAAGATCTTTTCATCATCCTTGTTTTCAAGATCCTTGGGTTCGATATCCCACTTCTCTTTCAGCCTGCTGAAAAAAGCTTCCTGATCCCATTCGGCATCGCGCAGAAGCACGAAACCGAGAAAATTACTGTTTCCAAACATATCAGTACTCCGCACCATACTGCGCACGGTAAGCGCGCATTGCATCGAGGTACTCCTTTCCTTCAACAACGCCGTCCTCGATAGCCTTGATGATATCATTGATATTAACGATGGAATATACCTTCACACCGTAGTCCTTATACGCCTGCTGAACTGCGGAGAAGTCGGTATCAAGTGCTTTTTCCATACGGTCAACAGTGATGACCATGCCTGTTACGTTAACGTCAGCCGCACTCTTCAGCTTGGGCATGGATTCGCCCAGCGCCTTGCCAGAAGTCATAACATCGTCAATGATGACCACCTTTTCGCCGTCGGTCAGCTTCTTACCAACGAACATACCGCCCTCGCCGTGATCCTTTGCTTCCTTTCTGTCGAAGCAGTAGGAAACATCATAGCCGAACTTGTTGCTGAGTGCCACAACAGCGGAAACTGCCAGAGGGATGCCCTTGTATGCAGGTCCGAAAAGTGTCTCAACGGGGATATCGTTATCCTTTATGCACTCAGCATAGTACTCGCCCAGCTTAGCCAGCTGTGCGCCTGTCTTATAGTTGCCGCAGTTGATGAAGTAGGGAGCTTTTCTGCCGCTTTTCAGTGTGAACTCACCGAAAGTCAGCACTCCGCTGTCAACCATGAACTTGATAAATTCTTCTTTGTAAGTCATAAAAAACTATCCTTTCCGATTTTGAACTTGATAGCATAATTATACCATATAGTACCGCTTTAGTCAATGAGATTATATGAACAAATCGGCTTTTGTCACGGGTCACAGAACCACCTGATCCTTGCCGTGTGTCTTGCCGTAATACAGTTTTTCATCGGAATTTGATATCCAGCCGTCATTTGAAAGTCCGCTTTCATAATGGGTCGCACCTATGGTGACTGTAACATGGAGTTTGTGGTTTTCAAAACTGAATTCTTCCTCAGATATTTTCTGTCTCAATGATTCCAGTATATCTTTTTCATTATTTCGGATAGTGGAAAGTATTATAAATTCCTCTCCGCCCCATCGGCATACTATACAATCCTTGCAGTTCTTTTTTGTGATATACGATATCTGTTTCAGGATATAGTCACCGCAATTGTGCCCGTAGGTGTCGTTGACTTTTTTGAAATCATCGATATCAAGGATAGCCAGCCAGCGGTCTTCGGGAGAACCTACCTCCATATGTTCCATGGAAGTAAGCAGGAAATGACGGTTGTAAAGTCCCGTCAGATTGTCTATCAGCGCCATCTGTTCAAGCTTTTCTTCGGATCGGATAGCTACATTGTGGAAAAGCACCATGTAGATCAGCACGATGCCGAAAGTTGCCGCTGAGTTAAAGGCTATAAGTATATCCACGGCAAGTTTAGGGATATCGTAAAGAGGTTCGTGGGTACGGGCATATATGTAACCTCCCGTATAAACAGCCACATGGATTGCAAGCATAAGTACAAAAGGAAGTTCCTTTTTAAGAACCCTGTTGTGAAGATAACCGCTGTAGCTTATGCACGCCAGCATTCCCAGTGCAAACAGCTGGAATGCCGCTTCGGTGCCGACGCATACCAGCCCGACTATCATAAATCCCAGAATCACCGTGCATATTATCACCGTTGATACGAGATAATGCTTCTTCAGGATAAGATAGATATTTGTGGTGTTGATGACAAGCTTGACATAGACCACATATCGCATCAGCGGCATATCGGTGCATATGGCGACAAGCAGGAAGAAGACATCTGTAAACAGCAGAAATCCGCCAAAGAACAGGGTGAGTTTTTCTATCAGAACTGTATTTTTTATCGTTCTATTCATATTCATAAAAACACTCCTTAATTGAAAAAGAGCAATTATTAATTTTTAGATTCATAACTATGGATATAATTAATTATTTACTATTATACCACACTTCACTAACTTATTCAATAGTTTATTGAGATTTTTATAAATTTTAACAACAAAAAGAAGCTCCCATTTTCGGAAGCTTCTTTGAGATCTTATAAAACCGCGTAAGTTCCAGCCTTAAAGCTTAAATTCAAGACCTTCACCCAGCTTGAATGAATAGATGTAGCTGCTCTTTACCTTTTCGCCCAGAATAAGCTCAAAGGCGGCTTTATATAGCATCAGCTGAGTTTTGTAGCGTTTCATCTCCACGGTATTTTTGAAATTGTCGGTCTTGTAATCCACCAGCACCCAGCCGTCGGATTCTTTGAAGATGCAGTCAGCGATGCCCTGTATGTAGCCATCTTCGGTGGTGTACTCACTGAGTTCGGCGGTCAGACCAAGATCTTTCACGCTGGCTAAGAATTTCTGCTCGCGGCGCAGGTCAGGCGAGGACATCATTCGCTCAAACAGTTCGCTTTTGGCGAAATCTTTCAGCTTGTCAATGTATACGCCTTTAGCTTCTCTAGCCGTAAGACCACCGCTGTTCACCAGCCTGTCAAGCTCTGCATCCACGCTTTTGCGCATATTTTCATAGTCTGCAAGCTCCATGAATTTATGGGTGAATGTGCCTTTTTCCGCCGCCGTGAGTTTGTCCAGCTCATCGCTGAGACGTGGCAGGTTAGGGAAGAACTCGGTGTTCTTCTCACCCTGATCTTTCGCCTTTTCAGCGGCGACTATCTCCGTTACCGTCAGCTTTGCGGGCAGACGGGTCTCGGGGCGCTCGGTTTGCTGATCGAATCTCTTTCTCAGTCTTGCGACAATGGCGGGATCAGATGACGCACGAACAGTCTTTTCCTCTTCTTCCGAGGTTTCAGCATCGGCAATATCCTCGCAGACGTGATAGGTCACGTTGATACCCTTGGCACTTTCGGATACTACCACCGTATCCAGTGGCATACCAAGCCAATCCTCAAGCAGCGAACGCTCGGGTAGCTTTGCCAGGCACATTACCGTCCATGCCAGAACGCTGTCCTGCGCCGATGTGATATCCGCGGGTATGCGTTCGTATCTCGCCGAAGCCTTTACAGCATCACGCAGTTTTTCCAGCAGTTTCTCGCGGGTGGTATGACCTGTTTTCTCATTTGAAAACACAAGTATCAGCTTTTCTTTTGCGCGGGTGCATCCCACGTAGAAAAGGCGCATCCTCTCGCTTTTCTGTTCGCGGATCAGCACATCGGCGAGGTAGTCGTAGTACAGGTCGGCACGCTTGACGTTCAACCGCCTGTCCCTAAGTGCGAATGCACATCCCATAGTCTTGTGAAGCTTTATAAGCTCGCGGGTATCCTCGCGGACAAGGGGTTTTGAAAGGGTGCAGAGGAATACGAATGGGTACTCCAGACCCTTGGATTTGTGGTATGTCTTGACGTTGACGGAATCGCCGCCTGCCGTGACGGAGACCGCGTTCCTGAATGCCTTGTCGTTTCCCGAAACCGAATCTATGAAACGCAGGAAACCTGTAACGCCATCGTTTCCGCTGCGCTCGTAATCCCCTGCGTACTGCATAAGCAAACGGAGATTAGCGCGCTTTTTTGCAGAATCAAGGTACAGTGAAGTAAGCCCCATAAGGTCGGCAACATCGAATATCCGCCTTATCAGCTTTTCAAGGCTCATGCTCATGGAGCAGAAGCGCAGGGATTCTATCATATCAAAAGCGGAGCGGCATTTCTCCTGAAGCACCGCACTGCCCATATCGACGTACTTTGCGTATTTCTCGTCTGTGCCAACTTCCTTTGAAGCACCTGCCAGTATCTGGTAGATGTGGTCGGGCTTTTTACGGTTGACAGCTATGCATTTCTGCCTGATAAGGGCTATTTCATCGGGGGTGAAGCCCATCACGGGGGACAGCATAACCGCCGCAAGGGAGATATCGTTCATGGGGTTGTCAACGGTGCGCAGAAGATCGAGAGCAAGGGATATCTCACGGGACTTTATGTAGCCCTCGGTGTCCTCGCAGAAAGCCCTGAGACCAGCGTCCGAAAGTGCCTGTGTCACCTGTCTGATGTTGTCATTGGTGTTCACAAGTATGCAGAAATCCGACTGCCTGCAGGGTCGGTCAACACCGCCGTCGCAGACAGGCTCACCGCGGTCTATCATTTCCCTGATGCGCTGTGCAGTGCATCGGAATTCCTTTGAAATAACGGACTTTTCCTCGGGCGCGTCCACCAGCATTACTTCGGCGGGACAGCTCCTTTCGGTATATACAGCTCCCTCTTCAAGGCGCTCGCTTCCGTCATAATCCACCTGACCGCAGCCGCGGCTCATGAGCCTTTCAAAGATGAAATTCGACAGAGCGATTACTTCTCCCCTGCTTCGGAAATTCTTTTGAAGACCGATGTGCTCCAGCTGTTTTTGCTCGCCGTACTTCTGTGCAAGGTCGATACAGCTCTTGAAAAGCTCGGGATTCGTCTTGCGGAAGCCGTAGATAGCCTGCTTCATGTCACCAACTATGAAGGTGTTATTTCCCATATATTCCAGGTCATCGGTGTCCGATACCGCCTTGAATATCGTTTCCTGAATATCATTAACATCCTGGTATTCGTCGATAACGATTAGCTTGTAAAATCCGCCTGAGCGTATCTCCTCGGCAAGCTCGGTGCGCTCAAAGCCATCATCAGTCTCACGCACCAGAAGATTTTTTGTCATAAGCTCAATATCGCCAAAATCAACCGCGTTTTTCTCAAGCTTGATATCGAAGCTGACTTCCTCAACGCGCTTTTCAAGCCTGCATATAGCGAGAAAAAGCTTCTGCCCCAGAGCAAGGTTTTCACGAAGATGATCGGCAGACAGAGCCAGCACGCGGGAAGCACCGTAAAGAAGTGTCCCAACTCCGTTGATATCCTGCTTGAAGCGCTCTTTTACGTCGTTGAAGATAGCCTTGATATCCTCGGGCGGCTTGCCCGAAAGCCGCATGGCTTTGAATTTTTCGGCGGTTATCTTCCCGAAAGCCGAGCTGTCGCGGTGGGCTGCGGCAAGCTGATAACTGCTGAAAATATCCTCGCAGATCGCCATATTTTCCTCGGCGGTCTTAACGTGATCTTTGAAACGGAATTCATCTCCGCCTGCTGAGATGGTGTAATTGAAGCAGTAACGCGCATCATCAACAAGGCGTTCAGCTTCGGCAAGCTTTGCATCAAAGCGCGAAAATGCATCTTCGTACAGCATCTCAAAAAACTCGTCACTGACGCAGTTTTCCGAGGTATCCCGTATCCACTTCTCGGTGTGGCATATAGATCGCAGATGGCTGTAAAGCTCTTTCACCACCTGTTTCAGTTCGCCATTGTTCGCAGAGAAAAAGTTATCAAGAAATTTGTACTCATCAATATTTTCGGCGCAGAGTTCCTCGGTAGCCTGTTCAAAGGCAGTATCGAAGATCATCTCGCACTCCGCTTCACCGAGAATTTTCAGATTGCCTGTAAACTCGAACTTATTAATGTTCTCCTTTACCATATCGAAGCAGAAAGAATCTATGGTGGATATCCTTGCCAGCTGGACTAAGTCCTGCTGACGAAGCACCCAGACATTTTCGGGGTCTTCACGGAGTTTTTTCTCAAAAGCCGCATTAAGCTTGTCACGCATCTGTGCGGCGGCATCTATGGTAAATGTCACGGCGAGAAGCCTGTCCGCGGGGATATTCTTCTCCTTGTCCGTCAGCAGGCGGATTATCCTTTCGATAAGCACCGCGGTCTTTCCGCTGCCCGCAGCCGCCGAAACGGTAACACCTCTGCCGTATGAATCTATGGCTTTCTGCTGATCGGCTGTCCAGCTGACACTCATTCTTCTCCCTCCCCATTTTCCTGAATTATCTCTTCCAGTGCCTCATTCATCTGCTCTTTGGTTCCCTTTCTGGGCTCATCGGGGAACGCTCTGCCACATATGCCGCTGAATCTGCAGTAAGAGCAGATATTTTCCAGCGGGTCGGCATCGATATCACCGTCAAGCAGACGGTCGCCGTACTCGATGACCTTGCGTTTCGCGAAAATCCTCATAGCCGTGAACATGGCATCACTCATGGTGTAATTGTTGAGTTTCGTTTTTCCAATGGTGGAATCAAGCTTCTCATTCACAGCTCCTGCATCGGATATCCTGCCATTTCGCGAAAATGCTTCAATGGCAGATTCGCAAGCGGCACTGTAGAGTATATCCTCAGAAATTTCGCAGTCCTCGGAAAGCTTCTGACCTTCGCCGATAAGCTGAAGGTAAAAAACTCCCGCCTGTTCAAGCTCCATATCCGGGTTGACAGGATTGCCCGTTTCAAGCAGGATCGACAGATATATCAGCATTTGCAGGTTCAGCCCGCAGAAAAGCTCACCAAGGTCGAAAGCCGCATGTTTGCGGAATTTATAGTCGATTATGCGCACGAATTTCCTGCCCTCTTCATCCTCATAGATATCCGCGCGGTCGATGGTGCCTATCAGAACTATGTGCCTGCCGTCTTTCAACGTAAGGTCCAGATGGTCGGCACCGTTATCCTTAGTCAGCTTGTATTCGGTGACAGCTGGTGCAAATCCGCCGTTTGAAAGCTCACGCTGAACATACTTCACGATGTTGAATGCCTGTTGTTTCATGGCTTCAAATCGGTAGAGGAAGGTCTTGCTCTTGCCGAAATCTCCGCAGAAAATGTTGTTGTAATACTCGGTGAAGCACTCCTCTATCAGCGCGGTTATCTGCTCATCGGTCATTTCAAGGAAGTGCTCACGGTTCTCCGCAGGAGTTCGTGCCTCGGAACCTATGGCTTTTTCAAGCACCTCATGTATCATCAGTCCTTTGTTTAGCCCGTCCATATCCATCTTCTGGGAGCGTGAAAGTCTCAGACCGTAATTACAGAAATACATAAAGGGGCATTTGAAATAGTTATCAAGCTTTGTGGGAGAAACTTCCGCTGTTTCCGCCGCGAAAAAGACTTCCTTTGCCCTTTCTTCCGAGAGCTTGAAAGGCTTTTCCTTGCAGGCTTCGGTGAGAGTCCTAAGCTTGTCATAATAATATGCCGAGCCCATAAGCGAATCACGGATACTGCTGACAGAAGCGCTGTTATCACGGGAGTGTTCTATGTACACGGTGTATGCCGTTTTGTAAGAAGTGCAGAAAAAGTCCAGCGGGAGCTGATTTATGTTCTCTTCACGAAGCCCCAGTATCTCGCCGACTTCTTTCACAAGCACCGAGGGACGCTTTTCACTGCCCAGCAGGTCAGAGCGAGAATACAGCACATAAAGCCTGTCCGATGGGGTGCAGAGCGCCGTATAAGCCGCAAGTCTTTCACGCTTCAGGCTGTTCAGAGAATTGTCAGCTATGTCGATATCCTCTTCAAGTTTCAGAAGTTCCTTTTCATGCTCGCTGAGTAGTCCCCTGCTTTTGACTGAAGCGGGGAAAATACCGTCATTTACTTCTGCCGCGAAAAGTGCCTTAACTCCGCTGAACCTTGAATGTGAAGCGTCCACTATGCGAACGCAGTCAAGCTTCTGCGGTGGCTCCGAGACTTTCATCTGGGAGAGCATAAGGCTGTAAAGGTCGTAGTAACTGCGCAGGCTTATCTTTTCATCACCAAGCAGTTCGTAGATCGACCTTACCGCCGAAAGGCTCATTGTCCACAGCTGTTTCAGACCTCTTGACATTTCTGTTTCGGTGTCATTATCCGAAGTGCTGACACGCTTCACCAGTGAGTATGTCTGTCTTGAAAGGTCGAGAGCATCAAGCAGTTCGTAAAAAGCCCTTGATATCTGCGTCGCAGTAGCCCCTGCACAGACCTCTTTGAACCTAACAAGGGGCTCGATGACCTGTCTTCTCAGTTCGTTTATCCGACCAAGGTCAACACCGCTGTCGGGGACAGCTGTGAAATCCTCAGTCCACATATCGCCGTCAACGCCCCAGCGCACGCAGTAATCCTCAAGGTCGCTTATCTCGTAATTCAGCAGACCGTACAGCGGCGATTTTATCAGCTTTATGATATTGTCCGTTTTGAATTTTCGGGTGAGAACGGTCTTGAAAATGGTGTTGAGGTAATGCACTATCGCCGAAGCATCGATGCTGTCACGCTTATCGAGGAAGAACGGGATATCGTACCTCTCCATAGCACCTGAAATCACTGCACCGAAGCTTTCAAGGTCGCGGACGGTCACAGCAATATCGTTGAAGGTGTAGTTTTCCTCACGAACCAGCCTGCATATCTCAGCGCATATGTAGTCAGCTTCCTCGTAAACATCGTCCGCCGCCAGAACCTTTACGCAGTCTCCCGATGCCTTGTAGGGAGTTCTGTTGTAGTCAAAAAGATGCTCGGCAAGCTGTAGGATATCGGGGTGGTCGCCTGCATTATCGGTGGAAGAAGTCTCTATCAGCTGTTTGTTGTGGCTGCGTGTCATATCCCTGAGCGCCTGCCTAACGGATACCGTAACATCAAAGGGATGAGTGCGGCATCTGGACACAAAAGCGTCGTCTATAAGCAGTGATACCGTCAGGGACTTGCCTTTGATGATACACTGTTCAAGCATACGTTTTTCATCATAGGTAAAATCTGTGAAAGCCGAAACGAATATGCTCTTACCGACGAAAACATCACAGCTGCGGGAAAGTTCAGCGGCTTCCTCCATAAGAGAAAGCTGGTCTTTCATGTTCGCTCTTTCAAGCTCCTGCATATAGTTCTCAAATATCGCACCGAGGTCGGAAAGCTTCATGGAAATAGAGCCCTCCAGCTTGGCAGAAGCCGCCTGCAGAGTCTGAGGTGTAACACCGCTCTGGCGCAAACGGGGCAGAAGCTTGGTCAGCTCACCGATAAATGAAGCCTTGGCAGTGCTGTTCTTGTAGAACCTGATAACACCGTCCTTAACAGCTTTTTTCACCGACTGGAACATTAGTATCATCTGGGCATTTGCGTTGGCACTGTCCTTTGCCTTGCTGCCGTAGCAGGCAGAGATATCCTCAGCAAGATGCTGAAAACCCGTGGTCTCGATGCTGTTGAACAGACGCGCTCCAAGAGCCTCGTAAAGAGTCTTGTCGTACTCAAAGGAGAACTGGTCGGGCACGATGACAAGAACCTTTTCCCCCGCAGATGCGGCTGCACATATACGCTCTATAAAAAGGCTTTCGCGGCTGCTGCGCACACCGCCCGTGATGATCTCGGTCATAATTATTCCTCCCCGTAGGATATAGTTATTAACAGTATACCACTGTGGGACATTTTTGTCAAATCTTAATTGTACAAATTATCGTACTAATCTAAAATTTCACGAATTATCTCCGCTATCCTGAATGATATCTCTATCTCCCCCTCGCCATTTATCACCGTCAGTTCGCCGCTTTCGGTCTCTTCCTCAAAACACACCGCTTGCGCCGGAAAAAACGCATTCTCAAGTCCGCCGAAAAATCTGCCGTTTCCGAAAGCGAAAATAAAAGCTGACACTGCCGCGATGTAAAATCTGTTTCCTGTTGACATAAAAATTCCTCCCAAAATAAGCTTTCACACTTATCATGGGAGGAAAAATATGTTTTATTCAGTTTCCGAATACCTGCCTTGCAATATCCACCGACTGCTTAGCATCCTTGGAGTAGAAATCCGCACCTATCTGCTCGGCGTAATCGGGGGTGACAACTGCGCCGCCCACCATTATCTTGCAGTCAACATTGTTGGCACGCAGAAGTTTGATAGTCTCTTCCATGCTGACAAGAGTTGTGGTCATCAGCGCAGAAAGTCCGACCAGATGAACATCATTCTCGATAGCCGCATCAACAACGGTCTGATAGTCAACGTCCTTGCCAAGGTCGATGACCTCATAGCCGTAATTCTCCAGCAGAACTTTCACGATATTCTTGCCGATATCGTGGATATCGCCCTTGACCGTTGCGAGGATTATTTTGCCCTTTGAAACACTGCTGCCGCCATCGGCAAGCATCTTCTGCTTGATGACCTCGAAACAGCCCTGAGCAACGCCTGCGGTCTGTATAAGCTGGGGCAGGAATATCTTCCCCTTTTCAAACTGCTCGCCTGCTTTATCCAGTGCGGGAACAAGCATCTCGTTGATGATGGTCATGGAATCCGTGGTCTCCAGAAGTTTCGCCGTTATCTCAGCGCCTTCGTGCTTCAGACCGTGCTCGATAGCATAGGGTAAGTCCATGTCGGATTTCTTCTCAGCCTTAGGTGCGGGAGAAGAAGTATCTGCGCCGTAGTGGGCAATGAAATCCATTGAGTTCTTGTCGATATTAGTCAGCAGCTTATAAGTTCTTACAGTTGCCGTCATGGAATCGATATTCGGATTCATGATAGGCAGGTCAAGACCGCTTGTCAGGCACATCATCAGGAAGTTGTGGTTTACTATCTCTCTGCTTGGCAGACCGAAGCTGATGTTGGACACACCCAGAACAGTGCGCAGACCAAGCTCATGCTTTACACGGTACACCGCATTGACAGTCTGCATAACGTTCTCCTGCTCAGCGGAAGCCGTCAGCGTAAGACAGTCAATATAAACGTCCTCTTTGCGTATTCCGATAGCCATAGCGCGGTCAAGTATCTTCTTTGCCAGTGCGAAACGAGCATCGGCGGTCTTGGGTATGCCGTTCTCGTCAAGGGTAAGACCTACCACCGCCGCACCGTATTTCTTTACAAGAGGAAGCACGGTTTCAAGGGACTTTTCCTCAGCGTTTACGGAATTGACGATGGGCTTGCCGTTGTAGACCCTCAGTGCCGCTTCCATTACCTCAGGTATGGTGGAATCCAGCTGAAGCGGAACATCGCAGACACCCTGCAAAGCCTTTACAGCCTTGACCATCATCGCCTTTTCGTCAATAGCGGGAAGTCCCACGTTGACATCAAGGATATCAGCACCCGCGTCTATCTGCTCCATAGCCTGACCCAGGATATAGTCGATATCGCCCTCGAGAAGTGCCTGCTTGAAGCGCTTTTTACCTGTGGGGTTTATCCTCTCGCCGATAATTCTGGGCTGATCTATGACAACTGTCTCAGTAGGCGAACAGCATACAGCAGGGATATGAACGTCCCTCTTGACGTATTTCTTGCCATCCAGCATCTTTTTAAGTGAGGCGATATAGGTGGGGTCAGTACCGCAGCATCCGCCTATGACTTTGATACCAAGAGGTATCAGCTTCTCGGCGAACTCAGCAAATTCCTCGGCTGAACAGTTGTATTCGTTGGTAACAGGGTCGGGCAAACCTGCGTTTGGCTTTACCACAACAGGCAGGTTTGTCCACTGACATATCTTCTCAACAACAGGATAAAGCTCCTTGGGTCCCAGAGAGCAGTTAACGCCCAGAGCATCAACACCCAAGCCCTCAGCAGTAAGGCACATGGCGCTGATATCAACACCTGTGAAAGTACGCATATTCTCCTCGAAAGTCATGGTACACATTATGGGCAGGTCGCTGTTCTCCTTAGCCGCAAGGATAGCCGCTTTCAACTCGTAGAGGTCGGTCATGGTCTCAAAAACGATAACATCAGCTTCCTTGCCTGCGATGACCATTTCCTTGAAGATATCGTAAGCCTCCTCGAAAGTCAGCGTGCCCGTAGGTTCAAGCATCTGTCCGATTGAACCAATATCCAGTGCCACAAGGGTATCATGACCCTCAGCAGCCTGCTTCGCAAGGCGTATACCCTCGCCGATCAGTGTATCAACGGAATATCCGCTCTTTGCCAGCTTGTGCCTGTTTCCGCCGAAAGTGTTGGCGTAGATAACATCGGAGCCAGCCTCAATGTACTGCCTGTGTATATCCAGCAGCCATTCGGGCTTTTCTATATTCATGACCTCGGGCGTTTCGCCCATTTTCAGACCCTTAGCCTGAAGCATGGTACCCATAGCACCGTCAAGTATCACAAATTCCTTGGTTTTTAAAAGTTCTCTAAACCCCACAATGTTCCCCTCTTTTCCTGAACTGACAAACATCTTTCATATTGCAGGCAGAACAGCCCTGTCTGCCCTTTTGTATCTCATTTTCACTAAGACCTATCACCGCCGTCACGGATTTTCTCGGCGTAAGGATATTGCTTGCGGTGGCATTCAGCCCTATGAGCTTCTGAGCCTGCAAAACATCGAGAAAGCTCCCCTGAATATCCAGCGGAAGGTCACCGTAGCCCGGAGAAAACCGCCATGTCCGATAATAAGCCGCAAACTCCTGCCCTATGGCATTCTCTGCTTGATCGCACACCTGTTCAACAGCCGCACTTGCCAGAAAATCTGCCATCACCGCGCGTGTCATGTCGGTGGCTTCAAAACGGCGTATCACCCTGTCCGCATGAGCAGAAAGTGTTGCCGCCATAAGCACAGCCTTACAGCACCCCGCAAGATGCTCCCTGATGGCATTGCCCTCCAGCACAAGAGAAGTCCCGCAGACCGCTACACCATTGCTGACAGTTTCGATATCGAAAACATGGTAGATACAGCAGGGTTTGATAACCGCAAGCAGAGCCTTTTCGCACTCGTCCATCATGGAAAGTATCTTTTCATCGGGGTCAGTATCCCTGTAACCCATATAGCGCAGGGCTTCCTTTTTGTCAAGACTTTCCAGCCCGACCTGCAAATGACCGTTCAAACCGCCGTCCTCCAAACTACATATTTTTTTCATTATACCATATCAAAACCGATATTACAAGGACTTCAAAAAAATTTTACGTGACTAATCGAGCCATCCGCCCGAGGACAAAAAACTGACCCCGCATATGCAAGGTCAGTCGGTGATATTTTATAGCTTTTACGTAATCGGGTATTATTTGAAAATGTCCTTGATCTTGTCCAGCTTTTCTTTGAAAGAGTTCTTCTTTGCGTAGTTCTTCTCGTTCAGCGAACGCTCAAACTCGCGGAGCTTCTCCTTCTGCTCACGGTTCAGATTGCGAGGCACTTCAACGTTTATGCGCACGTAATGGTCGCCGTAATCATTGCGGTTAAGACGCTTGATACCCTTGCCTTTCAGCCTGAAAACGGTGTTGTTCTGTGTTCCCTCAGGAACATTGTACTTCACCTTGCCGCCAACGGTAGGTACGGTTATCTCATCACCCAGAGTTGCCTGAGCGTAAGTAATCGGAATATCAGTCCATACATCGAAACCGTCGCGCTCGAATATGGGGTCGGGACGAACTGTGATATTGATATGCAGGTCGCCGTTGGGTCCGCCGTTTGAACCTCTGTGACCCTCACCTGCAACTCTCAGTGTCTGACCATCATCTATACCTGCAGGGATATCGATATCCCTCTCAACGGACTTCTTGACGATGCCCTGACCACCGCAGGTGCGGCAGGGATTATCAACTATCCTGCCCTTGCCGCCGCAGCGTGAACAGGTGGTAGTCTGAGAAATATTTCCAAAAGGAGTTCTCTGGCTTATCCTTACCTGACCTGTACCATGACAATCGGGACAAGTCTTGGGTGAAGTTCCTGCTGCCGCGCCTGTTCCGTTACAGTCAGGACAAGTCTCGTTCCTTGCATACTTCATCTTCACCTTTTTGCCCGAGCAAGCTTCCATGAAATCAATGGTGAGATTAGCACGGATATCGCCGCCGCGCCTTGGGGCATTGGGGTTGGTGGAACGTCCGCCGCCGCCAAAACCGAATCCGCCGAATATGGAATCGAAAATATCGCCCATGTCCGAGAATCCGCCGAATCCGCCGCCTGCACCGCCGCCGTAATTGGGATCAACGCCTGCATGACCGAACTGATCGTACCTAGCCTTTTTGTCAGGGTCGGAGAGGACTTCATAAGCCTCATTTATCTCCTTGAATTTCTCCTCTGCTTCCTTATCTCCCGGGTGAAGATCGGGGTGATACTGCTTGGCAAGCTTACGGAATGCTTTTTTTAGCTCGTCCTCCGAGGCACCTTTCTGCACGCCGAGGACTTCATAGTAATCTCTTTTATCTGCCATATATATCGCTCCTAAAGCGGTATACCCCCATTCCGCAAAACGGAACGGAGGCTGCCGTCAATTATCTGTATATCAGTCTGCGTCAGTGAACTCAGCGTCGATTACATCATCGCCGCCCTTGTTGGTGTCAGCAGCACCTGCGGAAGCTCCGCCGCCCATGTTCATGCTGTTGGGGTCAAAGCCCTGTGCGCCGCCCTGTGCGCCTGCCTGCTGATAAACCTTGGTAGCGATAGCCTCGAAAGTCTTCTGCAGTTCTTCGGTCTTAGCCTTGATAGCATCAGTATCAGTACCCTTCAGTGCTTCCTTAAGAGCTTCGATCTTGGTCTCGCAGTCAGCCTTGTCGCCTGCGTCTACCTTGTCGCCGAAGTCCTTCAGAGCCTTCTCAGCCTGGAATGCAAGCTGGTCGCCGTTGTTTCTGATGTCAACTTCTTCCTTCTTCTTAGCGTCCTCAGCAGCAAAAGCTTCTGCTTCCTTGACAGCCTTGTCTATGTCTTCCTTGGACATATTTGTAGAAGAAGTGATGGTGATGTTCTGCTCCTTGCCTGTGCCCAGATCCTTAGCGGAAACGTGTACGATACCGTTAGCATCGATATCGAATGTTACTTCGATCTGAGGTATACCTCTGGGAGCGGGAGCGATACCGTCGAGACGGAACATACCCAGCTGCTTATTATCTCTTGCGAACTCTCTCTCACCCTGAAGAACGTTGATATCAACAGCGCTCTGGTTATCAGCAGCGGTGGAGAAGATCTGGCTCTTCTTGGTAGGGATAGTTGTATTTCTCTCGATGATCTTGGTGCATACGCCGCCCATAGTCTCAAGACCCAGTGACAGAGGAGTTACGTCCAGCAGCAGCAGACCGTCCTTAACGTCGCCGCCGAGAACGCCGCCCTGATATGCAGCACCCAGTGCAACACACTCATCGGGGTTGATGCCCTTGAAAGGCTCCTTGCCGATGAATCTCTTAACAGCTTCCTGAACTGCAGGGATTCTGGATGAACCACCAACCATCAGTACCTTCTGCAGGTCGCCTGCGGAAAGACCGGAGTCGCTCAGTGCCTGTCTTACAGGACCCATTGTGGACTCAACCAGATCAGCTGTCATCTCATTGAACTTAGCCTGTGTAAGTGTCATCTCCAGGTGCTTGGGACCTGTGGAATCAGCAGTGATGAAAGGAAGGGAGATTGTGGAAGAAGGAGTAGAAGACAGCTCAATCTTAGCCTTCTCAGCAGCTTCCTTCAGTCTCTGCATAGCCAGCTTGTCAGCAGTCAGGTCAACGCCCTCAGCTGTCTTGAACTCAGCTACCATCCAGTCGATGATCCTCTGGTCGAAGTCATCGCCGCCCAGCTTGTTGTTACCTGCTGTAGCAAGAACCTCGGTAACGCCGTCGCCCATCTCGATGATGGATACATCGAATGTACCACCGCCGAGGTCGTATACCATTACCTTCTGATCCTCTTCCTTATCGATACCGTAGGAAAGAGCAGCAGCGGTAGGCTCGTTGATTATTCTCTTAACAGTCAGACCTGCGATCTGACCTGCGTCCTTAGTTGCCTGTCTTTGAGAGTCGGTGAAGTAAGCAGGAACTGTGATAACAGCCTCTGTTACCTTCTCGCCCAGATAAGCCTCAGCGTCAGCCTTCAGCTTCTGGAGTATCATAGCGGAGATCTCCTGAGGAGTATACTCCTTGCCGCCCATAGTTGCCTTGTAATCGGAACCCATGTGTCTCTTGATGGAGATAACAGTGTTCTCGAAGTTTGTAACAGCCTGTCTCTTTGCGACCTGACCAACAAGTCTGTCGCCTGTCTTTGAAAGACCAACAACGGAAGGAGTAGTTCTAGCACCTTCGCTGTTAGGGATTACTACTGCTTCGCCGCCTTCCATAACTGCTACACAGGAGTTTGTAGTACCAAGGTCAATACCGATTATCTTTGCCATAAAATATCATCCTTTCAGTTTACTCTGTTTATATGGTTCAAGTGATTTTACAAGGCATTTAATACCATGCTATGTTTACATACGTTTTTTACTACGGATTAGCAACAACGACCATCGCATATCTGATGACCTTATCGCCTATCCTGTAACCCTTCTGGAATACCTGAGCTACAACGTTCTCGCCAAGCTCCGGGTCTTCTATCTGGTTTACTGCATTTGCTATATTCGGGTCGAATACTTCACCCACAGGGTCGATAGCTTCGATGCCCAGCTTTGTCATTGCATCGCTGAACTGCTTGAATATCATCTCGATGCCTGCCTTGTAAGCTTCGTCCTGAGTTTCAGTGCCCAGTGCTCTCTCGAAATTATCCATAACGGGGAGTATGTCAGCCACTGTATCAGCCTTTACCGATGCCGAGATATCAAGTCTTTCCTTAGCTGAACGCTTGCGGAAGTTATCGTACTCAGCCATAAGTCTCAGGTACTTATCCTTGGTATCAGCCAGCTCAGCTTTGAGCTTTTCCTCCTCGCTCTGAGTATTCTCTTCCTCGGGGGCAGTATCGTTATTTTCTTCTTTCTCCGTATCCTCCGCAGTGTCCTCAGCTGTTTCCTCAGTGTTCACTGCTTCCTCTTCAAGTTCATCCTGTCTCTCTTCAAAAGCCAATTCCAGCGCCTGCCTTTCTGTTACTTATCATCATTGTCATCTCTCTCGGATATCAGGTCTGTTATCCTCGATGTGAAGTATTCAAGATATGGTATGAATTTTGCGTAATCTATCCTCATGGGTCCTATCAGACCAAGTGCACCTGCCATCTGTCCGTCCTTTGAGAACGGTGCGGTTATCATCGAAGAATTGTGTATCACAAATCCGTCAGTCTCGGGTGAAAACATTACGTTCAGTCCTGAGAATGTGCTGTCGATAAACGCCATGAGTTCCTTTTCGTTATCAAGGAAAGATATTATCTCGGTCTGGTCGAGATCCTTGCAGGTCAGCAGATTTTTCTGCCCTTTAAGGCTCACGCTCCGATCGAGTTCCTTGGTCATTTTCAGTACTTCGGAAACCAGCGGAGAAAGGGTCATCATGTAAGTTCCCATAGCCTCCGTCAGCTTTTCCATGTTAGCGTCTGATATCTCGCTGATCGGCACACCGTTCAGGTTCTGCTTAACGAAATTATCAAAGAATTCCAGCTGTTCGTGTGTAAGATCGAATTCCAGTCGGCAGACCTTATTTTTGATCTCACCGTTGGATGTTATCATCAGTATGACGTACATCCTCTTGCCCGTGGGTATTACCTCGACCTTAGATATCAGCGAAAATTTAGGTGTGGAGTTTGCTACCACCGTAGCACACTTTGTGAGCTCTGCCAGTGCAAGAGAAGCGCTTTCCACCAGATCTTTCTCGGTGACGAAGTCATCGGGAAGCATGGAATCCAGCCTGTCCTTCTCCTCCTCACTCAGAGGGTTCTGCTCCATCAGCTTATCCACATAAAGTCTGTACCCTTTATAAGTAGGTACTCGCCCCGCCGAAGTGTGGGGCTGTTCAAGATAGCCCTGCTTTTCAAGCTCTGCCATCTCGTTTCGTATCGTGGCGGAAGATGCTTTGACATGAGCCATTATCGCCTTGGAGCCAACAGGCTCTCCCGATACTATATATTCGTCCACAACTGCGGACAATATCTTTAGTTTTCTGTCGTCCATCTGCTCACCGTCCCGCCTTTCCTGAGTTCAGCTTGTTTAGCACTCGCGACTTTCAGGTGTTAGCACTCATTCTCTCTGAGTGCTAAATATAGTTTAACCCTTTTTCTTCATTTTGTCAAGACCTTTGGACTAATTTTTTCACCAAACTTAAAAATCCTGTCAAAAGCAAATTGTACACATTAAACAAAGCTGACGTACACATCGACATAGTCCACTGTTTTCGGGCTTATTTCAGCATAAACCAACTTCCCGGATCACCCCGTTGATGAAAGAATATAAAAAAGCACTTTTGCCATACTATGACAAAAGCGCCCTTAAAATGCATTATTTATGCTGACCGCAGACTTAAAGCCGATTTCCAGAAACAAAGTTTACCCAAAGAAACTTTGTTATTTATTTCTCATATCGGGTCTGCCGCCCTCGGGTGGTCCGCCCACACCATTCCTTTTAAGAATGATCTTCATGTAATTATCAGCCACCAGAAATACTATGAGGTAAGCCACAACAAAGCTTATAAGCATGGATTTACCAAGCATAAGAACGTAAGGCGGTCTGTGAGCGGCCGGTATCTTCACGAAATTTATAGTCACCATAAAGATAGTGATTATCGGGGTGTAGATCAGATCGGAGATAAAACTGCCCAGTGCCCTGCAAGGCAAAGGCTTTCCTGTTATCCCGGCTTTCTCGCAGGCTTTATCTTCAAGGAGCTTCATAGGAACGAAATATCCGATCACAAGACTTATCAAAAGACTTTCAAGAAAACCCACCAGAAAGGATCCCACGGTAAAATTACCTGAGGTAAAAGACCCCACGAATGAAAGGCAAAGACTTAGCGTAACACCCATCATTATGCTCATCTGAATCTTTATCTTATTTGCCATAAGGCATACCCCCGTTCTCTATCTTTCGGATGTCGTACTATATTATTATCTCAACACCCGCAAAAAATCACGCTGTCAGTAACACTAAGGTCACATACAATAAATATATTATGACATTTTTTCACACTATTGTCAAGCATATTTTTGTATTTCGTGGAATTTGACAATTATTTGTCAATCTGTGCTTAAGGTTTGCCAAAAATGAACTTGACAAGCAATTTTTGATGTAGTATAATTTAAACTGATATTGATAAACCTGCCGCAGATAAGTTTTTATGCAAGTATTAAATCTCAGCGGCGCTCGTACAATTGTCCTAAAACTCCCGCTTTACGGGACGTTTGCTTATTTAAACAGGAGTCTGATATTATGCGCAAAACCAAAATAGTATGCACCATAGGTCCCGCAACAGATGATGAGAATATCCTCAGGGATATGATGAAAAACGGCATGGATGTTGCCCGTTTCAACTTCTCCCACTCTGAACATTCCGTTCATCAGCAGAGATTTGAGACAATTACCCGTCTGCGTGACGAAATGGGTCTCAACATCGCAACACTGATGGATACCAAGGGTCCCGAGATAAGGCTGAAGGATTTCAAAGACCACAAGCCCGTAACCATCAATGACGGTGATATGTTTACACTTACCACCAGAGATGTTGAAGGCGATGAGACCATCTGCTCCATCACTTTCCCGAAACTCCCTCAGGATATCAGCACAGGTACAAGGATACTGATAAATGACGGTGTTATCGAACTGAAAGCCATCAAGATAGACTCCACCGATATCCAGTGCGAGATAATCCACGGCGGTGTAGTATCAGACCATAAGGGCATCAACGTTCCCGGTGTGAAGCTTTCAATGCCCTATATCTCCGATGCTGATATGGCTGATCTTGCTTTTGGCGCAAAGATGGGCTTCGATTTCATCGCAGCTTCTTTCGTAAGAACAGGTGCAGATGTCACATACCTTAGAAAATTCACCCAGAGCCTCGGCTGGTTCAACCCCAGGATAATCGCTAAGATAGAGAATGCCGAGGGCGTTGAGAATATCGATGAGATACTTGAAGCCGCTGACGGCATAATGGTAGCAAGAGGCGATATGGGCGTTGAGATACCTTTTGAAAAGATCCCTGCGATACAGAAAGAGCTTATCCACAAGGCTTACAACGCGGGCAAGCAGGTCATCACAGCCACACAGATGCTGGAATCAATGATAAACAATCCAAGACCTACCCGTGCCGAGATAACCGACGTTGCAAACGCCATCTATGACGGCACTTCCGCAATAATGCTCTCAGGCGAGACTGCTGCGGGCAAATACCCTGTTGAGGTCGTAAAGACCATGAGCCTTATCGCCGAGACTACCGAGGGTGATATCGACTACGTCCGCCGTTTCCAGAAGCGTGACGATATCGACCACCCCAGCATCACCGATGCTATCTGCCACGCAACAGTTACCACCGCCCACGACCTTAAAGCGGCAGCTGTGCTGACAGTTACCAAGAGCGGTGCCACCGCGCGTATCCTCTCCAAGTACAGACCTGACTGCCCCATAATCGGTCTGACCACCGACCCTGTTACCTGTCACCAGATGAATATGTCATGGGGACTTCTGCCGGGTCTTGTGGAGGAAATGGACAACACCGACGAGCTTATCTCCCGCGCTATCAAAGTCGCACTTGAAAAGGGCTACCTCAAAGAGGGCGACCTTGTAGTCATCACCGCAGGCGTACCTCTCGGAATGAGCGGCACCACCAATCTGATGAAGGTTGAAAGAGCATAAAAAACAAGCCACAGATTTCCACAGCCATTGGAAATACTGTGGCTTTTCTATTGACATTTTGTCCTCGCTCGGATATAATATATCCATAAATCAACTAAGGAGCACGCCGATGAAAAACATAAAAGCCTACCGCACATTTTTCAGATATCTCGATAATATATGGAATTCCGAAGAACACGATTGGCTGGGCGGATTGCTTGGGGCGATGAGCTGGCTGCCTGATGGCAGTACAGCCGACCCTGCCCACGAATATGATTGGGATGATGCAGTCGAACAGGTATCCGACCCTGATGATGCATACATGATCGGTATGCAGTTTCTAAGGATATATCTGGATATCGGCTATATCGATGAGATAGGCGAGATACTTAAAGATATGGAAGCCCGCAAAAGGCTCGACCTCTGGGAAAAAGCTGTTCGCGATGTTGAACAGGGGCTGGATGATCCGTATCTTCACTTAGGGTGAGAATAATTTCCACCGACCCATGAAATAACAATAAGCCCCCAAGCACCAAAATGCTTGAGGGCTATATTTATGCGAATATTTTCTAACCCTTTGCGGGAATATCAAAGGTCTTACGTCTGCCGAATCTTTTAGCCGAGGACACCAGCCCCGACAGCACAGGCACCAGAAAAGCAAAGCCCACCGACACAGCAAGACACCTGATATCAGGCACCGCCGTGCTGAATATCTTCGCCAGCACAGGGACGTATATCCCCGCAAACAGCACCGCCGCCGAAGCCGTCACCGCGAAGAGCAGAAAAGAGTTGTTGAAGAATGGCACCGAGAACAGAGTCTTTTCCTCAGATTTACATTCAAAAACGTGTATCAGCTGACTAAGCACCAGCGTGATAAGCGCACCTGTCCTCGCCAATGGGAGCGCCGCCCCCGCTTTAAGCAGAACCGAGAACGTCCCGAGAGTGCATATACCGATAAGTATGCCCCTTATCAGCATACGCCACAGCAGACCACCGCTGAAAAAGCTGTCGTTCTCACGGCGGGGCATCTTCTCCATCACAGTCTTTTCGGGAGGTTCAAGCCCCAGTGCTACCGCGGGCAGACTATCCGTCACAAGGTTCAACAGAAGTATCTGCACAGGCAGCATCACCATTGGCAGACCCATCAGCAGTCCGCCGAACATCGTAACCACCTCGCCGATATTGCTTGAAATCATGTATCTCACGAATTTGCGAATATTAGAATAGATAGTCCTGCCGTCTTCAACAGCGTTCACAAGGGTGGCAAAATTATCATCAAGAAGTATCATATCCGCCGCCTGCTTTGTGACTTCCGTGCCCTGTATCCCCATAGATACGCCGATATCTGCCTCTTTCACCGCAGGTGCATCGTTAACGCCGTCACCTGTCATGGCACAGATGTGTCCTTTCGCCTTGAAAGCCCTGACTATCCTCAGCTTATGGGCAGGTGTCACCCGCGCAAATACCGAACAGTTTTCAATGACTTCCGCAAGACGTTCATCGCTCATTTCGTCAAGCTCACTGCCTGTCAGCACAAGACTTCCCTGTTTCAATATCCCCACCTGACGTGCTATCGCCGCCGCAGTAAGCTTGTGGTCGCCTGTTATCATCACCGTCCTGATGCCTGCCCTGCCGCACTGACGAACAGCCTTTGCCGCTTCAGGTCTTGGCGGGTCCTGCATACCCATCAGCCCAAGAAAAACAGTGTTTCCGTCCAGTATACGGCAAAACGCCAGCACCCGCAGACCCTCAGCCGCAAATCTGTCACCCACACGCATTACAGCTAGCTTTTCAGCACTGCCGAAAGGCTTCACACCCGCCGCCGTCAGCACCACGGTACACTCGCCGATTATCACATCGGGACTTCCCTTTTTGAATGATACCATATTTCCGCCAGCCCCACGGCATATCACTGTCATAGAACGGCTCTCGCTGTCAAATGGTATCTCATCGGTGCGAGTGTATGCGACCGCATCCGAAAGTATACCAAACTCTGCCGCCGCTAAAGCTATGGCACATTCCGTAGGGTCGCCCTCTGCCGTGAACCGAGCTGAATTTTTCTTCGCTTTCAGCAAAGATCTCGTATTTTCCTCCACCCGAGCATTTGAACACAGCGCTCCACAGACCATCAGCTCTTTAATAGTATCGGGTATCTCAGCCGACAATCCTGCCGCATCAAAAACATTCCCCACGCCATCGGATACTGCCGTGACTTTCATCTTGTTCTGTGTGACAGTGCCTGTCTTGTCCGTGCATATCACAGTAGCGCACCCCAGAGTTTCCACCGAGTGAAGCTTGTGTACCAGTGCATTCCGCCTGAGCATCTTCCTTACAGCCAGAGAAAGTGCTATTGTCACCGCCGCGGGAAGTCCCTCGGGGATAGCCGCGATAGCCACAGTTATGCCTGTCATCGCCATATCAAAAAGTGGTTCGCCCCGCAGAAGACCCGCAATGAAAACTATAAAGCATATAACGATGCATATCACCGCCAGAGTACGCCCAAGCTCCGCCAGCTTTTTCTGTAAGGGGGTCAGATCTTCATCGATACTGTCCAGCATCACCGACACTCTGCCCATTTGCGTGCGTCTGCCTGTCGCAGTAACCCTGACTGCACCGCTTCCTTTCGTCACCACCGTACCCATGTATGCCATATAAGCCTTGTTAAGCGAAGAAAAATCCACTTCATCCGACCGCAACCGCTTGCACACAGGCTCCGCTTCTCCCGTGAGAACGGATTCATCACAGCATAGCATTTTAGCGCTGATTATGTAGCCATCCGCAGGGACTTTATCACCTGCTTCAAGGGTGAAAACATCCCCCACTGCAAGCATCTCCGCAGGCAGAGTTTTAAGCACACCATCACGGTAAACGCGGGCTGTGGGCGAAGTCATTGCTTCAAGCTTTTCCAGAGTTTTCTCGCATCGGTACTCCTGGATAAATCCCAGCAGGGCGTTTATCACCACCACCGCGATTATGGGCACAGCGTCAGTATACTGCCCCATAAGCACCGATACCGCCGTAGCCCCAAGAAGTATCATAACCATCACATCATGAAACTGCCCCAGAAATATCTTCATCGCACCCTTGTGCCGTTTTCCGCCAAGTATGTTCCTGCCATCCGTTTCAATCCGCTGTGCCGCCTCCGCCGAGGACAGCCCAAGCACTTCATCATCCACCGCAGGACATTCCAGCTTCTTATCCAATATCCCGTACATCTCCATCTTCCTTTCATCGTCAAGACATTTTTCCGTTTTCTCCGCCTGCTGATATTTTGGCAAACATCGCCGCACTCAGCAAAGCAGAGAGCTACTATAAATCTATTCAGGCGGACAAGGATTATGACCGCCCATATTTTACATCAGCAGACAAACAGGCTCACAACTCTGGATTTTTTGAGCGATTTTCGCTATTGACATTTCCTTAGAATTGTTATATTATTAATAATGGTGTCCTGTCGTCAAGTGTACAGCAGATTTCGGCAGGATTCAAAGACGGCGTAGTTCACAGCTGTACGCGAATGATATTGCCGTACTATTTCTGCGGAGGTATACTATGAGCGGATATATTTCCGATATGCGCAGGCTTGTGGGTCACAGAACTTTGATACAGTGCGCAGGCAGCGTGATATGCGTTGACAGCGAGGGCAGACTACTCCTTGGCAGACGCACCGACAATCACCTGTGGGGCTACGCTGGCGGTTCGGTGGAGATCGATGAAAAGGTGGAAGACTGCGCAAAGCGTGAGCTTTTCGAGGAAACAGGCATCATCGCCGATGAACTTGAATTCTTCTTCATCAACTCGGGAAAAGAAGCGCACTACGTCTACCCCAACGGTGACGAAGTATCAAATGTGGAGATAATCTATATCTGCAAAAAATATCACGGCGAACTCAAAAGGCAGGAAGAGGAGATCGAAGAACTGTGTTTTTTCCGCCCCGAGGAAATATCCCTTGATATGATATCCCCGCCTATACGTCCCGTTTTTGAAAAATATCTCAGCGGGATACTTTAAAAGATAAATTACGGAGAGATGATATGAGTTTAAAAAATACGCTGACCATCTGGTTCGGCAAATTAATGGTAAAAACGCTTCACCTACTGGGCAAGGACGCGGGCAACGCTCCGGGTCTTGTACTATGGGAGCTGAATAAAGACTGCCTTAAAGCCTTCAAGGTTGACTGCCCCATAATCGCAGTCACAGGCACTAACGGAAAGACATCCGTTACAAACTACCTCAACCACATTTTTGAAAGCACAGGCAAGAAGATAATCACAAATAAACAGGGCAATAACCTTGACACAGGCATAACCTCACTACTGCTGAACAACTGCGATATGAAAGGCAGGGTAAAGGCAGATTATCTTGTTCTGGAGATAGATGAGAGCCACGTTCCCGTTATATTCTCCAAGATGAAGCTTGAAACTCTGGTACTTTTGAATTTCTTCCGCGACCAGCTTGACAGAAACGGCGAAGTCGAAACACTGATACTCAAAGTCAAGAAATTTCTGGAGACTTACGAGGGCAACGTTGTCCTCAATGCCGACGACCCCAATGTTTCAAGACTTGGTCTTGCAAACCTCAACAACAAGAACATCTACTATTTCAGCGTTGACCGCTACGCAGGCGCAACTGATAAGCCCTACGAAGTGGGCGAGGGCAAATTCTGCCCAAAATGCGGCACCGAGCTGGTATATGACTACTATCAGTACTCACACGTGGGCAAGTTCAAATGTCCCAAATGCGGCTTTGGCGATGTAAAGCCTTATATCACCGCTAAGAATGTAAAGCTGGATGTCCCCTCTGTTGAATTCGAGGGCGAGGAGTACAAGATAAGCCATAACAGCATATACTACGTCTACAATCTGGCGGCTGTTTATACCGCTGCAAACCTTTATAATTTCGATAAAAAAGTCCTCCACGAGACCTTTGAGAAATTTGAAGTCAACAACGGCAGACTTGAAAAATTCAGCGTTGACGGCAGTGAACTCCTGGTAAATCTTGCCAAGAACCCCGTAGGCGCAAATATGACCCTGAGAGTTATGAACGAGCACAAGGGCGAAAAGGAACTGCTTTTCGTCCTCAACGATAACCTCGCTGACGGTCATGACGTTTCATGGATATGGGATATCAATTTCTCCATATTCAACGACGTTTCGAGAGTTGTCACCAGCGGCACAAGAGCATACGATATCGCCATAAGAATAAAGTGCTCGGGATATGACCCCGATAAAATTGTTGTCAAGCCCGACCTCGACTATGCAATGATAGAATTCTTCAAAAACAAGGGCTTCAAATATGCCATCGCGAACTATACCGCGATTCAGCCCACACGCGCCGCTATCAAGCGCTATAATGAGAAAGTAAAAGGAGGTCAGGGCTGATGGATAAACTGAAAATTCTTCATATGTATCCCGCAATGCTTGACCTTTACGGCGACAGCGGAAATGTTGAGATACTTTCCTACCGCTGCAGGATGCGGGGAATCGAGACAGAAGTCTTCAAGCATGACCTGGGCGATAAAAACACCGATTTTTCCAGTGTGGATATAGTCTACCTCGGCGGCGGCGCCGACTTTGAACAGCAGCTTCTCGCCGATGATCTTCTCGCACTTAAAGATGATATACGCAAGGCATACGAAAGCGGTGTATACTTCCTGATGATATGCGGCGGCTATCAGCTGATGGGTCAGTATTACAAGGATTCAAACGGCAAAAAAATACCGGGTCTGGGTCTCTTCGATTATTACACAGTGGCTTCTACAAATAAGCGCGAAAGATGCATCGGTAATATCGTGGTTGAGACAAAACTCGGCGATGAGAACTACAAGGTCATCGGCTTTGAAAATCACGGCGGACAGACCACAAACGTCACTTCACCTTTCGGAAAAGTCCTTGCGGGCAACGGCAACGAATTTGCAAGCAGTATCGAGGGCTACACCGAGAAAAATGTCACCGCCACCTACCTGCACGGACCACTTCTCTCGAAGAATCCCAAGCTTGCAGACCACATCATCTCCTACTGCATGACCAGAAAAACAGGCAGTGCATACACTCCAGCCCCCATAAACGATAAGCTTGAAGACGAGTGCCGCAAGGTGCTTCTGGAAAGGCTTCTCAAAAAATAAGAGGTGACCGATGTTCTCACTTTTCAGAAAAAAGTCTGCGGATAACGACCCGCCGCTGAAAAAGCGGGTGGAAAAGATGAAATGCCGCAAGATAAATTTCGTCGATGACGATTTTGACAGGCTGTGCGCTGAAATGAAAACGGACTGCAAAGCGCTGATGCGCCTTAAGCCCGTGAATTACTATGCGATAAAAAACAGCTACATCATGGGTATGCTGTATTCCGAAGAGGATTTTTCCGAGAATTTCATTCAGCTCCTGCACTTTGAAAGCGAGCGTCAGACAGGCAAAAGCCATATCTTCCCTGTTGATACCGAAACCGCGGTGAAGCTTCTTGCCAAGGTGGGGATAATGATCGACCTCAAAAAGATACAGCAAAAATAAATGCATATTTTTTCTAAAGAAAGCGAGTGAACCAAATGTCCGAAGATACAGAACAGATGCAGGAAAAATTCCGCGCCATACAGGAAGACCTCAGCAGTAAGATATCATGCACCGACAGCTTCGATGTCAATAACATCAAGACCGTTGCAGGCATCGACCTCGCTTACTGGAAAGATGAAAATGACGATGAACAGGCAGTCTGCTGTATCGTGGTCATTGATTTCAATACACATGAAGTCATGGAAAAAAAGCATTTCAGCGGTAAGATAGACGTTCCCTATATGCCTGGATTTCTCGCTTTCAGGGAACTTCCGCTGATACTTGAGACTGTGAAGCTGCTTGAAAATATCCCCAATATCTATGTCTTCGACGGCAACGGATATCTTCACCCAAGACATATGGGCATAGCTTCACACGCTTCATTTTACCTTGACAGACCCACATTCGGCATAGCAAAGACTTACTTCCGCGTCGATAAAAAGACGGATTACACCGAGCCCGCCCCCGAAAGCGGAAGCTTCACCGATATCGTAATAGGCGGAGAGGTCTACGGCAGAGCACTGAGAACTCACACAGGTGTGAAACCTGTTTTCCTGTCCGTCGGCAACAATATCAGCCTTGATACAGCCTGCAAACTCGCCCTTGCCCTCACCGACAAGGAGAGCCACATCCCCATTCCCACAAGGCTTGCCGATCTGGAAACTCATGTCCAAAGGACAGAGCTGACCACCAGTAAAATCTAAGCGCACACGCAAAAAGGCACTTCTGTTCCGCAACAGAAGTGCCTTTATCATTTACTTATCTCCAGTGGACTGTCTCATGATAACCTTGTGATCAACGGTATAATAATTGTTGTCCTTTTCGGTGGAATGGATATTCTCTATAAGCTTCTCAATGACAAGCTCACCCATCTTGAAACATGGCTGTTCAACAGTCGAAACAGTAGGCAGCATCATCTCGCACATTGTGATATTATCGAATCCCATGACCGAGATATCCTTACCTGCCGTTAAACCCAGTTCAGACGCACGGTGTATCACAGCGATAGCCAGCAGGTCGGATACCGCAAATACAGCAGTAGGCATTTTATCCAGATTTGCAAAATAATCCATAGCATCCGTGCCGCAGTTGTATTCGTAGCTGTCGCGGTAGACAAGCTCCTCACGGAAGGGTATACCCGCTTTTTCAAGAGCCATCTTGTAGCCGTTCTCACGAGCGGTAGATGATATAGCCTCGGATTTCGTTCCCAGAAAAGCGATATCCCTGTGACCCTTTTCGATAAGTGCGGTAACAGCATCAAAAGCGCCGCTCTCATCGTCAACAGCCACCGTCAGCACATCAGCCCCCGGCACACCCTCACAGCACAGCGCGATATCGTAATTCTGTGCAAGGCGGTTCAGCGAATCCGCATCGTACATCGTGCCAAGCAGTACCACACCATCCACCGTCCTGTTGAAAAGCATATTCATCTGACGTGCTTCAGCTGTAGCAGTGTTGTCCGATACCGCAGTGATTATATCATAACCGAGCTTTGAAGCATACCTCTGCATACCCGTAACTATCTTTGAATACAGCGAGTGTTCCGAGGTTGGCATTATGCATAGGATAACGTTGGTCTCACATTTTCTCAGGTTTCTGCCGAGAAAATTAGGAGAATAATGCAGTTTCTTGATAGCGTCATTCACTCTGGCAGTCGAATCCTCAGATACATTACAGCTTCCGTTGAGTACCCTTGAGACCGTAGCCACCGAGACACCAGCTTCTCTTGCAACGTCCTTTATAGTAGCGCTCATAACTTACTCCTTTCAGTAGTATCATATATCCTTCATTTATTAATTCGTATTATACCATACTTCAACTCAAAAGTAAAGACACCGTGCAACATTTTCACACATACGCTATGCATGAAACGACCAGTTTCTCAGTATACCTTTTTTATCTCTTCAATTTTGTATATTTCTTTAAACTTTGCCAGATCATCAGCATCTCTTATCAGCATTACCTCAGTGAAATGACCGTCTTCTTTATTCTTGAAACCTGCTATCTGCTCACCTGTACAGATACTGCATTTTATCACAGCTGTCTGTTTATCGGGGTCAAATGGTATGTCTTCGCTGAGGTATCGCTCGTAGTAAGGATTCTTGCCATGATCCTGTTTCATTTCAATGCAGAATACTATGATAAATCCTAAAAGGATAACTCCCCCGATAATACTCATTTTCCAATAGAAAACACCTGTAATTATCCTGATAACAGCAGGCAGCAGTAACCCGACGACCAAAGATAATACTATCCATGCCGCCCCAAAATGAATGGAATTGATCTTAGGTATCCTGAACTTACTCATAATTGATTTCTACCTCTATATACAAACTGCGTCAAGTACAAATGATATCTTCCCTTACTTACATTATCGATTATACCATAATCATCCTTTCTTTTCAATACGGTAAACTAAAAAACGTGAACGTGTATCAAATATCATTGTTAATACAAATGTGTTGACTTTTCCTTCGGATAGCGGTATAATAATAATGTTATATATAAAGGGAAGCTCATATCATTGGGCTGAGAACCCTTAGACCTAATGCGGATAATGCCGCTGTAGGAAGTCATAAAGCGATTTTTTACAGGAGGTATCAAACAGGTACCGCCTTTTTTTGTGCCTATATCCGCACCTAGAATTAATTCAGGAGGTATCATTATGCTGGGGACTATGCTGGAAAATGTCAGAAAAAAATGTCCGCTGATACATAATATCACAAACTACGTCACAGTCAATGACTGCGCAAATATCATTCTCGCCTGCGGGGCTTCTCCCATCATGGCAGACGATGAGGGCGAAGCAGCCGAGATAACCGCTATCTGCGGCGGTCTGAATATCAATATAGGCACGCTGAACCATAACACTATACCCTCGATGTTCCTTGCGGGCAAAAAGGCAAATGAACTTGGACACCCTGTTCTTCTTGACCCTGTGGGTGCGGGCGCATCAAAACTCAGGACTGAGACTGCCTGCAAGCTTCTGGATGAGATAAAATTCACCTGCATACGCGGCAATATCTCCGAGATAAAGACCCTTGCTTCCGTAGGCGGTACTACCAAAGGCGTTGATGCAGATGCCGCAGATAAAGTCACCGAGGAAAATCTTGACAGCGTAATAGCTTTCACCAAGAAACTCGCTGAAAAAACAGGTGCGGTCATTGCCATTACAGGGGCTATCGATATCGTATCCGATGCCGAAAAAGCCTATGTTATCCGCAACGGTCATCCCATGATGTCTTCAATAACAGGCACAGGCTGTCAGCTTTCAGCCATGACCACTGCTTTCATCACCGCCAATCCCGATAACCCTCTTGAAGCCGTTGTAGCCGCAGTATGCACTATGGGATATGCTGGTGAAGTTGCACACGAGAGGCTTTCCGACAAGGATGGCAACTCCACATACAGAAACTACATCATCGATGCAATATACAACATGACTCCCGAGGCGCTGGAGAAAGGAGCAAAATATGAAGTGCGATAAAAATATGATGCTGCTCTACGCTGTTACAGACAGAGCTTGGCTGGGAGATATGACCCTTTATCAGCAGGTGGAGCTCGCCCTTAAAGGTGGCGTGACCTGTGTTCAGCTTCGTGAAAAGGAGCTTTCCGACGAAGATTTTCTCGCCGAAGCAATCGAGATTTCCTCCCTCTGCAAAAAGTACGGTGTACCCTTCTTCATAAATGATAACGTGGACGTAGCCGTAAAATGCAAAGCCGACGGTATCCACGTTGGTCAGGAGGATATGGCTGCCGCTAAAGTCCGCGAGCGTGTTGGCGATGATATGATGATAGGTGTGTCCGTGCATACCGTAGACGAAGCTCTTGAAGCTGTTGCCGCAGGTGCAGACTGTCTCGGTGTAGGCGCGATGTTCTCAACATCCACAAAGGCTGATGCAAGTGTACTGCCAATGGATACCCTGCGCGATATATGTGATGCGGTGGATATCCCTGTGGTTGCCATCGGAGGCATCGGCAAGGGCAATATCCATAAGCTAAAAGGCACAAACGTTGACGGCGTAGCACTTGTCAGCGCCATATTCTCCGCTGAGGATATCGAAAGCGAGTGCCGTGAACTCAGAAAATTATCCGAGGAAATGGTAAGATAATAAACGGTCGTATCATCGGGTATACGAAAGTATACAAACCGATACGAAAATATACGGTCGCATTATCACGTATACGAAAGCATACAAACCGATACGAAAATATGCGGTCGCATTATCACGTATACGGCGGCATATCGGGGGCACCACCTTATGCCGCATATAGTAAACAACATTGAAATTGCAGATTTGCGAACTTCGCAAAAGCATATATCCAACTTTTACTCGTTCACAAAGCGCAATTTCTAATGTATTTTACTATATAAAACAATGCTTTATCTGAAACCTGAAAGGAGTTATGATAATGAAAAAGAAAACAGCATTGACCGTTGCAGGAAGCGACTGCAGCGGAGGCGCCGGTATTCAGGCTGATCTGAAAACAATGACCATGAACGGTGTATACGCCATGAGCGCTATCACCGCACTTACTGCCCAGAATACTACAGGCGTAACAGGGATACTCGAATCCACTCCCGAATTTTTACAGCAGCAGCTGGAGGCTATCTTCGAGGATATCTTCCCAGACGCTGTAAAGATCGGCATGGTTTCATCAGTCAGCCTTATCCGTGTGATCGCGGAAAGTCTTGAAAAGTACAAAGCTAAAAATATAGTTGTCGATCCCGTTATGGTGGCTACCAGCGGCGCAAAGCTGATAGACGACAGTGCCATCGAAGAACTGAAAAAAAGCCTTCTTCCAATTGCCTGCGTCATCACCCCGAATATCCCCGAAGCAGAAGTTCTCGCTGATATGAAGATCACCTGCGAAGATGAAATGGTGGCTGCCGCAAAGCTTATCTATGAAAAATTCGGCTGTGCAGTTCTCTGCAAGGGCGGACACCGCATCAGCGATGCCAATGACCTGCTTTACAATGAAAACGGCGCAAAGTGGTTCAGGGGCAAAAGGATCGATAATCCCAACACCCACGGCACAGGCTGTACACTTTCAAGTGCCATAGCTGCAAATCTTGCCAAGGGCGAAAGCCTTGAAAATGCTGTAGAAAAGGCTAAGAACTACATTTCGGGAGCACTTGCGGCACAGCTGGATCTCGGAAAAGGCAGCGGTCCTATGGATCACGCATTTATATTGAATTAAGATCACACGGAGGAAAGAAAAATGGAAAACATCAAGCAGAAATTCGACGGTTATGCAGATCAGTACGATTACTGGTTCAAAGAAAATTCAAACCTTTTTGAGAGCGAACTGAGACTCTTCAAAAAAGTTCTCGGCGATATATCGGGCAAGAAGCTTCTGTCCGTAGGCTGCGGAAGCGGTCTGTTTGAAAGTTTCATCGACAATTCGGGTATCGAGGGTATCGAACCCTCAAAGGATATGGGTCAGATAGCAGAAAAGCGCGGTGTTAACGTTATATGCTACGGACTTATCGAAGACATCGACCTGCCCGAAAACAAGTATGATATCATCTATTTCAACGGAAGCTCCAGCTATATGGAAGACCTCACACCTGTTTACAAAAAGAGCCTTGCAGCCCTGAAAGACGGCGGCAAGCTGATACTCCTCGATGTACCCAAGGAGAGCGCATTCGGCTTTATGTATCTCCTCGGAAAGAGCCTTGGAACTTACGACCACGAGTACCTCAAGGGCACAATGCCCGGTCTCCCCTACCCCATCGAACTGGCTTCTTCCGGTGTATGGCACTCCACCGAAGAGAAGATAGGCGTTCTGAAAGAGCTGGGTATAACAAAATTCTCATTCTACCAGACCCTCGTTAAGAACCCCATGTACACCAACGAAGAGCCCGAGGAAGTTTCCGATGGCTACAAGAGCGGCGGATATGTTGCGATAATCGCTGAAAAATAAGGGGTCAAAATGTCGAAATTATCCGAAAAATTATATGAAAGAGCCAAGCCCCTATGGGACAAGGAATCTGAAAACTATTTCGTTTCCGCCATGGCTGAGGGAACTCTCGATGAAGAAAAATACCGCGCATATATGCTTCAGGATCACTGCTACCTGATCGACTATATCGGTATACTCGAATTTATGCGAGAACAGGCAGAGGATGCCGAAGTTGCGAACTTCCTGAAAAAAGCAGCAGACAGCACCCGCTTTGAAAAAGACACCGTCCATGTGCCGAACATGAAAGTTCTCGGCATAACCGATGAAGAAATAAGCAGCACTGAAAAAGCTCCTGACAGCGAAGAGTACCTGACCTATATGATGGACAAAGCAAAAGAGAGCCTTATCTACGGCATTACAGCCCTCTTACAGTGCTCATGGAGCTATGCCTACATCGCACGGAAAGTTGCTGACAGGTACGGTGAAAAGCTTGAAAGCTCACCTTATACCGATTGGTTCAGCGCGTACACATCAGAAGAATATAGTGAAGCAAATCAGCGCTGGATAGATATTCTTGACCGCGTGGCGAAAGATATCTCCCATGCGGAGGAAGAAAAGCTCTGCGAAATATTTGAAAAATGCGCTCATTATGAGACACGGTTCTGGAATATATTTATTTCGGCAAAACACGAAGAAAAATAAGTAAATGATCTTCCATTGGTCAATGCGACCGATGGGAGATTATTTTTACAAAGCAAGCTCGAGAAATATGCCAAGGAAGGGAGCTTTGGCTCAAGCCTTTCGCGAAAGGCTTGCGAGGAGCCACAGTCAGCAACGCTGACTGTTAAGGGCAGAGCCCTCGCATCAAGGCACGAAACCAAAATGCACAGCGACCTATAAGAGAAAAACAAACTACCGACCATGTCAAAAGGGCGCGGCACGCGGTCGACGCAGTCACCGCTACAAAAATCCGAGCGTGGACAATACAATCGTCCACGCTCTTTCTATGTCCGTAAAAATATTGCCGCGCCCGAAATCAACGGCGATAGCTCGTTGATTTCTCAACCCGAGGAGTGAGTGGTGAATGCTTGCAAGCCAACGTATACCAAAGTGTGCGACCGTATGCCGCCGCACAAACTATTCGCAGAATAATTTTGTCGTGTCTGAAATCAATGGCAGTTCTTCACGTACAACCCAGTCGCTGTTAGTTGATTTCTCGACCCAAGGAACGATGTGCGAAAACTTGCAATCTACCGACCACAGTCAATATCCGACTATCCCAACAAATCCCGCCAGACATTTCTTCATTATGAGTATACATCTCAGCGATGAAATATTTACTCAATGATATAACTATATGAAACTATCAAATTACATTAAGCTCAAGTAACCAAACTTCTGACCTTGTATTTCAGGGCGTTAATCGCAAAGAAACAAATGTTCTGTACGGAACATTTGAGATTCACTGCTAACTTTGTGAATTGCAATTATATTCAATTAATTTTTACTCAAAATACTTAAATTATTTAAATTGTTAATCGATTACATAAATTGACAAAATACAAATTTCGTTGTATAATACAAAAAACGAGGGATTTATAACATTTTTTTATTGTTATTATATTTAATGGAGCTTCCTGTAACCAAACAAATCAAGGGGTTGCAAAAAAGAACACCTCAGTGTAGAATGTAAATACTGACGATGCGAAAGTTAGTAATACAAACTACAGAAAGGTGTCCTCTATATGTATTATACACAAAATGAAAAGATTTTGCAAGTAGGAGAAGAAAAAATAATTGTCGGGATCGATGTAGGCAGCGAAAAGCACTATGCCAGAGCATTTGACTGGAGAGGGATGGAGTATTCAAAGAAGGCCTATGTGTTCACAAATGACGCAGAAGGATTCGCAGGCTTTTTTGAATGGATCACCGGGATCATGGAAAAGAGCGGAAA
>NZ_FOKQ01000043.1 GCF_900112155.1 Hominimerdicola alba | reverse complement strand
GCAGTCGGCAGGAATTATTACCAAGGGGCATGACCTCGCAATGGAGCTGCGCCGACGCCCTGTTATGGATAGGCAGAACGAAGGAAGTTGGGACTTCACGTGACGAATGATCCCGTTGGACAGAGGAGGTTTGCTGCCGTAACGGATATGGGTCGCATCAAGGCTGTCAAAACAGATCTCTCAAGACGTTTTGTTTGCTATACCCTGATAACGTTAAATCCGGCATTCAATGCTTTGGATCATCCATAACTTGGTTCATTTCTTGAACATAACTTTATGAAATACTGAGATTTCGCGAGTATTTACGAGATTTTACAAGATATTTTGAGGAGGATATTTATGGAGAAAAAAGAACGCAGGCTGACAGACATGCTTTTCTGCGCGCTGGTCATGACCATAACCGCCGCTTCTGATGCACTCAGGGGAGTTTTTCTCCCACAGTTCCGCACAGCATTTTCACTCAGCGAACCTCAGGCGGGACGAATAATAATGGTTAGTTACATCGGAAATCTGCTTTTTCTTTCCATAGGCGGATATCTTTCCGACAGGCTACCACGCAAACGCTTCATCGGAGGAGTTCTGCTTTTGTGGTCGGCGGCGCTTGCCACATATGTTTTCACGGAAAACTACTATATCCTGCTTGCGGCGATGATATTCTCCATGGGCGGCTCCACAATGCTTTCAACCTCGGTAAATATCATAACTCCCCTGCTTTTTGCACCCCCTGCCCTTTTCGTGAACGTATTCAACTTTTTGCAGGGCGTGGGTATATTCACCTCGCAGAATGTGGGAGGACGTTTTGCGGATAAACTCACTACATGGCATATCGCAAACGGGATAATACTTGCGATAGCGGCGGCAAGCTTTATACTGCTGATGACCATGAAACTCCCCGACCCTGAAAAAACCGAAAAGCAAAGCGGCGGGTACTCCGATATGCTCAGAGATCCCGCGACTTTTCTGCTTATAATGATATGCGGCTGTTACTTCATCGCCGAACACGGTCTGATGAACTGGCTGACCTCTTATGGCAGTGTGCATCTGGGTTTCACCGTGCAGAAAGCTGCTATGTACCTTTCGCTCTTTTACGGTGGACTTACCGTTGCAAGACTGGCGCTGGCGCCTTTTATTGACAAAGTAGGCGTATTCAAAATGCTGCTTATATGCTCATCTTTGGGAGCTGTACTGCACACCCTGGGTGTAGCGCTTGGCAAAAACGGACTGCTTTTCTTCGGTGCATCGGGACTTGCATTCTCGGTTATATATCCGCTCCTCGTGATGCTTATTGGCAGTTTCTATGACCGCTCCAAAGCAGGAACTGCAACAGGTTTGATACTCAGCATAGCCACATTTTTCGATATCGGATTCAATGCATTTTTCGGTTCGCTGGTGGAAAATGTGGGCTATGGCAAAGCTATGACTGTCCTGCCAATATGTGCTGTGTTGATGTGCGCTATGCTGTATGTGCTGAAATTCTCGGTTAAACGAGCTAAGGATATACGATGAAAAATAGGATCTTGCGGTAACTGCCAAAGAGGAGAGCTTTGAAACTATCGCACATGACAAATATCCGCTATACCAACAAAGTTGATTTCGTGGTTGACAGGTAGCCGTTTATAATGCTGCAGAGTGCGGTGCTCTTATACAACGTACTTTGGTAGGCAAAGTCGCCCCTTGCGGGTCGAGCTGTCAAAGACGCTTCGCTGTTTGACAGCGGGCGCGGCAATATATTTATGCGGATAGAAAGAGCGTGGACATTAGTTTGTCCACGCTCGAATTTTTGTTATTGCCGCGCCCTATTTAGTCGGAAGTTTTCTGTTCTATTTATGGCACTCTTGCCGCGTCACTTTTGTGCCTTGACCGAGAGGCTCTGCCTCTCGAGCTCTCCGCAAGCCTGCTAGCGCGAGGCATATGCCGACGCAGTCGCATAAACCGCGCTTTGTCTCTTTGGCAGTATTTACAGCATTGCTATCTCTCAACTCCATCAGAACGCGTTATCATTCAGCCTATTCCTGATATCGCTGAGTGTATATTCCTTTACCAGCTTGCCGTCCTTGAACACCGTTTCAAGCAGATTACCCTCGGGTATCGTGCTGCCGACATAGCCGTCCTTGTATGCAAGTTCGCCGTTCTCATTTCGGTAAACGTAGCACAGACCTTTCTGGCTCTTCTTGAAACCGCCCTCCTTGGGATCTTTGAATATCGGATATTCCCTGCCGTCTATCTCAGCATAGCAAGCCTTAATGCAGCTGGAGAAAGTATCGCGGGTAAAGGGTTTGAGAATCGTAGCTTTGCCGACGAACTTCTGACCGTCCTCAGCTGTAAGGGTCATTTCCTCCACCTCTTCAATGCAGTGCATCGAGAACGATCCGACACCCAGTGCAACATTCGAGCAGGCAAAGCCGTTCTTCATCAGTATCTCATAGATCTGCTCGCAGCGCTGTACTGTTATGCTGTCGCCGTAGATAGCCTTTACATGAGGGTCAAGCACCTTGAAGCCCTTGCTGTTCACAGTTCCGCCGAACTGCTTCCAAAGCTTGAAGACTGTCTTTGTTACAACCTCAACGCAGTCGCCCGAATCTCCTCTCATAAGCATACAGCCATTGTGAGCCATTATCTCATCGTGGAGTTTCGGCAGGATATTGTCGATGACGTTCCAGTAGTCGTAGGAATCCAGCACCGCCGAAAAGCTTGTATTGGGATAGAGTTCTGTCAGCATTTTTCTGAGGAATGTTTCCTCGTCGCCGTCAACTGCGAAATTCGAGCACATTACAAAGTGTTCGGTGCTGACAGCGCCGTATGCAACGGCTTCCTTGGTGCAATCTGCCCCGAACATCTTTTCAAGATAAGGTATAGCGGGGACGGTAGCTGTATTCACGAAAGACATACACCAGCCCGCAGCAGCTTTCAGCGCAGCGTCAAGTCCCTGGTCTCCGCGGAAATCGAAAGAACCAAGTGCCTTAGCGCGGGGGATATCGTCATCACAGGTGAGACCGTAGTACTTGTCAACTATATCGCGGTAGGTCTTGCCCACGGTGGCAGTTATCTGTGGATACCACATTTCAGCGGAGATAAGGCTTTCAAGTGCCTGCGGGAGCCACGCAAAATCGGGGTGAGTATTGGTTATACCAAACATGGGAACGTGTATCGGTACGAGGGTACCCTCGGGCAGTGCGATGATCTCCAGCGGCAGATAGCCCAGTCTGTGAAGTTCAACTATCGAGGTAGTATTGTAAATGCCCTTGCCGAAAGAATTATCCAGTATCCTCTGATAATCAGCAACTATCTCCTCTTCGGGAACTTCAAAGAAATTCTCGTTGAAATAGTCGATCAGCCAGGTCTTGCAGAACATCTGCAAACCAAACATTACGACCTTATCCCAGCGCTTAACGCGGCTCATTCTGGGAGTATAGTAAGACATGGACTTTGTCATTTTTTGGTTTATCATATCTCTGTGGACTATCTTGTAAAAATCACACATCAGTGCTGCGTTTATGCCTTTCATACTAATCCTTCTTTCAAATCAGTCAAGCTTTATCTTTTTGAGTATGCTGTTATCGGGCAGAGTGCATATTGAATCGGTGGTATAGATGTTCTTTATCATGCCGCATTCAAACAGCTTGCCCTTTGCTATGGAATCTTCACAGTGGCTGAAAAAAACGCTGATATCACCGCAACCAAGTTCTTTGAGTTTCTGCGCCGAATAGTACACTGTTCCGCCGTAAGCGCAAATATCATCGATGATAAAAATATTCCTGCCTGCGGGGTCATCCCCCTCAACTTCAAGGCCGAGTATCTTGCCGGTAGACCAGTCTCTCTTCTTTATACCGAAGCCTACGTGCTTCGCGGTGAACATGGAAGAATATCTTTTCATCGAACCCTCATCGGGGAAGAACAGATAATCCTCATCAAAGGAGAATCCTGCTTCTTCCATAGCTTTCAGGATATAATCCTTGGGCGAAAGATTGACAACTCTGTCGATAAGCGCCGCGCCAACGCTGGAGTGAACATCCAGCACAGTCACCTTATCAAAGCCCATGGAATTTATGAACCTGCAAAAGTATTTCAGCGTGAATACTTCCATATCAGCGTAAACTCTGTCCATTCGGGCATTGGGAAGATATGGCATGAACAGCGTGAATTCTGCTTTCGGGAAGCGTTCTTTCAGGTTGCTGACAATATAGTACAGCTGCATCTGTTCAAGTTCGTTCTCGTAGTGCCAGCTGATATCCACGCGGCTGCATTCATCAGCGGGAACAAGGTATATCTTCATTGTGCCGTCGGGATAGTTTTCTATTTTCAGGTCGATAAATCCGCCGTTGTCTATACGGTAGCTAAGCATCAGATACCATTCCTTTCTATCTTCATCTGACATACAGCCATTGCGCTGAGGGCGTTCTCGTGGCTTTCGGGAGTTACACCCGCACAGCATTCAGCGGTTATCACTATGGGTACTTCGGGGAATGCGGCTTTAACTATCATCGCGTTGGAGATAACACAGATATCTGTGCATACTCCGATAAATTCTATCGCCTCGATCTTCCTGCCTTCAGCCAGCTTTTTCAGTACTTCGGGAAGTTCAGCAGAACCAAACGCGGGCTTTTCAACAAGGATATCATTTTCCTTTCTGACTGCCTCAATGCGGGGATCAAGCTTCCACCCCTCGGTGCCGCGTATGCAGTGTACAACAGGAAGATTTTTACCCTCCTGAGTTTCCATATAATTTTCAGCGTGAGTATCAAGAGTGAACACCACAGGAACATCGGGCTGTTCCTCACGGAAAGCAGCTATCCTCTTTGCTGCCTTGTCAGCTGCCGCATCACATTCGGCATTACCGAGAACGCCGTTTGTAAAATCCTTTTGCAGGTCTATCGCAACCAAGATCTTCATAATGATACCGTCCTTTCGTTTTCTTCGTAACCATTAGTTTGTATCTTTTTGTTGTTATCATTATAGCACTATACTCCCCTTTTGTCAACAGGACTGATTCAACAAATTTGAGTGCATCATTTTGTTCATTGCGAACAGAATATACAATTCTCGCATATCAATCGGCTGGGGAAGAAATTTTATCGTGATAAACAACATTAGTTATGTCCGATATACAACAATATTGTTAACATTATATAATAACACGGGTAAAATGTCAACATGGATATTGCTATAAAAAAGCAGCCCACGCAAATGCATGGACTGCATATTTTTTCGACTTTACAACGCTGTGCCAATGATATTGGGAGAAATAAAGCGCTATATGCGGGATTTCCGACCTATAAGAGTGAGCCGTTCTCTCCGCGACCTTGCCTACAAAGTCATGCAGGCAAAAGAAAACTTTATCGCAGAAAATCAGCGTGAACCCACCATCGACGAGATAACAGAGATAACAGGTGAAAAGCGCGGGGATATCGTCACGGCACTGGAATCCGTCACCGACCCTGTGTCTATTTACGAACCTGTTTACACCGAGGGCGGAGATTCATTATATATAGCCGACCAGATATGCGACGGCACCGACGACCGAAGCTGGCTGGAAGAACTCACTATGAAAGAAGCCATGAAATCACTGCGGCCACGAGAGAAAAACATCCTTTTTCTCCGTTATTTCAAAGGACACACTCAGATGGAAGTCGCCCGCGAGATCGGGATATCACAAGCACAGGTCTCACGCATTGAAAAAACCGCTCTGGACAGGATCAAATCACAGCTTTAAGAATTGAGCTTCACGCTTTTTGAAATATGAAACGTACTCAAATCCCGCCGCCTTAGCAAGCTCGATGCCATCAGGTATGCCTTTGCCTAGGTCGCCAGTCCTGTGAGCATCTGAACCGATGGTGAGTATCTCGCCGCCGAGTTCGCGGTAAAGCTTCACGGTAACAAAATCAGGAAAGGTCCTGCCGTACTTCTGCCGCAGACCCGAGGTGTTTATCTCGATACCCTTTCCGCGGGAGATAAGTGTTTTGAAAATCTCCCTGATAATTTCTTCGTAAGCGCCTAAATCTACCTCTCTGCCGTACTCCCCGCAGATGTATCTGAGAGGATAGGTAAGGTGTCCGAGGACATCAAAATTAGAGTAGCGGCACATATCCAAGGTTTGCATAAAGCAGTCATTCAGCAGAGAGCTTATCTCAGCATCGGACATTTTTCCGTAATCGAGATAATAGAAATCATCAACGCCGACATTCATGTGGTGGGAGCCGATTATAAAATCAATACGATCGTCCCCGGAAAGTTCCTGCGCCCTTTCCTTATCCTGCATGGGCTGACCCATCTCAACACCCACGATGATATCAAGCTTTCCACGGAATTTTTCACGCAAAGACACTTGCTCGGTTATACTGTCAAGGGCATATTTTCCTGAACCATACATCATCGCATCGATGACATCTTCCATGTTCCCGAAATAATGCTCCGCAGGATGCCAGAAATTAACATCGCAGTGATCGGTCAGGGCATAAACCGATAATCCAAGTTCAGAAGCACGAAGACACATCGCCTCGGCACTGTCCTCAGCATCGGGTGAAAAACTGCTGTGGGTGTGCATATCAAGCAATATCTTTTCCATTTACTATGCCCCCGCAATCAGAGTATCCAGCTTCTGTGCTGCCTGTTTAGCCCTTTTAACAAACTCAGAAGGAGTCATCTGCGCATACTGCTCAGACCTGTCCTTGAAGACCTCCAGCGACAACGCACCCTCATATCCCAGAGTTTTCAGCTTTTTCGCAAAAGGCTCATAGTCGATATTACCGTCAAAAGGCAGCATATGGGAATCTGAATTTCCGTCATTATCATGGATATGCAGAGCCTCTAAAAGACTGCCGTGTTTCGTAAGCCTGTCGTCGCCTTTAGTGAAGCAGTTTTCGTGACCAACATCGTAGCAGAATCCCACGCTTTCGCTTTTTCCGAACTTATCAAAAAGAACATCAAGAAAATCGGGGAGCTGGATATTCTCAAAAAGCAGTTTGATACCATAATTCGCCGCAGTGGAGATCAGTCCGTCAAAATTTTTCATGCCAAAGACAGTCACCTGAGGCGGCACAAGACCATCCGTGGGGTGAACAACTATCTTGTCCACATTGTTCTCCGCGCAGATCCTGATGCAATCCGCAGTGCGGTTGTAGATGGCGGTACTGTCACTGCGCTTTTCCCACAGAGAATTCATTCTGTCAAATGGCGAGTGGACATTCTCAACCTCAAGACCCGCCTTGTCAGCAAGCTCAAACTGCGTATGCCTGTATTCCTCGGAAAATCCCAGCATTACGCCGTCAAAGCCATGTTCCTTTATTATTGCAAGACGTTCTTCAAGCGGTATTGCGGAAGTAAAATCCGCGAACATATTTAGCTTCATATTTCCCTCCAAACATAGTCTCAGCCTGCGAATATGCAGTAAACGACATTGAGATCGATACTTTTTGAACTTCGCAAAAGCATATATCGGACTTTCCTTGTTCTCAAAGTGAAATTTCTAATGTCGTATGCTATAAAAATACCCGCATCTGCCATAAGCCGCATCCGTCCGCCAGATGCGGAAACAAACGCGGCAGAGTAACAGACGCAGGTAATAATATCAGTTTTTCAGCGAATGCAGAGGTGCAGGTATCTGACCGCCTCTGTTTATGAATTTGCTTGCAGATTCTTTCTTCAGCGGCATTACAGGCCCACATCCGAACAGACCGCCCCAGTCAAGCTCCTCGCCAACGTTCTTGCCAATAGCGGGGATAACTCTGACAGCAGTAGTCTTGCAGTTTACCATACCGATAGCAGCTTCGTCTGCGATGATAGCAGAAAGGGTATCAGCAGGTGTATCACCGGGAACAACTATCATATCCAGACCAACAGAGCATACTGCGGTCATAGCTTCAAGCTTCTCAATGCAAAGCGCACCGCTCTTTGCAGCAGCTATCATGCCTGCATCCTCGGATACGGGAATGAATGCGCCTGAAAGTCCTCCGATGCGAGAGCAAGCCATTACGCCGCCCTTCTTTACAGCGTCATTGAGCATAGCAAGACAAGCAGTAGTACCGTGAGTACCGCACTTTTCAAGACCTATCTCCTCAAGAATATGAGCAACTGAGTCACCCACAGCAGGAGTAGGCGCAAGTGAAAGGTCAACGATACCGAAAGGAACGCCCAGTCTTTCAGAAGCGATAGTACCAACAAGCTGACCAACGCGGGTTATCTTGTAGGAAATTTCCTTTATAACATCAGCGATGCCTGTGATATCAGCATCGGGATACTTTTTAAGAGCAGCTCTTACAACGCCGGGGCCTGAAACACCTACATTTATCATGCAGTCAGGCTCACCAACACCGTGGAAAGCACCTGCCATGAAGGGGTTATCCTCAACGGCATTACAGAATACTACCAGCTTGGCTGCACCGAAGCAAGCCTGATCTACGGTCTTTTCAGCGCACTCGCGGATAATTCCGCCCATCATCTTTACAGCATCAAGATTGATACCTGTCTTGGTAGAACCGATATTTACCGAAGAGCAAACTCTCTCGGTAGTGGCAAGAGCCTCGGGTATGGACTTTATCAGCTCAACATCACCTGCAGAGAAGCCCTTGGGCACAAGTGCTGAATAACCGCCGATAAGGTTAACACCAACAGTCTTTGCAGCCCTGTCCATAGCGTGTGCAAACTTAACGGGAGAACCCTTGCAGGCAGCGGAAATGATAGCGATAGGAGTAACTGAGATACGCTTGTTGATAATCGGTATGCCAAGCTCCTTCTCTATCTGCTCGCCCACCTTAACAAGATCCTTAGCCTTGGTGGTTATCTTCTCATAGACCTTTTCACAAGCCTTGTCGATATCGCTGTCGATACAGTCAAGCAGGGATATGCCCATGGTTATTGTACGTATGTCAAGACAATCGTCCTGTATCATGCGTATTGTTTCAAGAATGTCATATACATTTATCATTTTACAGATATCCCCTTATCAAATATGGTGCATACAGTTGAAAATATCCTCGTGCATAACGTGTACCTTAACGCCCAGCTCATCGCCCAGGGCTGTAAGGCTGTCGCTGAGGGTAGCAAAATCCGAAGTAAGCTTGGAGATATCAACTACCATGATCATAGCGAAAAGCTCCTGCAGAACGGACTGAGTAACCTCCTCCACGTTAGCATTGAGCTCTGCACACTTGGTGCTGACCTTTGCAAGTATACCAACAGTATCCTTGCCGATAACAGTTACAACTGCTCTCATATATAAAACCGCCTTTCTGTCATATCTTTTTTAACCTATTAATTATAACACATTATAACTATTTTGCCAATAGTATATTTTATAAACATTCTATTAACGTGGATATCACCGTGTAAGCACTATCTTTCTGGTGTACTCGCTTTTGAAGTCGGGAGCACCGCTTACGCACATCTGCTGGAATGAAGCCGCGTTCCTTTCAAGTTCGGATATCCTTGCTGCCCTTGAAGAAAGCTTTTCAAGCTCCGCCAGAGAAGTTGCGAACTTCATAGACATATTTCCGCAGGCTGAGAATATCTCCCGCCCTCTGTCATTCAGGGCGAGTATCCTGCCGTAGGGCACATCGAAAAAGTCGTGGGAAGTCACCCCAAGCGCCAGATACATCATCATTCTCCTGACCCTTGCAAGAGTCACCGCCTTGTGTTTAAACTGTTCTGCAAAATCATCGGGAGTGCGTATCAGCTCGCATTTAGTCTCACGGGTGTTGACGAATCTTCTTGCCAGATGGGTGGAAACATCGGGCAGACGCTGTATCTCGGAAGATGAAGCCGTCATTATCTTCATAAGCAGAGCCTTGTCCGCGTTCTTTATAAGGTAAGGCTCGCTTTCAAGAGTATTCGGTACAAACGCAGAATAGTCTTCCCCATCTGCTATAAGCCTTCGGATATGTGAAGCGCTGGCGATATCGACCGAAACGATGCCGCTGTCGTGTTCTGCGCCCTTTCTCTTCACCGCCGTTGGAGTTATCCAGGGAGCATAATTCTTTAGCGCCTTTATGTACTCCACTGCCAGCATATTGTTTGGCTTGTCAAAAAGCGCCTTTATTTCAGGTATCCCCGTTGCTGAAGCTACCGCGGCAGGATATGGCACACCGTTTTCAAGCATTTCCTTTACCTGTTCGGAATCGTCCAGTCCAGCGGATATCTCAGCCGCCTTTTCGAGAAGTGATATATCGTCGTCCTCACAGCCGAAAGAAAGCATGGAAACACCGTTTTCGCCAAATCCCGCAAGTATCTGCACAGCACCTCTGGCAAAACGTTCGGCGCTTGAACAGGAATATGGGCATGGAAGTTCGATGACAAGGTCAGCTCCGTTCTCCACAGCCGTTTTAGCACGGAAATACTTGTCCGCTATCGCCGTATCACCGCGCTGAACGGCGGCACCGCTCATCACGACAACTATATGCGTCGCACCCATACGTCGTGTCTCTTCCAGGTGATATTTGTGTCCGTTGTGAAAGGGGTTATACTCGGCTACTACTCCAGCAATTTTCATAGCTTCACCTCCCGAGGGTCATTAACAAATTCATAGAATAACTATTGTGCAATATGTATATTTAAGCAAAACAGACTTGCAATTTATCACAAAAATTGTTATACTAATATTATATGATATCAGGGCAGGATTGTCAAGCCCGATATAATATCCATCTATAAATTGAGAGGAGTTTTTCCAATGAAAATTCTGGTAGTAAATGCTGGTTCCTCTTCGCTGAAGTATCAGCTGCTGAACATGGAGGACGAGAGCGTTATCGCAAAGGGCAACTGTGACCGTATAGGTATCGATGGTCACGTAAGCGCCAAGACAGGCGACGGCAGAAGCTATGAGGCTGACTGCAACTTCCCTACCCACACCGAAGCTTTTGAGAAGCTGGTAGAGATACTGACAAGCGGTGACACCAAAGTCATCGATTCTATGGACGAGATCTCCGCAGTAGGCCACAGAATAGTACAGGGCGCTGAGATATTCAGAGAGACCTGCGCTGTTACCGACGAAGTTATCGACAAGATCGACAGCCTGGCTGAGCTGGCACCTGTTCACAATCACCCCCACGCACTGGCACTGAGAGCATGTAAGGCAGTTCTTCCCGAGGGTACTCCTCAGGCAGTTGTATTCGATACTGCTTTCCACGCAACAATGCCCAGAAAGGCTTACCTCTATGGTCTGCCCTATGAATGCTACAAGGATCTGCACGTAAGAAAGTACGGCTTCCACGGTACTTCTCACAGATTCGTTTCCGGCGAGCTGGCTAAGGTTATGGGCAAGAAGCCCGAGGAACTGAAGATAGTTTCCTGCCACCTTGGCAACGGTTCTTCCATCACAGCTGTTGACGGCGGCAAGTCCGTTGATACTTCCATGGGCTTCACTCCTCTGGACGGTCTGGTAATGGGTACACGCTGCGGCGCTGTTGACCCCTCCGCTGTTGAGTTCGTAGCAAAGAAGAAGGGCTTCACTCCCGATGAGATGACAGCTTACATGAACAAGCAGTCCGGTTTCCTTGGCGTTTCGGGCATCAGCTCTGATAACAGAGATATCCAGAAGGCTGCTGCTGAGGGCAACGAGCAGGCTCAGGCTGTTAACGAGATGCTTACATATCAGATCAAGAAGTACATCGGTTCTTATGCTGCTGCTATGGGCGGCGTTGACGCTGTTCTGTTCACAGGCGGTATCGGTGAGAATGCTCCCGAAGTTAGAGCTGACGCTTGTGAGGGTCTGGAGTTCCTGGGCATCAAGATCGATGCAGAGAAGAACAACTGCCGCGGCAAGCTGGTAGAGATCTCCACTGCTGATTCCAAGGTCAAGGTATACGTAATACCTACCAACGAGGAACTGCTGATCGCAAGAGATACTCTCGCACTGATTTCCAAGTAATATTCAATAACCCAAACACCCCTGTGTAAGTTTACACAGGGGCGTTTTTTAGTAAAAAAGAAAAAGCACGGAGAAGACCCCGTGCTGTAATTATCATCTCTGTTCACAGATAAGCTTGATAGCTGTTCTTTCCTCGCCGTCGATAACAACATTAGCGAATGCGGGAACGCAGATCATATCTATGCCGACAGGTGCAAGATAACCTCTTGCTATCGCAATAGCCTTGATCGCCTGATTTGCAGCGCCTGCGCCGACAGCCTGAACTTCGACTGAGCCCTGCTCCCTTATCACGCCTGAAATAGCGCCTGCTACTGAATTAGGTACAGATCGTGATGAAACTTTCAAAACCTCCACCATCTATCCCTCCTTTTTATGAAAACGTTTTGCGCTTCACAGCAATACCATTATACTACATATTGGAAATTTTTGCAATAGGCATTCGTCTTTTTTGTTATTTGCGACTAATAATCCTTGTTATATTTGTAGATTTTCCCGATTTTTCATCGAAGCTGACCACCACACCATTCAGAAAACAGGGTGAATCACTCTCGGTGAACTTCACAGGTCGATGATATCTGAACTTATCTATCACAATATCGCTGTCGACTCCCAGCACAGAAAGCTCGGGACCTGTCATGCCAACATCGGTGATATAGGCGGTGTGTCCGCCGAGGATAACCTCATCAGCCGTCTGCACATGGGTATGAGTTCCCATAACAGCAGTAACTCGGCCTTTGAGATAGTGCCCCATGGCTTTTTTCTCGCTTGTTGCCTCAGCATGAAAATCAACAAAGATATTTGGGGTGTCGATACCGTCAAGTATCTTGTCTATCTCGGTGAAGGGATTGTCAAGGGCTTCCATGTACATCGTGCCCATGAGATTCACAACAGCTATCTTTATAGGACAAAGGTCGATGACAGCTACTCCCCTGCCTGCAACACCTTCGGGAAAATTTGCAGGACGCAGCAGGAACTCACTGCTGTCATAAAGCTCCATTACTTCACGCCGACGGAAGCAATGATTGCCTGTAGTTACAACATCAACGCCCATGCTGATAAGCCTGTCAAAGGACATTGGCGTTATGCCGTTGCCCTGAGCCGAATTCTCACCGTTGACCACCGTTACATCAATATTATACTTTCTTTTTATCCCATAAAGCTGTTCTTCCAGAAAATCCGTACCTGAACTGCCCACAACATCGCCAATAAACAACAGGTTCATATCTTTACCTCATATTCCATACATCATAAAATTTAAAATCATTATACTACTTCCGCAAAGAAAAATCAATAGCTGTCAACAAAAAAGCCGATACCGTTCCCGATATCGGCTCATAATTATCTTATTCGATGCTGTCCTTGCTATCCTTGCCAAGAGAAACACTTGTGCTCTCGGAGATCTCTGCTTCATCAACAGTATCCTTAACTTCATCGGTCACGATCTCCTCAACGGTATCCTTGACCTCGATATCCTCAACTGTATCCTTTACGTTGTCCTCAAATTCAGATTCGGGAAGCTCGCCCTTCATCAGCTTTTCAAACTTGATGCCGTCGATCTTCTCGTTCTTCATAAGATACTTGGCTACCAGATGCAACTGATCGATATGCTCTTTCAGCAGAGTTTCAGCCTGCTCGAAAGCAGTCTCAACTATTGTCCTGATCTCGTTATCGATCTCAGCAGCAACATTATCGGAATAGCTGGGAGTATTGGTGTAATCTCTGCCCAGGAATACCTCGTGCTCGCCCTGACCGTAAACCACAGGTCCCAGATTATCACTGAAACCGTACCTTGTTACCATGTTTCTGGCGGTAGCGGTAGCTCTTTCCAGATCGTTTGAAGCACCTGTGGAGATATCATCGAGTATCAGCTTTTCAGCAACACGGCCGCCAAGCAGAACTACAATGTTGTTGTACATCTCGTTCTTGCTTACAAAAGACTTATCCTTTTCTGGAAGGCTCATGGTGAAACCGCCTGCCTGACCTCTCGGGATAATAGTAACCTGATGAACTTTGTCAGCTTTCTGGCAGTAATAAGTGCAGATAGCGTGACCTGCCTCGTGGTAAGCAGTAAGTCTCTTTTCAGCCTCGGATACCACCTTGGATCTCTTCTCGGGACCTGCAACTACCTTGATAGCTGCTTCTTCCATATCAGCCTTGGTGATAGCCTTCTTGTTCTTCCTTGCAGCCAGCAGTGATGCTTCGTTTGCAAGGTTTTCAAGATCAGCGCCTGTGAAACCGACTGTAGTCTTGGCAATTGTCTCCAGACTAACATCAGGTGCAAGAGGCTTGTTCTTGGTGTGAACTTTCAGTATCTCTTCCCTGCCCTTGATATCGGGGTAGCTGACAAGTATCTGCCTGTCAAATCTGCCCGGTCTCAGCAGAGCGGGGTCAAGTATATCACGTCTGTTGGTTGCTGCCATAACGATGACGGACTCGTTGTCCTCAAAGCCGTCCATCTCAACCAGCAGCTGGTTAAGGGTCTGCTCACGTTCATCGTGACCGCCGCCAAGACCTGCACCTCTCTGTCTGCCGACAGCATCGATCTCGTCTATGAATATGATAGACGGAGCGCTCTTCTTTGCCTGCTCAAAAAGGTCACGTACACGGGATGCACCCACGCCGACGAACATCTCAACGAAATCGGAACCCGATATGGAGAAGAAAGGCACGTTAGCCTCACCCGCAACAGCTCTTGCAAGCAATGTCTTACCTGTACCGGGAGGTCCCAGAAGCAGAACGCCTTTGGGTATCCTCGCGCCTATCTCGGCATATTTTCTGTTATCCTTAAGGAAATCAACGATTTCCTTCAGTTCTTCCTTTTCTTCGTCAGCGCCTGCAACATCGGCAAAAGTAGCCTTCTTGCTGCTGGGAGCCAGTCTGGCATTAGTCTTGCCGAAGCCCGACATCTTTCCGCCGCCGGCGCTCTTCATCATGAATACGAAGAAGAATATCATAACACCCAGCATCAGGAATGTGGGTATAAGATTCAGCCAGAAGCTGTTGTCCGATATGGGCACCAGATCGTACTGCAGGGGATCCTTAGGGTTTTCAGCGTCATATTTCAGACGGTAGTTGACGGCTTCCTCGCCGCCCAGCACCTCGTTCACGAACAGTGAAACATTGGGTACTTTATAGTTGTGCTCAGTCTCGGGATCTTTCTTGAGCTTATATTTCAACTCACCGGAACCGAGATCGAGCTTGAACTCACATACTTCCAGAGCGTCAAAGTATCCCATTACCTCAGAATACTTTACTTCATCGCTCTTGGTGCTCATGCTCATCAGCATATAGACCAGACCTGTGATTATGCATATGGAAACCACAAGATAGATCAGAAGAGATTTTCCTCCGTTTTTCAATTTATCACGACCTTTTGTTCTAAATTTGTGTTATTATCAGCCTTATCGGATAATTATAGACCCTTTCTGTGAAAACAGTGTGAAAGTAAAGTCATAAAATCGAGTTATTCACCAATAACTTCAAATATCAATACTCTTCTCGTACTGCTGTCTATCCTTACTCTGTCAGCTGCGCCGAAATTCTCTGCAAGGACTATGCCCTCATCATCAGCGAGGATAACTGCCGAATCTCGCTTATGCACAGGAAATCCCTGTTTCATCAGCACTCTGACATCGGAGCTGTGCTGACGGTTGACAAGCGTGACCCTGTCCCCCGCCCTGCGTTTTCTCAATACAATAACACCTTTTATTTTATCATAATCCAGACAAGAATTTGCAAACTTTTTATTAACATTTTCAAATTTCCCGTCAATTATTACCAATTTAAAACTTACAGACCTTCCCTGCCAGTCAACAACACTTTCAGGCTCGATCATAACCTCGTCCTGCTGGATATCTTCGTCGTTTTTCTCGGTGAACACATACAGCACTCCGGATTTTGTATATGCAAAGCAATTTGCCTTGACATTTGCTTTACCGCCCTGATTTACAAGCTTTTCAATAATCTCTATCTTATCCTGTCCGACTTCGATATCGTACTTTGCCAGTATACGCATAATAACTCTGCGCCTTACGGGATAATCCAGTTCTCTTATCATCTTGCAGGAATAGCCGTCCCCACAGGTGACTTTTTCAAAGGCTTCATCAGCAAGCCTTTCAAGATATGCACTGTCTTCCCTCAGAAATCCGAGGGTTTTAGCAAAAGTTTCCATAAGTGATGGATTTATCTCCCGCAGAACAGGTACTACCTTGTGTCTCAGCTTGTTTCGTGAATACTCATCCAGCAGATTAGTCGAATCCGTTACGAAGCTCTGACCTTTTTCTGCCAGAAAGCTCTCGATATCGGCGCGACTGCACTCTATAAGCGGACGGATAATATTCTCCCTGACAGGCGGAATCGAAGCTATTCCTTTAAGTCCAGATCCTCTCGCCAGATTGAACAGCGTAGTCTCCAAACAGTCATCAAGGTTATGAGCTGTACATATCTTATCGGCGCCGATTTCCTGTAAAGCTTTATATCTTAACAGTCTTGCACCTTCCTCTTCGGAAACGGGATTTTCCCTGCAAAAAGCTGGAACGTCTACCCTTTTGACAGTTATCTCGATCCCCAGACCGCGGCACAGTTCTTCACAGAAATGCTGATCTCTATCAGCTTCCTCACCGCGTATGCAGTGATTTACGTGGCAGGCACAGATGTCATAGCCCAGCTCATACAAACACAAAAGGAGCGCAACGCTGTCTGCCCCGCCCGAAAGCCCGACCAGCAAGCGCTCGCTCTTATGAGCCATATGATATTTTTCCATCGTCCGACCGACTCTCTGAACAAGCTCACTTTTCATCTTTTCTGAATTCCAATCCTCTGAACAATGTATACTCGCCTATCCAGCTGAGTTTGATCGTACCAAGCTGACCGTGTCTGTTTTTTGCCACGATGCATTCAGCCACTGTCTGATCTTCCTTTGAATCTGAATAATAGGCATCACGGTACAAAAACAGTATGATATCAGCGTCCTGCTCGATAGATCCCGATTCTCTCAGGTCTGAAAGAAGAGGACGTTTATCGTCACGCTTCTCGGCGTTACGGGAAAGCTGCGAAAGTGCGATAACAGGCACACTCAGCTCCTTTGCCATAAGCTTTATCTGACGCGTTATCTCAGAAACTTCGTTAACACGGCTGCTGTGCTTGTTTGGTGATTCCATCAGCTGTATATAGTCTATGACCACAAGACCCAGATTATTCAGTCTTCTGAGCTTTGCTTTCATCTGCGGCACGGTAACGCCGCCCGCACCGTCATCGAGGTATATGGGCAGCTGCGAAAGTACATCGGCAGCCTCGGCAAGCTTCGTCCAGTCCTCGTCTTTCATCTCGCCGTTTCTCAGCAGAGTGTTGTTTACCTTACCCTCCGAAGCCAGCATTCTGCCAACAAGCTGTTCTTTACCCATTTCGAGGGAGAATATAGCAACGTCCCTTTTAGTGGCTTTGCAGCAGTTCACCGCGATGTTCAGGGCGAATGCCGACTTACCCATTGCAGGACGAGCCGCAAGAACTATAAGGTCGGTCTTCTGAAGACCCGTGGTAACATGGTCAAGCTGAGAAAAACCCGATCTTGCGCCCTGATACTTCTCGGCATCGGGACCGGATATCTCTGTCAGATGATGGAAATTTTCAACGATGACATCGCTTATCCTGGTAAGACCCTGTAAGTCCCTACCCTGCCTAATGCTGAATATCTTCTGTTCTGCGCTGTCAAGAAGTGCTTTCGGGTCGCCTGCACCGTCACTGACGCTTGCGATTATCTCGTTAGCAACATTCATCAGCGAACGCAGCTGCGCTTTTTGCAAAATGATGTTGCAGTAGCTCTCGATATTCTTGGTTGAGGGAACGTTGTCCATCAAACCGTAGAGGTACTTCATCGCCATTGAGGAATTCTCGAAGATACCCGCGTTGACAGCTTCATCTACGACAGTTACAACGTCCTCAGCCTTGCCGGTGGTGAACATTCTCATCATTATGGAGAATATCTGCTGATGTTTGGGACGGTAGAAATGCTCAGGTTTGAGCATCTCCATCGCCTTTTCGCGGCACTCCACGGGGTCAAGCAGCACACAGCCTATGACAGCTTCCTCAGCCTCCTGACTGTATGGCAGTGACCTTCCGGGGAGATCTGAACCGCTGACTGCATTGAAATCGCTAATGTCAGCCATTTATTCCTCCACAACTTTTACCTTGATGCTGCAGGATACACCGTGTGACATCTTTACAGCCGCAGTGAAATCACCGAATGCCTTGATATCCGAGCTCAGTGCGATCTTCTTCTTGTCAACATCAACGCCGTACTGATCTTTAAGAGCATCAGCCACAACACCTGATGTAACAGCACCGAAGAGCTTTCCGCCCTGACCTGCCTTAGCCTTGATAACGACCTCTTTATCAGCGATCTTATCAGCGATAGCCTTGTTATCAGCGGTCTCAACATCTATCTTGTGCTGAGCAGAAGCCTTCTTGCCTGCAAGATCGTTGAGGTTCTTGGAGTTAGCCTCAACAGCCAGACCCTTTGCGATAAGGAAATTTCTTGCATATCCGTCAGCAACGTTCAGTGTATCTCCTGCCTTGCCCGAACCTTTAACATCTTTAAGTAAAATAACTTTCATTTTGAACACACCTTTCTGGTTTACATATTTTTGATAAAATCATCAATGACCTCTCTGAGCTGCCTGTCGGCTGACTCGATATCGGCCTTTATCTGAGCTGCTGCCATCGTAAGATGACCACCGCCGCCCAGTGCCTCCATGATCACCTGAACATTAAATTTGCCCATACTTCTCGCCGAGATGTTAACCGTATCGCCCTGCTTGTACATAACAAACGAAGCACAAACTCCGGTTATGCCAAGCATTTCGTCCGCAGCCTGAGAAGCTGCGACCCTTACGTTCGCAAAGCTGCCGTCAGCACGCGCGATAGCGCATCCACGGTAGATCTCCGCCGAATTGATGACCTTGGATTTTTCGTGATAAGTTTCGATGGAATTTGCGAACATCTGCTTTACTGCGATGGTATCCGCTCCCATCTTTTTAAGGAAAGCTGCCGTCTCAAAAGTTGTGACGCCCGTTTTCATTACAAAATACTTTGTATCCAGCATTATGCCCGAAAGCAGAGCTTCAGCGGCATAAGCATCGATAGTTGTTCTGTCGCCCCAAAGCTCGATTATCTCAGTTACAAGCTCAGCCGCCGAGGAAGCACCCGGTTCAAGACACTGTGCTATCAGCGGTTCTATACCGTTGACCATACGCCTGTGGTGGTCTATGACAACGATATTCTTAGCACGCTCTATCATTTCCCTTGATTCAACAAGCTCCGGATTATGAGTATCCACCACTATAACAAGGGTATCGCTGTCAAGCCTGTCAAGACCTTGCTGAGGTGTTATGTAGTACGGCATATCGCAGTTTTCGTCGATATAGTCTATAAGCGACTTTGCGAGATTCTTCTCCTTATCAACAACAACGTAGCACTCGCTAACAAGCTCTCTCAAAGCACAGCACAGTCCAGTAGCTGAACCTACGCTGTCCAGGTCGCCAAATCTGTGACCCATTATCAGCACTCTGCGGAATCCCTGTCCCGCATCGCCGTCAGCCCTGTAATTACCTATGCTCTCGATACTTCCCGGTCTGATTATCTCCATAAGAGTCTCGGCAAATACTCTCATCTTGACTCTGTTATTGTTATCAGCACCTGTAGAAACGCCGCCGAAGAACCTGAACTCGCCGTTATCACGGTAAGCTGCCTGATCTCCGCCACGTCCCTGACAAAGCTCCAGCGCCTGTTTAGCCAGCTTTTCGCACTCGTCAAGACCCTTGCCTTCCCTGCCGACACCAATCGAAAGCGTAACATTGGATTTTCCGCCGATACGTATCTGCCTTGCTTCTTCAAGTATCCTGAACCTGTTCTCTATCTTACGTGAGAGATATCTTTCCTCCATAAAAACATAGAACTTGTCATCCGATATCTTTTTGGCTATGGCATTCGTTCCCTCAAGGAAGCTTTCCATCAACTTTTCTATCTCCACCGCTACGTGAGCCTTTTCAGTATCCCTGATATCAGACATCATCGCGTCATAGTTATCGATAACTATGATTATCACGCTGTTATGGGACTGATATGCATCATATCTCAGTTCGGTATAATCTGTGATATCCTTGAAATATACCATCGAAAGACCGTTTTTAAGGTCTGTGCGCACAGCCTTGGCGATATAGTACCGTTTGTTCACACATATCTGACACCCGTCCTCTTCAAAGGCACGTTCAAGGTCGATATTCATGATGTTTTCCAGATGATCTCCGTATGAATCCTCGGAATAGACCTGCTTTTCAAACAGCCTGTTATACCACATGATAGTTTCATCGCTGTCGAGAATAACGCAGGGCGCAGGGAAATGCAGCATTGAATCACGCTGAGTTCTGATCAGCTGTGACGCGAGCTTTGTGGTATATTTCGTAGTCTGATTTCTGAATATGAAAGCTTCCAGCAGAAGCAGCAGTATGCTAACTACGCATATCAGTATCAGTACGCTTCCCGCTCCTCTTTTCTCCTCAGTCGAGCGCAGCATAAAAGCTCCTATCAGCGCTGTCAGCGAGATGACACCCATCGTCGCGGACAACAGCATGAGAAAGCTTTTGTTCTTTTTCACTGCCAGTCAACTCCTTTGCTTGATCCTTTATTCTGTTCAACAATTGACAGTTTCTATATCTCCATAATTATGGGCAGTATCATAGGACTTCTCTTTGTCTTGGTAAAAATGAAATCCGAAAGATTATCTTTCATCCTGCCCTTGATGGCATTCCATTCGTGCATATTGCTGTCAAGACAGTTCTGCAGAGTTTCGGTGAGAAGCTCTTTAGCTTCATTCATAAGTTCCTCGCTCTCACGGACGTATACAAATCCTCTGGAAACAAGGTCGGGACCTGCAAGTATCTCGCCCACTGTCCTGTCTATGGTAGCAACTGCAATGATAAGACCATCCTCAGCCAGATGCTTTCTGTCTCTCAGCACGATAGCGCCAACATCGCCAACACCCAGACCGTCAACAAGCACTCTGCCAGCAGGCACCTGACCCGCGATATTCATATCCACACCATCGGTCTCGATAACGTCACCGATACCCGCGATAATGATATTATCCTCAGGTATGCCCACGCTCATGGCCGTCTGCTTATGCTTCATCAGGTGCTTGAATTCACCATGCACAGGTATAAAGAACTTGGGCTTGGTTATTGAAAGCATCAGCTTCTGCTCTTCCTGACAGGCGTGTCCCGAAACGTGTACCTCGTACATCTTCTCGTAAACGACTTCTGCTCCAAGCTTCATAAGGTCATTAACTACCCTTGTTACCAGCTTTTCATTGCCGGGTATGGGGTTAGCAGATATTATGATGAAATCCTGAGGGGTTATGCTGACCTTTCGGTGCTCGTTCATGGACATTCTCGAAAGAGCGGACATAGGCTCGCCCTGGCTGCCCGTTGTAACGAGAACTATCTGCTCTGGCAGATACCTGCCTATCATATCAATATCTATAAGCACGCCGTCAGGCACTTTAAGGTAGCCCAGTTCGATGCCCACGCTTATAACATTCACCATGCTTCTGCCCGATACAGCTACCTTACGGCCTGTATTGACAGCATTGTTGATTATCTGCTGAACTCTGTGGATATTGGATGCGAAAGTAGCGATTATTATACGCTTGCCCTCAGCCTTTGCAAACAGCATTTCCAGATTATCTCCGACTTTGCGCTCGCTTGCGGTGTATCCGGGTCGCTCCGAGTTGGTAGAATCTGACATCAGTGCGAGAACACCCTTATTTCCAAGTTCTGCAAATCTGGGCAGGTCGATGATTCCGCCCTCAATGGGAGTATAATCGACTTTGAAGTCGCCTGTGTGTATCAGAATACCTGCGGGAGTGTGTATTGCCATGCCCACTGAATCGGGTATGGAATGGTTCACCCTGATGAATTCCACCGCCATACAGCCCATTCTGATGGTCTGACGAGGTGTCACGGTATTAAGCTTTACACTATCAAGAAGCGCGTGTTCACGAAGCTTGCCCTCGATAAGTCCGATAGTCAGCCTTGTACCGTAAACAGGAGTGTTTGGGAACTTTTTCAGAAAATAAGGCAGTCCGCCGATATGGTCTTCGTGTCCGTGAGTGATAACTACTCCGCGAAGCTTTTCAATATTCTTCTCAACATAGGAAAAATCCGGTATAACAATATCAACACCCAGCATCTCGCTGTCGGGGAATGCCAGACCGCAGTCGATAACGAACATATCGTTTGAACACTCAATGACAGTAAAGTTCTTGCCTATCTCATTGAGACCGCCCAGAGGGATTATCTTTACGGGAGTACGACGCTGTTCCTGCTGTTTGTTGTTATTTCCACGCTGTCCCCTGCCGTTGGGACGAAGCTTAGCCTGTGAGGGTTCCGCTCCCTGCTTATTATCTGCACCTCGCTTTAACGGCACTCCTCTGATCTTTCCTTTACCCTGTACGTAACGTTTTGATGGCTTTCTTTTTCCGTTGTTAGAATTGTTATTATTCATGATTGATCTGCAAAAATGCGCACCATAGTAAACGACATATAATTTTTCACATCAGCACCCAAAAATATGAATGCATGATAATGAATATGTGCCGTTTGCTTTAAGGAGCGCAAAAAGCTCCTTTCCTGCGGGAAAACGTATCCCGTCAATGTATTTGATTTTTCCGTTAGAATAAGTGCAGTCCCATTATATAAGGACATGAGCGGCAGTTTTGGGATGAATGGATATCCCTTTGATAGACGAATGATTAGACGAAACCACCGACAGAGTCCGCCCTGTTTCAGGCGGGATTGTATCCGAACAAAAATATCTTATTATATTTTACTCTATTTTTGACCGAATGTCAAGTGCATATTCTCGAAAGTCTGCATCAGGGAAATTAGTTGTACTCAAAAACCGATGCTTCAAAAATTTTCATTTGCCCCCTTTTCAAAATCCTGCCGATGTGTTATAATATATGTCTGAGATAACGGAGGTATACAGATGAAAGATATTGATATATTAAAAAAACAGGCACTTGAAAGATTTTTCAGCAGAATGAACCCAATGCAGCAGAAAGCTGTGTTCCGTGTGAACGGACCTCTGCTGATACTTGCGGGTGCAGGCAGCGGAAAGACCACCGTGCTTATCAACAGGATAGCAAATATGATACATTTCGGTGATGCCTACAATACCACAGGGCAGACCTTTACCGATGAAGAATCTGCATTTATCGAGGATTATGCCGAGGGCAGGACAGATGACGGCAGAAAACTTGCCGCAATTATCGGCACAAGGCAGGTAAGACCTTGGAATATCCTCGCTATAACCTTTACAAACAAAGCCGCAGGTGAACTCAAAGAGCGTATCGAAAAAATTCTAGGCGAGGAAGGCAGAGGCATCGTTGCCGCCACTTTCCACTCCGCCTGCGTGCGTATTTTAAGGCGCGAATGTACTAATATCGGGTTTACTTCAAGCTTTGCCATTTACGATACAGACGATTCAAAGCGCGTGATAAAATCGGCCATGCGTGCACTGGATATAGATGAAAAAATGTTTCCCGTAAAGACAGTAATGAGCGAGATATCCCACGCAAAGGATTCCATGATAACTCCCGAGGAATTTGCAAAGGACGCTGTGGGCGACTATTTTAAAAGCTCTGTAGCAAAGGTATATAAAAAGTATCAGCAGGAACTTCTTGCCAATAATGCCATGGATTTTGATGACATAATCTGCCATACCGTGACGCTTTTTGAAAACTGCCCAGATGTCCTGGACCACTACCAGAACCTTTATAAGTACATCATGGTGGACGAGTATCAGGATACCAACCGCGTTCAGTTCAGGCTTGTTTCGCTATTGTCGAAAAAATTCGGAAACATCTGCGTTGTGGGCGATGATGACCAGAGCATTTACCGCTTCCGCGGCGCTACCATCGAAAATATCCTGAACTTTGAGGAAGAATTCGGCTGTTCGGCTGACGATGTTATCAAACTTGAACAGAACTACCGCTCCACCCAGAACATCCTTACCTGCGCAAACAAGCTAATCAGCAATAATGTGGGCAGAAAAGGCAAAAACCTCTGGACCGACTGCGGCGACGGCGAAAAAGTCATCGTTCACAAGTCCATGAATGAGCGTGATGAAGCTTCCTACATTGCAAGGACGATAACAGAAAACAATGACAACGGCAGGCGCTGGGGCGACCATGCCGTGCTCTACCGAATGAATGCCCAGTCAAACGCACTTGAACAGGCGATGATAAAAGCTAGTATCCCCTACAAAATCTTCGGCGGACTGAAATTCTACGAGCGCAAGGAAATAAAGGATATCCTTGCATACCTCGGTGTTATCGCCAATCATGCCGATACTTTCAGGCTTCAGAGGATAATCAACGAACCCAAACGCGGTATGGGCGATGCCACTGTCCGCACGGTGATACAGGTATCCTCAGACCTTGGTGAAGACCCCATCTACGTTATGGAACATTCCACCGAATATGTGCCGCTGTCAAAAAAATCCAAGTCACTGACGGAATTTGCATTCATGATAGACGACCTTTCGGAGTTTTCAGAGAAAGCCAGTCTTCCCGAACTTCTGGATGCAGTGGTCGAAAAAACAGGCTACGGTGCACTGATGAAACAGCAGGGTGTCGAGGGCGAGATGCGTCTTGAAAATATCGCCGAGCTTAAATCGACAATGGCAAAATACGAGGAAGAAGCGGAAGAGCCTTCCCTTGACGGTTTCCTTGAAGAAGTCGCACTTTATACCGATATCGACACCCTTGACGAAACAGGCGATTATGTTGCACTGATGACCATGCACGCCGCAAAGGGTCTGGAATTCCCCGTGGTATTCGTGGCAGGTATGGAGGACAACGTGTTCCCATCCAGCCGAAGCAGAGATTCAGAATCAGAACTCGAAGAAGAACGCCGCCTTGCATATGTGGCAATAACCCGCGCCAAGGAACAGCTTCACCTCGTATACGCAGGCGAGCGTATGATATACGGAAGCACCCAGTACAACCGCGAATCACAGTTTATAAAAGAACTTCCCGCCGAGAACATCGATAAGCAAGTACCTAAGCTTGACACTAAGCAGACCCAGCGCCGTTCGGGAGATATTCCCCTGGGCAGACAGATGGCGATGTACAATTCAGCAAAAGCTAAATCCAGCGAACCTGCAGAGACTTACAGCGTAGGCGAAAAAGTAATGCATAAAAAGTTCGGCGAGGGTACGATAGTCGGGGTAACACCCATGGCAGGTGACACAATGCTTGAAATTGCCTTTGAAAAAGTTGGCACAAAGAAGATCTTCGCTAATTTTGCCAAGCCGAAAAAGATCTGAATGCATAAGAATACTTTTTCATGGGGCAATAAAGCCGTTAACTATCAACCGCTAAACAAATATACATAACACAAAGGGGCTGTTGCAGCCCCAACAAAGAAAAAGACGCCTGACACACCAAAAAGGTAGTGCCAGGCGTCTCATTTTGTGGTATAATGTAATTGCAAATATAACATCAAACCAACGAAAGGATTGTACCACAAAAATGAGAAATTGTCAAGTGCGTCTTAACATGAATTATGAGATCTACATCGAAGAAAGCTCACCTGTCAGAGTATTGAGCAATGTTATAGATGAGATCTATCAAAAAGAAGAATACACGATAGTAAGCAAGTGGAATGGCGCCATACCCGAGGATATCATGATGAAGATACTCATCTACGGCTACATGAACGACTCTTTTTCA
>NZ_FOKQ01000014.1:48815-94160 GCF_900112155.1 Hominimerdicola alba | reverse complement strand
AGTGCTGAAACAGGATCATGGCTTCAGAAGATTCCTGTGCAGGGGCAAAAACAACATCAGAACTGAGTTCCTTTTGTTGGGACTTGCATACAACATAAAGAAGCTTTTTGCTAAGATCTCAGAAAACCGACTTGGAATTTCTCTTTTTGAACTGAAAACGGCATAAAAACCAGCAGAACATAACACCCCCGAGTCCTCTTTTTTGAAGAGGGCTTGGGGGTGTGCGCTCTGAAACAGCTTATTTCACCAGTTAATATGTTTTTTTACTCTGATGTTCGGATATGGTTCGAGGGTGCTGCGGTTGCAACAGCCTCATTTTTAAAGACTTAATTTCAATAATTATGATGCTCACAGCAGAAAAATAATCAGGAAAACGGTACTTCAAAGGCAAAATATCAGTTGAAATGGTATGCTTTTGAATTTAGGCTACAAAAATAATACAAAAAGTGCAGTAAAATAGTACAAGTATACAAAGCTAAATTTTTTCTCGAAAAACTATTGACAACTGCGGCTATTTGGTGTATAATAAACAAGTCGTTACGGGAGATAACAAAATGGCGGTATAGCTCAGTTGGCTAGAGCACTTGGTTCATACCCAGGGTGTCACCGGTTCAAATCCAGTTACCGCCACCACTTATCTCCCGTATATTATGGCCCGTTGGTCAAGAGGTTAAGACGACGCCCTTTCACGGCGTAATCATGGGTTCAATTCCCGTACGGGTCATATCAACTGAAAGCTTCAAAACAGCGCAGATACGTTGTTTTGAAGCTTTTCTTTTTTTGTCATTAAGTCAAAAACCTCTTATTTACCTCTTATTGTTAAAAACGATTTTGAAAGGACATATTTAACTTAAATCATAGGGTTAAACAGCATAGGTGATTTTGATAAAGATAATTGGGATATGTTAAAATAAAGCTCTTCTTGATGCATTCTTCAAGAAGAACCTTTTGCTTGGAAAAAGTTGTTACATGAATTGGCAAACATTATTTTTTGAATTCGAATATCTATTGCATTATCTTCGCTTCTGATTTCACAAATCTGTTCGGGCAGTCCAAATACATTAACACTTCTTCAAGGTTAAAGCTGGATATCTCAGCGATCTTTTCAAGTGAAAGAGTATCATCTTAGAGTATTGCGGCAGTGATTTTCTGTTTATTACAATAAACAGCTTTAGTATTCGGATCTTCCATTATCTTACAACAATTGTTTGACTTTATTATTTCCTTTATTGACTAAACACGCCAAACGTGCTATAATAATATCAATAAGACATCACAGCAAGGAGGCGAAAACAGTGCCGAAAAAATTCAATATCACAGGCAACTGCATACCAGACAGGCATTATATGGTAGACCTGACGAGCAGGCTTGAACAGATAAAAGCGCAAGTCGATGACGGGCAGTATCTTGTCATCAACCGTGGCAGGCAGTATGGTAAGACCACAACGCTTCGTGCTCTGGCGAAGTTCCTTTCCGATGAATACTATGTGTTATCGCTGGATTTTCAGATGCAGATGAGCAGTCAGAAATTTGAGAGCGAGAATATTTTTTCTGTCACACTTGCTAAGATCATCATCAGGGTTTTCAGACAGCTCGGTATTGACAGGCAGTTTGAAAAAGAAATAAACGACATTGGTTCCGATATTGCTTATATGAAAGAGAATTATGGACTGGTCGATCTTTTTATTTCGCTGAATGATATATGCGCTGCTTCCGACAAGCCTATCGTGCTTATGATAGACGAGGTGGATCAGGCATCGAATAATCAGGTCTTTCTCGATTTTCTGGCGCAGCTGAGGGGCTATTATATAAACCGTGATGTTTCTCCGACGTTCCATTCGGTCATACTTGCGGGCGTTCATGACATACGCAATCTCAAACAGAAGATACGTCCCGATGAAGCGCTCAAGCACAACAGCCCATGGAACATAGCATCGAGTTTTGATGTGGATATGGATTTTTCGCCTGCGGACATTTCAACAATGCTGAGCGAGTATGAGAATGACCATCATACCGGAATGGATATCGACAGACTGGCGCAGCTGATCTACGATAACACCTCGGGTTATCCGGTGCTTGTATCGACTATTTGCAAACACATTGACGAACAGATACATGAATGGGATGAGCATGGTGTTACGGAGGCAGTAAAGCTGCTTATCAACAGTTCTTCGCCGCTTTTTGATTCTTTGATAAATAAGCTGGAGGATAACAAACAGCTCAGAAACATGGTCTATGATATCCTGATAAACGGCAGGACTTTCATTTACGGACCTGACAGCGAAGTTACACGTGAGGCGGAAATGTATGGCTTTGTCACCCGCTGTGATACTCATGTTGCGATAGCAAACAGGATCTTTGAAACAAGATTGTACAACTGGTTTATTTATGACACAGTGGCTGACAATGACAAGAAGGATTGGTCTGCGGACAAGAACCGTTTCATCACAAACGGCAGACTGAACATGAAGCTTGTGCTTGAGAAGTTTGTCACACATTTTGATGAACTTTACGGTGACTCCTCCGAGAAGTTTCTTGAAGAGGACGGCAGACGTTTCTTCCTGCTGTACCTGCGCCCGATCATAAACGGAACAGGCAACTATTATGTTGAAGCACGGACACGAAATGATCGTCGCACAGATGTAATAGTTGACTACAAGGGCGAACAGTTCGTTATCGAAATGAAGATCTGGCGTGGTGAAGAGTACAATGCCAGAGGTGAACAGCAGTTAACGGAGTACCTTGATTATTATCATATCGACACGGGTTACTTGCTGAGTTTCTGTTTTAACAAGAGTAAAAATGTCGGCGTGAGTGAACTGAAGATCGGTAAAAAAACGATCATAGAAGCCCTCGTCTGATTTACGCCCAAATCCAAAAAACATGATAATAAATATATGGTTTTATGCGTATTGTAGTGCTTCAAAACGACGTAATATCGGCTTTTATTAGAATATGACAGGGTATGATCTTGGGAGCATTTTTCTCTGTACGATGAAGAGTATTGACTAATAAACGGCGTAAATATGCGGCCTTTATGACCTGACAATCAAGATTTACGACCAACTTACGACCGAATTATTGAGGACGCGTTTGATATGAAAAATAAGATCCCGAAGATGACTTGCGTGGTTGGCTTCGGGAGTTTTGTTATTATGAAACATGGTTATCCTGTCATCCGAAATATTCACCAAATCGAGAAGATCGAGAGCGACAATGCCAAGGGATATAAGAAGCCGTTGGCTCAGAAGTAATTTCATGTTTTTGAAACATACGATCCTGAAAGCGGTCAGCTGGTCTGGACGCACAAGGTCATTTCGAACTTCAAAGCTATGATCGCAGGAACATACCACGTTAATGAAAAGATACATACAGCGTTATATTGAGCCTTGAATACAGAAAAGACAGCACTCGGAGTGATCCGGGTGCTGTTTGACTTGGAATCCATTTTTATAGTCATTTTCTAAGATGTGGTACAATGAATATAACAAAGATAAGATAAATTATTTGTACAATATCACGATTTAAATACACTAATTAACTTTTAATTTCTTTGACATTGACCAATTGAAGCTTTTGTGATATAATAATTTTGAGAAAGTAAACTAATACTTATTTTGTTTATGTATTATTATTATTATCACTTCAAATAGAAATGGGGGAGAATAACATGAAAAAATTACTGAAAAAACTATCGTGTGCATTAGCAACTGGTATAACGCTTACAGCGATTTCATCTGCATTTCCTTTTGTAGCAGAAGCTGACAAACAGACTATATACTTGCCCATTTCTATTTTGCTGAGATACGGAACGGAGATATTTGCTCTTTCCGCAAGCTCGGTCTGACTTATATCAAGCTCTTTTCGAGCCTGCCTGATTCGCTCTCCGATAGGGACGAGCTTTTCTTTTGTATCACTCACAGCAATTCTCCTTAACCGATTGATTATCCTTTTAACTATTATATAAGTTTTCATCGATGAATGGAATAAACGATTGACTAAGACTTAAACGATAGATTATAATAGATAAGGACATTTTGCAAAAATCGCATTCAGGAGGCTGCGATTAATGAGTATTGATGCAAAACTTATCGGGAAACGTATAAAAGAGGTGCGTAACCTGAGGAAGATGCCGCAGATGGTTCTTGCGGAAAAATCTGACATATGCGACTCTTACCTTAGTTACATAGAGTGCGGAAGAAAGAAGCCGAGTCTGGAGGTGATAGTAAAGATAGCGAAAGCCCTTGATACATCCGTTGATTCTCTGCTGGAAGGCAATCAGAACTTCGACACTGGAACATACGAAAGAGAGATAGCGGAAAAACTGAGCGATTGCTCTCCCTACGAAAAGCGCATTATTTTTGAGATGATGGACTATTTGAAAGAAAGTATAAGGCAGAACAGACCGCTGATAACTAAAGAAACAAATAAAGTATAATGGTATTTTGACCGAATTACAATAAACCAATAGTCAAAGGTTGTCTTACAGACTGTATCCCTTTGAAATAACTATATGCGATTTTTGTAAGATGCGCCATTTCAGGCGCTTTGAGGTTTCCAACATGATTTATCATATTCAAAATCATGTGGCAAAATACCTTTATTTCAAAAACGAATTGTGATATAATGTATATGCCGATAAGTTCTGTGCTCCTGTCTGAATAAAAAGGAGATGTATGATAATGATAAACAACAGAATAAATATGAAAACAGAAGATATGCCTAAGATATCACGTCACGAGCTTGGAGAAAAACTTGATGAGATACTTGATAAGGCGATAAAGGAGAATACCGCTTTTCTGATAACAGATGAAGGAAAGAAAGATCTTGTGCTGTGTCCCGCAAGATGGTACGATCCTTTCAGAGATTCAGATTTTGGATTGATAGTGAACGCCGCAATAAGGTATGCTATGGGTCGGCAGACGTATATGCCCCTGTCTGTTTCTGATTTTACTATAGGATTTATGCCGATGCTTGACAACAGAACAATACAGGTGATCATTAATGATATAACGGAAGAACTTCGTTTCAGAAACGGTGAGATGCCACAGCTTGATATATGGCTTCACCTGAAAGATAAAGCGGAAGAAGAGCGAAAACAGCGTCAGGACGAAGGAAGGTGGTCATGAATGTCGGATTCCATAAAATCTCCTGCAATATCGGGTTATATTGACTGGCTAGGTCATATAGAATATAGACTTGCCGGAAACACATTCACTTATACAAAAAAATCATACAGGCTGATAGATGAAATATTTGCTATGCTCCGTTTGATAGAGCCTGTAAACAAAAATGGGAATCGTGAACTGTGGTTCACTTCCGAAAGAGGAAGCATAAATGATTTTCGTGAACTTGAAGATGCTATCGCTGAGGGCGAAGTAGAAAATGCCGAAGAACTTGAAGAATGGTGGCTTGAAAGCTATCCCGAAGAAGTTCAATGGTATCATTTAGTCGCTGTGGAAGATACAGAAACAGGATACAAAACAATTCTGCTGAATAACAGGCAGGTTATTGAAGTCGATCCTCGCAAGGAACACGGCTTTGAAAATGATATAACAGAATTTGCTGAATGGCTGCTTGAATCTGTAAATAAATGTATAGACGAGCTGAAAGCAGGAACTTACAATGACAGCATAAATAAAGGTGTACCTTACGAGCATAGAACTGGAACAATAATGCGTCGTGATCTATATGATATATTCCCCGATATGAGAGAAGATTTCCTGAAAAATATTTCAAAAGCTGAGATCAGAGAGTTTACAGAACTTGCGTCACAGCAGAAAAGATATGACAATATGCCGAGAATGCAAAAGTTCACTGCAAACGAGTTTTACAAGTGCTGTGCTTTGGGATACAAGGCAAATAACTATGAATACACCGAGCTTTCGCCAAAGGAGCAGTATTACAAGCACTCGGACGGCAGAGATGACGGTTTGGGCGAGATAGACGGTGATTCAGTAGATGAATTTATAAGGTGGTATCACGAAACACAGATCGGGCATCCGTGGGAAGTGTGCAGGGGCGGCAATTCTACGCATATTTCCTTGTATGTCTATCACGATGAGAGAGGATTTTATCTTTCGATAGCAGGAGAGTCTGAATCAAGATGCGTGGAAGCGGTCAAATTCTATCTGGCTATTAAAGAAGCTGGCTATCCCGTTTATATCCATAATGCAAACGAACTTATAGCGAGGTTCAATGAGACAGAAATGATTGGTGTAGTACCAGAAGGCGTGATACCGAGATACTGCGGTCACTATTTCCCTCATGAAAAGATAATCAGCTTTATGAACCTGCCATTTGAGGAAAGTGACAAGGTTGCCGAAAAGTGCATCTGGCAGCCGTTAAATGAAATACGACTGCTGCATGATCAAAGGATCGGTGAATAAAATGGAAGAAATACAGATTGAGGTCGAAGAAGAACTGCTCAACAAACTTAATGAGATAATAAAACCGTTAGGTATTACACCCGAATGGCTGGCTGAACAGTTTATAAGATTCTGTGTTGATCCGAAGAATACAGAAGCTCTCAGAAAAATGCTTGATGAGTGGAAATCACAAGATAATATGTAGCATTGTAATATAAACAACGTGCAGACAAATAGTATCTGCACGTTGTTTTGATAAATAGCGGTCACACCGAGACTTGAACTCGGACACTGCAAATGCGATTACTCTCGGTTTAGTAAACCGCTGCCTTGCCATTTAGGCTTATGTGACCATATTACTTGCAAACTATACAATAAAGTGATATAATAAGTACTATAAAGAATAATTATCATGAAATCCTCAGTGACGAAGCTTAGAGTTTTGAATGACATTAGCCTTTTTTATGTGAAAGTGGTGCAGACATGAATAATAATGGAATTATGACCCAGGATACTATGGACTACGATGAGATAACAGAATTCTCAGATGAAAGCGGACTAAGTGAGGTTCTTGCGGATGCTGTGTCAGAAGCTACAGTTGCGCAAGCGGGAATACAAACCATAAGTCTACAAACTGCAATGGATAACTATGCGTCATGGATGAATGAGTCTGCAATTGCAAAATCTACAGGGTTGCCTGTCAGAACACTGACTCAGCAATACAAAGGCTTCGCTGCAGAAGAGTATTTTAAGAATACTATGAAAATCAATGCTCTTGCCAAAGGTGTGGCGTAAGCAACACCTTAACAACGATTATTTGGTAAAGTTTGGACGGTTGGTTTTACACTATAAAACCGAAAGGACAGATACAAATGATTGATGTTATTTACAACTATCGGCAGGGTGATATTCATGCTGCCGAGTTCTCTGACGAGTTTAACAAGCTCTGTATTCCGTTTGAAAAATCATTGAGCGAGGAGCAGATCGATGTGTTTCACAAGATACTCGACTGCGTGAGCGATACCGCCGCCTCTGAGATGAGAGCTGCTTACAAGGTCGGGTTCAAGGACGGTGCGGCTCTGATGAAAGAAGTTCACGACTAATATTTTCATAATATAAGCAAAAGGGCTATGTACTCCGCTAATTGGATACATAGCCCTTATTTGATCGTATTGATCGTATTCTTTTATAGTTTTGCTCTACTCCGTCATCGCCGTTCGCCTGAAATATCTGTTGCGGTATTCCTTCGGGCTCGTATCATAATACTTCCTGAAAGTCCTCGCAAAATGGCTGTACGATGAGAAGTTAAGTATATCCGAGATCTCCGAAAGAGAAAAGTCGGAGTATTTCAGCATATTCTCGGCGGCTTCCATTCGTTTAAGGATCACATATTCCGTAAGCGGCACTCCCGTTTCACGCTTGAAAAGAGTGGAAAGATAGGATTCGTTCAGCCCCACCATTTCAGCAAGCTCCCTCACCACTATCGCTTCATGCAGGTGAAGCTGTATGTAGTCCATGCACAAAACGATCTGCTTGGAATAAACTGTTTCTTTCTTTGCGGCAGCAACTGCTTTTACATAATATTCTGTCATTTCTCGGTGAAGTGCATATATCTCGTCTATAGTTCTTGCCTTATCATATTTCCTGATGTAAAGGTCGCTGGCATTGTAGGCTTTTTCAGCGTCCATGCCGCCTTCGATCGCAAATCGTGTCACAAGCGTGATATTGCAGATACAGAGATAGAGCAGATTTTTCAGCGGATCATCGGACAGATGCCCTGTTTCGGCAGAGCGTATCATTCGCTCAGCTTCATCTATCGCACGAGGATCGCCGTTTTTCAGATATTCATATTGCAGCATTTCGCTGTCATAGCGATGATGATGAAAGCTGTTCTCACGGTTGATGTATTCAAGATAAGCCACTTGCTTGTCCATAGTTTCCTTCATGGTATCACCCCTTATTATCATAGCATATATCTTTGATTCAGTCAAGATATATGACTAAAATATAATATGAGTGCTGTACTTTCTTCTTTGTCTGTGGTATAATTCAGACATAAGGAAGTGATACAGATGAAAAACTCGATAAACATGACAGATGGCAATATCCTAAAAAAACTGATATATTTTGCTATCCCCGTACTGATCGGCAATATCTTTCAGCAGCTTTACAATGTTGCGGATACTGCGATAATCGGTAATATCCTCGGTGACAGCGCACTTGCGGCGGTCGGAGCTTCCGCACCCGTTTACGGTCTGCTGATAGGCTTTGCAGGGGGCTTGACTAACGGCTTTGCGGTCGTAATAGCCCGATATTTCGGCGCAGGAAATGAGCGTGAGATGAAAAAGTCGGTGGCACTGACCTATATCCTCTCGGCGGGCATTGCTCTTGAGCTGACAGTTTCAAGCCTTGCAGTTTTGCACCCGCTGATGAAGTCGCTCAAAACTCCAAACGAGATCATAGCCGACACCGAGAACTATATGCGGATAATCATTCTGTTCTCGGCTGTGACGATAGCCTACAATATGCTTGCGGGTATGATGAGGGCGATAGGCAACAGCAAAGCTCCGCTGTATTTCCTGATCGTTTCGACCTTTGTGAATATCGGGCTTGACTTCCTGTTCGTAAAGGGCTTTGATATGGGCGTTTCGGGTGCCGCCTATGCAACTGTTATTTCGCAGGGTGTGTCCGTGGTTCTGTGCTTTATCTACGCTCTGAAAAAATGTGATATTCTCGTTTTCGGAAAGAGCGAGCTTGTATATGATAAAGCTCTGCTTTCAGACCTCATAAGCACAGGGCTTTCAATGGGGCTGATGTATGCAATCGTGTCCGTCGGCTCGGTGATATTGCAGGGCGCAGTCAACAGCTTCGGCACAGGCACCATAACCGCACACACCGCCGTACGGAAGATAGACGATATTTTCATGCTGCCGCTCGGAACTATCGCACTTGCATCGTCCACATTTGCAAGCCAGAATTACGGCGCAGGCAAGACGGACAGAGTGAAGCAGGGCATAAAGAGCAGTATCATCATTGCCGAGATATGGAGCGCATTTTCGGTAGTCGTTTGCGTTCTTTTCCGCAGACCGCTGATACAGGCTCTTACCGGAACCACCGATGAAGCCGTTATCTCCACCGCTTCAAAGTACATCGTCTGGAACATCTCGTTTTTCTTCGTTCTCGGAGTGCTTCTCGTCCTCAGAAGCAGCTTGCAGGGCGTTGGCAGAAAGCTCGTTCCCGTCACTGGAAGTATCGTAGAGTTTCTGCTGAAAATACTTGCTGTGGCTGTGCTTGCACCGCAGCTCGGATATTTCGGTATATGCATCTGTGAGCCGATCATATGGGCAGCCTGTGCTGTTATCGTGCTGATAGATTACAGCGTATTTATACGAAAAACCGATAAAACAGCGGTTGACAGAAAACTGGCAGTCACAGTATAATAATGGGAGGTTAGGATATGACAGAACTTGAAAAGCTCGAAGCAGGGCTTGAATACTGCTATGATGACGCGGCAGTTTCCGCACGAAAGGAAACTGCAATTATCCAGTGCAGGAAATACAATGCGATCGACGATACCGACTATGATGCACAGTACGCACAGCTCAAAGAAATGCTCGGCAGCGTGGGCGAAAAGGTATGGATCGCCAAGACCTTTAGCTGTGACAACGGCAAAAACATCTATATCGGCAACAATTTTACGGGCAATTTCAATCTGACTATACTCGATATTCGTGAAGTCTATATTGGTGATAATGTGATGATCGGTCCGGGAACACTCATCACAACGGTCGGACACCCTCTTTCACCTATGGGCAGAAGAAAGCACCTTGCCTTCGCCAAGCCAGTCCATATCGGAAATGATGTATGGATAGGCGGAAATGTAACGATCCTGCCGGGCGTAACGATAGGCAATAATGTTGTGGTCGCAGCCGGAGCTGTTGTCACAAAGGATATTCCTGATAACTGCGTTGTGGGTGGTGTGCCTGCAAGGAAGATAAAAGACATTGAAAATGATACGGAGGAATGAATCATGCTGAACAAAACTGTAAAGCTCGCAAACGGATATGAGATACCGTCGGTAGGCTTCGGAACATGGCAGACGCCCGACGGTGCGACGGCTGTCGCTGCCGTAAAGGAAGCTCTGAGCGACGGGTACACACACCTTGACTGTGCCGCTGTTTACGGAAACGAAAAGAGTATCGGCAAGGCTCTGAAAGAGTCGGGATATGACAGAAGCAGACTGTTCATCACAAGCAAGCTGTGGAACACAGAGCGCGGATACGACAAGACCATTGCTGCTTTTGAGAAAACGCTTGCCGATCTTCAGCTTGATTATCTCGACTTGTATCTTATCCATTGGACAGCGAACGCAAAGCAGTTCCCAAACTGGCGCGAGATCAATGCCGATACATGGAGAGCCTTTGAGTATCTGTATGAGCAGGGCAGGATCAAGGCAATCGGAGTGAGCAATTTCAAGACACACCACCTCGAAGCCCTGATCGCTGACAGCAAAATAAAGCCTATGGTCGATCAGATAGAATTTCACCCCGGCTTTATGCAGACCGAAACAGTAACATTCTGCCGTGAAAACGGGATAGCCGTTGAAGCGTGGAGTCCTCTCGGTACAGGCAAAATGCTTCAAAACGAGACTTTGAAAACCATTGCCGACAAGTACGGCGTTTCCGTTGCACAGCTCTGTATCCGCTGGTGCTTGCAGAACGATGTGATACCTCTGCCGAAGTCCGTGACACCTAACCGTATTCAGCAGAATATTGATGTTTTCGGCTTTGAGATCGGTGCGGAGGATATGGAGGTCATAAACGCTATGGAATACTGCGGCGGTTCGGGACTTGATCCGGACGAGATAGATTTTTGATAACCAAATAATCAGTCAAATAACGGCATTTCAGCCGTGAAAATACTTAGGAGGTAACTGCAATGAAAAAATCACTCGACAAGGGCTTTATCACTCCTCACCCCGTGCTGATCATCGGCACTTACGACGAGAACGGTACACCCGATGCTATGAACGCTGCGTGGGGCGGACAGATCGGCGGAAATCAGATCTCGATCAGCCTTTCCTCGCACAAGACCACCGACAACATCAAGCTGAACAAGGAATTTACGGTTGCATTTGCGACCGCTGCTCAGATCGCTGCCTGCGATTATGTGGGTATCGTGTCCGGCAACAAGGTGGCTGATAAGCTTGCAAAGTGCGGTTTCACCGTCACTAAATCCGACAAGGTCAATGCGCCCGTTATCGACCAGCTTCCTGTTACTATCGAGTGCAAGGTAATTGAGCTTCAGGAGGAGTTCAAGGAGACGAGAGTTGTTGCGGAGATCGTCGGGCTGAAAGCTGACGAAGAAGTTTTGACAGACGGAAAGGTCGATCTCGGCAAGGTCGGTCTTGTCGTATTTGACACGGTCGGTCTGTGCTATCGTACCGTTGGTGACAGCATCGGCGGAGCTTGGAATGTCGGAAAGAAGTTTGAATGAAATATTATGTTCACATGACCGTAGTCTATTGGCGCACTCTCTTTCCGTTCCACACAAGTCATAATCAGTATTGTGGAGCATACCACAATCGGCACATATCCTTTTGAAACTGAATATCTAACTGCAAGCCCTCGAAAACGATTCGCAAGCGTTTCTGAGGGCTTATTCTTTTCAGCGGTTAGTTTATGCTTCGCAAGGTCGGATGGCTCTATGTGGCTAATCCGTTCCGCTGACGGGTATCGTCAAGCAGAGTTCGGCTCGGTGATGTGTCCATGAAACAAGCAAAAGTCTATCCGCAAGGGTAGGCTTTTTTGATGAAGTGTGGTATAATAGAAGATGGTGATAAAAATGCTCGAAAAAAGCCAAAAGATATGAGCCAGTTAGAAATGATGAGTATTATATACTGTTTTATAAGTTATTTCGGCTATAAGGCTTCAATGGAAAAATGCTCGTCGGTAATGCAGGGCGTTGTGACCGATGTGGATAAAAAAAGCGATACCCGACACGGATATTATTATATAGCGTATGTGATCTCCGAAGAGGCTCACGATATGAGCTTTGAAACGCATTCCGTAAGGCACGAATATACAAAGGGTGAAAGTGTGAATATACACTATGCTCCCGATGATATTTCGGATTACTACATAAACAGCGCAGAACCTACAGGTCAGGACGTTTCGCTGATATTCACTCTGGTGTTTATGCTGATAGTGGTGTCTGTCACAGACATTGTCAGGGGAAAGCAATACAGGAAACTGTGCAGCGGTCAAAACGGCTCTGCAGGGTGAAGTGTATAAATAAACGGACTGTTATATATGATATCACCGGAGCGGTTTGAAAATCGCTCCGGTTTCTTACTGTATACAGTTGGATCAGGCTGATTTCAGGCGACTAATACGGGAATATAAGATTGGTGATATCACATACAGGCTCTTTATAGCATCTGGCGCACTGAAAAGTAGTGCGCCAGACGATATGTTTTAATCGTATATTTGTTTGTTTTCTAATTCATTTTCTAAAATATCGCTTAACATCTTTCCAAGCGGCTGATCCAGCTTATCCTGTCCGTCATAAACAAAGCCGAGTATGATATCACGCATTTCATCCTCTGAAAACTTGCTTTCACTATGATTAGATGAATCATCTTTTGTTGCTGAATCATTATGTTGGTTTTCATTTTTCAATCCTATATCGTCCAGCGTTTTTTTAGCGTAATTAGAATAATCACCTGAAAAATATATTCGGATTTTCAGCATCTCATTTATTGCGGCTTCCAGATGCGTCTGATAGACTTCTTCAAGATGAAAAACTTCTTTGCTGCCTTTTATACGCTGGATATGGTTTTTATCTGCATTATCGTCAGAATCATCATATAGTTCCAGTTTATATTTTTCCAGTAACTTATTCGGGTCATTTGTTTTGTTAGAAAGCCAAAAATCAACAAGATCGTCACTGCTGCTGTTTTTGGGGTAGCATCTAAATCGAAATTCGTCCATGCCCTCTTCATAAGGGTATAGAGTTTCGGTATCATTACTATTTTTCATTCTTGAATTGCAAATCTGACAAGAAGGTACAAAATTAAACAATGATAACGCAAACAGTGGGTATGTTGATTTTTGATAAAAGTGATCGAGATCGGCAGTTGAGTTTACACCCTTTGTTTCATCAGTCCATGTTGTTATGTACTGTCTGTTGCAGTAAGGGCAACATTTTATATGCAGAGAGGAGAGCAATCTGTGGTGCATATTATTGCTTATAAGATCATAATTTATCCGGTTGTGTTTTACGATATAATCTTTTAGATGTTTTATTCGATTAACTACTAATTTTTTGAAATCTGTATAGTTCTTTGGCGTTCTTGGAATTCTATGATAAATTATTTTCATGTAATATTTATAAAATGGATCCATATCTCCTTTAACTATTTTTTTTCCTGATGTATCATCTAAAATAACAGTATATGGACCATAACTATATTCGATATGTTTGTTTTTTTTCTCACATTTAATATCATTATAAAACGCATTATGCAATTCATCTAAATATACTGCTTTCGAGTAATTTGAATCATTTTTCACTTTACATCTGAAAACACCAATATATTCCACAATTCCAGTAACATCTAAAACTTCCTCACGTGTACCGATAAGAAGTGTTTTCAGATCGATTTTCTTTCCAGGCAGGAATTTTATCATATCTTTTTCATTCATATTTAGCTTTGAAAGAATAAATTCCAAATAATCTTTTCTATTATCATCTGGAAACCACGATTTAATTTTTATCATTGGTCAGTGCCTCAACTTTCTTTTTCAGTTCTTCCAGTTCTTTGTTCTTCTTTGCAAGCTCAACATCTTTTTCTTCCAACGCAGCTTTTTTCTTAGCAACTTCATCATCTTTCTTTTTCAATTCTGCCTTTGTTTTAGCTATCTCTTTATAATTTTCTCTCAATTTTGCTCGCATCTGGTTGACTTTTATATCTTCCTTTGTTTTTTTATCCATATCCCGATACATAAAGAATTCTTGTTTAAGCTTAGCACGCAGGTATACATCTCCGACAGATTCGATATACTTCATGAGTTCTTTGTTACTGCATTCCATTAGTTCAGTATCATACACTTTAGTTTTTTTCTGATTATTCTTATGGATAGCTTTAACTATATCTTCAAGCCTATTCTTGGCAAAAGCCCCTATACCTGTATCATCAATAAAAAACGAATTTTGATACAAAGAAAAAATATTAGCTGCAAAAGTTTCGTTACCTTTTTCGGGAATGATTTCTCCTGTTTTATTATCTTTTTTCAATAATAGAGTGTTCTGTCTTGGTATATCCGAAAGCATTATGGGGGAATGTGTGGCGATGATTATCTGAACGTGTGTACCACTTCTTGAGATGTTCTTTTTCACAAAATTCAGAAACTGCTCAAAGTAAAGACGCTGCCATTCAGGGTGAAAAGCAACTTCTGCTTCATCAAGCATGATAACTGCATTTTGGGCAGGTTTTGGAGATGAATTATCTTCAGGTAAATAATAATTGCCAAGTGGATCTTTCTTCAATATGTGCATAAGTTTACCGAATTGATTTAGCAGTAACGTCTCGCCCGAAGAAAGTCCCCATGAAAATGACAGGAAATCAACCGTACTTATACATTGTATATACTTTTCAAAGAATTCATATATCTGTTCTGTGTTCTCAGTAGGTATTTGAATAGTAAACGGTTTAAGATATAACTTTATCTTCTTATTATGTATTACTATTATTCCCGTGTTTTTATCTGAAATAATGCTCTGAAAATAATCCATAAAAGCGATGTAGCTTTCAGCATCTATAGAGTTCTTAAGTGGCGTAGCATCTTTTTCTCCGTTTTTTTTGACGGATAGATCGTTGTTTTTTATCATTCTAAGCAGTATGCCTACAGTTTCCCACGCACATGTTGCATTTTTGAACTCGTCGCTATTAAAGATTTCAGTCATTATTTTGTGATAAATAATAAACGCTTCATCAAATCCATTTCCTTTTAGTGAAGAAAAAATATTCATAAAAATAGCAGTGGCACATTTATTTTCTATTAAACGGACATTAGTATCGTCTTTTTTCAAAAACGTATTACATAATTCAGTTGCATCTTTTTTTAAGTTTTCTTTCTTATCTGGTGATATATTGTTACCAGCGCTAAGGGCTTTTATGTAGAAGTCATTAAAAGCATTTTCATCATAACTTGGTACAATATTCAAATATGGCGGGAAACCTATCTTAAACTGCTCAACAAATTCACGCCCATTAGATAAAAACGCCAGCTGCCATTCGTTTATTCTGTGTATATACCTTGTAACAGGATTGTCCACGTGTTTTTCTTCATTTCCATTTGTTGTTTGGTTATATAAAACAGATGCAAACGACAAATCATCTTCTCCAAATTCAGACGCTGTATATTGGTTCATGTTGAACATTTCTGTCAAGTAAATATACCTGATATGATTTTTAAATGCAAAGGAATTCGTATGTGCGTCACCCAAGATCAATTTATTCGATGAACTGATTTTGTTTTTTGTAATCTCAAAAGTTATTTTTTCCTTTCCCTTGATTTTTATAGTAATATAAAAAATAGCATTTATTTCGAATATTATAGCACACTCTATTCGTAATTTGTCAGGTGTTTTTAGACTAAGAAAAAATCTCAATAAGCTCGTTTTGCCTATTCCATTCTGACCTACGATCGCCGTAACATCAATGTTCTTTCCAAAAAAATCTTCTATATAGTCACTACTATTATTTTTGATTGTTACTGAACCATATTCGCCGTCATCAGGATAATATTTGAAATCATATTTAGAAGAAAGATTTATTCCTTGATTGATAAATCCGCGATAGTCTTTGAACCAGATGTAATGGATTTTAATTTTCATGTTTTCTTCGTTCATTTATGTATTCTCCCTGTATTGTAGAAATATAGCATAATATATAATTATTATAACATGTACTTCACAAATTTTCAATATCAGAATGAATAAAGCTATAGTATTTACTGTGAAAAAATACATATGTCCGATACATGCAAACGAAAGGTGAGTATGATACACTTACCTTTCGTTTCTACGCAGAACGATGTATGAAATCGGTTCTGTCTTTGATAACGAAAACCATAGGGCAGCAGACGATAATATTGGCATCTGCCTAAATCCAGATAATACAGCTTTTCAAGAGGCAATAACTCCAAGATATATGTTGATAAATCGGAAATGATCGCATATTATCGGATGCATACCGATGACAGTCAGCATCATTCAGCACAGATTTGCGTTTTTCGTTATAATATCTCAAAATGGTTCTTCCTGCACCTAATAAGTCCGTCCTTCTGCATTTTACTCAGCTCGTTGGACAGCACCGACCGTTCCACATTGAGATAGTCTGCTAGTTGCTGACGGTCAAAGGGTATATCAAACTCACGGCTGTTCTTCTGAACGGAAACAGTGTTCAGATACGCCATAATACGTCCGCGCACTTGTCTCGGAGCAGTATGAAAGCTTCTGCTTGACAGGTGGAGATTTTTTCTTGTGGTGATCGTCAACAGATTTGCAAGCAGTCTCACCCTCATGCTTTCATCAAGCCTGCCGACAGACTTCATATCAAGATAAACAATGGTGCAATCCTCGTTGGCACAGACATCGACAAGCATAGGCTCATCAGGCAGCAGAGCATAGCTCTCAGCGAAGAATTGTCCCTTGCTGACAAGGTTTAGTATCGTGCGGTTGCCCCACATATCATTGCTCTCGATAGTCACACTGCCTGAAATCACAAAGCATAACGTGCTGATGACATCTCCCGAATGAAATATCATTGCGCCTTTCCTGAACCGCTTTTCCCTCGCATTCAACGAGCCCAGCAGATTTTTTACCTCGGTTTCATCAAAGCCATTGAACAGTGCCGAACCACTTAAAACAGAAATATCCATAAAACCTCCGAAATGTTGTAATTACAACATACTTTCATTCTTGATTATACTATAATGGATACAGAAAGTCAAGGAGGTATGACCTATGATACGGAAAATAATTGAGATAGACGAAGAAAAATGCAACGGCTGCGGTCTGTGTGCAAAGGCTTGTCATGAGGGTGCTATCGCTATTATTGATGGCAAGGCAAAGCTGATGCGTGACGATTTCTGCGATGGCTTCGGGGACTGTCTCCCTGCCTGTCCTATGGACGCTATCCACTTCATAGAGCGTGAAGCAGCAGCCTATGACGAAAAGGCGGTACAGGCAAATAAGCAGAAGCAGTCCGCCTGTGCAGAATTTACTTGCCCCGGCTCGGCTTTGCAGAGCTTCACACCGAAGGAAGATGACACAGGTGTCCGTGTGACGAGCTGTCTGAGACAGTTTCCAGTGCAGATCAAACTGCTCCCCACAAACGCTCCGTACTTCAACGGTGCTGACCTGCTGATCGCTGCGGACTGCACGGCTTATGCTTACGGGAACTTCCACCATGATTTCATCAGGGGAAAGATAACGCTGATCGGTTGTCCTAAGCTTGATGCTGTTGACTACGCAGAAAAGCTGACTGAGATATTCCGCAACAACGATATAAAGAGCATTACGCTCACAAGAATGACCGTGCCTTGCTGCGGTGGTATGGAGTATGCTATCAAGAGAGCTATCGAAGCAAGCGGTAAGACCATTCCGCTTGAAGTCGCTGTTATCTCGCCCGACGGAAATATAGTTGAAATAAGAAAATAACGGAGGCATCTATCATGGAACAGAAAATGTTTTGCTATCAGTGTCAGGAAACCGCTGGGTGCAAGGGCTGTACCGCCTGTGGAGTGTGCGGAAAAACTCCCGAAGTTGCGGCTATGCAGGATCTGCTCGTCTATGTGACAAAAGGCTTGTCTGCGGTCACAACTCAGCTTCGTGCAGAGGGAAAGACTGTCGATAAGACTGTTAATCATCTTATCAGCGTGAACCTGTTTATCACGATCACCAATGCCAATTTCGATCTCGACAGCATTACCACTAAGGTTACTGAAACACTTGCAGTCAAAGAAGAATTGCTCGGACAGGTGCAGAATAAAGAATCACTCCCCGAAGCAGCACTTTGGAACGGAACGGACTATGCCGAGAAAGCAAAGTCTGTCGGTGTGCTTGCAACGGAAAATGAAGATATACGTTCTTTGCGTGAGCTGATAACCTACGGTATCAAGGGACTTGCGGCATACACCAAACACGCAAATGCTCTGCTTGGTGATGACGAGGAGCTTGATGCGTTTATGCAGTCGGCGCTTGCCAAAACGCTTGATGACAGCCTTTCCGTTGATGACCTTGTGGCTCTAACACTTGAAGTCGGCAAGTACGGCGTTCAGGGTATGGCTGACCTCGACACTGCAAATACTTCCGCATACGGCAACCCCGAAATAACCAGCGTTGACATCGGTGTACGCAAAAATCCTGCGATACTGATTTCCGGTCACGATCTGAAAGACCTCGAAATGCTCCTTGAACAGACAATGGACACAGGCGTTGATGTTTACACCCACTCGGAGATGCTCCCTGCGCACTATTATCCGTTCTTCAAGAAATATCCCCATTTTGCAGGAAACTACGGAAATGCGTGGTGGAAGCAGAAAGAGGAATTTGAGAGCTTTAACGGTCCGGTTCTTATGACCACGAACTGCATTGTTCCGCCGAAGGACAGCTACAAGGACAGGCTTTGGACTACGGGTGCTGCAGGCTATCCGGGGTGCAAGCATATTGACGATCCTTACGGTGAGGTCAAGGATTTTTCGCCAATTATTGAGCAGGCAAAGAAATGTCCTCCTCCGACCGAGATCGAAACTGGTACTATCATCGGCGGTTTTGCCCATGAACAGGTATTCGCCCTTGCCGACAAGGTAGTCGATGCCGTGGAGTCGGGTGCTATCCGCAAATTTGTTGTTATGGCAGGCTGTGACGGCAGGGCGAAGTCCAGAAGCTACTATGAGGATTTTGCAAAGGCTCTGCCGAAAGATACCGTTATACTGACAGCAGGCTGTGCGAAATACAAGTACAACAAGCTGAACCTCGGTGACATCGGCGGTATCCCCAGAGTGCTTGATGCAGGACAGTGCAACGATTCTTATTCACTTGCTCTTATCGCCCTGAAGCTGAAAGAGGTATTCGGACTTGACGATGTGAACGATCTGCCTATCGCCTATAATATTGCGTGGTATGAGCAGAAAGCCGTTATCGTACTGCTGGCTCTGCTGTATCTCGGCGTGAAGAATATCCACCTCGGACCGACTCTGCCTGCATTCCTGTCACCGAATGTCGCAAGCGTGCTTGTAGAAAACTTTGGTATTGCAGGAATCACGACAGCCCCGGAAGATATGAGGATATTCGGCTTATGAGAAGAAAAGACAGAGAAGTCACCGACCTGAGCGATATTATCGGTATAATGGAGAACTGCGATGTTTGCAGGCTAGCACTGAACGATGACGGCTATCCGTATATCCTGCCCCTGAACTTCGGTATGGCTGTGAACGGCGATAAGATAACGCTGTATTTTCATAGTGCCTTAGAGGGATACAAGGTCGGTCTTATCCGAAACGACAACAGAGCTTCCTTTGAGATGGACTGCAAGCACCAACTTCAATACTTTGAGGATAAGGGCTACTGCACAATGGCGTATGAGAGCGTTATCGGCAGAGGGCGTATCCGTATCCTTCCCGATGAGGAAAAGCTCCCAGCACTGAAACTGCTGATGGCGCATTACCATGACGGAAAAGATGTGCCGTTCAGCACAGCGGCTATTCCGAGGACACTTGTGTACGCTTTGGAAGTCGAAAGCGTAACGGGTAAGCGTAAGGCTGTCAAATAATTTAACTTTGAACCCAGTGGAGTCAAAGTTACGGTGAAAGGGCTGTTACTGCAGAAACAGCTCTTTTTCCTTTTCTGCCGATTGACCTTTCCGTTCCGGTGTGGTATAATTAATCTATAATCTGCTTTGCTTGGGAGTGATACGATATGGCAGTCTACATTATGAATGGGGTATACCGCCTTCGAAAATTGGTTTTACGAATTCAAATTAGCAACGTAACATCAAGAAAGAAAAGTATGTGATACAGCCCGAAGGAGCTGAGATTACATACCTAGCCGGATTGTACCGCTTTGAGGAACATAGGGGAATTCAAGTTCCGATGTTCACCGTGATTACAAGAGCAGCTGTGGCTCCCGTAAGTAGCATTCATGATCGAATGCCTTTGATACTAGGTAAAGATAGCTTAAGAGAATGGATTCGTCCAAACGGTGATCCATACAAGGTAGCTAAAATGGCTCTTACAAAAATGATTATGGAAAAGGCTAAGGACTATCATGAAGCCCAATAAAATTTATCGTACCGTTAAGAGTCTGGATTGTAAATTTTTCATTTAATCAGCTTCATATAGTATTACTCTGTTTTATGAACAAATGGAATTTTTCCTGATTGTATATTAGATTTAAAAAATCGCTGTCCTGAGAAATCCTGACAGCGATTTTTAGTGTCCGAAAAAGGACGCGGGGCTGTGTGCGTTATAGTATCTTTACTTTAGGGCTAGATAGTTTTTGGTAGAGATTGACTTAGTTACGCTTATGGGGTATAATATCCTTTGTAGTATATTTCAACAGCAGGACGATATACGCCCTGCAAAAAAGTAGTAAACCTCAAAGAACAGAAAAGTATAAACTGAGCAAAAAAAGTCGGGAGAAATCATTGCCTGATATGCTATCATATACATGCGAGGTGAGAAGAAATGGACGATAAACTCAGAGCGGTACAGAGAATGCAAAGGTACATCGACAGTCATATCAGTGAACAGATAACTCCTGCACAGCTTGCGGAGGAAGCATTGTTCAGCCCGTGGTACGCAAGGAAGATATTCGAGCAGTACACAGGTCTGACACCTGCACGGTATATCCGCAGACTGAAACTAAGCAGGTCTGCACTGAGACTGCGTGACGAAAAATGTGGTGTACTGGATATCGCACTGGATATGGGCTTCGGAAGTGCCGAAGGTTATCAGCGTGCGTTCCGAAATGAGTTCGGGATAAACCCGAGAGCATATGCCGAAGCACCCGTTCCCATACCGCTGTTTATCCCATACCTCGTGAAACCGAAAGACAGCGAAAGGAATGATACTATGGAAAACGTTAAGACCGTATTTGTCACCGAGGTAAACAGACCGGCACGAAAGGTAATAATCAAGCGCGGCATAAAGGCCGATGAGTATATGAGCTACTGCGAAGAGGTCGGCTGTGATGTGTGGGGTATACTTGCAAGTATACGCACCCTTGACGGCGAGCCTGTGTGTATGTGGCTGCCCGAGCATCTGAGAGATCCAAAAGCTAATATCTACGTTCAGGGAGCGGAAGTCCCTACGGACTTTGACGGCACCGTTCCCGAGGGTTTTGATGTCATAGACCTGCCGGCAGGAAGTTTCCTGATGTTCCGCGGCGAGCCGTTTGAGGAAGAGCAGTACGTTCAGGCGATACAGCAGGTGTGGCAGGCGGAGGAGAAGTTCGATCTTACATCTGCGGGATATATGCGCGATGACTCAAACCCGAGGATACAGCTGGAACCCATAGGCACAAGAGGCTATATCGAGCTTGTACCCGTAAAGAAGATATGATTTTCCGCAGACTACTTTACAAAGAATTTTATATACAGTAGTCCTATAAGTTCTGACCTTCCTCGATCAGTTTGATCGACATCTGTATATACCGTTCACGAAGTAACGAAAAAACAGCGGCTGTGAACAGCCGCATGAGAGTAAGATCTCTCACACGGCTGACACAGCCCTTTAAAAATGCATCATGTTAACAATCTTATTTTATATTTCGGAACCGCCCCATTCAACGACTGTGAAGCCTTTTCTTTCAAATGTGGAAAGCTCCTGCGGTTCGATGTCTACAGCCTCTTCAAGAGGTACATAAGTCATGAATACGCGCAGCATACTATCGGGTGTTGGTGTGATGTTCAGCTTTGCGGAATCTGTATATTTGTCACTCTGGAAAGAAATGAGATTATACTTGTTATGTTCCATTCTGGGCAGCCAGTATACGATAAATTCGTTCATCTCATCTTCGGTCAGACCCATATAGCTGAGCTTTTCTTTGAGAAAACTCTCGGTATCACTGCCTGCCGTACAGAATCCCTTGGAAAAATCAAATTCTGTACGGCAGTTTACTGCGTCCCAGAACAGGTATCTGTGATGGGTTCCGTCAACTTTGTTCACAAGTGATCCGTCGGGCTTAGCAACTACATCCCAGCCGTTGTTGTATTTAGGATAGGTAGTAGCAAGATCAGCTTCGGTCAACTCCACCTCAACATGAACATCTGTCTCCTTTTCGGGATAGAGATAGATAACAGGCTTGTTAACCATATAAGATAAAAAATCGATCTGTCTATCGCCAAATTCATTTACGACCTGTACCCAGCCGTACTGTCCCTTATACTTTGTAAATGCCCAGTTATCGTTATTATTCATAACGCCGAGTTCCTGAAGGTAAGTATCCTGGGGAATCGTTGTAACTTTACCATAGCTTGTATCGGGGCCGAGATACATAGTGACCTCATCGTCAATAACATATAATTCCGAACCATATTTGATCTCTCTGTCAGGCTTGACATAGGAATTATTGCCTCTTACGGTAACAGTCACCGCATTATTGATTGCGCTTGTTACATCCCAAGTTCCGTTTACTCTTGCGGCGATAGCTACTTTGTAAGTCATGCCGGCTGTAAGATTCTTGGGAGAAGTATAGGTAGTGTCAGTTATATTCTGTGTCAGAACTTTCCACTTGCCTGCAAGATATACTGCTATACCGTACATATCAGCATTTGGAATTCTGTCCCATGTAAATCTCACCTGACGGTATTTCTCGCTGTACTCAACCTTGATGTTTGTTGGGAAGGTCGGAATGATGGTGACAGCCTCAACATCCGCAGCCTGTGCGGTTACGCTCTGTGTTATAATAGGCGCACCATAGCTGACAGCACCTGCTGCCATACAAAGTGACATTACTACTGCTAAAACTTTTTTCATCTGCATTTCTATTACCTCCTGAATTCTTTTGTTGAAAATGGTTATATATTTCAATATATCCCAAATTATGATAGCACATGTACTTATTGATGTCAATAATTTCGATACATCTTCTTAATTGTTCGTCAATTATCAATAAGAGAAAATATTATTAATGTATATTTTGACTGCGAATGAAAACGGATAGCCATCTTTTGTAAGGACGGCTATCCGTTTTGCTTGTATCAAATCAATTTAAGCTGATTGTTTTTTACAATAAAGACAGTCTGAGTGAATGGATACATCCAAACGGAGATCCTAATAAGATAGCAAAAACGGCTTTAACAAAGATGGTAATGGAAAAGGCCGTTACACTCCTTAATCCGTAATGTTAATACTATAATCTTCAAACTATTTATTGCTGGCTGAAAGAGTTTTACGATGAACATAATTCCTGATTTATAGATATTCACCGATACGAGGCTTATCACCCATATTAATACATATTTATTTACACAAAATCACAACGATGATCATTCACCTGCAAAACAAAGTCCTGCATCATCTGGTGCAGGACTTTGTCAGTAATAGGATTTAAGGAGTTTTTCGCTTTTGAATCATTGACGATATGTCAATTTCTTTTCTGTTACTTTATTTTGCATTTCTTCTCTCTAGTCTTTCAGCCAATCGTTAGGACTTCACAACCACCATAAGCAGTCTTACAACCTGTACAGCCCAAGATTTAACATCCAACACAGTATATATTTTATTACACTGTGTGTTCCTGTTATCTAACAGAGATCGTCACCGCGTGTTCGATAGCTTCTGTTACAGTCCACTGACCGTTAACCTTTGCTGCGATAGCTACTTTGTAGCTCTTGCCGGGTGTCAGATTCTTGGGAGTAGTGTAGCTCAGGGTCGAAGAAGATATGTTTTGTGCCTGAACTCTCCACTTGCCTGCCAGATACACTGCAATGCCGTAATTGGATGCTCCATCAACAGGTTTCCATGTGAATCTTATCTGATGATACTGCTCGTTATGTTCAATGGCAGTTATCTCAGGATAAACAGAAGTTTTATCAGTTTGCTGAGCAAGTTCAACGTACCACTTCTGGTTATCGCTGCCCTTGTATGTGTATTGCTGATTATTTGCTGCCGGATCCTTGGATTTTTTACTTACGTCAAGTGCAGATGCGTCATTTGATATTTTTGTCAGAATACTGTAAGATCCGTCACTATTCTTATTAAACCTGAACTTCTGGTTATCACCCATATTATAGGTATAAAGTTCGATATTTGTCTCATCATCAGTTTTCTTGCCGTTTACATCAAGTGCATAAGTCTTCCCGTCGCCAAGCTGTGATATGAGGTAATAATATCCTCCGCCTGCTGATACAGCTTTGAACTGATTTTTCTTGCCGTTTAATGCGTCCTGCTGAATATTAACACCATTTGCTGCTTCGCTTTTCTCTGTCGACAGGTACAGACCGCTGTTTACATTCTTAAATGTATAGATCTGACCATCAATAATGTCAGTATCGGGAACTGTCGGAGGAGTTACTATATCATCACCGTTCGGTTTTCCGAATTCAGAAGCGAATAATTCTGCCAGCTTATCTGCGCCTGCACGATTGGGGTGAACATTGTCTATATACATTCCATCAGCCTTTGCTGCACCGATAGATATGCAGTAGTTCTGCCAGAGTGAAAACAGATCAACCACACTGCAAGCCTGTTCAGAAGCTATCTGATCAAGTTCATTTGCAAAATATCTGCTACTGAGAAGAGGCGAAAGTGAATAATCACCTTTTCTTCCCTGCTGCTTGACAAGTATAACGTCCATACCCTTATCTTTAGCTCTCTTCACCATATCGACAACGACTTTTTTATACTCGTCTCCATTATAATACTTTCCATCGTTGATCCCGATGGAGATCACAAATACATCGCCCCTCTTGCCATATTTTTCGATACATTTAAAATTGCCGTGTTCAACGAAGCCCTTGGCATATTCTCCGCTCGCAGCCATATTTCTTATATACCATTTGTTGTCAATATACTTGCCGAGCATCTGTCCCCATCCTGCCTGGCTGCTCGAATCAAGAGGATAGTAATTGCACACCGTTGAATCTCCGCAAAGCCATACGGTAGAAGGCATATCGGTGCTGTCAGATATCTTGGTGATATCTATGGCACTGATAGAATATGCATACCCCTCCTTACCTGCTGCAGCACGGATATCGAGCTGACCATCCCTAACAGGAACAATGATCTCATCAACTGCATTATTGCCTGTCATATTGACGATCTGTAACATATTTTCCATATATACACTTGTTCGGGAAGTATTGCCGAGAGTTACCTTAACTCTATACAGACCGTTCGGTACATCAACATTGAATGTTGTATTACCTGTAAACTGAACAGCATCGTTTAGTTCATTATTTCCTGCTGCTGCCACATCCTTGACATCATTGCCTGAGAATCCATAGCCCTTTTGCTTATCATATTTATCAGATGACTTTACAAAAGTGAATCCATTCTGAGCATTTGCTCCGAGGTCGAATTTATAGCTTACATCCTTAACTGGTGTCACTGGTTCTGTATGAGCCGAATCATTGTTCATACGAACCTTCGGTCTTGCCGGGAGCGAAGCATCGCTGCTAAGATAATAACTTACATGAGGCGGCTGATTGTATGCGCTCTGCTGACAGCAATTCTGCGCACGGTACTGCATATCATGCATCAGGGTCGTCAGACGAACCTTGGCGGTATCCGTTGTACACCAAATGCGCAGCTTTGAATTATCATCGGTTCTCAGTATAAGTTCTTCACGCCAGTCGCCAAACAGATCAACTGTCATGCACGGATTATTCTTTGTACCGTTATTCGATCCGCATCCCGAAGCTGTGAATATCGTTCCTACCTTATCAGCGCCTGTCATCTTGGATATTTTTGTACCGTCAAGTATCTCTCGTTCTAAATCGCCGTCCCAGTATATAAGGTAGTTCTGAGCAGGCTTTGTTCCGCCTATCTTTTTGCCTGCTGTATTGTAAACATTACCATCCGCAGCACCCCAGAACTCAGCACCCTTGCTGCCTGCCCATACGTTATCCGCACAGCATCGTCCGGTATCCTTTGTATGGTTGATGTGGAATATCTTCTGACCTGTCTTTGCATCATAGCAGGTCTCGCCATAGGGCTTGTCCTCGTGGCACTCGAATACTTCAAGGCCCTCACGGTCGGGGATAAGATCACCAACGTGCATCGCATCACCATGGAGATCACCTGTTGACCACAGCAGCTTGCCGTTATCATCGATACAATTCGCACCGGTGAATACTTCCTGCTTTCCGTCATTATCGCAGTCAGCTACCATAACATTATGGTTTCCGCATCCCCAGCCTTTTGTGCTCTTGTTGAAGGTCGAATCGTACTTCCACCTGATCGACAGCTTTTTGTTTTTGACATCCACTGCTGTCCAAGTAAGCCTTGTATAGTAACCTCTGCCGTATATAGCTGAAGGATGTACTCCATCCAGATAAGCTATACCGCTATTCATGCGGTCAACACGATTGCCATAGTTGTCGCCCCAGTCAGATACTTTACCTCTCGGCACAGGAAAATCGATCGTATCTAAAGCAGCACCTGTCTGTCCGTCAAACAATGTCATATACTCAGGACCATCAAGAATATAACCCTTGTTGTTACGGTAATCTTTATTTCCGTCACCGATCACCTTACCCTCGCCGTCTTTGGTTCCATCGGCAGTTTTGGTAATGAGTTCAGCTTTGCCGTCACAGTCGAAATCTGCAACACACATCTGGGTGTAATGCTGACCTGCACGTATATTCTTTCCGAGGTCAACTCTCCACAGCTGCTTTCCTTCAAGGGTGTAGCAGTCTATATACACATTGTCCGTTTTTCCTTCCTGAGAGTTATCCTTCTGGTTGGAAGGGTCCCATTTCAGGAATATTTCATACTGACCGTCACCGTCAACATCGCCTACCACGCAGTCATTGGGAGAGTACTGACTTCCGGGACGGTTGAGCTTTATGTCGAAATAATTAGTTCCCGATGTGAACCGACAGCTCTGTGAGTTTACGACCTTTCCGCCTTCGATACAGTCTACACGGTACTTTGAGCCTGTTCCGCCGCCATTATCCTGATAGGATGTCGCATCGCCCGATCTGCTGGTGTAGATCAGTTTATCGTCACGATACAGCCTGAATTCGGCATTATCAGCATCATTTGCATTCCATCGCCAGCTTACGAACATCCCGTTTCCGCTTTTCACTGCATAAATACCTCTGTCAAGGTATTCCATGATAGCTTTGCCGTTTCCTCCCACACCATAAGCAGCATCGGCTTTCAGAATACTCGTAAGACCGACATTGTTGGTGAGTACGATCGCAGCGGAAGCTACGGCCGCAGCAATTCTTTTTGCTTTACTTTTCATACTAGATTCCTCCTGTTTTAATTGTTTTCTAATCTCACGTTTTCCAATCTCACATATCAACTTTTTAATTAATAATATCATTTATCTATTATTATTACAATGTAATAATCTATCATTTAGTTGTCATTTTATTGCATCTCGTTATTGACAAAAAACAAGCGGTATTGTATAATGTTGTAAAATATTTTTCAGAATTGGAGAGAAAACCTATGAAAGCATATATGTTAGGCTGGCACACCAAGCATTCTCCCTATCTCTGCAAAGAGCGCCCGAACGGGATACACGGGATGCAGATCCTTTTACTGCGTTCCAAAGCACGTATAGCTATGGGCGATAATTTTTTCAATGTAGAGGAAAACACTGTTTTTATCATCGACAGCTGTTATCCCCATTCTCTCTATGGTGTCGGTACAGAATATATTGATGACTGGATCAGATTCGACCTCGAAGATGACGATCGCGATTTTCTCGAGTCTCTCGGAATTGAACGTAACGTTCCTATCAAGCTTGATTCAAATATCGTATCCGATCTGATAAAGATATGCACAGATATATTTGAGTCTGATAAAAGCGAAAAAGAGGAAACTCTGCGCTGTTTGATAAAAGCCATATTTTTTAACATCAAAAGCTGCTGCAATTCCGATACTAAAAAGCACCGCTCCCAATATGAAAATGAACTGGATGAGATACGCAGACAAATATATGACGATCCCTCTGCCGATTGGTCAGTCGCTAAGATCGCTCAGAATATGAATCTGTCAGTTTCGCATTTTCAACGTTTGTACAAACAACGCTACGGTATACCATGTATGAAGGATATACTTACAAGCCGAATGGAGTATGCAAAACAGCTGCTGCTCACTACCGAACTGTCAACGACCGAAATAGCTGAAAAATGCGGATATTACGACTATGCTCATTTTTCTAAAGTGTTCTCCAAATACGCTTGTGATTCTCCGGCTAAATATCGTAAAAACAATCGATGATCTTTGCTTGATTATTTTTTCCATTATTTATAATCGTTATAAAACAATATTTTCGACCTGCAGCAACGACAGATGTAGATTTTACCTACATCTGCCGTTGTTTTCTTATTGATAATATTTGCAGTTATTTTGAGACATATCTACATCATAATGACGAACTACGGTCAGTATGATAACCTGCTGTACCATAATAATCAAATAAAACATATTGATAAGGACTCTGTGTCGATCATGATGCAGAGTCCTTGCTATGTAGGATTTTATCCCAATAAAAGAATGAAAGATCCGAAAGAATTCCAAAATGAGTCTATAGATCTCACTTCGGTGGGATCTTTTTATATCTTGCATTTTTTCGCGGTACGCAAAACCCAACACAACAAAAACGGATAGCCATCCAATAAAGAATGTCTATCCGTTTTGCTTGTATCAAATCAATTTTAGCTGATCACTTTATAGTGACGATAAGTTGATCAAGATCAGATGATTTAATTCTAGTTTGCTAAATATTCGTCATAGAATACTGGATCAAAGCCATATTCATTAGGTTCAAGGAAAGGCTTCATATCATCTACAAATCGAACTGCTCCTATTCGTCCACCAGATGTTTCAACAATTTTCGTATAATAGATTTCTAGTTGAACATCCTCTAATCCATCATACAAGTCACTATTTTTATCCTTACCTCTTTCATACAAAACTTGACCTTTACAACTCACATTTTCTTTAAATTCTTCTATATCTTGTTCATCTTCACTAGGTTCAGAAGGGGAGATATAATTTCTGCCTGTTTCATATTCGACAGCTCCTACCCAAACTGGTTTGTCAAAACGAGATACAATTGTACAACTGCAATCAAATGCGAATACTCTGTTTATGCTGGGAAAACGATCAAAGAACGCTTGTGCGGTGCTTTTAGTATAATTATCTGGTTCAGCAACACAATCGCTAAAGCATATCATCATTTCTAAATTATCAAATTGTCTACAGTTAGCATCGATGTCTTCGATTCGATGCCAATTTTCATTCATACCTTCACTGGTGTTTCTATGAGTAAGAATCTCATCGTTACCAAGAATAAAACCAAATCCTGTATATACATTGCCTTGATACTCTAAACAGTATCCATGAGATACTAAAATAACATCAGTTACATGGTAGTAATAGTCGTTGATAGAGTCGGAGTCGGTAGGTTTAGGATCATCCCAATCTCTGTTACCTATATGATTCCAACGTCTTATAAATGAATCATAGCCATTAAAATAATGAATTCTGCAATTTTTCCCTTTTGATTCATAGTAGTCCTCAAGATAGTGTGACTCATATGTACACAAATTATCCCCTTTTAATGATAAAATTTCAATCAGATCTTCATTCTCTTCTTCAGGTGTTCCATCCTTAGAATCAGGATAGTCATCTTTATCACTATTCTTTTTAAATGGATGCGAACGGAATGACGAAGTATGGATATCCTTCATTTTATCGCCAACTGAACTGCTTACAGAGATGCCAATATTTAAAGCCAAATCAAAATAATGACCGTAATCAGCCGGTTTATAGTCTCCGGTAGTATTATCAAATGTGCCAAGATCATATTCGGATAATTCAAGATAATCAGGGATACCGTCTCCGTCTGTATCTTTATCCGATTTGTTGTTTAGTTTCAGATCCTCTAAAGGAGTGTAAGACAGACCTGAATATTCTTCATCATCTTCTTTATCTGTACCACCCTGAGGACGTTCACAAACAACCGCATTGAGCTTTGTATCTTGGCTTTTTATAAACCAAAGTCCCCAGAAAGCTTCTATATGATCTGTTTCACTCATTCCAAAAATGTAAGAGCCGGAACCCCAGCTTGTGTAGCCTGTTTCTTCTCCGGTTATCCAGTTTATCTTATAGCTTATTATAGACGGTTTTTCAATACTTGCACCAAGCCATATTTCGTTGAAACTAGAAACATCACTAACGACCTCATTTTCGTCTGCGTCCGCTATTGTCGCAGGGTATCCTCCGTATCTAGCACATATTCCCACCCACTCGTCATAGGTCATTGCATTATCGGAAGTGATAAGGAAATACTCATTGCCGTTCCAGGATGTTGGATTGCCAACATTAAGACCATCATCGTTACTTGGTGAAGTGGTGTTTGCCGCAGAAATTGCTGTATTTGAACTATTATTACCGCTTTTATTCAGAGAACCGGTTAACTTCTTGGAATTCATCAGGCAATATGTTCCGGCAGAATTGTTGTGTGCGTATACAGTCTTTGTGGATTTATCATAATATGTTTCTATCGGGATAAGCAGATTATATCCTTCCCAATAGAAGAATACGGTGTAGTCTTCTATATTTCCTTCAAATCCATCCTGCATAGCAAAATAGACCGATACATTATCTGTCTTCATATTCTTGTCATAAGAAATATAAGGACTTTTTCCGACTATGTATGGGTTCTCGTCGATAGCATTTCTATAGCCAGTCTCAGAGACTTTTATTGTTTTGTCAACAAGTCCGGCAGCTGTAATGTCGAAAGAGAACTTGAACGGCTGATCATCTGTATTGAAATCTTTTGTCTGATCGCAATTATTTGAGAATTTGTATTCCTTTGTGTTTTCATTATCCTTGATGCCGTTGGTAGTCACAGCCTTAGGATCGGTATTGATAATTAGCTCATCACCATCAGGAATGAAATCACCATCAGTATCCTCATTATAAGGATCAGTGTCATAAACAAACAACTCATCATAGTCGTTTATATCATCATAATCACTGTCCTTGGCATATGGGCATATACCGTACTTTATTTCTTTAAGATTGGTTATTCCATCACCGTCAAAATCTTCATCTCCGTCAAGGATACCATTGCCATCGCTGTCTTTTGAATGCGGATTTAGCTGCATTTGCAATTCAAGCATATCACAAATACCGTCTTTATCCGTATCAATATCTGTGAGAATCAATTCATTCATAGAAGTTGAATCGTTGCCTATGGTACAGGTCACAGCGTTTTTGATAGCATTTTTTGTATCCCAAGTGCCGTTCACTTTTGCTGCGATAGCAACTTTATAAGTCATTCCCGGTGTCAGATTCTTTGGAGAAGTGTAAACTGTATCGGTGATATTCTGCGCCTGAACTTTCCATTTGCCCGCAAGATATACAGCTATAGCGTACTTATCGGCACCTTCGACTTTGTCCCATGTAAATCTCACCTGACGGTATTTCTCGCTGTATTCAACCTTGATGTTTTTGGGATAGGTTGAAATGTTGGTGTTAGCAGCCTGTGCGGTTATGCTCTGCGTTATAACAGGCGCACCACAGCTGACATCACCAGCTACCATACAAAGTGACATTACTACAGCTAATAATTTTTTTATCTGCATAATTATGCCCTCCTGTTTGTCTTAATTAAATACATTAATATATTTAACATATAGATTATATTATTATCATTTATATTTGTCAATAGTTATCTTGCTATTTTACAATAAAATGTCAATTATTATTGTCATCAGTTATCTTTCTATTCTATAATTAATTGAAAGTATGTATGAAAATTTGTGGTGGGGGAGTGATGAGGTTGATCCCCTTTGTTATTAGCAGCAGTTCCTAAGGAGACAAAACATAAGCTCAAGCATAGGTTTTCTTTCTGTATGTCTGCATAGCATTTTTGACTTCTATGATTAATTCCCGATGGTAATACACGTAAAACGGATAGACCGTCCCGAGCAGACGGCTATCCGTTTTTTATATTATGTAAGTCATATAGATTTTTCAAATAAGAAAGCACAAACGAAAAGGGGCTGTTGCAGCCCCATTATCAATTCAAAAAGCCGATTATAAGAGCAAATTCAAGGGCAAGGTCAAGACTATCGAGTTTTATATCAAGCCGGAGGATAAGGCAGTTTACTACGTTATCAACGGTGATTTCTCCGATAAGATTGAGCTTTGATTTGAAGATATTGTAAACAGGTGCGGCTCGCTAAGGGTTGCTCCCGTTATTTTTGAATACCGGATTGAAAATCGGGGCTTTTTGTGGTATAATTGGAAATGAAAGCAATGTGCGAGGGTGCTTGCACATCGAAATATGTTTCAGAGAAAAAGTGAGGGAATGAAATGAATATAAAAGCGAGTATATCTGCTACAAAAAAGCACTTTGAGGAAAGCTTTGCTTCCGGGGATTTTTACAACAGGCAAACGCAGGATGCGGAGCATTTAGAAAATATCCTGCGGTTTATAAAGATCAAGGACAACATGAAGATACTTGACCTCGGATGTGGAAACGGGTACCTTTCTTTTCCTATTGCCGAGAATCATCCGGGCTGTCAAGTGATCGGTTTAGATATCGTAAGTAATGCGATTGATGTGAACCGTAAAATAGCCGAGGAAAAGGGGCTTGATGATCTGTCGTTTGTAAGCTATGACGGGATCGACTTTCCGTTTGATGACGGACACTTTGATCTTATCGTGTCAAGATATCGAGGACGGCGGTACGGAATGGTGTGAGGCTGTTTCCGATGATGAATATAACAAAGTGAAATATATAACAAACACCGCAGCCCTCGGTCGTAAAGATCGCGGGCTGCGGCTTTTCACTCATGGTCTGATATTTCAGGTCTCTGTGGTATTTTCTTCGGCAGATACGGAGGTTTTGCGTTTGCTCTTTTTCTTTGTGGTGCTGTCGGAAGTGCCGTCTGTACTTCTGCTGTGCTTGTGACCTTTCAGCTTCACCCCGGTAAGCTCGCCGCTGTCACTGTATGTGAGCTTTACAATATCGCCTTCGCTGATGTCGGAAACGGCTGCCGTCTCACCTTTCTTTTCAATGGTGATATTATCGGTGACAGTTACGGTAAGGGAAGTGCCGTTTTCCGTGAAGCTGCCAGAATGCCTGCCTTTGTGCCTGTGCTTTTTGGTTACTGTCTTTTCGGCTGAGGAAGAATCGCTGCTCTGGGCTTCCGTACTGTCGGAGCTCTTTTTCTTCTTTGCCGCCTTTTCGGACGAAGTGCTGTCGTCGGTTGTTTTGGTCTTAGCCGCGAACTCGCCGAGAGCAACGGTTATCTTGTTTCCGTCAACCGCCGTGACCTTGCCGTACTTGACATTTTCCTCTGCTAATTTGGTCTTGCTGCTTTCGGTCTGTGCTGACGAGGTTGACGGTGCAGTAATCTTAGTGGCATTTACGCTGATGACAGTTGCCGCGGAAGTCGCTATGATAACCGCGCAGATGCAGGCTGTTGTTTTGGAGAATAATTTCATTATGACCACTTTCCTTTCGGTTCTGTTTCCGGTATTTCTTACCGTAATTTTATTATACCGCGGTTCTTTGACAGAGAGATAGAACGTGAGTGGAATAATCGGCGCGAAATGTGGAATTTTGGTCGTGAAATGTGTTTGCGGATTTCACATAAGCCGATACCAATTCCACAATTTGCGCTCGATATTCCACTCTCATTCTATTATCCTCTCATATTTGGAGCGTATAATTTAGTCACAGGAACAAAAACCGACAAAAGCACAAACGCTTATGAGACTGCGATAGAGATAAACGGCGGGTATATCAACGTTGCTGTCGGGCAGGGAGACACCGACGCTATCGACTCCAACGGCTCTATATATGTGAACGGCGGTACTATCAATGTGACAGCGCAGATGTCTTCTTTCGACTATGACAGGACTTCCGAATTCAACGACGGAACTATAATTATCAACGGTACGGAAGTATCCGAGATACCTCAAAACATGATGGGCGGAGGTATGCATGGCGTAAAGGACGGCTTCGGAGGAGGCGGAGGCAGAAGATTCTAAGAAATTACTCATCAGAAGAAAGCGTGATGAACATGAAAGATAAAATAAATATACTTGAAAACGAATATATGGTTTCCCTTGATAAAATATGGTCACAGCGCAAACGCCTTCCCGAAATCAAGTATTTTCTTGACACTGAATATACATGGGCGATGAATAAATCGAAGCCGAGCGTCGTTATACTCGGTACAGGTATACCGGAAGAGCTTGTCTATGCTTCGGGAGAAAAGCCTTACTGGATCATCGGCGGAAGTTTGGCTTCAACAGCATGGTCAGATGATGAAGTCCCGAGAGACACCGACCCTGTCAGCCGTTCCATACTCGGGTTTATCCATCGGACGGATGGTGCTGACTTTTCCGATTCGCTGTTTATCATACCTATGGTGAGCGACAGTATGCGGAAAATAGCCTATCAGCTCAACTCAGAGGGCAGAAAGATATGCCTTGTGGATATCCCACCCGACCATTCGGAAAGACAGGCTGAGGTGAAATATCAGAGGCAGATGTTCGATATGATGAAAGCTATAGCCGAGCATACAAAGTCCCGCATTACACGAGGCTCTGTTATATCGGAGGCAAAGAGAGTGTCTAAAGCCCGTTACGCGCTTATGTCTTTTCTGAAATACTCTCACGACCGTCCTGATATTGTTCCGGATACGGTAAGACTGCTAATACAGGACAGCTATTACCGCACCAATCACATTGATGAATGGACATACCGACTGCAAATGCTCACTCAAAAAGTCGCCGAACTGACAAAGCGTTTTGCTTATGTCGGGCAAAACAGACCCGCTGTTGCGGTCATGGGTTCGCCGATTGTATTCCCGAATTACAAAATACCGTTTCTCATCAACGATGTCGGACTGAATATGACAGATGTAAAAGTCCAAAAAGGATAGTCTATTCACTTCAATCCAACAAAATAGCTTTTTGAGTATCAATCAATAGTTTTCTGTGTAGCCCTCGCTTTATGCAAGGGCATTGCGTTTATTCTTTAACGGCTTGTCGATCAGCTTGTAGTAGATGTGAATATCACGGGCTGCCTTTTTATCCTTCGGATTCTCATCAACGATGACATACTCGATCAATTCTAAACACATCTGCCTTGTAAGCTCCTCTGCACCTGCATAGCTTTTCAGGCGGCGAATGTACTCGTCAACATCGTCCTCGTCCTGCTGGGCTTCTGCCGTCCGCTTCTGCATTTCCTCATACTCCGTTTGCAGAGCCTTCTTTTCAGCCTGATACTTCTCGAGCATTTCAAATGCCATATCTTCGGGCATCTTGCCTGCAACCTTGTCCTCATAGATACTCTGTATCAGTCTGTTAAGCTCCTTGATACGCTTTTCGGTGTCTTTAAGCCGTTTTTTGTCAGAGTGTTCCTGCTCGGCAGAGGATTTCCTTTTTCTCGCAAGATACTTTTCTCTTGCCTGGGCATCATTCAACACAAAGTCGATCTGACGCTTTATATCCGCAAGGACAATGCCTTCAATTGCACGTCTGGTTATAAAATGTGAGGTGCAGTATTTAGTGCCGAAACGTGAGTATCGTCCACAGCTATAAGCAGTCATTCTGTTCTTATCGTTGTCATTGCCTGTCAGCTTCATTTTTGAACCGCACTTGTCACAGTAGCAGAAACCCGAAAGCGGATACATTTCTCCTATTTGGGTTTTCTTTCCTCTGCTGTTCGACGCATCGATCTCACGGCACTTATTCCACAACTCTATTGAGATGATAGGTTCATGATTGTTTTCAACTACAGCCCAGTTTTCCTCGTTCCTGTCAATGTGCTTATGGTTCTTATAGCTGACAGTAGTGTTGCGGAGCTGTACGAGAGTACCAATGTAAATTGGATTTTGCAGAATACATCTGACTGTATGCGTTGTCCAAAGGTGTTCGCTTTTACGCCCGATCTCCTTGCCGAGCTTTTTGTATTTATAGTCGGTAGGTATCAGAATATGCTCGTCATTAAGAACCGCCGCAATGCTTTTGTAACCCATTCCCGATACCCTCATTTCAAAGATACGGCGGACAACCGCAGCCGCTTCGGGATCAATAACAGGTGTGCATTTTTCATCACTGCCCTTGTCATATCCGTATGAAGAAAAAGTAGTCATATACTTGCCTGCTTTTGCATTGGTTTCAATGACAGCCCTGATCTTCTTGGACGTGTTGGCGCTGTGCCACTCGTTGAATACATTCATTATCGGCATCATATCCATTCCTGCGCTCTCGGTATTTGCCGTATCAACATTATCCGTGAGGGCGATGAAACGAATATTGTACATTGGAAAAATGTAGTCCGTGTACTGACCTACCTGAATGTAGTTTCTGCCGAAACGAGAAAGGTCTTTGCAGAGGATAAGATTGATCTTTCCTGCCTTTGCATCTTCAAGCAATCTCTGCACACCCGGTCTCTCAAACGTAGTGCCGCTAATGCCGTCATCGACGTACTCGTCATACAGCGTCCAGCCCTGCTCTCCGATGTAGTTTTTGAGAACTCGTCTCTGATTTTCAATTGAAAGGGATTCGCCTGCACGTTCATCATCTTTTGACAAGCGGAGGTACATTCCCACTTTATATTCGGTCTGCTTTGGTAACATCAATAACTCCTTTCCTCCCAAAGCGACCTTTACCGATATACTTATTATAGCGCAATATATCGGTAAAGGCAAGAGGTTTGGGAAAATTTTCTTATGCCTTTTCCGCTGTCGGAGCAGAGCCGAGCATTTCACTCATCGCCCTGTCCTCAGCGTACCGATACATTACATCATTGATGTCCTTGTCGCCGACAAAATGACTATGCACTCTGTATGTGCGACCGTCCACCACATAGGTGTTGACCTGAACGGGACAGTCCTTGTACTGCTCGTTCATTTCCTGCATTGTTCTGTTGTTATTCATAGCGAAATTATCTCCTTAGCTTCTATCTTTCTATGCTTTTAGAGTTGAGGGCATCGCTTTCTATCTCTATCCCTCATTGTTGTTTGTGTGTGAAAGCTGTGCGGAACGGTAAGCACCGTCCCGAATACAACTATCGTTTTGTTGTCGGATATATGTAAACCTGAATAGGAATATTATCCGAATAAAGAAGTCTGTCCGTCAAGCTGTTCGCTGTCGGCATAATGGGAATAGCCATTGTCGGTATTGGAGCTATCTTTGTCCGACACTTTCATAGCAGGACTATCTACAAGTCCCTCAATGTCAGCATAGCTCATACCGCTTGCAGTCAGCTTTCCGATCAGCGTATGCTCCGCTGTCACAGCATCGAGAAGTGCTTGTCCTTCCGCACCGCCGTAAAGCTCTGAGAGCTGTCCGTAGGTGTAGAGCTTGCTCTCAATGATGACCTTGCGCTTGCGTTCGAGAGCTGCCCTGATAGACTTTTCGTAGCTGTCGATCTTCGCCTGATTTTCAGCAAGCACTCCACCCTGGACGGTATCAGCCTTTGACTTTCTCATTCACATCACCTCGCTTCCGTTTGATTTTGCAGGATATTCACATACCCCACGATAATATTATAGCGCGCAACGAAAGCGTTTGTCTATTCGCAGTGCGCATGAACTTTGAGGAATTATTCAAAATTCCCCAGTGTAAAATGGCGGCACTCTTATAGCCAGTGACCGCAGGCGAGTTATACTCTCCTACATATCAATACCAAATTTTTCAGCCAATCGTTAAGTGTCACCGAGATATTCTCCGTTATGCACAAACAGGCTATTGCAAATTCAGTGAATATTTTTGCAGGCTATGCTTAACGAAGCAATGATTATTTTGGTAATAACTATTGAGAGGGATTTTCACCAGACTGCCGCCCAAGTTGCGCTATAACTGCGCCGAGCCAGTATAGAATATTGATTGTGACAGAAAAAAGTCCTCACGCAGGTGCGTGAGTGAGAATGACCGCCGACCGAAGCGGCGGTGAAGATAAGTCGCTATCGCTCCAAATTCGCTGACGGTACAGCGAAAGCCTGAGCAGAGAGAAAAGCTCAGGCACAAAAACCGCGCAACAGCGCGTCAAAAATAACAAGCATTGTATTTTGCGCCGCACAGCGAGCGAAAATACCAAATGCTTGTTGGGGACACCCCAAGCCCCGAAATGACCGCAGAGCGGTCATAAAAAAATCGGCTTACGCCGAAATAAAAAGAATGGAGACACCACTATGGAAAATGCAAAACGCAAGAGGGGCAGACCGCCCAAGCAGAAGTTTTCAGAACTGACGGGTATGACCTACGAGGGAGCTGTCAACAAAGTTCTCGACCAAGAGGTCAAATCCGAACTTGATGATACCCTTGCACACAAGTCAGAGGATGAGCTTTCCGATGATGAACGCAAGTACCTGAAACGAAAGCGTGAGAAGAAGTCCTACACGCTGAATGTTCGTTTTACGGAATCGGAAATGCAGGATATTCTTGCGAAGTGTGAGCAGTACGGTTACAAGAACAAAACGGAGTATATCCGTGACTGCGTTCGGGCAAGAGTTGATCTCACCCCCGACCGTTCCGAGATAGCTGAAAGCAACAGGCTTATGAAACGTATCGGGGCAAATATCAATCAGATACTTATCCGACTTCACAGCACGGGTCATATTTATGCTGAGGATATTACCGAGATAAAGAAAGGGGTAAACGAGATTTGGCATACACTTCTATCCATACAATCAGGGCAACAGTCAGTGCGGCGATCGCTTACATCACAAACGGAGATAAGACCGTCAACGGTGTATATGTCAACTCTTATGCTTGCCGAGCCGACAGCGCAGGAGCAAGCGAGGACTTCCGAGCCGTCCGAGACACAGGAACAGGACGAACACAAATCCTCGCATATCACATGATACAGAGCTTTGCTCCCGATGAAGTTACACCCGAACAGGCTATGCAAATCGGAGAGGAGCTTTGTGACCGTTATCTTAAAGGCGATTATCAGTATGTTATCGCCGTTCATAATGATAAAGACCACCTGCATTGCCACATCATTTTCAATAACACGAACCTCTACAACGGACTAAGTTTCACCACCGAGCATAATCAAGGCAGGAAGTCGGAACGGGCGTGGGCAGAGTTGCGTGAAATATCCGACGAGATATGCAAAGAACACGGCTTATCACTTATCGACCCGAAGGGCAAAGGTGTATCACATCATGAACGCACTATGCAAAAAGAGGGCAAGTCGTGGAAAGACAAGCTCCGTATCAGAATTGCAGAGGTTATGCTTTATAGCCGTGACTTTGCTGATTTTCTCCGCAACTGTACCTTCAGCGGCATCGAGTATGTTTATACTCCGAAAAACAAGTACAAGCTGAAATTCAAGCTGTCAGGTGACGGTCAGCAGAGGTTTACGAGAGCCGACACGCTGGGGGCAGATTATACTCCCGAACGTATCACCGAGCAGATAGCAGAGATACAGGAAAAGCTGTCAGAGGCGAACATCACTCCCGATATGCTCATTGAACCGCCCAAGCAAATCACAGCACCCAAGACAGAGCCGAAGCCTATACCGCCAAAGCCTGCCGAACCTGTTCAGAACAATCGGCTCATCAGCGACGAATTTCTTGCAAGAGTGCGTGAACAAAAAGCATCACAGACACCTCAGCCGACAGCTACACAGACAGCACCCAAGCCCGACACTGACAGAGTTGTTATTACAGCAGAGGAATTTCTTGCACCGCTGTACGATAAGCCTGAAACTCCACCGCCTGCACCTCAGTCGACCGAAAGTAAAGCACCTGAAAAGAAGAATGATGAATGGGCATCTATCAGGGGTATGCGTAACAGCGACAAGATCATTGCAGAACTTGAAGCCAGCGGCATTACCTCATTCTACGATTTCTCTGGATTTTTGCACAATACCCATCACGATGATGACCATACAGCCGAGCTTGCAGAGCTGAAAACACATATCAAAACTGTTGAAACGATCATTGCCAAGATGAAACATTACAACGAACTCCTGCCGACATATAACGAGTATGCAGGATTATCTGGCTGGAAACAGAGCCGATACAGGAAAAAGCACTCCGAGGAAATCGAGGACTTTGAACAAACAAAAGCCTACATCAAGGAACATATCACAAAGTATACCTCCGATGGTTCACAGCCGTTAATGAAAGATTTACAAGGGCTGTTAAAGAGAATGAAAGCCAAGCGTGACGAACTTCTCCCGAAACAAAAGGCATATATCATTAAGCATGACACAGCAATGAAGTACACCAGACAGGTGCGTCAGTACCTTAACGAACAGCACATGAAGCGTGAGAGGGAGAAAAGCCGTCAGCGGACACAGACTAAAAATAAGAACTCTTATCTTGAATGATAACAGGCTCTCTGGCGAACGGAAACGCCTCTCAGAGCCGTCCATGATGATTATGAGGAAACTGATACCCTGAAATAGTAAACGCCCCCTGAGCGTTCAGAGAGCGTTTTGCGATATAAGGCATATTACACCGGGGATTATTATTCTGTTGCTGCGCCCTGCACAAAGATTATTACAGTTCTCGCACAGAGCTGGACTCCTGCCATCTTGTGATATATAATATAGCTACAATAAATATCACGGAGGTGCGATATGTTATATTATCCTGAATTGGCAATGCCCCGAAGCCGTACCGTCACGACCGTCTGCAACGGTAAGCGTGAGGTCTGGACGGACTACGAAGAAGCTAAGGCGTATTTCCTCGAACTTATGATGACTACAGAGGGCGAGGAGCGTGAACGAGCAGAGTGCATATACATTCAGCTCATACACGGACTGTCGGAGTGTTCCGATGTGGAAGAATAAACAATAAGGAGCGTTGCCGTTAAAGGAAACGCTCCTTATTCGTGTATCATTAGAGAGTCTGTCTTAATCAGTTATTATATTTCAGTTGTCTGTTTCTTTCATCTGCTAATCTTGTGATCTTTTTGCAAACCGTTTCAATTTTTTCTTTATCCTCACTGTTAACAGCAGCTTCAAGCAAATCAATTTGATCTATCACATCTAATTCAATTTGACGAACAGAATTGCTTGATTTAACTGGACTGCCATGTATCATATCATAAACCGCTTCAACTTTTTTTCTTATCTTTTTGTCTGATACCATATCTACTAATGGAAGAATACGAGCTGAACAATCTTTAACATACCTCAACTCAATCTCATGCCTTTCGATGCTATCAGCTGTACTTTCATTTGCTATCATATTTGAAATAAGCATAATTGCATAAAAACCGGCAATTATTACCTGGACTATTAACGCTGGTTTATATGATTCCATATTTATAAGACAGAAAATCACGCCAACTATAAATTCAACAAGAAAATAAGTTGAAGAAATCGAATATAGTGAAAAACCAAATACTGCTGCACTGCTTGACTTCCTAATCAGAAATGGTGTTATGATTAACAAAATATAAGACAGATGAATAAAGCCGTATGAAATCCATACTGAAGCATTATGGTCTGTACCACCAGCAACAAAGAATACCGTATTAAAGACTATGAGGAATACTAAATCCAAAAGAATCCACAGAACATTTTTCTTCAATATTGGACACCTCACATTCTGCTTAATATTTCGGCTTTTTTAGCATCATACTCCGATTGCTCTATCAAACCCGCATCAAGCATTCGTTTGAGCTTGCCCAAAACCTCCATAGGATCTTCCTGAGATGTATTAGAAGATGTTGGAGAATTATTACCTTGTGTCGGCTGTGCGAATCTTCCAGAAGGTGCTTGCTGAAAAGGTTGTGGTTGTTGAACGGGCGTACTGTTGCTCATAGGTGCAAACATTTGTTGTGCCATATTGCCGAAAACACCACCTGCCGCCATTCCCATTCCCATTCCGGCGCCAGTAGCTGCTACACCGCCAGCTCCGGGGTTCATCGACAGATTGCCAAGAATGTTAGCCGCCTGTTGTTTACCCCAGTCATCACCAAGAATACCCATAACAGCTTTATCAGCCTGAGCATTTCTCAGTTTTTCAACACCTATCTCATCATATCTCCTTCTAAGTTCATCATCATCAATATCGATAGCCGCGACAGTGAACTTAACACACTTCAAACCATAATCATCAAGTATTTCCTGCATGAACGGTTCTATTGTATCAGACAGTTCATCAAGCCTGGAATCGATGCCAAGTATTTCAGTATTCGATTCATTGATTGCTCTTGCTATGACAGACTTGACTTTACTTTGAAATTCACTGATAAAATACTTGTTAAGTTCTTCCTGCGTCTGATAGAATACGTTATTGCCAATAAGTTTTTCTAAAAATTTCACAGGGTCACCAATCTGAACCTTATATGCTCCTCTTGCTCTAAGCTTTGTAGCAATGCCAAGCATTTTATCTCTAACCTGTATCGGGGAGTCAGTACCCCATCTGATCTCAACACTATGTGCTTTTCTTACAAAATAAACAACACAGTTAAATGTACTTACTCCGCCAGTAAAAGCATTACGAAGGCGACTGATAAACGGATAATTTTCTGTTGAAAGCTTATATGTACCGTTATCAAAAGTCTGCTCAACGGTTCCACCTTTGATAAAAATAGCTTCTTCTCCGGGCATTACAATAAGTGTAGAATTGGTATTGAAATCCTCTTCCGGCTGTCTCCATATTAGCAGTTCGCCCGGACCTGAGTTCTTTATTACATCAGCCCAATGCTTTTCACCGCCAGTATAAGCCACCTCATTTGGATTTTTTCTGAAAAGTCCCATTAGATTTCCTCCTTAAAAAATGAATAGACCTTTTTTACGGAATCTGATGTCATGTTATTCATAATCGAAAGATACTCTAAATAAACAGATATTTCATCAGAGTTCAACACACCGTTTGTATCCAGCGTATCAATTACCTGTGATATTATTTTTTTCTGATTTTGAAACTGGATAAAATCCATTCTTCCACCATTGTAATCAAGCGAGTCAAGAGCTGGGAATGCTGAAACTATCTTTTGGTAGTCATCTGTATCAGCTTGTAATACCTTATGGGCGTTTACGTTGTAAACTGAATAACGATATTTACTGCTTTTTCCATCGAAATCACTCACCTGTATCACAAAAACAACGAGCCAAGCATTATTATTTCTACATATAAAAACATCTTTGTATAGGATCTGTTTTCCCTTTGTCTTGTATTCAGGAGAATCATATATTTTTTCAATTATTTCGTTCAAAGCTACTTCCTCCTTGCGATGACACAACCTTTGGCAGATATGTGTATATTGCCTGAACCTCTGTATGCACGAGACAGATATTCTTTTGGCAACATTTTTGTTGTACCGTTACCTGTATCTGAAACGATAAAATGTGTTAGTTGACCATTAGAATTATAAACTGCATTTGAAACATTTACAAAATGATCGGCTTTAAAAACGCCATCTCCATTCTTAATGCTCATATAGGTATTTACTCTATCGGCATATCTTGAATCGGATTGATAGCGATTCATATCAACTGTGCTGGGATCAAATTCAACTGCTTTATCATAATTCCACATAAGATCGTGATTAACAGCCATTGTTGCTACGCCACCATTTTTTATTTGTTCACCTACATAATCAATATCCGGAACGTCGCTATTCATATATTCGTCTGCTTCTAATCCATTGGCTTCATAGAACTCTTTGACATTTTTCTCATAAGTTCCACCGCTATTGTAATAATCGACAGTACCATCATTATTGTATTCCATACTACAGTTTTTAGTATCCAATGCATAATTTGCTAATCTGTTCTCGCTTGTAACTTCACGGCAATACAAATCATTAATACCTTTTGCTGTGCTTGCTATTCCACAATCTTGATGCATACCGATGTCATTTTGTCCTTGTCTGCCATCCATATGAGATATTCTTCCCATTGGATTTGGATAAACAGTAAGTTCTTCTTTTGTATCAGTATTTTGAAGCGTTGCAGATTCTGATGTTAGTTCCTCATCAATAACTTCCATTTTTGAACCATTATCAAAATTTATTGATCTTGGAAGTGTTCTTAAATCATCAGGTTTAATTTGTCTGGCATTAAAATCAGTCAGTAACTGACTTGCTGTTTTGGGATCATTTTTTTTGATTTCATTATATTCCGTTTCTGTCAATTGTTCCAATATTGGTTTTTCTGCAATTGTGTCAGCATCTGATGATGATTCAGAAGTGTCAGAAGCAAAAAACTCACTGGGTATTTTTCCGTTTATCAACTCTCTTGATTGTGTATCCGTCAATTTTCTTCGTAAGGGTGGCATTTCATAGTCAGGATAAGCTGCACTTTGAAGTTCTCTCCAAACAGGATCTTGTGAGTATGTATCAAAATCATCTTGTCCATAATTATGAGCATTCATGTAATCGGATAACTGAGATTTAGCATTTTCTTGCGTCAACTCAGGCAGTTCATAATCAGGGTACTCTTTTCGCATGAGATTACGCCATTCTGGATCTTGAGAGTATGTTGCAAAATCATCCCTACCATACCCATGACTATTCATATATTCAGATACACTTGAAGCTGGCTGATGTTCATCAAAGTCCATGTGTTTTGTCGATGATTCGTTATTATCTGAATGGTTGATATTGTAATCATCGGTTGATCCTTCCATGTTCTTTTGTATTTCAGGCTCTTCCGTATCGGTGTCAGCAGAATCTTCCGCTGTATCAGCTTCATCGTCAGTAGCCGTATCATCGGTGTTTTCTGTCATTTCAGACTCTTCCGTATCGGTATCAGTGGTATCTTCCACCGTATCAGC
>NZ_FOKQ01000014.1:0-47921 GCF_900112155.1 Hominimerdicola alba | reverse complement strand
TATCGGCAGTATCTTCCGCTGTATCAACTTCATCATCAGCAGCCGTATCGTCAGTGTCCTCAGTCATTTCAGGCTCTTCTGTGTCGGTATCAGCAGTATCTTCTACTGAGTCAGCTTGATCGTCAGCTGCCATATCATCGGTATCCTCTGTCATTTCAGGTTCTTCCAATTCAGTATCATCCATTTCATTTTCTGATACATCTTCATCAACTTCATCTAATTCATCAGTATCGGCATTGGTGTCATCGAATTCTTCATCGGAAACATCTTCGTCGATCTCATCTAATTCATCAGTATCGGCATCGGTATCATTGAGTTCTTCATCAGAAATATCTTCGTCGATCTCATCTAATTCATCAGTATCGGCATCGGTATCATCGAGTTCTTCATCAGAAACATCTTCGTCTATCTCATCTAATTCATCAGTATCGGTATCGGTATCATCAAGTTCTTCATCAGAAGCATCTTCGTCAATATCGTCTAATTCATCAGTATCATCATCTGTATCATCAACTTCTTCATCGGAAACATCTTCGTCAATATCGTCCGTGTCAATATCCGTATCATCGTAAGAATCACCGAAATCAGAGGAGCTATCATCAGAAATATCACTTGAACCGCTATCGCCGGTATCTGTACTCATATCTACATCGTCATCCATAATAATATCCTCTCCATTATTTCTTTATCGAATTTTCTATTACTTTATCATTAAGTTTTATCTTAGTCCCGTACTTAATTCTTCTCCAAAGGTGCATCTTTACACAAGATAACAATTGAGCATCAAAAGGCTCATCATTCAATTCAGCTATTACAAGCTTGCTTATCTGCCCAAATACTTTCTTAACTATTTCAAAATCTTTACTGTCAGGCTTAAAGTTCCTCACATAAATGCGTCTTGCAATCTCTCTTGCGAGTATTCTTCTATTGTAGTCACAATTTTGCTGACAATATGGTGTCATATCACATTCAGGATATGGTCTTAACTTATCTTGTTTATCGTTCCAGTAAGTTGAGAGCTGCTTAATCCCCTCATCAGACAAAGAGATACTAATGTTATTATCAAGTCTGTAATCAGGTGTGATGACTTCTTCCGGTTCGTCAAGTTTATTAAAGAACAGAAAAGCTTCACCGGGTTTCAATTTTGCCAACCTTTTGACCTGTTCATCAGACATATTCATACTATCTCCGATTATCTGTTTATCTTCACCCTCAACAAGCCTGAATACCATTTTCATATCAGTAAGTGCAACAACATCTGTCGTAACCTTACGGGGAGATTGATCTGCTATTATCAATCCAACGCCATAAGAACGTATTTCTGCAAGCATTCTTTTAACAAGTCCTTGCGCAATAGCACTTGGATTGGCATCTCCTTGCCCAGCATTTGTATTAGCATCAAGCAATACATGAGCCTCTTCAAGGAGAATGACATTTTTTAGTCCGCCTTCGCCTATATAATTCGCATTAACGTATGCAAGTATAGAAAGCAACAGCAATGATATAATAAGTGCTTTCTGGTCACTGTTTTCAATAGCAGCCAATTCAATTATTGTAGGTTTCTGCAATAGATCTTCAAGCGGAATTGAAAAATAGTTATCAAACAGATTAACTAAGCTGTTTAATCTAACCACTCCGGCTCTGCCGATATTTTTAGCATCTCCTGTGTATCCTATCTCATCAAAAGTCTGCTGAAAGCATTTGATAAAATCGGAAATATTAAACACTTTACCCTTGTCATCAATCGTATAATTATCAAGCCATCTGAAATCCGAATAGCAATTGTTGATTGATTCCTCAAAGATTTTATCAAGAGGTGTAGACATTGAAACTGCAGCTGCAAAAGCAGTTTTTAATGTTGACTTATATGTTTCAAGCCTTACGTTCTTTGGCGGAACAAAAGGATTGAATACAAACGGAGAAATAAAATTCTTTCCGGGTGTAAACACTTGCAGTTCGGGTATACTTTGAACAAGAGAACGATATTCATTTTTTGCTGGCTCGATTACAAGGAACGGAATATGATGTTGTTTCCATAGTCTGTCAAGCAGACTTACTGAAAACGTTGTTTTACCTGAGCCTGGTGTACCAACAACCAACATATGCTTTGCAAGGTCTTTGAGGGCAAAACCTATCGTATCACCATTAGCCGAAGAACGCAGTTTGCCAACCGTTATATCTCCTGTATTGATTATGTTGTCTGTATAAGTTTTGCTGTCTTTCCCTGATTCGTTAACAGGCAGACCTGCATATACTCTGTCACTCCCAATCGGCAAACGGAATAATTCACTCGCTTCATCGGAAGTTAAAATGTAGGGTAGTCTGTACAAGCTATTTCTGAAAATGCCAGAACTCCATATCTGAGTATTTCTTCCAATATTGATAAGAATTTCGCTTATTGCCCAAGGCAAAGGATAAAAACCATTGTTTTTATTTACCTGAACAGGATCAATATCGACAATTTTGAGATTTGCTTGTTTATCCCTTGATGTGGCGATCTGTCCATAAACTCTTCCAGCTATATTTGAAGCAGAATCAGCATCACCAAAAATCAGAATATTAAAAGAGAATAGCGGCGCATTCTTTCTGTCAGCATAGTATTTATAAATCTCGGCGTGTTTTTCGGCTAAAGCAAAGCTTATATTACCAACACCCTGATCCATTATTCCTTTGCTAAGTGTTTCCAGCATCTGAGTTGTATTATCAATTTCAGAGGTTTCATTTTGATAATAAACTGTCGGCATAAGCTGAATTGATAAAGCACAGCCAGGATAGTTGATAAGTGTATTTACGATACGGCTCATATCGCTGTCTGTTTCGGGCAGAATATCGTAGGAATAGCAATAAGGCATAAGCTGATTATTCAAGTTTTCAGCCTTTTCTTCTTTTATTATTGCCTTGACCGAGGAATCCTTTACACCAGCGATGTCCTTTATCAGTGCGCCGTTATCATAGTCTGTATATTCATATTTTTGCAGTCTTAAAGAGTCACAAATCAGCTTCTTTACGCTTTCAACTGATTGTAAAGCCGATACATTATTATTGTCTATCGAGCGAATAATAACAATAAGTCTGATACGAGCATTAAAAGTCTGATTCGCAACCTCTTTGGTCAACCATAACAGTTCAATTGACAGGTCTTTGGAAACACCTGAATATGTGCTAATGTTTTTGTAAACCTGATAAATCTCTGAAAGCAGTCCATTTATATCAGACTTGTATTTTAGTAATGTTTCAGCTTCTGTTATTTCTGATTTTGAATTTATAATTGATATATGGGGGATAGAAGTAATCTCAATCGCCTTTAATGCAACTACTTCTCCCGAACCGATCTGAAAACAATAGTCCTTTTCTATATTCATTTCAATTACCTCACGGATAGTCTATTCCATAAATTGTTCCCCTACATTTTTTGAATAATCTGATATAAGCTTTATACAGTCCTATTATTACCCCGTATTTCTGAACGGCAAGTATCGCATATTCAGAACAGGTTGGCTTAAATAGACAACGCCTTCTGATTTGTTCCGGAGCATAATGTTGATAAAGCCTAATAGCACCAATTACTGCTTTCTTCATCACAAAAAGAGCCGTTATGATAAATATCATCAAAAAATATAAAAATATAAATAATTTGCTATGGTTAGTATGGAATAGATTTAATCTTTCAGGCAAATAACCAAAAACGCCAAGTTTAGACAGAACAGCAAAACTGAGCGATGCAATGGCATTTGAGGTAAGTATGTATGCTCCCACATACTTTAACGCCTTTTTAACATCTGTATCCGGACGATACAATATTCTGTCCAATACATAGCTCTCAGCTATTGCCTGCTCCTCTTCACTTGGCATTCTCATTTATTTACTCCAAAAGCAGGGAACTATATCCTGATTAAAGTTTCTTTTCACGCAGTTTTGCTTTCATACCCTGAATTACATCATCAGAAACAGTGCCAGAGGTCATAGCACAATAGAACGAACCACCACTTGTAGCAAGCTTAAATCTATCAGTATCGACTGTTCTTCTTGAGTATGTAGCTTCGCCTTTGCAATTAACCTTTTCCAATACATCTTCTTTTTCGGCTGTATCTGATGAAGTAGCAACCGCTGTAACATCTTTATAGAAATACTCTTCAGTTATTTCTTTTTTGCTATCCTCGTTCATGTACATTGTGTACTGATACAGATAAACCTGTGTGTCCGAGAAGAATAACCACGAAATCTGATACACGGAGCTTCTCCATATACGATCCTGTCCCTGTTTCCAGTATGCTCTTTTATCATCGAAAACAAAGCCTTCAAAATGCACAGGAGGGATCTCATTAACCTCAGACTCATCAAGTCCAATCTTATTCAAAGCTCTCTGTTTACAGTTCAAGCTGTTTACTTTCTGTCTGACAAGAGATTCGTATTCCTGATCAGACATTGTCTTAGACAAGCAACCGCCAGTCAAAAAATACTTGATAACCGACTGCTGTTCAGGTGTTCTTCCCTTACAAAGCTTGTTAATATCCTTCTTCGTATAACCTGCCATTATTAATTCCTCCAGTATGTATTATTAAATGCAATCGGGTTTTTCAACACCAAGAATAGCAAAAAGCTGTTCAACATCAAGCGGAGAATAACCCAACTGATTTGCCTGCGTTAAAACCTCTTTATAGTTAGGCGGAACATTTAAATGTTTCCTTGCAAAGTAGTCGTATTTTACATAAGCCAAGAAATAATAATAGATACCTCTCGGCTCAATCATGGTAGCCGCATTGATGTACTCAATGATTTTATCAATTGTAGGTCTCTGCTGTACAAATGCCTTTTTTCCTTTGAGCAAACAAATTGCAGCATAAAAGAATGTTTCAGAATTATCAAAATTATCTTCCATTGCACTTTCAAACGCTGGTAATGCTTTATCATATAGTTTAAGCTTTAGATAACACATTGCAATCGAATTATTAAGTTCCATATTATCAGGATTATCTGCCAAAGCTTTTCGATATGTTCCGGCGTATTTATTGACCTCTGGCATTGGCATCGAATAAACGCTATTGAAAGTAGAAATAATAACTGGTGCATGACACCATTCGCATTCGGTCTGACTCGTTGTTACTCTTGCTCCACAACCAGGGCAAGTCAATTCAACTATTTGTTGAGCCATCTGGCTTTCACCTCTTTGTATTATTAATAGATTATAATAGACATAGACACATAATCTTTTCGTAAATTTTCGTATTCAAAAACAATTCATCTCCAAAGTGCCATTATTCCTACATATTCAATTTTCAAGCTACGGTAATTTTGACGGCACAAATAATTAAGCCACATCAAGCGACAGCATATTCATACACTGCCTTTTTCTTTCAATAGAGGAATGCACATAACGGTTGAGTGTAATTTCTACAGAGCTATGCCCTAAAATCTCCGAGAGTGTTTTTACATCAAATCCCAGCTCGACACAATTAGTGGCGAATAAATGACGAAGCGAATGGAAATTGAGCGTTCTAAGACCTATCTTCATAAGCAGAGCCTTAAAGCGGTACTGCATAGTTCTCGGATCGGGGAGCTTGGCATTGCTCGTTACGACATAAGCATCAGCATTTGACGGTTTGAATGCTTTAAGCATACGGACGAGAAATTCAGGTATAGGTATCGTTCTCACCGAAGTGTGGCTCTTGGGCGTGGATACGATGAGTTCTGTCCTGCTGACCTTACCGCTTACACGAATACGCTGTACAGTGCGCTCTATACAGATAGTCTTAGCATTCAGGTCAATATCAGACCACTTCAAGCCACAAAGCTCTCCGATACGCACACCTGTGTAGAGGGCGATCATAATACCCAGCTTAGTCAGATCCATATTGGTGAGCAGAGCCGATTTCAGGCGGTTCTGCTCATTTTTGTTGTAGAGGTCAAGCTCATGCTTTTCTTTCTTTGGCAGCTCTACATTAGCAATCGGGTTGACACAATGGTGTACCCTCGCTGCGTATCTCGTCATATTTTTGAGAACGATGATAAGATCGGAGATATACTTGTTAGAAAGCCCCTTGTTCCGCTTTTCCATAATGAAGTCATACACTTTGCTCGGTGACAGCTTTTCTATCTTCAAGCTGCCGAAAGCAGGAATAAGGTGCTTTTCTGCCTTAAAAGCATAGTTAGCGTAGGTTGAAGCCTTAGTCTGTGTGAGCTTTGCAGAGAGCCACTCGGTAAAAAGTTCTTTGACCGTCAATCCGCTTTCAGTTTTGGGTATAATCACTCTCGCTTTTATTTGCAGGAGTTTCTCCTTGACCTCAGTGTAAGTTTTGCCGTAGATCGAACGGTATTTTGTCTTGCCATTTTCCCCATACCCATCTGCATAACGTCCCTCGTATCTTCCGTCCTTTCGGCGGTAAATGTTAAGTCCTCTTTTGCTCATTGTAGTTCCTTCCTTTCATGAGTAAGCCGTTATAAATAATTATAACAAGCTATAACAATCAACTTTCTGTATATACTACAAGAAATATGACGGTTTATTTTGTTCAAAGTTGCCCAAATTCGGCAGCAAAACTGTTTACGTTCCACAAAATTCATAAAATCGTCGCATTTGTATTGACTTTTCCTCGGTGATATGGTATAATACAAGTTAATAAATCAGTATCGCTTTTGTTGAAAAGTAATAATCAGTTACTCGCATCAAATACGAAAATTTACGAAAACTGTTCAACCGTTTTGCAAAAAGCAAAGCGGTTCTTATTTTTTGAAACATTTTTTGTTGAACAGAATTATGATTAACTTTGCTATCTTGATGATTGAAAGGGTAAATAGGACAGAAAAAGAGTGCCAGTCTCCATATTGGAGATTGACACTCTTTTTTGCTATATTGGATTTTTATCGGTAAAAGGTCACTTTGGGGACACTATCCATTTGGTATTGTTACAGAAGTCATTGACAGCTCTCTTCTGAAGCAGTATCTGATATATTCAGCGGAGGATTTGCACAGCAGCCGTGACAGACTGATAAAAAGTATCGCATCGGCATGGTATAGGCGAGACGCTTCATCTTCATTCGTCAAAAACGATGCAGTTTACAGATACGCTTCATGGCTTGTTCAGAAGAGAAACATCGAGGGTGTTGTATATCATGTGCTGAAAGGACAGATCGAACAGGATTTTGAGCTTGAACGTTTTGAAGCACTGTTCGCAGAATACTGTATTCCCGTATTCAGACTTGAAACAGACTATCAGTATCAGGACATCGAGCAGCTTCGTATCAGACTTGAAGCGTTCTCGGAAATGCTCACGCAAAACCGATATAAAGAGGTGAAACAGGCAAAATGAAAACTCGTAAAATGATAATATTGACGGCGGTTTCGTGTATCGTTTTGGGAACGCTCGCATATTTTGCGTTTGTATTCCCGTTCTACGAGTTTGAGGTCAATGACTACGAAACGAGCCTTGACAAAATTCTTTCTGTTGAATACCTGAAAACGCTTGCGCCGCTGCTTATTATCATCGGGCTATCGGCGGTGGGTATCATCATGACAGTATGGCTCAGAAAACTCATGCTGAAAAAGGACAAAAACTACTCACGCTTTGCAGGCAGAAAAAGCAGCTCAAAAGCCCCGAAACAGAAGCCCGTACCGTTCATGATAATACGCTGGGCGGTCATGATCGTGTTCGGCTTCATGATGATATGGGGCGGACTTATCTTCGGGCTGAAAATGTCAAGTATCAGCATACCGATATTGTCCTGTCCGTGGAACACCGAACAGATGACGGAATCGAGCTGCTACTATCTCTCACATCTGAATGAGCTGTTCGAGCTGCCGATCAAGAGCATACTTCTATTTGTTGGAAGCACTCTGCTTTGCATCATACTTCTCGGTAGGGCGATATGCGGATTTCTCTGTCCTATGGGGCTTATTCAGGACATCATGGACAAGATACGCCGAAAGACAAAGACCGATGGTATATCAGCAAACGAAAAGCTGTATTCGGCACTGACACCCATTAAATGGGCAATGGTGACCGTTTTTATCGGACTTTGTTTTGTCGGCGGAAACTTCTGCAATTTCTGCCCTGCTGTTGCCGTATCGCCCATACTAGCAGGAATGAGCACAAGTCTTTACGTCAGCGGATTTATCATGATATTCGTGCTTATCGGCGGATTTTTCAAGCGCAGACTCTTCTGCAACATCTGCCCTGTCGGGTATATCGTGGGACTGTTCCACAAGGTATCGCTGTTTCGCATCAAAAAGGACTGCACAGCCTGCACCGAATGCGGTGCGTGCTATGAAGCCTGCCCTATGGGGATAAAACAGATATATACCGAGCGCGGAAAGATCGATGTTACGGACACAAACTGCATAATGTGCGGTGAGTGCATAAAATGCTGTCCCGAGGACAAGGCACTGACATTGACCTGTGCGGGAGTGAAGCTCTACACTTCATCAAGAAAAGATATTATGTCGGGGTATAAAACTGATAAGAAATGAGGCGGCTGATATGATCATCACTGCAAGAGAACAGGAGCGCAAGGCTCGTCAGGACAAGCGTTTCATCAATAAGGAAACACAGACTGCCGCAAAGTATTTACGCCGTATAGAGGAGCTTTCGGGCGCACCCGAGGGCATGGAGCCGTTCCTCGATACGTTAGAGCGGATATATGTGGATATGCAGGGAATTGATATTCCACACGGGCAAAAGACTATCGGCACATACTGCGTAATGGCACCGCCGGAGCTTATATATGCGGCAGGTGCTGTACCTGTAAAGCTGTGCAGCGGAAATTATACGGCATTTTTCGTGGGAGACGATATTGCTCCCCGAGATGCCTGTCCGCTTGTAAAGGCGGTCGCAGGCTTCAAGCATACGGGACTTATGCCGCTGTACGAGGACTGCTCGCTGATGATCGTTCCCGTGACCTGTGACTGCAAAAAGAAGATCGCGGGAATGCTTGCCGACAAATGCGAGGTCATGACGATGCACATACCGACTTCAAAGGGAGATGACGAGATAGACGAATTTACAGATCAGCTTTACGATATGGCGGCACGGCTTGAAGATGTTACGGGAAATCAGATAACATACAACACACTTGCGGAAGGGTTTCGCAAAACAGGTCGGGCGCAGTATGAGCTATCGGAGTTCATAAGGCTCAAAAAGCAGAACCCCTACCTGATACGCGGCACGCACGCCATGACAATAATGAACGCTTCGGCTTATATGACCGCTGAAAAATGGGCTGATGTTCTGCACACGGTGAATGCATCTCTCAAAAAACGTGCAAAGAACAGTCAGACAGTGACGAACAAAAAGCTCCCCCGAATACTGCTGACAGGTTCGCCGATCGTTTTCCCGAACATGAAGATACCGCTTCTGATCGAGGAGATGGGCGGCATAGTCGCGGGGGATGAGACTTGTATGGGTGAACGCGGTCTTTATGATCCGCCCGTGATAACTGACGACAGCTTCGACGGCATGATGAGGGCGCTTGCGAACAAGGCTCTGCGCCCCTGTCCCTGTCCGACATTTGCCGACAATACACAGCGGATATACCGTCTGAAACAGCTTATCAGGGACAATCAGATACAGGGTGTGATATACCACGTTCTGCGTGGCTGTTTGGTATATGACTTTGAATACAAGCGCATCGAGGAAGAACTGGGACAGCTCGGCATACCTGTGATCCGCCTTGAAAGCGACTACAACGAGGAAGATGTGGAACAGCTTCGCATACGCATAGAGGCGTTCATCGAGCTTATAAAGCTTCGGCAGAAGCCGGAAAAGCACACAGCCGCAAGGAGGGATTTTTAATGGGTAAGTATTATATCGGTCTTGACGGAGGCTCGACTTATCTGAAAGCCGCACTCATTGGAAACGGTGAGGTCATAGATACTATGGTGAGAAATACTGGTATCGACAATGATGGCACAGCGCGTAAGCTTGCCCGTGAGCTGTGTGACAACAACGGCATATCCCCATCGGAGATAGGCTATATCATGGCAACTGGTTACAGCCGAAAGGTTCTTGAATTAGCAGATGATGACATTTCCGAGATAACCGCCCATGCCTACGGAGTGCGGCTGACTGCCCCAAAGGACTACCGCCCCGGAATGATAATCGACATTGGTGGGCAGGACTCGAAGATAATCTATCTCGATCAGAATTACGCGGTGAAGAATTTCAGTATGAATGACAAATGTGCCGCAGGAACCGGCAAGTTCATGGAAGTCATAGCTCAGATACTCGAAACGACCATTGATAACGTTGGACCGCTTTCACTTGAAGCAAAGAATCCCTGCGACATCAACAGCACCTGCGTGGTGTTTGCACAGTCTGAGGTCATATCATTAGTGGCAAGGAAGTATGACCGCCGTGACATCTTAGCGGGCATGCATATCTCGATGGCAAGGCGAATCGTCAAGATGATGAAGAAGTCCGAAAAGGACGGCGATATCCTCATGACAGGCGGCGGCTCGCTGAATATCGGGCTTCACAAGGCATTTGAGGAAGAACTTATGCGTGATGTTTATGTGGCTGCCTATCCGCAGTTCAACGGTGCGATAGGTGCGGCACTGATAGCGAGCGAAAGAGGGTGAAGCAATGTTTACAACACTGTTTTCAGGTATAACGGCAGCGGCTTCTGTCGGCATGGGCTGCGGCACCTGCTGCGGGTCGGGGATAAGTGCCGCGCTGTATGGCTATCTTACCACGCACACAAAAGATGTAAAGCAATCGGTCAGGGCATTTCTTGATTTCTTTTTCGGGAAGTTTCTTGCAGTTATTCTGTTATGCTGTGCAGCATCACTTGTCGGCGGAAGCGTGATCGACGATACGGGCAGTGTATTCGGAATCAAGGCAGCAGTCATCGTTGATGCAGTTATGCTCGTTATGGGAGTGTGGCTGCTGATCGGCTGGATAAGGGAAAGACTCGGACACCACAGCTGTAAATCCTGCAAAGGGTGCAATTCTGACAAAACAGAAAAGCTCACTGAGGACAAAACACATCACGGCGCATTGATAAGCATGGGCTTTGGCTACGGCATATCGCCCTGTGCTCCGCTGATACTGATAACAGGCTATGCGGCAACTTTGCCTGTTGGCTTTGCAGCGATACTCGGAGCAGTTTTCTCCCTTGCAAGCACTGTTTCTCCTGCGCTTTTCATCATGCTGCTTTCGGGAGTGCTTGCAAAGAAAATGCGGAAAGAAATACCGCAGTATCTTACATGGTTCAGACTTGGCTGCTATCTGCTGCTCATAGCTGTATTTGCAGTCGGGCTGATAAAGGAGGTCATGGCTTTATGAGAAAGAAAACTTTATCTGCAATTGCAGCAGTGTATTCTGTTATATGTCTGGCATATGGCACAGTTCACGGAATAAACATACCTGCATCATCAGAGTCATTTGAAGATACAGAAATTATTGAAAATGAGACAACGGTTGTCTCAACGACAGTTACTGAATCCGTTACGACTGAGCTGACCACAAACACATCATCAGAAAGGCATAACAGAAAGCACAGAACTACAGAAACTGAAGTCACTACCAAAGAAGGCACTGATGTTCAGACTGAAACTCCCGAAGAAGTTCCAGATGAGATCATAACGGAGCAGACTGAACCTGTGTATGAGGAGGAAGAACAGCAGATTGAGGAAAGCACCGAAGCATCTGATGCTCCTACACTGGAAGAATATCTTGGTAAGCTCAAATGCGGCGGCTGCCGACACGGCTGCTCACTGCTGAATCCAAGATGTATGAACGGTGCAAGAAAGCAAAGTGCTGCACAAAGCGAGTATTATTCACTATATGGCTGATAAGCTGAAAATGCTTCTTTGCACTTTACAAGGAAGCATTTTTCGTGTATAATGGTATGAACATGATGCAGGAGGTGTGCTATGTCAAAAATACTTATGGTCGATGACGAACCCGATATTATCACGCTAATAAGCCGTTATGCAAAGCGTGAGGGCTACGAAGTCATGACAGCCGAAGACGGCAGACAAGCTATCGAAGCTTGTCAGAAAGAAGATTTCGACATTATCATCATGGACGTTATGATGCCGGATACCGACGGCTTTACAGCCTGCAAGAAGATAAAGGAGTTCAAGGACATTCCCGTGATAATGCTTTCGGCGAGGGGTACGGAATTTGACAAGCTGTTCGGCTTTGAGGTGGGCGTTGACGATTACGTTACAAAGCCTTTTTCGCCTATGGAACTTATGGCGAGGATAAAGGCGGTACTCAGCCGCAGCCGGATATATACGCCCGATACCGATAACGGCAAAATAATCATCGGCGGGCTTGAGATAGATACCTTCGGGATAACTGTAACTGTTGACGGCGTAAAAAGCGAGCTTACTGCAAAGGAGTTTGCCTTGCTTATGCTTTTTGTGAACAACCGCGGCGCAGTGTTATCCCGTGATAAGATACTCAACGAGGTATGGGGCTATGACAGCTTCGGCGTTGACCGCACGGTGGACTGGCAGATAAAGCTGTTACGAAACAAACTCGGCACGGCTCGCAATTGTATCAAGTCGGTAAGAGGGGTGGGGTATAAGTTTGAAGCATAAAGCAAGTTCCTTCAGAAAGAAACTGCTGATATATTTTATGTTTTTTACGGCGGTCATCTTCACGGTGCTTTGGCTTTTGCAAACGGTTTTTTTGCAGAACTTCTATAACAGCATGGTCATCGGGAACACAAAGTCCGCTGCCGATAAGATAACGTCGTTCTGCTTGGACGGCGATATGAGCGAGGCGCTTGACGATATATCGATCAACAATTCGCTGCTTGTATACGTCATCGATACGGAGGGGAATATCCTCTATTCAGCCGACGAGTACAAGAAGGGACACAAACATTCAGCAGATGATGACGAGGACTTTCAGCAGATAAAGGGCGGCAGAAAACTTCGGAAAGGGCAGCAGCATTATAGAGAGCTTCCCGATAATTACGAGGATTTTCTTCGGAAGCTTTCTTCCTCCGACAGCGGAAGTGCGGAAATGAAAACCGAGCAGATGTATTTCTTTGGCAAATATATCGACTACGGCAGCAGCGGAGAAAAGGCGATACTCTACCTCGGAACGAACCTGAACGCGGTCGGTTCGGCAGCGCGTATCATTCGTATTCAGCTGATAATAGTCACACTTCTTTCGGTGGGTGTGGGCTTTGTGCTTGCGTGGTTTATGTCGAGACGTTTTTCCCGACCTATCTCACAGCTTAACCAAAAGGCTCACACATTGGGCGAGAGTGCGGAAAACGTCGACTATCACAAGGGCTTCTGCTCCGAGATTGACGACCTTAACGACACGCTTGACAGAACCGATGAAAAGCTCAGAAAAAATAAGCAATTCCAGAACGAACTGCTTGCGAATGTTTCTCATGATCTGCGGACGCCGCTCACCATGATAAAGGGCTATGCCGAGATGATACGGGATATCTCCCATGAGGACGAAGTCCAGTGCGCCGAGGACGTAGCGGTAATCGTGAGGGAAACGGACAGACTGACTGCACTCGTGAACGAGATACTCGAATACTCGGAATTACAGATGACGGATACCGAAGCTGTGATGACGAATGTTGATCTGAGCGAAATTGTCGGGACTGTTACCGACAGCTTTGAGAGTCTTTATGAAAAGGACGGATATACTTTTGAGCGGAGCATAGCGGAAGGCATATTTGTATCGGGCAATTCGTCAAGGCTGATGAGGACGGTATATAATCTCGTTGACAATGCTGTGAGGCATATCGGTTCCGATAAATGGGTCGGCGTCACTCTGAAAGCCGAAAACGTGAAAGCGATAATCGAGATAGCGGATCACGGCGAGGGTATCGCTTCCGAAGAGCTTGAACGTATTTGGGATAAATACTATACCAATCGTCAGCGCAACGGAAAGGGCGTGTCGGGCTTAGGACTTGCTATCGTGAAGCAGATCGTCATTCAGCATGGCGGTGTGTGCGGTTCGGAGTCGGAGATCGGCAAAGGGAGCGTTTTCCGCATCACGCTGAACATGACATTGATCGGATAGACTTATGATACAGAAGATAAGGGCTATTTCTTCCGATTATGGGGGACGTAGTCCTTTGTTTATGCTATGATAACGAAAACAATATACTATGAGCTGCACTAATAACGTTTCCCGCAAGATATCCTGCAAAGGCTGATAAACCGTGAGTGTGAAGAAATGATAAAACATCCCGACGTCCACAATTGATTTCCTTAATTATGTCACTTTTTTACGGGGTTGTCAATTTGTATTAGTACGATAGTTTGTACATTTCACGAGACTTGAACCGGGTGTACTCAATGTTGTGAACAGAAATATACCGCACAAGGAGAACCCCCTGTGCGGTGTTTCATTATTTATGATTTCTGTATTCACTGATGCTTTCGCCCGTCCAAAGGCTGAAAGCTCTGATAAACGAGTTTATCTCCTGATACCCCAGCAGAAAAGCAATATCATTAGTGGTCATATCGGTGTTTCGGATATAGTGCTTGGCGAGCATCTCCCGAACGCTGTTGTGCTGTATCTGAAAGGTAGTGTTCTCCTCAGACAGCTTTCTTTGCAGAGTGCGTTTTGACAGACCGATCTTTTCGGCAACATCTTCGATACTGCAAGCACCGCCGGGCAAAAGCTCAGTCAAAGCGCTCCGCACTCTTGCGGCGGTGGATTCGTCTATGTCAAGCTCTGCAAGCCGTTTGTTCAGTTCAGGCTCGAAGTAGCTCCACATCGCTTCATCGTGGGTGATGAACGGCAAGGTCAGGTCTGCAAGGCTGAATGTCACAGCATTTCGCTCCGATTTGGTTATTTTCGTTTTCAGGTATTCCGCAAAATCATTAGTGTCGGGCGGCTGTATCATCTCTGCCGAAACGGGAGCTATTTCTTCTTTTGTTGCCTTGCGTATCAGATTGACAAGGAACACTGTTTCCGTTTCTGCGAGGAACTGCGGTAGAGGGTGTCCCTGTGCGGTTGTCAGCTCAACGATGAGCGTATCCTCCGTTTTGGTGAGAATAAGTCTCATCGGTCCGATCAAAGCCTTATACCGTGCAAGGCGTTCAATCCACACAAGACCGTTTTTACTGCAATATGACGCAAATATCGGAGGTGAGAATGATTCTATCTTATCCGTGCAGGCGATCTGAATCGCCATCTGCGGATCAGTGGCATAGCTTCCGAGAGTTTCAATAAAGCGGAAATACTGCTCCTCGGTCATGGTGGGCGTTTTATGGCTGAACACATCTCCGGGCAGCTCGGTTTTCCTCAGTATCTCCTCAAGGCTGATGTGATAGTGTTTTAGAAGTTCGACATATCTACCGTCTATGATAAAGCGTTTCATCGGGCATCACCTCTGTAAATAGGATACCATATTTTTCTTTGAAAAGCAATCACTTCTTGGCACTTCCTGCGATCTGCTGATCGTAAACAAAGTTTAGCATAGCTTTCTTATGGAACAGCGGAGCCAGCTTTATCATCGGTGTCTGCCAGCCGGGTAAGCCCAAAGTGACATTCAGCTTGCCCTTCATCATGCCATTATATCCGTCCTGTGCAACTTTGTACGGATCAACGGCGTTAGCGAACAGCTTGGTATCCGACAGACCGCCTGCGTTGGCAAAGCCTGTTTTCATAGCACCGGGCATAAGTGCGGTTACTGTTACTCCTGTGCCTTTCAGCTCACGCCAAAGTGCATTTGACCAGCTTGTAACATAGGACTTGGTTGCGTAGTAGACTGCCTGAAGCGGTCCGGGCATCGTAGCAGCGGTTGAAGAAACATTCAGCACCTTGCCATGTCCTCGCTTGATAAAATCGGGCAGAAACAGCTTGCAGAGCCGTGTGGGAGCAAGGATATTGACCTCGATCATGGAAATATCCTGTTCCATTGTACGTTCACGGGAAAATCACCCTGACCGCCGAAGCCTGCGTTGTTGATGAGATATTCTATCTCCCAGCCGTTTTGCTTGCAGGTGTTGTAGATGTTATCAACTTGTTCGGCATCGGTCAGATTTGCGACTATCGTCTGTACTGTTACTTTGTACTTTTCCTCAACTTCTTTTTTCTGAGCGAGGAGCTTTGCTTCGTTCTGTCCTACAAGAATGAGATCACTGCCTGTCTGAGCGTTAATCTTCACGAAGCAGGAGCCGAGTCCGCCTGTCGAATCTGTGATAAGAGCTGTGTTTTTCATAGTAGATACCTCCGTTTCGGTCGTTAGTGTTTTACTGTTGTATCTATTATAGCAGAAAAGCTGTGCCAATGGAACATCATATCGTGCCAATATTATTATCAATTCGTGCCAAATGAAATAATATACTCATTCTGCCGATTGACCTTTCAATCCTCATGTGGTATAATTATCATATATCATGCTGTGTTTGGAGGTGCTGTCATGGAACTGCGTTTACTGGAATACTTTCTCACCGTTGTGCGTGAGGAGAACATATCAAGAGCCGCCGAGGTTTTGCACGTCACCCAGCCCACGCTCAGCCGTCAGATGAAAGAGCTTGAGGACGAACTGCACACCACGCTCTTTATCAGGGGCAAACGGCTCACTCTGACCGATTCGGGCGTGATGCTCCGAAGACGTGCGGAAGAAGTTGTTACCTTGATGAAGAAGATAGACAGCGACTTTCAGGAACAGGAAGAAATCAGCGGCATCATATCGGTTGGCAGCGGAGGTCTGAAAGCGGCGGAGATACTCCCCGAACTGATCTCTCATTTCCGTGAACGCTATCCGCTTGTCAGCTTTGATATTCTCACAGGTACGGCTGACCGTGTCAAAGAAAAGCTCGAACACGGACTTCTTGACTTCGGGATACTGTTAGAGCCTGTGGATATAGAGAAATTCGACTATATCCGACTGCCCTCAAAGGAAACGTGGGGCTTGCTGATGCCTGCCGATCACCCGCTTGCGAAAGAAAAAGCGATAACCCGAAAGCAGTTAAAGGGATTGCCTTTGGTTGTGACGAGTCGCATCGCCCTGAAAAGCGAGATCGAAGAATGGCTGAGGTGTCCCGTCTCCGAACTGGACATTGTTGCGACAATGAACCTTATCAACAACGTTGCACCTCTTGCAGAGCGCGGGATAGCCTGTGTTTTGACGATTGAAGGTGCAGTCGATCTGTATGATCCCGCAAAGCTCACGTTCCGACCGCTGACACCCGAGCTGTCGTTTACATCGGTTCTTGCGTGGAAAAAACTCAGTCCCTATTCGGGTGCGGCGGGGAAGTTTCTTGAATATATCAAAAGTATACATTCTGAGCATACCTAAGTATAAGATATAAGCATTTTACATGTTGAGAAAACTATGCTATAATGAGTACAGGACATAAAACCTGTACTCTTTTTGTTTTGCGAGGTGATAGAATGAAAGTGACAAATACGAATATTACCGATAATGAGATAGCCGAGGTATTATCGCAGGCGGGGCTGACCGACAAGCAGATAAAGGCTTTTCTTTCCGAATGCTGCGGTAAGGAATGCTGTGCCGAAAAGGTTCGTATCCTGCGAAATGCAAGGCGTTCTTTGCTTGATTCTATCCACAAGGAACAGGCATTGCTCGACAGGCTTGATTATGTAATATGGTGTACGGAAAACAAAAACCAATAAACGGAGGTATGTATCATGTTAGGAAATTTCAGCTACCACAACCCGACCAAGCTCTATTTCGGTGAGGACTCTCTCAGCAATCTGAAAACTGAGCTTGCAAACTACGGCAAAAACATTCTGTTCGTGTACGGCGGAGGTTCTATCAAAAAAAGCGGTCTGTATGATGAAATTATTGCTATCCTGAACGACTGCGGTAAGAATGTTGCCGAGGTTTCGGGCGTTATGCCTAATCCGACTTCCGACAAGCTGAATGAGGGCGTTGCGATTGCCCGTGAGCATAAGACAGATTTTATCCTTGCTGTGGGCGGCGGTTCTGTCTGCGACTATTCAAAAGCTGTATCTGTTTCCGTTCACTGTGATGATGATCCGTGGGATAAATACTATATCCGCTTTGAAGAACCGACCTGCAAGATCGTGCCAGTCGGTTGCGTGCTGACAATGGCAGGTACAGGCTCAGAAATGAACGGCGGTTCTGTCATAACCAATCACGAAGCAAAGCTCAAGATCGGTCATGTGTTCAGTGACGATGTAATGCCGAAATTCTCTATCCTCAATCCGAGATACACCATGACGCTCCCGAAATATCAGATGGTGGCAGGTATCTACGATATTCTCAATCATATCTGCGAACAGTATTTCTCAGGTGAGGACAACAATACCTCTGACTACATCAGCGAGGGACTTATGAAAAGCCTTATCCACGCAAGCTGTATCGCTGTTGAAAACCCGCAGGACTACGAAGCACGTTCCAACATCATGTGGACTGCGACATGGGCGCTAAATACGCTTGTTTCCAGAGGAAAATCCGAGGACTGGATGGTGCATATGCTCGGTCAGGCAGTTGGCGCATATACGGACGCAACGCACGGTATGACACTTGCTGCGGTATCTCTGCCGTATTACAGATATATCATGCCTTACGGTTTGAAGAAGTTTGCTCGTTTTGCAACCGAGGTATGGGGCATATCCGCCGAGGGCAAGACCGATGAACAGCTTGCTAATGAGGGACTTTCCGCTATGGAAAGCTGGATGAAGGAGATCGGACTTGTGATGAACATCAAAGACCTCGGTGCGACCGAAGATATGATCGAGGGTATCGCTGATGCGACTATTATCCTGAACGGAGGCTACAAGGTGCTTGACCATGATGAGGTCGTTAAGATACTGAAAGCGAGTATGTAATAAGACCGGAACAATGCGAAATATCTGTTACACAGAAAAAAGGAGGATCACATTATGATTTACAAGGTATTGAACAACGGCATAAAAATGCCCATGCTCGGCTACGGCACTTTTCAGGTGACCGATGCGGCGGAGTGCAAAAACAGCGTGCTTGAAGCGATACGGGCAGGCTATCGCCTGATCGACACGGCACAGGCTTACGGCAACGAAGATGCTGTCGGCGCAGGCATCAAGGCGGCACTCGACGAAGGACTTTGCACCCGTTCGGAGCTTTTCATCACAACAAAGGTGTGGTTTCGCTCCTTTGAGACCGAGGACTGCCGCAAGAGCCTTGACGAGTCAATGAGAAAGCTCGGCGTGGAGTATATCGACATGGTTCTGTTACATTGGGCTTTTGGAAATGTGTACGCCGCTTGGCGTGTGCTTGAGGAATACTACAAGGCAGGCAAGATCAAGGCGATCGGTGTTTCAAATATGGAAGCTGATCGTTTCATCGACCTCATCAACTTCAACGAAATAAAGCCTGCGCTCAACCAGATCGAAACGCACCTTTACTGCCAGCGCCTTGAAGAAAAGAAATGGCTTGAAAAGTACAGTATCGCACATCAGGCTTATTCTCCGCTCGGTCAGGGCAGATCCAATGAAATGTTCTCCGAGCCTGCCGTGAAGGTGCTTGCTGAGAAGTATGGCAAAACGCCTGCACAGGTGATTCTGCGTTTCCTTGTGCAGAGTGATGTTGCAGTTATCCCGAAGTCGGTGCATACCGAGCGTATCAGGGAAAACATCAACATATTTGACTTTGAGCTGAACGAGGACGAGATGCTGTCCTTGCAGGCACTCGATAAGGCTTCGCCCATGATCGGAAACCCCGAGGCTCCCGAAAAGGTCGAGTTTGCGATGACTTGGTGAAAGTATGAGCATCACGGTAAACATCTATTACACGGGCGAGAACGGAAACGCCCGTAAATTCGCAGAGGAAATGATTCAAAGCGGTACGGTGGACAAGATACGAAATGAGAACGGCAATCTCCGCTATGAGTATTTTCAGCCTCTTGACGATCCCGAAACGGTACTGCTGATAGATCAATGGACAAGTCAGGGCGCAATTGATGTCCATCATGCTTCGCCCATGATGCAGACAATTACAGAGCTTCGGGAGAAGTACGGTCTGAAAATGAAGGTCGAAAGGTATATCTCCGATGAGGACGGTATTCCCGATAAGGATACGAAATTTATTGTTAAATAGAAACGGAGGAAACTGGCATGAAAGTATTGATAATTAACGGAAGTCCCCACGCTAAAGGCAATACTGCGATAGCTGTAAACGAGCTTGCAAAGACTTTTGAAGCACAAGGCATAGAAACGGAAGTCTGTCATATCGGGAACAAGGATATTCGCGGCTGTATCGCCTGCCGCAAATGTGCAGAGCTTGGGCATTGTGTATTCAATGATGCGGTCAATGAGCTTGCACCGAAGTTTGAAGCGGCGGACGGTCTTGTAGTAGCTTCGCCTGTGTATTATGCTTCAGCAAACGCAACGCTCATCGCCTGCCTTGACAGACTGTTTTTCAGCACCCGCTTCGATAAGACCATGAAGGTCGGAGCAAGTGTTGTTGTCGCAAGGCGCGGTGGCTGTTCAGCAACATTCGACGAGCTGAATAAGTATTTCACCATAAGCAATATGCCCGTAGCTTCAAGCCAATACTGGAACTGCGTACATGGTCGTGAGATCGGTGAAGCCGAAAAGGACGCAGAGGGTTTGCAGACAATGCGAACGCTTGCTAAGAATATGAGCTTTCTGATGAAGTCTATTGCTCTCGGAAAGGAAAAGTATGGATTGCCTGAGAAAGAGCCATGGCAGCCTACACATTTTATCAGAGAAGATCTTTGATCAAGGAGTAAATAAAGAAACTGAATACGAATTTCTAAAACAGGAGGAATTTATGAAAGCACTTATCATTTATTTCAGCAGAGCTGATGAAAACTACGCAGTAGGATATATCGACAAGGGCAACACCGAAATCGTTGCAGAGTTCGTGCAGGAGCTGACAGGTGCGGATATATTCAAGGTCGAGCCTGCTGTTCCGTATGCGGCTGATTACAAGACCTGTATCGAGGAAGCAAAACAGCGTATCGGAAATGCTCCTATTAAGGAGAAGCTGACGGACATTTCCGCCTATGACACGATTTTTATCATGAGTCCAATCTATTGGGGAACTTATGCTCCCGAAGTAGAAACTTCACTGACAGGGCTTGATTTCAGCGGGAAGACCGTCAGAGTCATCAGCACCCATGAAGGCTCCGGTCTCGGAAGTATGGTGTCTGATGTGAAGAAAATGTGCAAGGGTGCAAGTGTTGACAGCAAGGGACTTGCTATCGTCGGATCAAAAGCAAAGGATTCTAAGAATACCGTTGCCGAATGGCTGTGAGGAGGTCACACTATGGCAGAAAAGATAGTACAGACCGCTGGCAGAGATGCCCTCGGTGAGTTCGCTCCCGAATTTGCCCATTACAACGATGATATTCTTTTCGGGGAGAACTGGAATAATACCGACATTGACCTGAAAACACGCAGTATCATTACTGTTGTTGCTCTCATGTCGCAGGGCGTGACGAGCGATGCGCTGAAATTCCACCTGATGAATGCGAAAAATCACGGCGTATCTCAGAAGGAAATCGCAGCGATCATCACACACACGGCTTTCTATGCAGGCTGGCCGCACGCTTGGGCGGTGTTTGGACTTGCAAAAGAAGTATGGAATGACAAATCTCCTGAAATGACCGATAAGGACAGGTATCAGAACGAGATTTTCTTCCCAATCGGAGAGCCGAATCCCTACGGCGATTACTTCGTAGGGCAGAGCTATCTTGCTCCTGTTTCTACCGAACAGCTTGCGATATTCAATGTCACTTTTGAGCCTGCCTGCCGCAACAACTGGCATATCCACCACGCAAAAAGCGGCGGTGGTCAGATGCTGATATGTGTCGGTGGTCGTGGATACTATCAGGAATGGGGCAAGGAAGCAAGAGAGCTTCATCCGGGCGATGTTGTGAATATCCCTGCGAATGTTAAGCACTGGCACGGTGCTGCACCCGATTCATGGTTCTCACACCTTGCAATAGAAATCGAGGGCGAGGACGGCAGTACGGAATGGTGCGAGGCTGTTTCGGATGAGGATTACAATAAGCTGAAATAGGAACTTTGATACTGGAGTCAAAATCGGGGGGCTGTTGCACAGCTTTCCCGCCGCTGTTTTCGGCATTTCACCGAGTAGCTACGCGGCTCGTTTCGTGTTTTTATGCTTATCAAAGTGCGATTATGCGCGAATCACGGTTACGCTGTTCGTGCAACAGCCCCATCTTTTTTCGCGCTTTCACGGAGTTGCGAAGCAGCGCCGTGATAAACAAACCCTGTAATTATGCAAAGCTGTACCAGCCCATTTTATCAACATTCTCCTGCTCCCCGGTCAACCATAATAGCTATCAGACCATACAGACCTTTGAAAAGCTGTTGACTCCCGGACAAATATATGATAGAATGATAGCATACAGATCGTAACGCTGGCGAGAGGCAGTGCTGCTTTAAAGCCGCATGAAAGGAGATGTTACCATGTCAGATACCAAAGAAACCATAGCCGCAGCAAAGGAAGGCTTTGAAGCGGCCTTCGCTGAGAAAAACTTCTATGCCAGACAAACCCAGGATGATACGCAGCTGAATGCGATAATCGACTTCCTTCCTGTAAGACCCGGGATGAAGATACTCGACCTGGGGGCGGGGACAGGGTATCTTACATTTGCGATAGCCAAGAGTTTTCCCGATGTTACTATTGTCGGCCTGGATATAGTTGAAAAGGCTCTGGAAAACGACCGCAGGCGTGCAGCTGATGAAAAGCTTGACAATATCAGCTTCTGCGTATATGACGGAGTGAATTTCCCCTTTGCGGATAAGAGCTTTGATATGGTGGTATCGAGATATGCGCTGCATCACTTCCCGGAGATAAGGGCGAGCCTTTCGGAAATATCCCGGGTGCTTACGGATGAGGGTTATCTGTTCATCTGCGACCCGACCCCCAACGATATCGACAAAGACGGTTTTATAGACGAATATATGCAGGTCAAGCCCGATGGTCATATCAGGTTTTATTCAGCAGAAGAGTGGAAAGAGCTTTGCAGGGAAAGCGGTCTGTTTCCTGCTGATTCTTTCAAGAGCAGTATCCGTTTTCCGAGAAAAATGGAACAGGCCTATCTCGATATTATGCGGAAATATGACCGTGATGTTGTCGAAAGCTACGATATGAAGATCATCGACAAAGAGGTATGGGTCACGGAATGGGTCAATAATATGCTGTTTTGCAAATAAGTGAAAGGACGCTACAGAATGGATATTACGGTTTATTCCGATAAGATTGGGGATTATCTTAATTGCTCCGATGCAATAGATTATTCCGATCAGGCTGTTTCAGAGCTTGCTGACACATTGTTCAATAAAGCAACAGATGAAACAGACTTTGTAAGAATAGTCTTTGAATATGTGCGTGATAACATATCACACTCGGCGGATATAAATGCAGATGAGCTGACCTGTTCGGCATCGGAGGTCTTGAAAGCGGGACATGGGATATGCTTTGCAAAATCTCACTTATTAGCTGCGATACTGCGCTGCAAGGGAGTCCCCGCAGGATTCTGCTATCAGAAGCTGATACTGGACGATGACGTCGCATCCATCCTCATTTATCACGGTCTGAACGGAGTATATATAAAGTCTCTCGGCAGGTGGATCAGGCTTGACCCAAGAGGCAACAAGCCGGGCGTGAACGCGCAGTTTTCTCTCGAAACAGAGCAGCTTGCATTCCCGATCCGTCCCGAGAAGGGAGAACGAGACGGCCTGACGGTCTATCCCGAACCCGCACCTCTGATAGTTTCAAAATTTGATAAGTACAGTTCAAGAGAGAAATTATGGGATGATCTGCCGGATGAACTGGGTTATATAACAGAGGATTAAACATGAAAGTATTGCTTTTTCTTGCTCAAGGCTTTGAAACAATGGAGGCGAGCGTTTTTGTTGACATTATGGGCTGGGCAGGTGTCGATGCTGTTACCTGCGCTCTGCGAAAGACGGTCACAAGCACTTTCGGTGTGTCGGTCAACGCGGAACTGCTGCTCGATGATGTTTGCATCGACGACTACGATGCGCTGGCGATCCCCGGCGGCTTTGAGGAATACGGCTTTTACGAGGATGCCTTCTCGGAGCAGGCGGTTAAGCTGATAAATGATTTCAATGCTCGGGGCAAGATGATAGCAACTATCTGCGTCGCGGCGCTTGCGCTGGGCAACAGCGGCATACTTAAAGGGAAGCGTGCCACGACCTATCACCTTAACGGTGGACACAGGCAAAAACAGCTTGCACAGTACGGTGCAATCGTCGTGGATGAGCCGGTTGTGAGGACGGATAATATCATAACATCCTACTGCCCGAAGACGAGCCAGGCTGTTGCCTTTATGCTCTTTGAAGAGCTGGTGGGCACGGAAAAGATGCAGCAAACAAAGACCGCTATGGGGTTCTGAAATAAACTTAATTGAGGTAATGAAAATGGTTATCGGAATAAGAAAATGGAAGCTTGAAGACAAGACCGCGCTGGCCGAGAATCTGAACAACGTAAAGATACTTGATAATCTGAGGGACGGTCTGCCTTTTCCCTACACGGAGAAGGATGCAGAGGATTTTATACGGGCGATGCTGTCCGCCGATGAGGATAAGACCTTTGCTTTTGCGGTCACTGCCGATGATAAGATCATCGGGAGCATAGGCATATTCCGCTGCGGAAATATCCATTACCGGACTGCCGAGCTGGGTTACTATATCGGGGAACCCTACTGGGGTAACGGCTATACGACCGAAGCTGTCAGGCAGATTTGCAGCTATGTTTTTGACAATACCGACATCATCAGGATCTTTGCTGAGCCCTTTGAAAGCAATGCAGCATCCTGCCGAGTACTTGAAAAGGCCGGCTTCGCCTGCGAAGGGGTGCTGAGGTGCAATGCTTTCAAGAACGGTAAGCTCGAGAATATGAAGATGTATGCGCTGATAAAAGATGCATGATTTATAATACCGAACACAGCACTTCTGATCGTCACCTCAAGAGCCCGGCATCGTACTTGCCTGAAATTTTGAATTAGGTGTTGACAAACGAATAAAAATATGTTGCGATAATAATACAAAATTTTATGCAATATAACAGTATTGCACTAAACAGGAGGTATAAACAATGGCAGAAAGTATTTTTGTAGTGGATTTCAAGGTCGAGAGTGAGGCTTATCAGGCTCTTTCCGAACTCAAAGCAAACCCCGTTAACGACAGTTATACTGCTTCGTCGGCGTTTGTCGTTAAGAACGAGAACGGACATATCATTCCCAAGGACAGCTTCGATACTGCCGATACTCATATAGAAGTATTAAGCCATAGTATTTCTGATGTAAAGTCAGAAGTACTATGGCGTTTCCATTGATAATGCGTCAAAGTAGTGATATAATTGATTATCAATATAAACGGAATTTGAAAGGTGGTTAGGGTTCAGATGATAATTGATTCTTATGATATTAAAAGTGAACCGATCGTAAATTTCGAGGCTTTCTATAGTGAAAAAAAGCATCTCGTTGAAATATGCCTTGTAATATTCTCCAAGGAGATATACGAACATTTATTGTCGCAGTATGAATGCAAACAAATTGCAGAAGTAAGTGTCTGTAACGGAAATATACCGATATGGTCATTTCAAAGGAATCATAGAGAGAGCGCTTTTTATTTGACACATATTGGTTCTGACCGTGCAGGAGAACTGACAGCAGAAGTAAATCACCTGACAGGGGCAAATAAATTTATTATGTTTGGCTCTTGCGGGAGTCTGGATAATAGCATTACCAACGGAAAATTTATCATTCCGTCACAAGGGGCTGCAACAGCCCCTTTGAACCGCTGTCTTATTTGTTTGGTGTTAGTGTTTATATACTTTTGTGGTGCTACTCAACTTAAAAAGGAAACTATATTTGTTTAATTATTCATTGTAACCACTGAGACACGGCAACAGCATTTACTATTGAGGAGAAACGGAAGAAGGATCAAAAAGGATATCGAGAAAAAGAGTAGGTTCAAGAGCAGCACGAAACATCAGACGCCTTTTACTAATACGCTTGTACTGAGCCTGAGAAACAAGATTGAGAGCGATTTTACGCATAATATTGAGAACGAGTGGTGAATTGTCTTTTCTTGCTCTTGAAGCATCTTCTTTAAAAATAACATCAAGGCACCAATGAAGATTATTCTCTATTGCCCAGTGCTTTCTTACAGAATCGGCAAATTCATCGAGATCAGTAAGCGAGGTTATGAAATATCTTGTAAATTCTCGTGTTTCTCCTTTTTCGCTAACTGTTGACTTCACGCATCCAAGTCCCTTTAAGCCTTTCCATTCGTCTCTTTGTTCCAGCCAAGACAGTTCGGTAAGCTACTGATATTCACGTTTTTCAATTCTTCCATGTCCCTTGTCAAGCGTCGATTTCATCGGAATATCATCACAAAATTCATTAAAATAATCTTTGGTATCCTTGTATAATGCAGGCTGATTCTGTTTCAGACCTATTGCATAATCTGCTTTCTTCTTAATTATCTTTTCAACGATCTTCTTCTGACAGCTCATTGCATCAGCAGTTACGATGTCGCCTTTTACATCAATCAGATCCAGAAGTTCAGGAACTGCCGTTATCTCATTTGTTTTTTCTTCAACTGCCAATTCACCTAAAGTAAGCTGATTTTCTGCAACAAAAGCACTTATTACATGATATGCTTTATGTTTACAATTGCCGCTTCCGCAAATCGTTTTTCCGTCTATCGCAACTGTTCCTCTTTTGGTTCTTTCACATGATATCCAGTTTATCAGGCATGACGAAAGCTCAGACGGATTTAGTTTTTCAAATACTCGTCTGAATGTGTCACTATCAGGTGTACCATTCGGAAGTTCAAGAAATTTCGACAAATATTCCTGTCGACTCTTGCCAAACGCCTCCATATCGGCTAAATCTTCCCCTCCGCATATTATGGTACACAGTCCTATGATTATTATATCTTCAAGCTTGTGTCGGATATTTCCATATCCTGTCCTCCTTGGCTCACTTATATTTCGTATTCCTTCTTTTAATTCTTCTATCTTCATATCTCTATTTTACTTCTTTTTCTCTAAAAAGTAAATGCTGTTGCCGTGTATCAGTTAGCTATGGTTCTTTACTTTTATATTGTGATGTGGTATAATATAAATAAAGATAGGGGGCATTTATATGAATAGTGGTAATGATGAGTTTACTTCACCTGTGTTCGATATGGGAACGCTGATGCGGGCGATTGTCAATCCTTATGGAAAAAGGTTGATTGTGGACGGTGTGCCTGCTGAAAGGCTTGGACTGGAGGGAAAGCTTGGTCTGGAGGAAAGTAAGACAAGCAAGGCGGACAGTATCAAGGTAGCGATAGTTGTAATAGCGTTTATCGGTGTGCTGATCGCTATGCCGATTTTTGCGCAAACGGAACCTTTACTTTGCATGACGACATTCGGGGCGCTGCTACTGTTCGTCGGGCTGGTCGGTCTGTTTCAGGACGGAGTATCGCTGGAGAGTATTATGAATCTTGTGATTCCGCTGATAGGGGCTGTGCTGGTGGTGATATCGGTGGTGAACGTTTATCATAAGTCACATCCTGGTAGCTTTTATTTTACGCAGGAAAGGATGATAGAAGTTGCCTGCGTCGGGTTTGGAATAGTTGGCTTGGGAATGCTGGTGATACCGCCTGTGGTGCATTCGCGTAAAATGAGAGAATGTACGCAGGTGATCACGGCTATGTGCATTTACAGAAATTATCATTATTCTAAAAGCAGCCATAAGAGAGGCGGAAGAACGGTTGGCAGGCGAGGCAGCGGGATCAGCCGCCTTTACAAGCCCTGGTGGCAGTATGAAGTTAATGGGACGATCTATGTTTCAAGCGAGGGTGTGTTCACGAATGTTGATGTGCCGGATATCGGCAATCTGCGGGAGATAAGGTTTTCGCCCGAGAAACCGTCGAAGATATATCGTCCGCTGATGGGAACAAGAGTCGGGTCTGTGTTTCTGGGTGTGATGTGTATTGGTATGGCAGTGTTGGCTTTGGTTGTTATGCATCGGTAGATAGTTTTTTCGTTGATGTGTATACCAAATTATACGAACTCATACCAGACGATACGAATTTTATTCCAAACGATACCAAAATATACGAGCGTATGCAAACGTATGCATACGCTCGTTTTGGTACGTGAATATTGATCGTTCGTGTTATCAAAGATCGACATTCAACAAAAGCATAAAAAAATATATTTTCTTTTATTGATAATAAACAAATAATAAATAAAACATATCGTAATTGTTGACATTCTTTGTGATGTATGCTATCATGTCTTTTAGAATATTTATATATTTTATTCTATTAAAAATTGAAAATTTTGGAGGTAACAACAATGCGAGTAAAAAGATTTTTAGCAGTAGTAGTGTCACTGTGTATGGCAGCAGGAACTGTCAGCGTTGGCGCGCCGATAATAACACAGACTATAACCGCGCATGCCGAATTTGCAAACAAATTTTCCTATGATGAAAATTCAGGAGTGCTGTTTCTCAGAGGTGAGGTAAATGGTACAGCTGTAAGGGATTTTTGTTACCGTTCGTATGTAAAAACCATCGTAGCTTTAGAAGGAACTGTTTTGCCTGAAGATTGCAGCGAGCTGTTCAGCGATTTTAATTACTGTACTTATATTGATCTTTCAGATGCTGATACAAGCAATGTTACTGATATGAGCAATATGTTCTCTGGCTGTAAAAAACTGAGCACCCTTAATATCAGCGGATTTGACACAAGCAAAGTTACAAATATGAATAGTATGTTTTATGATTGTTCCGAACTGACTACACTTGATGTAAGCGGATTCGATACCGGCAATGTTACAGATATGGGTTGTATGTTTTTACGTTGTTATAAACTGACTGCACTTGACGTAAGCGGATTTGACACAAGCAATGTTACAAATATGCCTGCAATGTTTTTGGGGTGCATCGGTCTGACATCACTTGATGTAAGCGGATTTGATACCGGCAATGTTACCAGTATGCTTAGGATGTTCAAGGATTGTACCAGCTTGACTGAACTTGATGTAAGCAGATTCGATACCGGCAACGTAACAAATCTGGGTTATATGTTTGAAAGCTGTTCAAAACTTACTTCGATCGATGTAAGCGGTTTTGATACAAGCAATGTCACGAATATGAGCGGTATGTTCAAGGAATGTAAGAAAATATCATCACTTGATATAAGTAACTTTAATACCGAAAATGTCACGGATATGTGCGATATGTTCTCATCCTGTTATGGCTTGACCACGCTTGATCTGAGCGGTTTCGATACAAGCAAGGTCACAAATATTGGATGGATGTTCTATGGATGTAAAGGTTTGACTGAACTTGATGTAAGCGGATTTGATACGAGTAATGTCACAACTATGTCCTATATGTTTGGTGGCTGTAAAAAACTGAGCGAACTTGATGTGAGTAATTTTGACACAAGTAATGTTACATATATATATGGAATGTTCCGTTACTGTTCCGGTTTGAAAAGACTTGATGTAAGCAGCTTTGATACTCGCAAGGTAAAAGATATGAACAATATGTTCAGCGATTGTTCAAATCTTACTTCGCTTGATGTGAGTGGATTTGATACAAGCAGTGTCGATAGTTTCTCTTTTATCTTCAGTCATTGTACTAGCCTTACCTCAATTGATGTAAGTGGATTTGATACCCGAAAGGCAAAAGATATCTCCGGTATGTTCCATGATTGCTCCGCTTTGACAACGATTGATGTTAGTTCAATTGATACAAGCAATGTAAAAATAATGACCAGTTTGTTCAACGGCTGTTCGGGTCTGACGTCGATAGATGTTAGCGGATTTGATACAAAAAATACCACAGGTATGGGTTGGATGTTCGGTGGTTGTTCAAGTTTGACCGAACTTGATCTGAGCAATTTTGATACAAGCAGTGTAACAGAAATGCATTCAATGTTCAACGGATGCTCCGGTCTGAGTAAACTTGATCTGAGTAGTTTCGATACAAGCAATGTCAAATACATGAGTGATATTTTCTTTGGTTGTTCCAGCCTTACAACACTTGATCTCAGCAGCTTTGATACAAGCAAAGTGAAAGATTTTACCGATACATTCAAAGACTGCAACAAGCTGAACACTCTCAAGATCGGTGAGAAGTTTAGCAATATAACAGAGGAAATGAGTCTCCCGAACGGCAGCGGCTGGGTAAATGCAAATGCTCCCAAAAACGTTGTAAGCGGTAACGGGAAATATGCAGTCATCGGCAATAACGGAACTAACACCTACAAGCGTTTAACCGCCAATGCGCTCACTTATCCCACAAACATCAAAGTAGAATACAGCAAAGAATACCACCAGGTAAGATTTACATGGGATAAAGTCGAAGGTGCAGACAAATATGGCATCGCTGTATATCTGGCAGGAAAGTGGATAGTTCAAGCACAGGACATAACCGACACAGTTTACACTTCTCCCAAGAACCTCACCCCGGGTAAGACCTACAAGGTCGCTATCGCGGCAAGAGTAAACGGTAGCTGGGATACAGCAAATGCAATCAAAAATGCAGGAACTATTACTATAAAGTGATAGGCTGAATTTGTTATAATTTGATAAATGCAAAACGGATAGAACGTCAGTATCAGACGACTATCCGTTTTTTATTATACTTGCGTAAATGAGGTAACCGTCAGAATTTTCTTATCCCCTAAAATATAAGACCCTGCAAGGAATAGTGCTAGGCTTCTCATTTTGTGGTATAATGTAATTGCAAGAAAACATCAAACCAACGAAAGGATTGTACCATAAAAATGAGAAATTGTCAAGTGCGGATGAATATGAATTTTGATATCTACATCGAGGAAAACTCACAGGTGAAAATGCTGAACGATGTCATCAACGAGATCTATTACACTGCGGACTACACCGTTCAAAGCAAGTGGATGGGGGATATCCCTGAGGACATCATGATGAAAATACTCATATTCGGCTATATGAACGGCGCATTTTCAAGCCGTAAGATCGAACAGCTCTGCAAACGCGATATATACTTCTGGTGGCCGCTCGAAGGATCCAAAAATCCCGATCACAGCACGATCTCACGCTTCCGAAAGAAAATGGGCGAGATCAGTGGTGAAAATCTTTTTATAGACAGCACCAAGATCGAAGCCAATGCCAACAGATATACGTTTGTCTGGAAGAAATCAGTTGCTAAAAATGAAGAAAAGCTCCGTGCAAAACTGCCGGCTGTCTTGGATGAGATCGACTCCGCCTTTGGCATAAGATTTCCCAGAAATACGCCGGTTCCTGATATGATAGCTACCCTTTCATCGCTGATGTCAAAGGTCGGGATAGTTCGTGTCACGGGTAAAGGTCATCACAAATCGTCATATCAGAAAGCACTTGAAAAGCTCGAAGAATATTCTGAAAAGCTGGCACAGTATGAGTATTACAACAGTCTTTTTGACGGTCGGAACAGCTTTTCCAAGACCGATACCGATGCTACCTTTATGCGGATGAAGGAAGACCACATGAAAAACGGTCAACTTAAGCCGGGATACAATATACAGGCTGCTGTCGAGGGGGAATACATACTCGGAATAGACATTTCCAGCGAGCGAAGCGACGTAAACACGCTGATCCCGTTCCTCGAAAAACTCAACAGCCTTGAGCTGTTTGTGTTGAAAAACATCATCTGCGATGCAGGATACGAGAGCGAGGAGAATTATCTGTATCTCAGATCTCACGGTCTGATCTCATACATAAAGCCGGTAAATTATGAACAGCAAAAGAAGAAAAACCAACGCACGAAGTACGGCAGGCCCGAAAATATGGAGTTGGCGATATCTTCGTATGCGAGGCCGGCAGGATACTTTGGAGGGGCGGAACGAAGCATGAAAAGAGCAAGACCGGCTTCGTTTCGGAGAAAGCGGTTTACAGATGCGAAAGCTGCGAGGGCTGTCCGTACAGGCAGAACTGCACGAAAGCAAAGGGCAACAAGACGCTTTCGGTATCGAACAGGTTCAAAGAGCTGCGGGAAGAGAGCCTGGAGAACATTACGACCAACTTCGGCAGACAGCTGAGGATGAACAGGAGCATCCAGTCGGAGGGGGCATTCGGTGTGCTGAAGCAGGATCACGGCTTCAGCAGATTCCTATGCAGGGGCAGCAAAAACATCAGAACGGAGTTCCTTTTGCTGGCGATTTCCTACAACATAAAGAAGCTTTTTGCAAAGGTTTCCCAAAACCGCTGCGGAGTTTCACTTTTTGAGTTGAAAACGGCGTAGTGTTTTTCTCAAATACCGTCAAAAAAGCCCCGGCTTTCGTCGGGGCTTGGGGAAGTTTGCTCTGAAAATGGGTGATATATTACAATGTGTTATATTGTTCTGGCTTTTCACAAAGGTAAGGAGGCTGCTGCGGTGTGCAACAGCCTCAGTTTTACGAATGTAAGACTTTATATAGAGATATGCCATGAATGTATTTAATTAGATGAATCCTAATCTCTTCATAAGCGATGCCTTATTGATAAGTAGTATCTTTCCGTGTTTGCCGGCACCTGCCCTTACAGAGATTATTTCTCCTCTCGCAGCTAACTGTCTGATAGTATGTTCGGAAATGCCTTCGAACTGTTGGGTACATTCTTTAACAGTCAGCATTTCAGCAGGGGCTTTTTCTGTTGTAGTTACAGAGGGCACATGTTCAACACCTACATCTTCTACATCAATATACTCATCTATAAGAGCCATGAGTTTGCACATAAATTCTGTTTTTTGTTCTTTTGTCATAAGAATTCTCCTTTATTAAATATTGCAGAAATATCCAATGATCTTTGGATATTATTAGCTTATATTTTGACAAATTGCTTGTTCATATATCATCATCCTAAAACGGCGTATTTACGCTGCTTGGCTAGATTCATCGATTTTGTAAATTATCTATGTGTCATGATTTTTATATACTGCGGAAATCTGATACGGCAGAGGGTTGGATTGAAAAAAAATGAAATTATATTATTAAATCATTGCAATTTGAAAAGCAATGTGATATAATATCTATCGGACATAACAGCGTAATGACTGTGAATTGTCCATCACTGTTATAATGTGGCTATGGCTGTTTCAGGTATATATTTCGTTTACTGTAAGTTACAGCCGTATCAGATTTAAGTTCTTTTATTTTCAAAAGGAGGGTCAAGAGAAAATGCACAAGACAATGAAACGTATCGTCGCAGGGCTTGTGGCGATTACCGCTGGTTTATCGGCAGCAGCCGCATCTGCACCTATGAGTGTGTTTGCAGCAGATGAACTGATACTTATCCAGTCTGACTTCGAGGCAGGCATGGGTCTTCCCTGGCACACATTAGAGTATGCACCGGCACGGCAGGACTTCGATATTTCAGACGGCACTTACAATGTAACGATACTGAACAACGATGGTCCCGAGTCAAGATGGGATCTTCAGTTCCGTTGCAGAAATTTAGTGATACTAAAGGGTCATACTTACAAGGTACACTGGAAGGTCAATTCTTCCAATGAGGGTGAGCTGTACACCAGGATCGGTAACTACGGCGGAACTGTTGAAGCTTGGCACAACAACTGCGGCAATGATGATTTCAATCAGACGTGGGAATGCGTAAAGATCGCTAAAGGCGACAACACCTTCGATGCTGTGTTTACAGCTAAAGAAGATATTGATGTTGCTGAGTGGGCATTCCACTACGGCGGACAGGGTCGGTATCAGCCGGTAGACTGCTTCCCAAACGGTACGGTACTCAAATTCGATGATCTGTCTCTGATCGACACTACCGGTGGATATTTTATCGATAGTGATAATAACGAGTGGGGCGTTGTAAGACCCGAAAGCAACGTTCGTCTGAATCAGATCGGTTACTATCCTCAGCTGGAAAAGAGGGCTTCTTATGTTACCGATGCTGATAAGCCACTGGATTTTGAGATACGTGACAGATCGGGCAACGTAAAGTACACAGGCAAAACTAAGGTATTCGGCAGCGATCCTGATTCGGGTACAGGTAAGGATACAGCAGTTAAATCGGCCACAATATACACAAGATACAAGGACTCAGGTGCCAACGTACATATCATTGATTTCTCGGATTTCAGAACTGTGGGCGAGTACACGATATTCGTTAAGGATACAGTCGGCGTAAGCGGCACTCAGGTGATGAATTCTAAAAATGTAAACGATACAAAGCTCAGCGGTGATAAGCTTTTATGGACAAATCCCGTAACTATGAAAACTTATACGATGAACGAGAGCAGTCCATTCAGGATAGACAGACAGATCTATGATGATCAGCTGCTGAGGGATTCCATGAACTACTTCTATCAGAACCGCTCAGGAGTACGGATAGAGTCTGAGTACATCACATCAGGTGATAAGAGTATGCTGGCTCACGGTATGATTCATAACCCCGATATGGCTTATGTACAGAGCAAGTGGGTAAAGACTTACGAAGATGACTTCTCTGATGGCGAGAAGGATAAGAAGATCGACGTTACAGGCGGATGGTACGCTGCAAGCGACCACGGTAAGCACGTTGTCGAAGGCGGTTTCTCCGTATGGACACTTCAGAACGCTTATGAGTTCTCCAAGAGGAGAGGCAATACACGCAAGTGGACTGACGGCACGATAGCTGTCCCCGAAAATAAGGATAATGCTCCCGATATACTTGATGAAGCAAGGGTAGAGCTGGAGTGGATGTTCAAAATGATAAATGAGGACGGCTTTGTATATCATTCAGTGCAGAACTATGAGTGGGAAGGTTTTCCACTCACGTCATTGCTCAAATGGACGCACATAACAATGGAGGACATTTATCCTTACCGTATCGTCAGACCTCCTACGTATGCAGCCACATTCAACATGATCGCTTGTGCTGCACAGGCTTCACGTCTGTGGAAGGGCATAGATGATGATTTCGCAAAAGAGTGTCTGCAAAATGCACAGAACAGCTGGAAGGCTATCATGGCTAAGCAAGCCAAATGGGACGTTACAAGTGGCTATTACTATGATGATCCTTACTTTGCTCCCAGTGAATTCGGCGGATACAACAATTTCGGTGACACCTATGTAGTTGACGATGCTTACTGGGCAGCTTGTGAACTTTATGCAACAACAGGGGACTCGGCTTACTATGGCTTCTTAAAACGCTATAATAATTATAATGATCCGTCAGGTCAGGATAAGGCATTCAGCTTGACTTCCTGCCTGAGCGGCGGCGAGAACAACGGTTCGCTCAGTTCCTTCAATTGGGGCAATACTGCGGGTATGGGCACTCTTTCACTCTACCTGAGCGACAAGACATCTTCTGCTGACAGGAAGACTATTGTCAATTCTATCCAAAAAATTGCTGATCGATATATTATTCAGATGTATAAAGAAGGCATGGGCATACCTTACAAGAGTTCGACTTTCGGGGACTATATCGGTATCGGCGATGGAGATGTGTACACAGGTTATGAGTATGGTTCCAACTCCTTCGTTATCAACAACGCTATGGTACTGGCTTATGCTTATGATACTGATAACGACAAATATATTTATCGGAACGGTGCAGCCGAAGCACTTGATTACCTCTTCGGACGAAACGGTCTGGGCTTCTCTTATGTATCAGGCTACGGTGATAAGGCAATGGGATCGCCACGCCACAAATACTGGGCAAACAGTATCGATCCGTCCTTCCCGGCGGCACCCGCAGGTGTTCTTGCAGGCGGTCCCTGCTCATATATTAATAATGATAAATACCTTCGTGGTCTCGGCTATAAAAGAGGCACTTTAGCTGCTCAGAAGTGCTATGCTGACAGTCCTGAGGCATGGACTGTAAATGAGGTTTCCGTCAGCTGGAACGCTTCTCTGGTCTGGATGTCATCATTCATGAACGATCGGTTCGGCGGTTCAGAACCAGTCCCTTATCCGATCAATATTAAGGTCGATTACAGTGAGAAGTACCATCAGGTAAGATTTACATGGGATAAGGTAGAAGGTGCTGACAGATACGGAATAGCAGTTTATCTGGCAGGCAAGTGGAGAGTTCAGAAGCAGGATATCACAGGCACTACCTACACTTCTCCCAAAAATCTGACTCCCGGCGTAACATATAAGGTAGCGATCGCCGCAAGGGTGAACGGCAAATGGGATACAGCAACTGCTATCAAATATGCCCGTACTGTTACTATAAAGTGATAGACTTCATTGATCCAATTTATTAAAAACAAAACGGATAATCGTCCTAAGCAGACGACTATCCGTTTTTATTTGTGCTTTAGCGAAAATTAAAACGGGGCTGTTGCTTGGTGAAACAGCCCTGTTACTCATATTGCTTTACAAATTTTTTTGAACAGAACTATTCAAACCACACTTCTGAAAAACAGTAAGCATGAGCCTGAATAGGCTGATGTTCTGTGTCATTGCAACTGGATAGAGATACTGAGGTTGTGTGATTACATAGACAAGATCAAAGTAATTCTTGAGGAAGAATGCGGTGACTTGCTCGACTTCCGCCCTACAGTTTATTGTCAAAATGGTCGTAATTCATCTTCTAACTTAAAATTGAGAGTCTTCTTGCTGGTAGAGGATAAAAAACGAGGGCTGTGAACAGCCGCATGAGAGTATGATCTCTCACACGGCTGACACAGCCCTTTAAAAATGTATCACGTTAACACGATCATTATATTTCGGAACCGCCCCATTCAACAACTGTGAAGCCTTTTCTTTCAAATGTGGAAAGCTCCTGCGGTTCGATGTCCACAGCATCTTCAAGAGGTGCATATGTCATAAATACGCGCAGCATACTGTCGGGTGTGGGTGTGATGTTCAGCTTTGCAGAATCTGTATATTTTTCACTCTGGAAGGATATGAGATTATACTTGTTGTGCTCCATTTGTGGCAGCCAGTATACGATAAACTCATTCATCTCATCTTCATTCAGACCCATATATCTGAGTTTTTCTTTGAGGAAACTCTCGGTGTCACTGCCTGCAACACAGAATCCCTTAGAAAAATCAAATTCGGTTCGGCAGTTTACAGCGTCCCAGAACAGGTATCTGTGATGAGAGCCGTCAGCCTTGTTCACAAGTGATCCGTCTGGCTTAGCGACTACATCCCAGCCGTTGTTGTATTTAGGATAGGTAGTGGCAAGATCTGCTTCGGTCAGCTCCACCTCAACATGAACATCTGTCTCATTTTCGGGATAAAGATAGATAACAGGCTTAGCAACTATAGGATATAAATATTGTGGAATTTGGATCTGTCTATCGCCAAATTCATTCACGACCTGTACCCAGCCGTACTGTCCTCTATACAATGTAAATACCCAGTTATCGTTATTATTCATAACGCCGAGTTCCTGAAGGTAAGATTTTCCGGGAATCGTTGTAACTTTACCGTAGCTTGTATCGGGTCCGAGATACATAGTGATGTCATCGTCCATAACATATAGATCCGCACCAAATACGAGCTCTCTGTCAGGCTTGACATAGGAATTATTGCCGCCTATGTTACAGGTAACAGCATTTTTGATAGCGTTTTCTGTATCCCATTTGCCATTAACTCTTGCTGCAATAGCTACTTTGTAGGTCATGCCTGTTGTGAGATTCTTAGGAGAGGTATAGGTAGTGTCAGTTATATTCTGGGCCTGTACTTTCCATTTGCCTGCAAGATATACAGCTATACCGTACCTGTCAGCTCTGTTGACTTTGTTCCATGTGAATCTCACCTGACGGTATTTTTCGCTGTATTCTACTTTGATGTTGGTGGGATATTTGAGATAATGCAAATAGGAGAAACGACGGACGTAGGTGTTTTTGCCTTCGTTTTTGATGACCGCATATTCATGTTCACCGCTGACGAGATTTGCTGGGTCATTGGCGTTTGCCCAGCCTTTGTAGCTGCATTGCAGTTCCATTTTTTCTGTTATTTCAGTAAACTTCTCACCGAGAGTGAGGAATTGCAGCGTGTAGCAACCTTCAAACATATTGCGTACACTTGCCTTGCGATTATTCTCATCAGATGCAAGGCTCGTGTCAAAACTGCTCAGATCAAGTTCTATCAGGTTGGAACAATGGAAGAACATCGAAGACATATCAATGACATTACTTGTATCAAAGCTGCTCAGATCAAGTTCTGTCAGAGCGGTGCACCTTATGAACATCAGATGCATATCAGTAACTTTGCCTGTATCAAATCCGCTCAGATCAAGCGATGACAATTCAAGACATCCACAGAACATACAGCTCATATCTGTTACGTTGCTTGTATCAAATCCACTTATATCAAGTGTTGTCAATTTTTGGCAGGTATCAAACATTCTTTTGAAATTTGTGACCTTACTTGTATCAAACCCACTCAGATCAAGTGATGTCAATTCAAGACATTCATCGAACATACTGCTCATATCTGTTACATTACTTGTATCGAAACCGCTTACATCGATGGTTTTCACTTTATAACAGCGCTCGAACATATTGCTCATGTCTGTAACATTGCTCGTATCTGCATTAGAAAGATCGATGGAAGTACAATAACTAAAGCCCAAAAACAGCTCACTGCTATTTTCAGGAAAAACTGTTCCTTCTTCAGCGACAATGGATATGACTTTATCCCTGCTAGTTTTGAGAATTTCAATTAATGAATCACGATCTACCGTTCCCCTTAGTGTAAGCACACCTGTTGCCTCATCAAAGGAATAACAGCTGCCATCGACAGAATCAGCCTGTGCAATTATTCCCTGTGTGATAACAGGTGCACCATTGCTGACAGCACCTGCTGTCATACAAAGCGACATTACTACTGCTAAAATTTTTTTCATCTGCATAATTTTGTCCTCCCAAATTATCAATTTGAATATTGCAATATATATCAATATTCCCCTGAATATGATAGCACATGTACTTATCAATGTCAATAATTTAGATACATCTTCTTAATCATTCGTTGCTTATTCATAATAGAAGCTCATATTAATGTGTATTCTTCACAGCATTGAGTATATATTTGATTCGCTTTGACGATGTGATCCTATACAATTTATGTCTTTACTACGGACGCTGTACGTCAGTGACGTGACGCCACATCAAGGAGTTCTAACAAAGCGTTCTGTTGACTTTTATAATGTCGTCTGATATAATAACGACAGTTATTTTGTAAAACGGGAGATGATATTTTGAAGAAGCTTTCTTCATATTGGCGAGTGCTTATCGTTCTGTTGATATGCACTGCGGTGATGGGGTCCGCTTGGTTCTTTCCCGAATTTTGCGACAGGTACACGGACAGTATTTTCTATAATATATGTAACGGTGTGAGCCGCGTAACAGGACTTGTTCCGTTTGCGATAGGCGAGATTATTATGTATATCGGTGCCGCGGCAATGGTGTTTGCGGTGATATTTCTTTTGCTGCTTATCTTCCTGCGCAAAAAGGGCAGGTACCGCAGGTTCTGTGCAGTGTATTTCAAAACGCTGCTGATGGCTCTTGTATGTACGTTATTAATCTATATGCCGACCTGGTACATACCCTTCTGCGGGACGGTACTCGGAAAAGGGGAGACAGATGCTCGAACAGATTTCAACCATGACGAGGTGGAAAAGCTGGTAAGATATTCGGTGGATGGGATGAATTCTGCTGCTGAGGAAATAGAGATATCTTCTGATGGTACTGTGATTTTCCCGACTGCGGAGGAAACTCAGTCTCTTATCGCAGATGCCATGCGGTCGATGGGTGAGGAATTCCCACGTCTGAATGGTTACTATCCGCCTGTGAAAACGGCGCTCTGCTCAGATATACTTGAACGAATGAATATAACAGGGTACAACTATCCGTTTACGATGGAACCTACTCACAGTAAGTATCAGGCGCCGCTGGATCGCATTGTTACCGATGCTCATGAGCTTGCGCACCACAAGGGATATTTTCTGGAAAACGAGGCAGAAATGCTGAGCATAGTTGCGCTGACCCAAAGCTCCGACCCTTATCTGCGTATTGCAGGTTATGATGCCCTCTATTGGTGGGTATGTGACAGCTATTACGAAAAAATCGATGCGGAGATGGAGAAGGAGTTCAAAAATATGATCGAAAGCGGTGAGCTTGACATTGATCTTCCTATTGATTCAACGGAAGAATCTGAGCGAGCGTATGAAGCAATGCAGCTTCTGTACAATAAGTATTATAAGAACGAACCGCAGATAAGCGATAGGGCACAGAGAATATTTGATGCATCTAACGATATTGAGATAGAGATATTCGAGGAAGACGAGCATATCATCGACGAAATGCCTGCGGTAAACAATGCTATAACGGCGACCGCAGATAAGGGTTGGGAAATACAGGAGGATATCCTCGAAGAGAACTGCTATGATGGTGCTACGCTGCTGCTTTTGCAGTATTATGACGGTAAATTGTACTAACCGGAATAATTGGGTCTTACATTATTATAGGAACACGTTCATACTACTTTTTCACCGGATGAAACTCTTTCTAAGTAAAAAAAGCCGCAGTCTGATCTGCGGCTTTTTATGTACTAACTGTCACTTGTTTTTGTCAGCGTTGTCCTCATCCTCACAGAGATTCAGCTAAGCTCTTTATTTTTGGTGTTTTTTCAGGAATGTCAAACTTTCTTGACTGAGCCCTGAACTCATGATATAATTATTTTCGGAAAATTTCTATTTTTATGTGACCTATCCACCATGTCTCCTGTCTATATAAGTGAAAGGAGGTCACAGCAATGCAGGACGAAGAAATCATTGGGCTTTATTTGGCTCGTTCCGAGAATGCTATCACCGAGACAAGCGGAAAGTACGGCGGATATTGCAATTCAATTGCGATGAATATCCTTCATGACCACAGTGATTCTGAGGAAGTTGTGAACGATAGCTATCTCAAGATTTGGAATACCATACCGCCGTCCCGCCCGCTTAGCTTGAAGGCATATCTCGGCAGGATTGTGCGTAATCTGTCGCTAAATCTATACGAAAAACTGAATTCAGCAAAACGGGGCAAAGGCGAGGTGAAGCTTGTGCTAGAAGAGCTTGCTGAGGTAATACCGTCAGATGAAAGTGCGGAGAAGTATACGGAGCAGAAGGTTTTAGAACAGTTACTTGACAGTTTTCTCGGAACACTGGACGACGGCACACGTAAGATATTCGTGCGTCGTTACTGGTACATGAGCAGCGTCAAGGAGATAGCACACAGCTATAAACTCAGCGAAAGTGCTGTCAAAATGCGCCTGAAACGGACAAGAGAAGCTTTGAAAAAATATCTGGAGCAGGAGGGATGGAGCAATGAATGAAATGAAACTGCTTCGAGCATTCGGGGGTATAAGTGACAAACATATCCTTGAAGCAAGTGAAACACAGAGAAAGAAGATAAACAAACGGATAGTATTATTACTTATAGCGGCAGCGGTAGTATTATGTCTGGTATCGGCAGGCAGATTCGGGCTTATAGATGTCTTACAGAGACATTTCATGGGCGACCTTTCTCCATATTCCGAACAGATAAGTCAAACGATAAAGCAGGTCAAAAACGATGATATAACATTGACCGTACATGGTTTTGTATTCGATGCAGATGATTGTGAGGTCGTACTGAGTGTTGAGTCGCATTCAAAGAAGGGCAGGAAGATAGTCGGAGATCTTGACTACCTCACCTTTAGATATGATTTAGATCATGCAAAGTGCGTGGAGAAATATGATTATACACAAGAGAAGGAGATGGAGGAAGCGACCAGAAAACTCTGGAAAAAACACGGTTTGGAAACCGCTGAACCCAGCCTGGTGTTCAGCAATGGAGATCGAGACAGTGACAGAAGTACAAAAGGAGATGAATTGAATTGTGAAACAAATTATCTGGCGGCATCTATGTGTGGATCCACAAAAAATAGCAATAAATACCGATTCGAAACATTGGTGTATATCCCTACAATGGATTATGATTGGGATCAGCCGCTTGTCATCACAGAAAAAGTCAGCGGCCTGTCAATAGAGCTTTACTTATCCGATTACATCGAGAAACGTGAATTAAAGGCAGTGAACGGTGACGGTTTTGAAAACGTAACTATCTCGCCATATTCGCTTTATGTAAGAGGCACAGAACATGACATCGAGTGTGGCAGATATCTTAAGGACGGCGGATACAATGGTGATGGTGCTTACAGTGAGGTCACGATAAACTTCAAGGACGGCAGTACAGCAAAGCCTTTTGCAGAGGTTGGTTTCACAATGGAATTTGATGACTTTAACGGTGACCCCGAGGATGTAGAAAAATTCAGGGAAGAGCAGTATAACGATAATTCTAATATTGTAGATCAGTCACTTGTGGCAAGGGTCGAAGAAGACGGATTCTTCGAGCTTGATAATATAGAGAGCGTCATTATAGACGGTGTTGAATACAGATATGCAGAATAATCCTATCGGCGTACCTTCTGTTTCATCGAATTTCATGTATAGACGGATTTTTGCATATATGAGTATGATGCCCCGGCACAAGGAAGTTTTTTCAAAACCATATGATCAAAGACAATACAGTTGATAGCAAAAACACCGGCATCACTTAGATGTCGGTGTTTTTATGTATATTGCAGATCACAGAAGCATCAAAATACAGAATTCTCGGTTTTTATTACGAGGTAGTTATCTAGGTTTTTCACTCCGCAATACCTATCAGTTTATTTAATTTGCTCCGAGAAGTCCGTCGGTGTTGAGTTCGCCGATCAGAGTCCATGTCTCGGATGTATAATCGAACTCATAGGTCGCATAGCGGATAAGGTTTTCTTCAGCCGAGTTATTCTTCTTTGCGTAAACAACGAACCGTTCTTTGTCACTGGCATATACATCTAATGTGATGTTTTTAACGCCCTTTATATCATCTGTTGTAGTTGTGTACTCAGGATCTGTTCCGAAGTAAATATTAAAAGTGTACGAACCGCTCAGGCAGTCGGGGACAGGTACTTTCAGTTTGCTTTCCTTAGTAGGATAATACCAAGTTGCGAATTCTGGTTTAACCATTTCAATGGGTCCGTCATATTCTCCAAGTGATATATCCACTGCGATATATGTTCCCTTGTTAACATAATTATCTGTGTCGGGATCGCCGTAATACGAGCAGACATAGCCTTTTTCTGTAGAGTCAAAATTGTATCTGATCAGGCAGTTCAGACCGGCTTTTTTAAGTGCGGCAACAGCCTGTTCTTCTGTCAGTTCAAAAAGTTCCGGTATCTTGACCATATCATCAGAGGGTTCATCTTCCTGTGCGCCGAATGCTGTGTCATCTTCTCCGAACCACTCAATTTCTGCGGTATCTTCCGGCTGTGCTCCGGATTCATCGGGAATATCAGTCAGTGAGCCGAATACTTCATCAAATTCGGCTATCCAATTCTGCGTGTCTTTATACAGTAAAGTAAGATCTTTACCGTCACTCCATTCACATACATCAAGACGTATCAGATCGGAATCCCAGTACAGTTCGATATCGTAGTAATTTCCGTCCAGCTTGAAGGAACAATCAGCACGACAATCATCCCCTGATGGCAAGTGTTCTTCATAATAATAATACAGGTTCTCTGTTTCAAACTGAGGCGTACTGTTCTTACGTATATCATCAATAATACTTCTTAGCTTACGGGCAGCCTCTTCGTTATGGTATTCTTCATCAAACGGGTTATCATAAAATTCGTCTTCATTATTGCTGTCATTATTTTTATTATTCTGTTTCCTGAAAGTCAGGTTGCCGCCCTTTTGGGTCGCATAGTACAATTGATAATATGGTTCATCGGGAGTAAACTCGCATAGAGCATATGATCCGCCGTCAACAGTGACTACCCAGCAAATTTCAGGGTGAGGGTCACTGTCCGGATGATAGGTGCTGAGTTGTTCTCCGCTGATCTCGACAATGCGCTGTTTTCCGTCAACATAATATTCTAAAGTACGTTCGGTCGGAACGGCTTCGCCATACCAGATATGGCACTTTTTTGTCTTTTCGACTATCGCGTCAATAGCCGCTATCCTGTCTTTATCTGTAATGGTGAAAGAGCTTCCGTCACTTTCGGTCACGGTCATAACGTCTTCGGGGGATAGTTCTTCATCTTTTGTGATCGTCTGATCGTCTGTTGTCATGCTGCTGTCCTGACCTGTCGTCGGGAGAGGCTTTGGAGTCTTCTCGTTCATGTTGACAGCTGCTATACCGATAACGACAGCTGCGCAGGCTGCAACCGAGATCACAGCTGCGGGAAGATGGCTTTTAACCTTAATAATATCAGATCTGTTTACACTCATTGTTGTTTGCTCCTTTTTATCTTTTGTACCGAATGCAGTTATTGTGCTGCTATCCGTTGTTGTCTTTTCATTGCCGAAGGTCTTTCTGCCCGCTTCGAGCTTTGCTGCACGTTCCATAACGCGGCGCTTCATCTCTGCGGACGGTTCAAGGCTGCGGCGTATTTCAGATATATTCTCTTTTTTCATTTCCTGCCGCCTCCATTTCCGAATTATCATTTTTAGTAAGTTCAATTTTAAGTTTTTCTCTTGCTCTTTTGAGCCGCATTTTCACCGCCGCTTCGCTTGTCTGCATGATCTCTGCTACCTCCGCCAGGGAAAGTCCCTCAAAGTAATGCAGATACACCGGCAGTCGGTATTTTTCTTTAAGCCCGCAGACTTTTTGCCACAGCCCGTTATCTTCCGAAAGACTTTCGGTGTCTACCACGCTGTACGGATCGAATTCCTCTCCGCTCCGAAGCAGATTCCACGGCGAACGGTTCGCCGAACGACAAAGGTTCAGTGCCGTGCGTATAAGCCACGAGCGCCGCGCTCCTTCGTCTTCGAAATGAAGGTCTTTTGTATAGTACAGCAGGAACACCTCCTGAAAAAGATCATCTCTTTCCGAATGTGACCTGAGCATTGAGCAGATAATGCCGTTCACAGTCCCGCCGTATTTATCCATAACATATTCCAGGTCTTTCTCTGCACTTTCCATCGACATTGCCGCTCACCGCCTTTCTATGTTTTTTTGTTTGTTTAATGTGCTCATATACTAATGATGATTTTAGCATAAAAGTAACGCTTTTTGAAGAGGAAACGTTTCGATTTGTATCATTGCACAAGTCGATAACTTCTATGACAGATTGAATTGAAGCTTACTGACGAGAAAGCAGCTGTCACACTGCTTTTATTTCAAGGCCGCTCGTATCATAACAAACTCTTGCATGATTCTTTCGTATCAGCTTTTTCTCGACGTGTTCTCCTGTCCTGCGGTCGATTTTGTCACGATATACCTCTCCGTTGCGGTATACGATACCGTTTTTCTGCGAGAAAAAAACGTTTTCTGCCCATATATGGTATTTGTGTTCCTGTCGCTTATTCGCCCTTAGTTCTCCGCAAAGGTATTCGTCGGTGGTGTAGATCACAAGCTGATATGTGATATCAGTCGTATTCTTGAATCGATAGTCCAGATAATTGTACATTATACTTGTGCCTGTCCCGAAGGGTATAGTCCTGTTAAAGTCAGGGAACAGATCTATCTGGTCGTGGTGATGGTGCTCTGTTATCTCCATTTCGGAATGAAGCACCATCCAGTGGATAAGGTTAGTCATCTGACACATACCGCCGCCTATCCCCGAGGAAGGGTGATCGGAAAATATCGTCAGTCCTTCCTTATATCCGTTCTTTTCGGATAGACTGCCAACAAGATACCAGAATGAAAAGGTCTCACCGGGACGTATCAGGAGCATATTTATTTTTGGTGCAGCAAGAGAAAGGTTTACTGCTTTATTCTCCTGCAAGTGCATATCCACGTTTCCGAGTCTGCGTCTTATAAGCGAATTGTGCTTGTATATTGAATATTCAAGCTTTTGATCCGATCTCGTTTTTGCAAAGTTGCCTGCCTCAAACAGATTTTTTACCGTTCTTACCATTTCACACTTGCGCTCCGAGATAGCGTAAGTAAGCGGAGACAGCTCACAGAATAGTTTTCTTTTCATTTTTTTACCTCTTTTATATTCTTCCGTAATGCCAGTTATCTGCTTCTATATCAAATACAGCCAGATCGCATACGGGATTAATATCAGATAAGTCAGCGTGACCGGGATCGTCAAGATTGATTTCTCCACCTTCCGTTGATTCTTCCAGTCTCTTCCATATCTCACCATCCGGTACATCGGTCACATCAAAATGCAGAGCCCAGTATCTGCCGTCTATTTCGGTCCATGCAGCCAGACCAAGTGTAGTATTGACCATACTTACTCCGATATCATGTCCCAGCTGTTCTTCTATCTCATTATATGTCATTCCGACAGTCACACCGTTGCCGACGTTCGCGCCTTCATAAAGATTCAGCTGTGTTATCTTGTTACCCAGCCCAAACTCATCACCATGGTAAGGTACTTTTATGGTGATTTCCGGCTTGTTGTACATATAGTTCGCGCATTCAAGCACAAAGACGTATTCGGGGAATGCGGCGCATTTCAGACCAAAATTAGCGCATTGCGACGATGCCGCTTCAAGTATCTCATAATCATCATTTGAAAGTGCCCTGAGCTGTTCACCGTCCATTGAAAGCATTTTATCTACAGACATCTCCACATTTTCAGTCTGACTGTTTGCTGCTTCGGGATTATTGTCGTTGTTGTCAGAGGGGATATTGCTGTCACCGACTGGATCATTCTGAACGTCATTTGAAACACTGCTCTCCGTTGTTTCGGAAACAATGTTGGTTTCATTAGTGTTGTCCACGCTTATGTTTGTACTGCTGTCCTTAGCAGCCGCCGAGAGATCTGTTTGGTCATTATTATTACTGCACGCTGTCAGACCCATAACAAGTGCTGCGCACGCTGCAACCGAAATAACGGCTATTGGAAAACGTTTTTTGATTTTTGAGTTCTCTCTTGTATTATTTGCTTTCATTTGAATCTGCTCCTTTTTATTATGTGATCCGTTGTTGTCCTATTATAGCCGAATGTCTTATTTCCGGCTTCGAGCTTTTCTGCACGCTTCATCACACGCCGTTTCAACTCGGAAGAAGGTTTAAGCCTTTGACGAATATATGCGATATTCTTTTTCATAAGCTTCCGCCTCATTTTCTTTTTGATCTTTCATAGTTTCAAGATCTGCTTTATAATTTTCTTATGTTTATTTGAGTCGACTTTCATTGCTGTTATTGAATGCATTCATATACTAATGCCGAATTCAGCTCAAAAGTAACGCTTTATTTAGAAAGAATTTTACGCTTTGTATTATTGCACAAATAGCTGATGTATTTTCTGTATATATGTTGGCGTTATTGATATATTATTCCTGCGCGTAAACACGCTTGCCTTCTTTAGCTATTTGATGTAAGGTATTCATATCGCAGTAAATCGGGAGATCGCTAAGCTAAACAGGTGCTTTGTATCAAGTATCAGGGTTAGGTACAAAAAATATGCATATGTGTGTCTGAGCGTTTATGGGGAAGCTCTGGATATTGATAATATTGAACAGTTAGGATATTTAGGATTACTAATAGCGGCTGAAAAATATGCTGCTATTTCAAAGCTGCTGCACGGCAGAAGCGAGAAAGACTGCGCTGACGCTATGCGGAGTTTTCTTGACAGTATAGATCTCAGAGTAAGGCTTTCCGATGAAGGTTTTACCAAAGAAGTCATTTCGTAGTTCGCAGATAACTGCTTCAAAGTTTCTGAAGCAAGCGTTAAAAACCACCCTACTGAATTCTGCTCGGATACCATTTCTTTACTTTATGAGAAGGCATTATAATGTAATTGCTGTTATATATCTTTTAGCTATCAAATGCAAACTCTTCGACAGGATTCTGCCGAAGAGTTGATTTGTAACTAATGCCGATAGCAAACACGGATATTTTAACCACAGTGTGATCATCATTCAAACAATATTATAGGTTCGAGGAATACAATACTCTCGGACCTATAATTAGTCTCTCCTCACACAGCAATAAAGCAACGAAATATCGACAAATCCAACAAAATATGGTATAATAGAAGTGCAAGAAAAAGTAATCAAAA
>NZ_FOKQ01000020.1 GCF_900112155.1 Hominimerdicola alba | reverse complement strand
TTCATAGCTTTTCTGATGCGATGAAGGATGTACCAGGCTGTCTTGTAGGTCACCCCCAAAGACCTCATCAGCGTAACAGCAGAAACGCTGCATTTGTTACTCATAATGAGGAATGAGGTGATTATCCACAGCCTCAGCGGAAGATGTGTTCTGTGCATAAAAGTTCCGTTTGTGGCGGATATATCTGCTTTACAGAACTTGCAGCGCAGCAGATGGCGTGACCTTATCCTGCGGTTCTCAGAGCCACCGCAAAACGGGCAGGCAAAGCCCTTTTCAAAGCGGATATCAAGCAGAAAATCCTTGCAAAAGCTTTCATCTGCGAACTTTGAGTATATCCCATCAAGTGTGATCTCAGGTTTCGGAAATCTTTTTGACATAGCGACAGCTCCTTTCGGTTTCTGTCACTATTATACTATATTTTCCGGTTTTGAGGTCTGTTTATTTGGACAGCATTGTAAATTATCTGTGGTGTATTAAAGGGATAACCATGTAACATATTATAAAAATTAACTGCTTCAGGGCGAGTACTCATATAGAACGTTTGTGATAATTATTGAGGTAATCCAGTAGTTACCAACAATATTCTGTATGAGCACTGCCATGAAGCAGTTACTTTTTTATGAGTATTATTATCTTACGGTGACAGTGAAGGCTCTGTGTGCTATATCAGCGGTCTGCCACTTACCATTTATCTTAGCGCATACTACCATAGTGTATCTGCTGCCGGGTCTGAGCTTAGGAGAAGTGAAGGTAGTATTATTTGTATACTCCTGGACCTTCCATTTACCTGCCAGTTTTACAGCTATGCCGTACTGTTCTGCGCCCTGAACAGGAGTCCAGTTGATGCGGAACTGGTGGTACTGGATATCATAAAGGATCGAAGATATCTCAGGCTGAGAATAGTTGTATTCAGGCTGCTGCTGCTGACCGCCGAAGACTGAACACTTCTTGGAAGTAGCCTTTATACCGTTTGAGCCGTTTATAAGAGCATCTCCCCATGGTGTAAGGGACTTTCCTGCGAAATCATACGAGATATCCAGATAAGAAAGATCTGAGCTGTTACCCTTCCATGACCAGCCAAGATATCCTACATTCTTCTGAGTGCAGTAACTCATGATAGTAGCCTCATCAACGTCACCGCCTGTGTGCTGTCCGCCGAATTCACCTATAACAACAGGTACATCTATGCTGAGCGCGTCATCTATATTCTTCTTGATGGTTGAAGCGTTTCCGCCTGCATACTCATACATATGTATGGAGAATACAGTATTGCGGTCAACGTCAGCCTCGTATACAGATCTGCCGTATTCCTTGATGCAGGCAGGATACTGTCCCCAGCCAGCGCAGTCTACCATGATCATATTATCTATATCGGCATTTCTGAGCTTCTTAACAGCTGACTTGTTGCCTTCTGCCCAATTATAACCGTTCCATTCACCGTACCACTCATTCGCGATATTGAGTATTACATACTCCTCATTACTCTGAAGAACGCTCTTGTTCTCGATCCAGTAATTTACGGCATTATCCAGATCATAAGTGTTGTTGCTGCCTGTAGCGTCATGCACTTCCAGGATGCAGATAACATCATTCTCCTTGCAGATATTGATGATGTTCTCAAGCTCACTCTTTGAAGTTTTTGACCATTTCTGACCGTCAGCTACAACTACTCTTACAGTGTTGGAACCGTTTTCAGCCGCGCCGATAACAGATGTGTTGGTATCGTTCTGATACCATGCGTGAGCGATGTTAACGCCTCTCATAACAAAGGGCTTGTTGTTAGCGTCCAGGATCTCTGTACCGCTTACATGGAAGCCGCTCTGTGCAGCGCCCGCACTGATACAGCTCATAGCTGCCGCTGCAGAAACTGCGATAAATGCCGCGCTCATGCCTGAATAAATGTTCTTGAACTTTTTCATACTACCATATCCTTTCGTTTCACATTACCTTTATACTATTAGACCTTTGCTAATTTTTAGTATATCATCAAAGAAATTTTAAGTCAACGGTATATTAAAATGTAAACGAATTCACAAAAAAACAATCGTTGTTTTTGATAGTTTATAATTATCCTGAATGTGCAGTATTTCCATATAATTTCATTATATTACATGGTTATCCCCTTAACACACCACAGATAATTTACAAAGCTGTCCAAATAAACAGACCTCAAAAACCGGAAAATATAGTATAATAGTGACAGAAACTGAAGGGAGCTGTCGCTATGTCAAAAAGATTTCCGAAAACTGAAATCACACTCGATGGAATATACTCAAAGTTCGCAGACGATGACTTTTGCAAGGATTTTCTGCTTGATATCCGCTTTGAAAAGGGCTTTGCCTGCCCGTTTTGCGGTGGCTCTGAGAACCGCAGGATAAGGTCACGCCATCTGCTGCGCTGCAAGTTCTGTAAAGCAGATATATCCGCCACAAACGGAACTTTTATGCACAGAACACATCTTCCGCTGAGGCTGTGGATAATCACCTCATTCCTCATTATGAGTAACAAATGCAGCGTTTCTGCTGTTACGCTGATGAGGTCTTTGGTGGTGACCTACAAGACAGCCTGGTACATCCTTCATCGCATCAGAAAAGCCATGAAATGCCGTGAAGAACGCTATTTGCTCGACGGAATCGTTGAAATTGATGACACGTATCTCGGTGCTCCGACTCACGGTAAAAAGCGTGGCAGGGGAACTGAAAAGGTCAAGCTGATCGTAGCGCTGTCTAAAAGCGAAGCAGGTCATCCGATGTACCTGAAAATGACCGATGTGCCGAATTTGAAGGGCGTTACGATGGGAAAATTTGCAAGCAAAAATATCCATGAAGGCTCGAAAATCGAGAGCGATAATGCTCGAAGTTACAAGAAACCGCTGGCACAGAAATACTTCCATGTTTTTGAGACATATGATCCGACAAGCGATCAGCTGAACTGGATGCATAAAGTTATATCAAACTTCAAAGCAATGATCATGGGAACTTACCACGGAAAAGAAAAGATCCACACAGCGTTATATGCTGCCGAATACTGTTACAAATTCAACCGTCGTAAGCTGGGAAACAGTGCGTATTTAAGGCTTTTGGCTGCTTTGGTGCAGTGTTCTTACTTGTGGTGTGTTAAGGGGATAACCATATTATTTTTTTAAACCAACAAAGGTCCCACCGTTTTAACTTCGGTAGGACCTCTATTTATTTTATTATAGTTATCTCACTGACACACCAAATTAATTCGTTTTATATCGAAACTTGGCGGTTATCCTTACATTCAAGCAACAGTAGATCTCGCTCTTACGACTGAGTAATCGCAGTTATTATCGGAAGCTTATATTATGAAACGAAAACATATAATAGAAAACTCACACAAAAACAATAACAGTGGCTGTATACAAATGCTATACTGATGCTGTTTTTAGCTATATATCCGGTTTTGCGATTTCTTCTTTTGCTTTATCAACTATATCATCCGGAAAACCTATAGCGCTTAAAAGTTTTATAGCATTGCTTGAATCGTTGATACCGTTGTGTAATGTGTAATCAAACATGATGTCATCCGAGTCAATGACTTCCGAGAAATAGTAATTGGCAAAGATCTTATCAAATGCTTTTGCAAGTTCCAGATCATGGGTCGCCACCAAGAGCATACATCGTTTATCTGTAAAATAATTCAGTATCGCTTTTGAAGCTGCTATTCGTTCCCTGGTGTTAGTACCTTTAAGTATCTCGTCTATTGCAAGAAACAGCAGTCTGTCTTCTTGACAGAGCTCAATCATTCTCTTCAGATACTTTATTTCACGGATATAATAGCTTTCGCCAGATAAAATATCATCTCTCACAGCCATTGATGTGATTACACCGCATTTGGGTACAGAAGCGCTTTCGGAAGTGCAGGTATGTATGGTCTGACCAAGAATAAGGTTTATTGCTGTGGATTTGATAAATGTGGATTTACCGGAAGCATTAGAGCCTGTGATTATTATATTGCGATCATATTCAATATCATTCGGTATCGCATTTGATATAGCAGGATGAACTAATCCGACGAACGAAAAACTGTCATTATCTGCTGTTTTAGGAATACAGTATATCGCCGCACTTTTTCTGTACGAAGCTATTGATACACTACAGTCTATCTCACCGATAAACTTGTATATACGCATACATTCCGACTTTTTTTCAATAAGTTCAGATATGATCTTATCGTACATGATAAAGTCGATCATGAGTGGGCCGAGTAAATATGACATCATCATACTGACCTCATCCTTATTATCGGTAGCATTCTTCTGTTCGAGAAAAGTCGATCTTTTTGCGGTGCTTTTCAATGTGTTCAGATCTTCTGATATCTCATTGCTGAATTCCGGAACAAGCTCAGCCAGCGAAAATGATGTATTCAGCATTTTCCCTAAATTGAATACAGACTTTACCTTTATGTCCATTTTTTCCTTTTTTATCGTGTGGATGATCATATTTATAAGATAAACAGCTATGCACATTCCGATAAAAACCGGTTTTCTTATTATAATGGCAGCTGCTATAGATATCATAAGCAGATATGACAGCGCATAATAAAACTTACTATTTTTCAGTTTGTGCTTGGATATGTTTTCTATCAGTATCGGCATATCGTAGTTCACATACGATTTGCCTAGAAAATATAGCTTTTCCCTGACTTCGAATCTTTTGTCTTCGTTAGTACCAAAGAAAGATATTTTTTCTTCAAGCTGCTTCAGGTCGCTTTCTGTTTTTGAAAGATCATGCAGCTTTGAGTACAGACATTGCTCCCCGATATAACTGTCCGTGTGGTTGACAAGGGCAAAAATATTATCCATGCTAAGATCTTCCCAAGTGATATCATCAACAATCTCATGTTCAGCTATACTTTTCTTGTCCATCAGATAAAGAGTTTCAATGTTGCCAAGTCTGTAGAACTGCTCCTCAGTATCATCACGAGGCTCGCCAAAGGAAGATCTTATGTAGTCAAGGATACGTTTTTGCCGTTTTTTATCTTGAACGATAGTTATAACAATAGCAGTAACTATCATCAGCGATATCAATATCAAATATTCCATTTTGTTATCTCCAAATTTTGTATTATTTCTATTTCATTATAATTATAGCATAAAATCGGCTCAAAGTCCAGCGCATTATATGAACTTTTTCGTTTTCAAAGCTCTGCTCGCCCTTGCAGCTTATAAGCATTATCTCCTGTGCCAGATCTTCGGCATCGTGGTATGAGCCTGTTCGTGAAAGGCAGTAGCGGAACATCGACTTTGACATCATTTCTATCTGCTCACGGTATTCATAAGCGGTCAAATCATTCACCTCTTTCGTAGTTTCTCAGAAGCTTCTGTCTGTATAATGCAGAAGTTCGGAGTTGGTTAGGGGGTGTGGAAAAATATATCTGAGATAATTATAGCAGAAGTTCTGGAAATTAGCAATAACTGCTTGCGGCATACCCACACATGAGAGTGCTTGATTGTGGGTATGCGGAATAATAAGAAACGGATAGCCGTCTGATGAGGACGGTCTATCCGTGTTTGGGTGTATTAAGTTACTAAGCTAAATCATAATTTGATGTTGCAAGATTAACACATACCCGTTAAAAGCCGCCAATATGACTTAATGTTTTAGAAGCGACTCTTGAACCTTCATTCATTGCATTTATAATATCACAATCTCTCAAATATGAACAAAGAAAGCCAGCATGATAACTGTCACCGCACCCAGTTGTATCAATTACATTATTGACAGGCACAGCATCCACTCTATATTCTTTTCCCATATAATAAGTAACGCTGCCATTTTCTGCAAGTGTAATGTTAAATATGTTGTCATACCGTTCAGACCATTTTTGAAATTGTAAAAGAATACTCTTCTCACCACTGATAAAAAAGAAGTTAATGTACGGTACAATAGTTTCTATTTTCTTAAAATCTCTTAGCACATTGAAGTCAACGGCAAGCTGAAAACGACAACTTTTTCTAAGTTCTAATACATCATCAAAATTAGGAGAATCAAAGGTTATAAAGATAATATCAGCACTTGCAATTCTGTTCTTGTCAGAATCGCTAAGAAGATATGTGTCATGAATACCACCGTTCCATGAATCATCCTTGAAATATCTATCACCTTTCTCAGTAAGATAAATCCGATTGTTTGCAGTAGCAGAGCCTGGAATAATGTGGATAAACTCTTTGTTGATAGGTTTATTTTCAATAGATTTCAATATTGCCTTACCATAATCATCGTCACCAATTGCACCAAGAAGATCAACTGAAATATGATTGTATTTTGATGCAATTGCAGCAAAGTTCAATGCTTCACCACCGGGACGGATTTCTCCAGTATCATCAAAAACATCTACGCACATACAAGTCATAGCAATAATATTCACATTTATCCAACCTTTCTGTTTTGGAAAAGTAAATTACGATTTAGCAGAGAAAGCCAAGTTGCCCTCTCACTAACCCTTATTATACCAAACAGCCCCGAAATAGTCAATCTCTACACACTTTTTCATACCCTTTTCGTTGCATTATACCGCCATTTGTGCTATAATCAGGATATAGAGCAGTTATGATGATATGAAGACCTCAGTTGAGGAAATATATTTCAGATTATTTAAGTTCCCGACAAGTCTATGTCATCTGCCGAGTAAACTGCTGATAAAATATATTTTCGACTGCTGTGATAACAAGAAAGCGAAATGCAGAAGAATGGTCACTCTGCTAGATGAACTTGACATATATCAGTATGAAGATCTTCAAGCGGCATTAGACAATGTATATCCTAATGAAAAACGTCAGCGAAAGATTAAGGAGCATTATGATGAATACGGGGTTTCGCCCCTGTCAACTATGGACAGGAATATCCCTTTTATCCAATCGCTTGACTCACTTCTTGAGTTTGAAGACCCGACAGACCTTGAATACGATTTATTCAGGATGGTCGATGAACAGTATAGAGAGGCGTTTTTTCATGAACCTGTCAGATGAATTACTTACGATAAATGAGACCTGCAAGCTGCTGAAAATAAGCAGACCGACACTTTTAAAACTCATGAAAAAAGGCAGTATCAAGGGATTCAGGATCGGTAAGCGTGTCTGGAGGATAAGAAGATGTGACGTTGAGGGATATATTGAAAAAAACGATGAGAATGAAAATGAACATTGTTAAAGCTCGCCCAATTTGTCCGCCGGCATCTCATGTAATTTGTCATTCGAACGCAGCTTCTGACAATTACAGGCACTGTATTTTGTCGGTACTGCCGCTTTTGTTTTATTGACAAGCAACGTTTTTCTTATGCCCCCGAAAACCACTTTAGGCTTTTCTCATTGAACTCAGAAATCAGTAAACTGAGAAAAGCTACAGATTTGGGTCAGCTGTGCTGCTGAATTAATATATATAGCCTTGACTTCATTGAACGGACGCTGTATAATATACTTGCGTAAGTCTGATAACGTATGCATTTTATCATTTTATAAAGTCGAATGGCATGGTGCGTACAGGTGTACTGCACTTATTATATTGAAAGGATATGAGAATATGGTCAAAAAGGTAATAGCATCGGTAATGGCGCTGACAATGGTCTTCGGTGGTGCAGCGATACCCGGAAGCGTGTTCGCGGAAAAGGGTGTTATCTCTGCGGGTGCCGCTGCTAAAAAGGCTATTATGAATCCCTATATTTTTGTTGATATGGGCGAGGACTCAATAAGTCTTGAATGGGAGAAAGTAGACGGTGCTGAGGAGTACGCCATTGTAGGCATGGTAAACAACAGATGGAAGATCCTCGATCAGGTCAAGGATAATTCTACAAAATATTCCCTGAATTCATATTTGCTGGAGAACCTGAAGGCAGGCAAAAAATACACTGTTGCAGTTGCCGCTAAGTTTAACGGAAAGTGGAACACAGATCTCTCAAACGCCCTTACCGTAGTACTTGGTATGCCCGCCAGCGTTTATCCTTGGTTCTCTGCTAACCCCGTGGGCGACGGCAAAATACGCTTTGCGTGGGACTATGTTCCCGAAGCTGAAAACTACGGTATAGTTGTATTCGTGAACAACAAGTGGGTACTCTATGAGGAGCTTCAGGGCGGTGACTTTTGTTTCCTTGACTGGACAACACCGCAGCTTCCCAAGAAGACCTACAAGGTAGCTGTAATTACCAAAGTCAACGGAAAGTGGATGACAGAGAAGGCTCCCTCCCACGCAATCACGGTTACTGTAAAGTAAATAAGATCGGACCCACCGAAAAAAGTATGTAAGAGGTCAGTCAACTGTAGTAAAAAAGTATTATCCTTGCATCAGGGACTTGAAATCTTATTTGAAGGCATAAAGTTATTGAATGTACCGTAATGGCTTCTGAAATGATAACGTTATATCCGATACGACCAAAATCACGGTCGTATCGGATTTTTTTACCTATCTTCTCATAATAAAATCAATTACACTGTACTTGTAGATCCTCCACCATGGTGTAGCTAAGCTCTTCATTTAGAAGAATAATTTAAATGTAAAAAACAACGCTCTACTGAAAAATCAGTAGAGCGTTATCAAGTTGCCTATTTCATTATACTAATTTTTATCTTTTATTAAAGTCTACAACCGATTTAAGGAAAGACTTCATATCTAAAGCATCATTTTGATTTCTTTGACCATCGTGGTTAAAGTCTAAAAACTTGCGACCGTTTGAATTAAAGATAGAATAATCATAATAACCTGCTAAGTGGTTTCTTAAAGCAGTTAAATCGTTGTTATCAAAATTTTTGTCTCCGTCAAGATCACCGAAAACAGTGTTGAATTTTATAGTATTATAGGAACTAAAATTGTTCCATATTGAGTTCTGATATAAATAAGAAGTATAGAGCTTTGAAGGACGGCGAATAATATGTCGTGTATTTTCTGTGTAAAATTCTTTTTCATCTACATTTGGTTTGTAAGATGAAGACGGACCATTTTGGTGACACCAATTTGAGTCTGCTTTCAAAAAGCATCGATGGCTTTTATATTCTACATCATGACTTATATCCACATGATAGTAATCGTTGTAAACCTTTACGATAACAGCTGCGTGATTGCCAAAACCTTCATAATATGCTTCGAAACCGGAATATTGAAGAAGTTGTACATAAGCACGTGCAAATCCGTCACAAACAGCCTGTTTATCAGGATTCATGAAAACACACCAATCACCATATGAATACAATGTTCCTTTATATGTATGGTTATTGATGATCCAATCGTGAAGAGCCTTAACCTTTTCATAGTCATTGCTGCAATATTTTACTGTATTCGTTGCAAGGTTCCTTATATATTTTTCCATAGCGTATGCAATAGCTATGTTGTCTTCATAATTAAGTGTGGAGAATACTTTTCTTATGCATTTATACTTAGATGAATTGTTTGTATCCACACTGTCAATAACAGACTGAATGTTCTCACCATTTATTGAAGTAAGATTTGTTAATTTAGGAAGAACACCTCTTAATACGTTGATATAACTCTCGTTGTCGATGAATCCCATGTTAATATCAACATTAGATACACAGCCGGCTATCTTCAGATTTTTGCTGACACCTTTAACAATTTTATTGTCGATAGAGTATGGGATACTCAGAGAGGAACTTGTAGAAGTTGATTCTACTAAATAAATTTCTGAGCCATTTCTGTTTCTACTAGCATATTTCCATGTTCCACTAGTGTACATGTACATGCCTGAGGTGTTTGTTGTATATCCATAATCACGAGCATATGTTTCAGGGTCAACTGAACCTGCGGCACTGGCGGTTATAGAAACACTATTCATGATAGGTAAGTTGAGTACAGCACCAGATGATGCCATTGAAAAAGCAAGTATGGTTGCTGCAATACGTTTATTCATGTTCATTTTCATTTTTAATTCTCCTACTAAATAAACTTTGTTGAAAACCGTTTTAATTTGTGTATTACACAAATTTTAACGAATTAAATAGATTGTTTGTTATCATGCGCATGATTTGATAAATAAGTTTATCAATGATTGTGATTATAACATTTTTTACAATTGTGTCAATCGTCATTAAGCACAATAATCTATGCTAAATTAGCTTAATTAAGTAACAAACGAAACACAATTAATTGTCGGCGCATAATTTAATCCTCTATCTAACTCGAATATTGAATGCATTCATATACTAATGCCGATTTCAGCATAAAAGTAACGCTTTTTATGAAATTTTTTTCTATTTGTATAAATGCACCAATTCCTGCTGTGTTATTAATGGATATTTTGATGCTGTTGCGATATTATCCTAGCGCGTAAATACGCTTGTCTCCTTTTTGTCTATTTAATTTGAATTACATGACATCGTGGTAAAAGCGAGATGCAATTGATCTGCATCTCACTTTTTTATGCTTCTATCTTCTCATAACAAAATCAATAACACTATACTTGTATATCCTCCATCTGTTGCCGATCTTGAATCCCTCCAGTTCACCTGAATGAAGATATTTCAGCATAGAATTTTTTCCGATCTTCAGAAGCTGCATACACTCCCTGGGGGTAAGGATATCCGGTACTTTTTCAAACATGGTAAAACTCCTTTCGTAAGAAAAATGTTGGTTTAAAACGGTTTGTTATGTGTTATTTAAGTGTTCAATAAACCGTACACTTTTAAAAACGCATACCGGAATTTTACAGCTATACATTATCCTTTTGTAAACCATTGGTTTAATAAACAGACAGGAGGTTTTATTAATGAAAACAAAAGGTATCATGATGCTGGTAAGCTCGGTGCTGCTGAATGTCACAGGCAGGCTGATCCTGAATGCGCTCAAGAAGAAGGTGAGATGAACATGAAAGCAAAAGTATTTGCAGATACATCTGCAATGACCCGTGATGAGTGGCTGAAATACCGTACAATGGGTATAGGCGGCTCGGACGTTTCTGTTATCGCAGGGATAAATCCATATCGCTCGGTTTTTCAGCTGTGGCTGGAAAAGACAGGTCAGACCGAGCTCTGTGAAAACGGTAATGAGTGTACACATTTTGGTACAGTTCTTGAGCCCATAGTAAAGCAGGAATTTACCGAAAGAACAGGCATAGCAGTAGCTGAACCAAAGTACATCTATCAGCACCCCGACTATCCATTCATGTTCGCAAACCTTGACGGTGTAGTCAACGTTGACGGAGAAGACTGTATCTTTGAAGCAAAGACAGCATCAGCCTACAAACAGAACGAGTGGAACACAGGCGTACCGCCCGAGTATATGCTGCAGATACAGCACTATATGGCGGTGACAGGACTGAAGAAGACCTACATAGCCGCTCTTATCGGCGGTAATCATTTTGTGTATAAGACAGTTGAGCGTGACGATGAGATAATCTTAGACATTATCGAAATGGAACGCAGATTCTGGGAAGAAAATGTCCTGGGCGGTGAAGAACCTGTACCCGATGGTTCAGCTAAAGCATTGAGTGTAATCTGAAAATCGTCGTCAGGATAATTCCCGACGGCGATGAAATACGATATGTGCGCTCTGCACCGGATCGGCGTTTGAAATTGCTACGCACTTCACAAGAATGGTTACAATTATTCCGCAGAGCTGGACTCTGGAAGAATTATGGTATATACTGTATCTACAATATTGATTTGGAGGTACACAGCTATGTTGAAAATATCTGAATTGGCAATGCCGAGAACACGCAATGTTACTACTTTATGCAACGGCAGGCGTGAGGTCTGGACGGACTACGAAGAAGCGAAAGCCTATTTCCTTGAAATGATGATGTCCACGGACGGCGAGGAACATGAACGTGCTGAGTGCGTTTATATTTAGCTTATGCACGGACTTGACGAGTGCAGCGACGAGGAAGAATGATCACTACAAAGCAAGTTATCAGTGACGGTAACTTGCTTTTTTAATTTAACCTGAACTTTACATACTGATACTGTTCAAGTTTACATTGGTATGATATACTGGATACTTGAGGAGTGTGAAAAAATGCTGATATATATAGTTGAAGACGAAGAACGCATAAGGGAACTTGAAAGCTATGCCCTCGAGAAGAATGATTTTGAAGTGATGAGTTTTGAAAATTCAGTGGAGTTCTACAAGGCTCTGGGAATCAGACTACCAGACCTGATACTGTTGGATATAATGCTGCCCGGTGATGACGGGCTTACGATACTGAAAAAACTTCGTAATAATACGGTGTATGAGAATATCCCTGTTATCATCATTTCCGCAAAAGATACCGAACTTGATCGAGTGAAAGGACTTGACCTCGGGGCAGACGATTATATGTGCAAGCCTTTCGGGGTAATGGAAATGGTCAGCCGTGTCAAGGCGAGACTTCGTGGATCATCAAAAAACACAGACGGTCAGATAACATTTGAAAAGCTGACGATCTCTGAAAAGACAAGAGATGTTACCACAGAAGGCAGGACGATAGAGCTTACCTATAAGGAATTTGAACTTCTGAAAATGTTCATGGAAAATCCGAGGATCGTTCTCAGACGAGACGATATACTTGACAGGATATGGGGGCATGACAGCACAGGACGCACTCTCGATGTGCATATCCGTACTCTCAGGGCAAAGCTGGGTGAATGTGGCCGATATATCGTGACAGTGCGAAATGTTGGCTATAAGCTGGATAAGGACGAGTGATATGGAAAGAAAAATACAATTCAGCTTGTTCTATATGGGGATAATCACGGCTATTACAGGTATTGTGATAACCACTGTTGTTTGCTACGGCTTCTTTCATAGAGAAGTCAAAGAAAATCTGACACATGAATGCAATATCGTGGCTCAATGCTATGATAAGATAAGCTCTCCCGATGAGCTCGAATGCTTCGCTCAGGAAGACTTCCGTATCACTCTTATTAAAAAAGACGGTACAGTCCTGTACGAAAGTGATGCCGATGCGGAAAATATGAGCAATCATCTTGATCGTCCTGAGATAGTACAAGCGATAGAAAACGGAACGGGCAGTGATACACGCTATTCGGATACGATCGGTACAGAGGATTATTACTATGCTGAAAAGCTTGATGACGGCAACATCCTGCGTGTATCTATCCGCTCAGATTCAATATTCAGGCTGTTTGAACGCTCTATACTTATCATACTCATTGTAACGGTCTGCATAATTGTTGTATCTATGTTTGTTTCCGTAAAGCTGACGGACAAGCTGATCGCACCGCTCAAACGCATACCCGAAATGCTTGAAAAGAATAAGTCGCCCGAAGAAATGGGGATCTACAGCGAGATCATTCCACTTGCAGAGGAGATAAAAACTGTGCGAAGTTCACAGGAGCTTATGCGGCAGGAATTCACGGCAAATGTATCTCACGAACTGAAAACACCATTGACCTCCATTTCGGGCTATGCAGAACTAATCGAAACAGGTTTGGCTCAGGGAGAGGATTGCAAGAAGTTTGCAGGAAATATCAGAACAGAAACTGCAAGACTGCAAACACTGATCGGTGATATACTGCGCTTGTCAGAGCTCGATATGATTACTTCGGCTTCCCTTGATGATGTTGTGGATATAGCCGCTGTTGCAAAGGAATGCAAAGAAAGGCTCACAGGGCAGGCTGAAAAGAAAGACGTTCGTATCTCTATACACGGGACTTCCAAACCAATAAAGGGCAATCACACAGAGCTGACCGAGCTTATATACAATCTCATTGACAATGCGATCAAGTACAATCGTGAAAACGGCAATATCGACATTACGATAGAAGACAATAGGTTTATCATAGCCGATACGGGAATCGGTATGCCGAAAGAAAGTATTCCCCGTATTTTCGAGCGTTTCTACCGTGTTGACAAGAGCCGCAGCCGAGCAAAAGGGGGGACAGGGCTCGGACTGTCGATCGTAAAGCACATCGCAGACCGCCACGGAGCGCAGATAGATGTAGAAAGCACTATGGGTGTCGGAACAACAATAAGTGTATATTTCAGATAGGAGATCATTATGGATATTTTTTCAATATGTACTCTATGTGGAGGATTGGCATTCTTTCTCTTCGGAATGCACGTTATGTCGGAAAGTCTTGAAAAAGTAGCGGGCGGCAAGCTTGAAAGCACGCTGAAAAAGATGACCTCAAATCCTGTTAAGAGTCTGGCACTCGGTGCAGGTATCACCATCGCCGTGCAGTCATCATCTGCTCTGACGGTCATGCTTGTGGGACTTGTCAACTCAGGCATTATGCAGCTTGAACAGACTGTCGGCGTTATTATGGGTTCAAATATCGGCACAACACTGACAGCATGGCTGCTCAGTACCGCAGGCATTAAAAGCGACAACATAGCCGTTTCAATGCTGAAGCCCGAAAACTTTGCGCCTATCGTTGCTTTGATCGGTATCGCAATGCTGATGATGAGCAAGAAAAAGAAACGACAGGACATAGGCACGATCATGGTCGGATTTGCAGTGCTGATGTATGGAATGGAGCTTATGAAAGAGGCAGTTTCTCCGCTTGCAGAGACCGAAGGCTTCTCCGATATGCTGATCGCATTCAAGAACCCGATACTCAGCGTCCTTTTCGGAGCATTGTTCACAGGTATAATACAGTCATCTGCGGCATCAGTCGGTATATTACAGGCGCTCGCTATGACGGGGGCGATATCCTACCGTATGGCTATCCCGATCATTATGGGACAGAATATCGGTACCTGTGTGACCGCACTGCTTTCCTCGATCGGAGTAAATAAGAACGCCAAAAGAGTGACCGCAGTACATATGTCCTTCAATATTATAGGTACCGTCGTTTGTCTGACATTGTTTTATGGAACGAATGGACTATTGCATTTCAGCTTTGTGGATAAGCCCATAGGCGCTGTGGAGATCGCAGCGGTACACTCCGTATTCAATATAATGACGACGGTGATGCTACTGCCGTTCTCAAATCAGCTTGTAAAGCTCGCCCGAAAGCTGATACCCGACTCCAAAGAAAAAGAAGCAGAAGTACTTCTCGACAAACGTCTGCTTGCAAACCCGCCTCTTGCAGCTTCGCAGTGCAGAGAGCGGACCAAGGAAATGGCAGTCATCGCAAAGGAATCACTGCATGAAGCATTGTCAGCGATGTTCACTTATACGCAGAAGGGCGTTCTGAGCGTAGAGGAGAAGGAGCAGAAACTCGATGTCATGGAAGATCAGCTTTCCGACTTTCTGCTGGAACTATCTTCGCACAGCCTGACTGATGAAGACAGCCGGACTGTTACCGAACTGCTTCATAGCATCAGCGATTTTGAGCGTATCAGCGACCACGCTATTAATATGATAGAGATTGGTTCTGAGATGAATCAGAACGATCAGAGCTTCTCCGATAGTGCGAAAGCCGATTTCGCTACGCTCTTTGCAGCTCTTACAGAAATATCCGAGATCACCGTCAAGGCTTTTTCCGAGCAGGATACCGGTATCGCTATGACCGTTGAACCGTTGGAGGAAGTCATCGACGACCTGACAGCCACGATACGTGACAAGCATATCTCCAGACTTCGTACAGGCGAATGCAGTCCGGAACTTGGTGTATACCTTTCCGATCTGCTCATCAACTGCGAGAGAGTGTCCGACCATTGTTCCAATATTGCTGTAGCCATTATCGAGATAGGACAGGCAAAGCTCCTCAGCCATGAATATATGACTGCTCTGAAAGCTGAAAGAACACCACAGTTTATTGAAAGCTATACGGCTTATGGGCAGAAGTACAGGCTGGCAGCTGACTGATCGTACTAATATCAGAAAAAGACAGATACCTCATGTGTGAAGTATCTGTCTTTTCATGTTATAACCCACGGTTATCAGCGTTTTAATGACGAAATAGTATGGATATGTGTGGCTCTGACCAAAGTTATAGTACAGCTTATCCAGGAGATAGGTATGCGCATAGCCCGCAGGACTGACAAGCGCGCTGCCTGATCCCCTAAAAATACAAAGTAAGGAAAGATGAAAAATGACATTAAGATTTACGAAGCTTCGTCATTAAGAAAACGATCAAATTCTTTGAACTACTTTTGCTTTAAGTCCTTGGTGGCATCTGTATAGATCTTCATCGTGGTATCAGCAAAGCTTTATGTTGGCAGAAATATCAACTTAATATGCAAAGCGGCCAAGATCTCTCTTAGCCGCTTTGCTTTTGTTTTCTTTTGACGGTTTATATAACTTTTTGGAGGCTGTTTACAAACCGCTCTGGATTTTTTTATATTTCATTCTTCAATGATCTGTGTATCTATAAGTTTCCCAACAAACAAAAACCGTGCATTTTCATAATCGAATGAACAGGTTGATAGGGCGATGTACCTGTCTTCATCGGTCAGTTCCGTATCAGCCAGACATATGCTGTTCTCCCGAATGATATCCACCCACTGTACATTATCTGCGGGAACATCATAAACAGTATCAAAAGCACTTACAATGGCGAGGGCAAAAAATTCGATACGATAGCTGTCCGTCAGGGTCACCAACCGACCGCTTCTGTGTTTTTCAAATTCACCAGGATCTCTGAATTTGCGTATATCACCGAACATAGTATCCCCCATATTATGTCCGTACAATATACTCTGATCATCGGAAAAATCGGCTCTGCAGATCTTATCCAGAAAGATTGCACCGTGCTCGTTTTCCAAACCATCAGCCCCGTGGTGAAGATAGTACTGATTATCATTACCCTGAACAACAGGATAATCTATGTTAGATTCTTCAACATACAGCCAGCCTATGAGATCGGGGCAGTCCTTTGACAACAGCTTCAGTTTTTCATGTATGCTTTCTTCATAAGATCTGACGCCGTCAGCTTTTTCAGCCGATGTCGGAATGATCGCCTGTTCTTCACGTGACGCAGCCGCAGGTGTTTTTGTATCATCAGATGATATATCGCTATTATCACCCGATGTCTGACTGGTTTCCCCTTCAGCGGTACTGGATTGTACAAAATGTACCGCAGATGTGCGGAACTGCCGCATTACCGCCAGGGATATCGCCACTGCCAGCAGTATCATAGCCGTCCGAAAACGTGCCGATCTATACATAAACATCACCGTCACTTATATGAATGTTTCGGTCCTGTATCCTGAAATATCCGAAGATATCCCGTCAGATAACATCATTATCCTCTCTATGTTTTCTGCTGCGTATTACCATAACTATCAGAACAGCACCTGCGGCAGTTAAGATAATGAAAGGTGCAACACTGAACAGCAGTCCTGTAACAGATATATCCTTCATAGTGTTTGTAAATGTTATGGTTTCAGTGCCGTCGATATCATATACAGCGTTCATTTCTGCTGTTGCATCGGGGGAAACTGCAACGGAAGCCGCTGCATCAGCTGTACCGCTCTTCAGATCAAGAGCTGTGTTATCAGTGCCTTTTGCCGAAGCAGTGTAGATATCACCTGTGTCATTTTTCTCTGTAACTTTGATCGTTGTTCCTGCGGGCAGACCTACCAGAACGATCTCATCATTCTGTCCGAGTTTAAGCCCTGTGGTTGCATTTGTAATACCATCAAGAGTCCATGAACCATTAGCTGCAAGGTGTGCGTCTGTCAGTGTACCCTGTTCTCCGCCTATATTTATCTGATAACGGAAATCATCAGAAGATGTTACATTAGGATTGCTAAGCTCGACCTTGAAGGGGAACTTGTGGGTAGTATCTGCAAGTTCACCGTCGATAGTCTTCTTGACTTTTGCATTGTAGGTATAATACTTATCGGAATTAAGTGAGATAACATTCTGTCCGCCGACAATTTCGGTTTCCCTTTCGGTATCAACATCAAAACCTGTTACCTTGCCTTCGGTTATAGATGTTGAATCGGTATATGTAATGCTGTCACTTCCATTTTCACTCTTGAAAAGTACATAGCCGTAAACTTCAAGACCGTCCTTGTTTGCATTATACTTGGTATATATATCGAGATATATCTGATCTGATGCACCTCCGTCGGTTACACCTGCTGCTGTGAGTGTGGCAGCTGTTGTAACATCGGTGATCTTGTAGCGGTAGATTCCGGGAGGATTCGCCTGTATTTTAGTCGAATCATCATTCGGGTCATAAGCCGGATTGAATATCTTATTTGCATCTACGGTTATCGTCATGCTGTTAGATACCTTTTTTGCCTCATTGGGATATCTGGTTCCTGCTTGGTGTATAGTATCTCCGCTGCCGCCGAAAGTTATGCTTCCCTCAACAATACCAGTCGTGCCCGTAATATCACCTGTTGTGGATATAGCTTCGATCTTGCCCGAGTGAACTTTGGTAGCTATGGGAACAGCTCCCTCTTTCGGTTTACCATCTGTATCAAGGTCACTGTTTGCATAGGTTATTATCTGCGTTTCAGCAGTTGTTGATGCACTGGTGACATTGTAGCTGTATGTAATGTTAGGTGCATAGATAGGTAAGCCCTGTGTGTTGATAAGCAGTATATCCTTGTTAATGGGAATATCCTTCGTGGATACCGTCGGCGTTACAGTCTTTGCGTTGTCGCTGTTGATCATGCCGGTGCTGACTGCCGAAACAGTTAGGCTCTGTGTCATTGCGCAGGAGACGCAGATAGCGATCAGAGAATTTTTGATAGTGTTCTTTTTCATAATGATCCCTCCTTCAGATTATGAATATACCTTATCATCTTTTTGCTGAGTTGTCAGTTCTTCTTTATTGGGTAACTTACCTTTGTAACAGAACGTCAGATGATCTATTAACAGGCTTACCGCCGCAATAAGTATCATCAGCCCTGTCCATTTGTCACTCAGTGTCATCTTTTTGGTCAGGTCTTCCGTCATCAGGAAGACTACTATTGATACTATCAGCAATACACATTCAACTATCATACCGATATGCATTCTGTCTGTAAATCTTCTTAGCTGCTTACATATCTCCTCATTCTCTTCACTGCATCTCCTTTCTTCCGTATCGTTATTTTCATAATTTTCGTGACTGTCTTTACAGTCCGTTTCTTCAAGCTTTTTCGCTAATTTTTTGCTGTATGATATCTGCCTGTATTTTTTTCGTATAGCTGTTACAGGCAGAAGTATCAGAAAAGTTTCTGCCACACACAGCAGATTCAACAGTGCCCAGTGATCGCTGTCTGTAAAGTATCCCAGTGGAAGACGATGAGTACCCTCCGTCGGCACATCACCTGAACTGCGTTCCATATACTTTACAGCATCTTCACTGCTAAGGGGTCCTGCACTTACAAAAAGCACTATCCTGCCGTTTGTTACCACATCGGTGCAGGTGGAAAGGCCTATCAGCATCCAGTCTGAAAGTTCCTGCGGCATCTCCCTGTGCTGTACAGCGTGTTCACTCAGAAATTCCCTGAGTTCGGGAAATTTCTTATCCGCGTCTTTCGATATATTATAGATAACATTATCGTAAGCATCAGCATAGGCACAGGCAAATACTTTTATCAGATATGTTCCATTTTCTGTCTGTAAAAGTCCTTCCTGATGTGAATCGAAATAGTCCTTATCGAGGAAATTTCTGATATCACCGAACATTGCACCGTTATCCATGTGATGTCCGTATATGAGATTATACCTGTCGCTGAAATCACGCTCGTTCTCACTTGCAAGGTATATAGACCCGCTTAGTGTGGAATCTCCGTAAATATCCTTGTTAAGGTATTCAAGGTCGTCCCTACCCTGCACCAGAGGGTAGTTGATGTGGGTATCAAACAATTCCAGCCAGCCCACAACATCGGGGTTTATCTTACGCAGTTCAGCGAAAGTTTCAGTACCCTCCTCTTCGGCAGCCACCTTAGGACGGTATTGCAGAAGATCCTGTGAGATATAAGCATTCTGATTGGTATACCTGATATCATAAAGCACATACGCACCGAAAGCGAGCATCAGCACTCCTGCGCCTGCTGCGGCAAGCATCAGAACGGTATTTGCAGCTGACGCTATCTTGTTCAGGAGTTTCATGATACCACTCTCCTCATATGTTATGTCTCCGCAGGGTGATGACGACCTTTCCCTTTATCTCACTGCGGTCAACAACACCGTAGTATCGGCTGTCTTCGCCGCCGCAGCGATCATCCGAAAGCACAAAGCAGGTGTCTTCCGGCAGCGTTACGGGATATTCCACAAACCCCTCATACCTCGGGGTGGAAGTGTATATGTTCGTTTCCGTCACTGCTTTGCCGTTTATCTCCAGATGTTCATCATCTGTAATGTTCACCGTATCACCGCTTACCGCCACGATACGCCCGATATATACTCTTCCGTTCTTGTTTATCACCACCACGTCCTGAGCGGTGTACTTGTCCTCAAGACGATAATATAACAGCAGATCTTTCATCTTTATATTCGGTGACATATCATTGTTCGGTGCCGTAACTGCGCCCATGGCAAACCCGAACAGCAGCCAGATAAGTATTATTATCACCAGCAGATCAAGCAGGAAGATCTGCACCGGCTTCATTGGCGACCTGTGCTTTTCAGAGGATACTCCCTCTCCGTTAGGTCCTCGCGGCCCCATGTTATCAGCCGCGTCAGTATTACTGCGGTCAAATATCCTCATAACTCTTTTTCCTCCTGATATGAATATACATCAGCCATGCCGAACCTGTGAGAAATACCGCACTCAGTATCATATACGGTACCTTGTTTTCTTTCATTCCCGTAACAGGCACGGGCTTAACGTTATTGTTCAGTACTATGTCCGTATCCTCGCTGATGATGATATGGAAAGAATTTTCCTCATCAAGGGTACAGCTGTAACCGTCCGCCGTGGCTGAAAGTTCGTAAAGTTCTGTTGGCATGAACTCAGTTACCAGATATCTTCCTCGCGGAAGTCCCATCACAGTAACATCGCTTCCGTCCTTTACTTTGAACTCCACGTATCCTGTCATCGTTCCGCCTATGGTCTGATGGCCTACCTCAACAGAACTTACCTCGTTCCCGTCGGGTGAATATCCGCTTACAGGCAGATATGTCATATCCTTGATAAGTGAGGAATTAATCCTTACAGTAAATTCTGCGTTGTCAGGAGCATCACCGGTAACTTTCTTACGTATGCGCATCTGTATGCCCTTTGTACGGTAGATCACGTAGATAACAGGCTCTGACGGCATATTGTTCCATTCCTCATCCGGCGATCCGCGGTATACCATATGTCCATCATTGAATCCCGTGCTTAGCTGTCTTTCCGAATATACCTCTTCCAGATCCGAAACTCTTACATCAGTTCTGCTGCCGATACCTATACGCGTGTAGTTCAAAAAGCACTTCCAGCACTCTCCGTGATCTGTATCATACTCATCAAGATCGGGCGGAACTTTGAATGCTCCTGCCTCTGTCTGATCGAATTCCAGCGTTCCGTATGCGTTCAGCGGCAGATATGAATTCTGCTCCACCGTCACATCATTAAGGTGTACAGCTTCCGAGTTTCTTGTAACAGGTGTTATCAGTTTCAGCCTGCCGTTGGGTTCTTCTATAACGTAGCGTATCGTAGGCTTTTCGTAGTATATCAGCCAGATATCCCTGCCGTCCAGCAGTTTTTCGGTATCGTTGTTCAGCCACAGCTGATAAATATCTTGCTCGGCTGTCATCTGATAGCTGAGATTCGTAACAGGCATCTCGATGTTTGCAAGTTCACCGTTCGGCTTCTTGTCAGCCGCAGCTATCATGCCGAACATATATCTGTTATTGTCGCTTATCAGCGTATCGGGGTCTATTGCAGTAAGATCATACACCGAGCCTATGTCTATGCTCTTTGTGTATACACTGCTGTCACTTACTCGCAGATCGTCCCTTGCGATAAATCCGTCGTTTTCCGCAACAGCCACGTGAAGAATCAGCGGCATTGGAGTATGAGTGTTTTTATAGTTCACTGTATGATCTGCGCTGTTTTCGGCTGTGGTATAGGAATATGCAAGCGTACCCGCATCTACCGTACCGTTCGATGAAGTCGAAGTTATATCCGTTTCAAATTCAGGTACAGCTGTCTGCTCAACAGTGAAGTTCTGAGTTATCTCGGTAACTATAACATCACGGTACCAATAGTTTCCTTCCGTGTATTCTTCATCATTATTCGGGATCTTTGAATAGAACAGCGCAAATGATACTGACTGTCCGTCACAAAGGTCTATATTCTGTTCATCATATTCTGTCGGACTCTCGGATTCAACAACAGGTGATCCGTACTGCTGATAGTTTCCTACACCATACTTGGATTTTCTGTACCGTGTCGTTGTGACAGTTTTAGTTTCAGTGATTTTCACTGTATACTGAAATTCCTTTAATATATCCTCTGGCAGACCTGCCGTGGTTTCGCTCAAAGTGATGATGGTCGGCTGTGTAGCGTAGTATACAACATAAAGCTGAATATCATAGCCGCAGTTTACAAAATCTGTGCCGTTCAGCGAGTATTCAAATCCCCGCCAAGTGTTGCGTATCTCCAGATAAGGACGCGAGCTGTTGCTGTTCGATGAAGCTGTTATCATCGTCAGATCTTCCGCACTTGCCGCATTCCGGCTTCCGAATGCAAAGGAGTAGTACTCGCGGTTATCATTTGATACCGGATAATCCAGCGGTGTCGTCAGCTCATTATTCATCACATAATTTGCCACCGCCGCAGTCTTCGGTGCCCCCGCTATGGTCTCTACTTCATCGAGTGCCCCTGAAAACTGCATTTCAACATATCCAATATCCACGTCTTTCGGACGCTTATGGAACACCAGATATACTTCCTGGTCAGAAGGCAGTATACTTTCTGTACCGCTGCTGTATGTTATCTTTACAGCCCTGGCATCAGTATCATAGCGTATATCCGTTATACTTCGGCTATCTGAGATATTGTTAAGACCTGTCTGTATAAACGCATCGCTTATGCAGGCAAAATCGAAAGTGTAGTGCTCACCTGCCAGGGGTATCGGCTCGGCATACACTCTTGCCGTGCTTTCCGTACCTATGTCGATAGGCACATCTGCCGTGAATGTTATAGCACTCTGTTTGCGCCATTCACTGTCTTTCAGCACCAGATTTGGGTCAGATGCATCTACTGCGTGTACGATTACCTCAGGCGGACTGTTCCAGTAGCCGTAAAGGGTAATTTCCCGGGTGATGATCGTCTCAAAGTCAAACTCCGGAACAGAACCCTGACCGCTGCTGTAACGCTGTGCGCTCCAGTAATGAAATACTATCAGCGGGTCGTTGCAGTGAGGTGTGCATGACGGCTGTTCGTGAAGTGCCGAATTCAGCTTTACTTCGCGGTAATACATATCGTTATAAGCGTCGTAGTGATAAGCACTGTCCTGCTCTTCCCAGTTTCCGCCCCAGTTTGAATCCAGCTTATTCTTGTCGAAATAAACCTTGACTTCCCATTCAGCATACAATGTCTGGGGAGTGCCGTCAAAGCCCGCAGTAACTGCCGTGTCTATCAGACGGTTGGCTCCGGCTTCAAAATGTATGCCGCTTCCGTCAGGCTTGGTATTCCAGCCTGTAAAACGGTAATTCAGGTTCTCAAATATATCTCCGCTGAGTTTTATGTGGGAATTGTTCAGCAGATGACTAACTCTTACAGAAGTGTTCGTAACACTGTATACAGGACGGCTGTTCTCGTAGTCCCTTTCAGGGTCAACGCCTATACGTCCGCCGTAGGATAACATACAATCCTCATACCCTGCCGTGGGCATACCGCTTTTCAATGAACCTCCGTTGGCATCATATATGACAGTTGCCGTATCCACAGGGATATATACTGCCTCCATGATTATAATGCGCTTTTCAGTACCGTCTTCTGTCATGGTTATTTCTGAGTAAGATTCTTTCAGTTCAAAGCTGTGTCCGGGCGGATAGATACGTCCGCTCTTATCGCCTCGAATATGCCAGCCGATGAAGTTCATACCCGCCGGCGCAACGGCTGATCTTGTAACAACTGCCTTTGCGTTTCCTGTGTAAACAGATTCTGCCAGAAGCAGGAACACATCATCTTCCGATTCATCTCGTGCGTCTATCGTACCGTCACCTGCGTGATAGTCTATATGGTAAGCGCCCAGTTCTTTCCAGTGCAGGCGCAGCAGTATATCATGGTCTACTTCCTGATCGAAGTTGAAAGGTGTTTCATGACCTGTCTCCCTGTCGACCTCATACCAGCCCGCATACTGATACATCTGCTTGTCTTCTGCCCTGTATCTCCTGCTGAGGTCTGCGCCTTCCAGCTCCTGTGAGTAAAAAGCACGTCTGTCGGTGCAGGCTGATTCCGCAGGATCCCATTCTTTGGAAAGATGATAATAATCTCTGTCATAAAGGTGGTAATAATACTCACCGTTATCGTCCTGAACATAATTTCTTGTGGTGTGGATATACTCCACTATCTTGTCACCGTGATAAGATTCCCAAAACCATGTGGAGGAACCCTCAGGCAGCTGACCGCCGTTGGGGTCTATCTCGATGAGATACCACTCCGCTTCCCAGCCCGCGTATACTATCATGTTGTGGGCAGGCATGGTCATGTCGTCAAGGTCTGCTTTCGCGGAACAGTGCTGATCGAAATACCAACCGCTGAAACTCCACCCTGCCTCCGCTTCGGGAAGCTGTACACCGCCCAGATAGTTTTCGATATTGTCTCCGTAAAGCACGGATATATCAGCTATAAGACTATTGTCCCTTGAATCCATGAATTCGATCGTGTAGCTATTTCTGGTGTAGTAGAAATACAAAGACGAATTCGGAATGGTGTTGTTGTTCCATGAGGTGTTACTTCCTACGTTCACAACAACGTTGTTCTCATTAGCCGCACATTCTCTTGTAAAACCCTTAAGCTCCCAGAAATCCGCAGCGTAGTTTATATAGTTGAAATCATGGGTAAGATCAAGGTAAAGGGAATAGCCTTTATCCCTGAATGTCCTGACGTTCTCAGCACCGGGAAGTGCCTCAACGTAGTAGTGGAAATAACGTGTCTGATTAGAAGTTGTGGTATGATCGAATGTCAGATTTTCATCGGGCATTATTTCCATACGGGTGATACGCTCTTTGTATGTGGATGAACCAACAGGTTTCCATGAAGTTGGCGGATTGGTCTGAGGGTAGGAAACGTTATTGCTGCCTGTGAATGACCATATATCGCTTATATCCTCACCGTATCGGGCAGTCACGGTATGTATGATCCTGCTTGGGGTTGTTGTCCTGAATGTTACCGTATGCACATTGCGGTCATAATACACATTCAGTATGGTAGTTCCGTTGCCTGCGGCTTCTTTGCTTTCGTCACAACGCGCATAATGGAATCCTGTATAGGGACAGTTCTGATAGCTTGCAGGTACTGATACAACTGTTTCTGTAAGCGCGGATATCTGCTCACTTGTTTCAAAATCGTAATCATCGTCTTCATCATAATTGGCTTTCTGCTTCCAGCAGATGATAGTGTATTTCGTCTGTGCAGGAGTCCAGAATGCCTCTAATTTCAGATCATGGTCGAAGATCAGCCGTCCGTTCTCAATATGCATATGTTCCAGCTGTTCGGCATCAAATGCAGGCGATTCCAGAAGATCAGCCAAATGGTCAGTTATCCTTACAGGTTCGTGTCCTTCTTCTCTAAGATACCAGCCATAGAAATTATAACCCTCTCGGCGCGGTACACGGATATCATCACTGCACGCGCCGTTCTTTGCTTCAACCGAACAGGGCGGGATATACGAAGCACCGCTTCCTGTTGCGCCCGAAATAAATGTTATCCAGCGCAGAGGTTCAAATATGGGGTAAAGGTCGATAGTATGTGAAGGACCAACATGATTCTCAACATCTACTGCTATGACCGACGGAAGCGGAGTGCGGTCTGCGTTGGGGTCTTCGTTTACAGCATAATCGTAAGACCAGCCCTTGAACTCCATATGGGGTGCCTGTATCTCCTGATGTTCTGTACCCTGTACAAATGTACTTCCATCGTGTGTAGCAGTCACATCATCTACGCTGAACTGATTTACCTCATCTGTCAGCGTGACCATTTTTGTAGCAAGTATCGCACCGGGTGTGCCGTCAGCATTTCGCTGATCGTGAAATACCACGAATATACAGTCTGCATATACAGCCCCGACTTTTACCACTCCCTGACTATCCTCTGTAACAGGGGGCACGTTTGAAAAATCTATCCCCTCATCGTAAGTTCCTGTAACCTCATTGTATACGTACCAGCCTATGAATGTCTTCGTTCTTGATTCCAAAAGCACAGGCAGCTGAGGAAAGATAGGCTTTTCATCGCCCTTTATCGTCTGTTCGCATATCTCTCTGCCCGATGATGTCGGGAAGTAATAAAGTGAATATACCCCGCTGTCATCAGGTGTATAGAATTCATAAGTCCTGAGGGGGATAGTTCCATCGTCTATCTCATAAAGCGAGAATCCTGTTGCCTGAAAGATAACAGTATCTCCCTCTACGGAAAAATCAGTTATCTCCTGGCGTATGCCGTCATCGGATATGTGCCACAGACGCATATTCTTGTTGGCAGCATTTGCCTTGCCTATCTTGCTGTTTGTTATCTTCGCGGTGATAGGTGCTTCCGATTCAGGCTGAAATACCTCGCCGTCCTTGGTTATGGTTATATCATAAGAACATATAGCGCCGCTTTCGGTGTCGCTGTACTTCTGAACAGTAAGGGTCGCATTTGAAGGCATAAGTCCGTCAAGAGATACCGATTCCGAACCATCTCTGCCGGGATAAGCACTCAGCTGCTGATATTCAAGCCCGCCGATGTCTGTTACTGTTGTTTCTTCCGATGTCTCAGCTGTTATCTCTTCCGCTGATGCTGCCATCAATTCAACAGGAAAGCAGTTGAACAGCATCGCTGTTGATATAAGAAGCGGGATCAAACGCTTTATCTTTTTCACAGGTATCCCCCCTTCGGAAATTTATTTCAATCATTTTCTTATGTTGTTATTTGAACACAGTGTTAAATAGTTTCGCTCAATTAATTCATATGTTTTATGATTTTATCTATTATGATTATATCATACCAAGTGTTACAAAGCCGTCACAGCGAAAACGTTTCGTGTGTTCAGGTGGTGAAAATATAATGAAAATCAGATGAAAATATATTGCTATTACGATGTTTGCAAAGGCTGTTCAAAAATAACTTTTTTTCCTTACGAAAAAATTTTCGCACCACTTGTTTTGTTGTATTTTCACATAAAAAAGACCCTCCCTCCTTCACATTGGAGGAAAGGTCTTTATACCCATGAAAACTCATCAGCTATGGTCTCCAGTTCTCCCTCATATCTCACTGAACCGTGCTTGATACCAATCTTTCCGTATTTCTTTTCTATAAGATCCCTCTCACCTATCTCGTCAAGGGATTCGATCATATCCTTTATAAGCTGCCGCAGATATCCCTGCTTGTCCGGATCTCCATCCCATAATATGCCCAACAGCTCCCCGTTTGAACACAGTGCCCCGTTACGGTAGACAAGGTACGCGAACATTTCCAGCGTCCTGCTCCTGTGAAAAACAAAAGCTTTGCCATTGTCGAACAGAGCAAAAGGCGAACATCTCACAAGTAAACGGCTTTGAGGCGCGTCTATCGGGTATCGCAGATTCTGCAGTTCACGCCTCAGATCTTCCTCAAAAACAGGTTTTCTCAGATACCCGCTGGGGTGAACGCCGTAAGCTTCATAGCAGTATTTTGTAAATCCCGTCACAAATATTATATTCAGCTTGGGATAAAAATCCTTAATCTTTTTTGCCAGATCGATCCCGTTGATACCGGGCATCTCCACATCAAGAAAAACTATCTGCACTTCCTTTGAAAGCAGCTTGAATGCCTGCTCCGCAGTATTCGCAGTCATGTGTGTGCCACCGGGGTCGATCTTATTCATAAGATGCTGCATCATCTCGGATATCTCAGGCTGATCGTCAACCGACAGCGTTATCAATCTTCTCATCTCCAGACTCTTCTTTTATGGTTATCCGCGCAACAGTGCCGTCAGGTACTTTCATAAGTTCCAGCCTGCCGCCGCAGACCAGATCAAGCCTTTTTATTATATTCTCAAGTCCAACGCCCCTTCGCTCTTTGTTCTTTTCGATATCAGGACGGTCTCCCGTGCCGTCATCTTTTACCTCAATGACGATATATCCGTCTTTGCGGAACGAGCTGATACCCACCGTACCCCCATTTTCACGAGATATGCCGTGTCTTACGGCATTTTCCACCAGTGGCTGAACAGACAGTGCAGGTACTGTAAAATCATCACACATTATGTTGTAATCGACTTGCAGCTTATCCTTGTAATTCATGCGTTCAAGTGTCAGATAAGCCTCGATATTGTCCATCTCCTGTTCAAAAGTTATGGGGCTTTCTTCGCTAAGTATATCAAAATGCGACCGCAGATACATGGAAAAATATTTCAGTCCCTCGTATACATCGGGATACTCTCGGCTGCGGGCGCATAGCGTCATCAGCGAGTTGTTTATGAAATGGGGCTGTATCTGCGCGATAAGCAGCTGATTCTTGCTTTGTTCCAGCAGGTAGTTTGATCTTTCCAGCTCAGTCTGTGTCTTCTCCAGTTCATGGATACTTCTTATAAAACTGTCTTTCTTGTTCTGTTCATGCAGCATGAATAATATCAGTGCCGCAAATGAAGCCATTGTGCTGTTAAGATTATATGTCATATTAAGGCTGACTATCATAGCCACAGTATGAAAACCCGCTGCCGTGATAACAGCTTTTGCCAGAAAACTGTAGATCCGCTTCCATTCAAGCACCGTAACACATATTATGAAAATATAGGTGATTATCGTAGTCAGCTGCCATATCGGGAATCCCCGGGAACGCTCATATCGGTTATCCTCGGTTATTTGGTAAAAGATCCCTGTGTACCGATTGCTTATCAGCATCGCATACAGCAGATACTGTACTGCCTGCACAGCGATTATCATTCGCCGCAGACCTTTCATACCGTGCTTGTCAGCAATGTATTTTCGTATTATTTTCAGAATAAACTGCGTGATACCTGCGCAGGAAGCATAGTATGTAAAAGTTCCGATACGAACTATATAATAAGCGGTACTGCTGTTACGTCCCCCGAAGATAAGAACAAAAATATCACTTAAATTGTAGATCAGCACCGATATATAAAAAAGGGTAAGTTCTTTTGTGAGCAGAACCGCCCTGCTATTTATTACCTGATAGCGTTTATCGTCCTGCCTGCCCACAAGCATCGAATAAAGCATAAACAAGATAAAACACTCATTCCAGCATTTTACGATTATCTGTGCGAACTGCATCGCCCCTAAATGCGATATCAAGCTCTCCATATTTACAGCATCACCTCATTTATCGCCATGATCTTAATTAAGGCAACATCCGCCTGAATTGTTATTCTCATTTTATATAATTGTGATATTGTCTAAATATTTGTTTATTATATTATACATCAAAGTTATGTTCATGTCAAGTTCATTTTTTAATAATTAATGAATTTGACTGGATTACATAATTTTACATAATGCCTTTGTTTTCCAGTTTTTCGCGTGGCTTGAAAATGCTATGGTCAGCGGAAAAGGAAAACTCAATGATGCTGTAAGGTTTGGGCTGAATGAGCGCAAATATCTTTTCTGCAAAGGCATTGGGTAGTTGATTGGAAAATAAAGAAAACAAAAGTATTAGATCGTGGATCAAAGAATGTCATTCTAATGAATAGATAACCAATAATGTCAACTAAGGTTTACATCTTTGCAAAGATCGGTTGCTTTACTTTTGTTAAAAGATATGGTATAATATTCCTTAAAGAATCATTTATAGCGTACAGGAGTGCGTAAACTATGACACCATTCATGAGCAAGACCCAAGTGGAGATATCTCAGATCGAAAAAGCAGATCTGATAAGATATTACATAATTCCGGAAAACACACAGGCACTGTTATTGATATATAACGGAAATAAGTCTATCAATCTATGCGAATATGACGACTTTTTCTCAATGCTTGCAAAAGCAGCAGACCGTTTGTATCTCAAATGTCCCGAAAGCTGTTTCGATGAATATACTTCCGAGATAATGGAAAACCGAAAAAGACTGAGCTCTCCCGGGCGATTCAGCTTTATTGCCGAATGCAGGAAGCATGGAGAAAAGGCATTGCCGTTCGGTACAGGTATGTTTTCTGAAAACTTCATCGGGTACTTTCTTTCAAAGATATACAGTGATGCAGAAGCTGAATTCAAGCTTTCAAACATCAAAGGAAACAGAAACAGATATATGATATCATGCACAGTCAATGGAAATGAAAAAGTTCTGCCATGCAGCTTTACTTCACAGGATAACCAACACGTGTACACTCTTGCGAATCTTTTTGACGGCAATCACACGGCAAAGGTCACGGTGATGTATGCCCATGGAAAAACAGAGGTAATTACTCAAAGCTTTACAGACAGAGAAATCAGGCATGAATATCTCTATGATATCAGGAATAATATCCTCCGAAGCAGGATGATCGAAGACGAACAGGTGATATTCTACGATGAAAGTTCTCCCGATCTTGAAAAAGCTGATATGTCTGAGGAAGTGCGGCTGATATGCAGTATCGGCAGTGATAATGTAAAAGGTGCTTTGCTGCCATGGGACGAAAAGGTCTTCATGTCGGATAAGGAAACTATTTATGACAATCGCAGTGAACTGATAACTCAGATATGTGAAGAAGAACTCTATGATGACAGAAAAAGCGAGTTCTCGGTAGTACATGAGGTGTTCAGACATAAAAACAAGATGTTTGTACAATCAAGAATGTGCTGCACAAGGCTGATAAAAAGCCTTGACAGTTCACAGGAAGGATATTATTACCGACAGATCAGCGGCGGAGAGATCAAAAATATCAATGAAGATCTTTTGGGAATACCCGGCGCTAAAATAATTGACAGATACTTACATAAAGATAACGAATAGAGGAACGGATATGGCAAAAAGCAGGATAGATGCAGTAATGCAGGCAGTAAAGGCGGCTTTAAAAAAGGACGATAAATATGTTCCGCTGAGTAAATACCTCGCTGTGGTAAAGCGGGAGCCCGAAAAAAATGTTTTCGGCTCAGAGGAAACACTGTATGAACTGGTGGACAGCATTATAACTTCCCGCAGCGAAAAAAAGCCGATAGAAATGATGAACGATGCGGAAGACATCTACCGCACTGTGCTTCCCCTTGGCGAAGCAACCAAGGACTACGGGTTTGCAAATGCAGTATTTCTGAAAATATTTGAAAATAACGGCATTTACCATTCTGGATTGTTCACTAAAGAGCTGTACCTTTGTTTCAATGATAAGCAGATATACATCGAGACCATGTGCACCATCGCTGATATACCGACAGCTGAAAAGAATATCTACTATATAAATACTTTCGGCTGCGAGCTGAGACAGTACTACAGCGATGAGAAAAGTTTTGCCTCATCGCTGATAAGCGGTGTTATGAAATTATGCAGCGCTCATGACAAGGAAGCTGAATGTGAAAGGCTTATCGGCTATGCTCAAATGGCTTGCGGTATATACGATATCACCGAAGACAGGATAGCAAGATCCGAGATGATGCTGAAAAACAGCGAGGAGACACTTGAGGGCGCAAGACACACTCTTGACCTTACGGAAGATCGTCTTGACAGCTTCAAAAATTTTGTGGAGCAGAACGAGAAGACCATCAAAGATCTTACACTGAGCGAGACTGAAAAGCTCACCAGAGAAGCAAAGAACGCGGAATTCAAACTTAGAGAAGCTTTCGATGCTTTTCTTAACGAAGAGCATGACAGCATAGTGTTTGAAAAGGATAAGCTGGTCAGAGAGGTCATAGATTCTGCGGACAGCAAGATAAGAGAGCTTAAAATGTTAGCCGCAGGCATCAAGGACAACACTGCCGCAGAGCTGTTCCGCATAAACACTGAGGCTAACAAGGCGATCGACAGAGCATCATCGATGCTGAACAACGGCGAACTGAAAAATATTCTCACAGAGGTAAACAAGAGCAGTGATCTGGTAAACAGGATAATCCGCGTTGATGAGTTCAGCAAGAATTTCGATACCGAAAAGGCTGAAGCTGAAGCAGCCGCTGCTGCAGTCGCACCCGTTCAGGTGACGGCAGGAGTACGTCCCACTATAGTTCAGATAAATGCTCAGAGATGCACTGAACCCGCGGATATGACTCCGAATTTCTTCTTTGATGAAACCTATCCTTTCAAAGACAGGTTTGAAAAGCTCATGGAGAAAAAGCAGGAGGATATCGCAAAAAACAATGCTCTTTATCATGAGCATTTCGATGATATAATCACCGCTGTTATCGAAGATTCCAACCCGTATATGATAGGGCCCTCTGGCTGCGGAAAAACTTTCCTTGTTGGTCAGATAGCAAGACTACTGGGACTGGAATATCTGGATATCGGCTACATAAACGAGGAATACGACCTGCTGGGATTCCAGACAGCGGACGGCGGATATAACTACCCTGCATTCTACAGAGCATACAAATACGGCGGTATAGTTTTCTGCGATGAGTTCGATAACGGCAATATCAGGGCAGCAGTAAAGCTCAACAGCTTTATGTCAAATTCAAAAGATGCCAGCTACTGTTTCCCCAACGGCGAGCGTGTAATGCGCCATCCGAACTTCCGTATCATTGCCGCAGGCAACACCGCTGGCGACGGTGCCGACAGGAACTACAGCACACGTGAGAAGATAGAGGAATCTCTTATGCAGAGATTCACAGCGATATATGTTGATTACGATAACAGACTCGAAAAGGATATACTTCGTGATCACCCTCAGTGGTTTGAGTTCGCTGCGGTCTTCCGCAATGCTACAACTGCATGGAGCAAAGAAAATCAGACAGCAGCTCCGGGTATATTCACCACCCGTGATGCTACCAGCATAAAGAAGTACCTGGATCACCAGAGTTACGATGTCGAGGCAATCGTCAGATATGAATTCATTGAGACCAAGGACAACGAGTATCTGGCATTCCTGCAGAGAGAAATGGCAAAATACTACAACGGCAATGGAAGAATAAGCAGCGGGATATTCAGCGTATTCAATAAGATAGTTTTCGAAATACGAAACGGAGATACAAGAAGATGACAGAATTTATGAACCTCAAAGTATACCAATACAAAAAAATGACTGTATACAATGCGGCGTTCAACAGTCTGAGTGATATGCAGATGTACATACTCAGCAAACCTAAAGTAAACGACAAAATATTTCTCAAACAGCACAGTATCATCAGACGTCCCGATTTTCCCGAGGATACCTTTGATAATGCTGTAGATTATCTTATCGGCGGATATACGGGTAATTATGACCTTACGCTGGAAATGCTGAAGGAATTTGAAAAGACTATGCCGATAAGAACTTACAGACGCAGGCAGGAAAAGGCAATGGCAGGCTCTCACCCAAATATTCCCGCGTACGTGGCAGGTACTCCGAAGACAATGTACAGGCTCACAAGAGCAAGAGAGAAAAAATTCGTTACTATATGGTTCAATCTGGCATATTCAATTCACACCTTAGAGCAGGCAGTCACCAACCGCGGCGCGCTGACTCTCAGTCTGATAAAACTGCTTGAAGAATACGGCATAGGTGTTGACCTTAAAGTGTTCAGCTCATGCTACAGCAATGACGAGGTGTTCAACTCCGAGATAAGGCTGAAAAGCCCGTCGGAACCTATTAATATGAAAAAATGCTTCTACCCCATGTGCTCGGTAATGTTTTTACGACGTGTCGTGCTGAGGGTGATGGAGTCCATGTCATTCCACGAAAAGAATTGGTATCCCTATTATGGTCAGCCCCTTACGGAAGACCAGTTCCGTGCGATCTTCAATATACCCGATACTGATATAGTCATTTCATCACCAGTCCAGATGGGTATATTTGGTCAGGATATAAATTGTGACAGTTATAATTTTTTTAAGAAGATAGATCTTGATAAGTATATCAAGCTTGCTAAGGTGAACAAGCCATGCTGAACTTTAACAAAACTTATACCGCCGATATGATGACATTTGAGCTTCTGCCATCCTATGCCTTAGATGTTCAGCAGCGGATAGCAGATACATCAGAAATGATATTTAAACTTCAACAGGATCTTATGCCTGATAAGGCGATAAACATACTTACTCTCGCTTCACAGCAGCTGCAAATAAACGGTCTCGCACGATACAAGGGATATGTGGGGGCTATAGGTTACGCAAGGCTCATCGACCAAGCTGAGAAAGCGGACAAAGAAGCTCAGAGAATATCTGAAAGCTTTCAGGAAATATACATCGGATTATGCAAAGAAAATATCCTGCTGGACACCATGAAAAAAGTGCTTGAGAACTGTATAAATGAGATACATTCAGCATCTGAGGCACTGAGCGAAAATATGAAGAACATATCCGAGAACGCCGATGGAAAATACTATCACATAATGGCTGACAAAAGGCTTCACGACCTTGTTCTCTCGGCAAATATAGCATCCCAGTGTATCATGATGATATCTGATATGTACACCCGCAACAGCGAAATGTCACAGCGTATAGAGTCATTGAAGGTCAATACTCTAGTTCTGTGGAGAGCAGGTATCGCCGCACTGAGAAACGCTCCCGATAAAGATAAAATGGATAAGGTCTGCGGTATAGAAGACGTGATCTCAGCAGCTATTGCTAATATCATAAAATGACAGTATCCAAAAATATGTGTAAACCTCTGAAGTAGTGTATAATATAAGATACACTGCTTTGGAGGTTTTATTATTATCATAAGGCTAAGAAATGAAACAGCAGAACATCGCTCAGGAAGAAAGCTGATAAACGATCTTATAATGTTAAATGTGTGGAATTATTTCAAACTATTGACATATATACTCGGCGCTGTTATAATATATTATAGAGAACATAGATAATTGATTTGATAGTTATAACACCTAGTATTATGAAAGGGATTGATAGCTATGAGGTCGGATTATAAAGCAGCAAAACGGCTTGCGGAAGAAGCCGTGGCAGAAGCCAGGAAAAACAACACATCTCCTTATCTTCCCGTGCTTGATGCAAACGAGGAGATAAACAATTCTCTGAAAGTGGTAAAACTCGGGCTTATCGAGCTGCCTGTAGACCGTATAATAGGCAATAAGGAGCAGGGGCGGAACAACGCGTTTGCCAACAACTTCATGCCTCTTCTGGAAGAAGCCTCGGAGTTTGCTATAAAATGGTGGAAGCTGTACGATTCATTTTTGGAAGAGGGTATCCGCGATGCGATAATCGTGTACGAGTATATGAATGATTACTATGTGCAGGAGGGCAACAAGCGGGTATCGGTATCCAAATACGGCGGCATGGAGTTCATACTTGCGTAAGTAAGGCGTATAGTTCCCGAAAAGAATGATACCAAAAAGTACAAGGCATATGCTGAGTATATGGATTTTTATGATGTCACGAAGAATCCCTACATCGTTCTGAAAGATGTTGGTTCGTATCAGTGTCTGGCAGGTCTGTTGGGTGAAACTCTCGATCATAAGTGGGAAGAGAATACCTGCGCCGATCTGAAATCCACTTTTTTCAAATTTTGCAGACATTGCAGGAGCACGCTGAAAATAACGGATATACGCGATTTGTCAGAAGCTTTCCTGATGTATATATCGAAATTTTCCGATAAAGACCATTCTGTGTGACAGCGAGGAGCAGGTAATCAAGAATATAAGGACCGCAAGTGCTGAGCTTATAGCAGGCAGCGGTCTTACTGATACTTTCTATTTCGATTCGGTCCCTGAAGCCGCAGATCAGAAAGGGCTTATATCAAAGCTGTTCGCAGGCACAAAGAGGTATACCGCTGTATCACCCCTGAAAGTCGGTTTCATATACGATGCTGATATAGACGAATCGCGCTGGATCGACAGCCATGAGGCAGGCAGATTGCTGGTGGATGAGATGACAGGAGATAATGTCGTCACAGAGGCTTACATATGTGAAGAGAACAATGTTTGTGATGCTATTGAAAAAGCTGTATCCGATGGCTGTGGCATAGTATTTACGGTATCGCCGTCAATGCTAAGAGATGCAGTAAAGGCATCGGTAAAGTATCCGGATGTCAAGATACTCAACTGCTCTTTCGGTAAAACGGCAGCATCGGTAAGATGTTACTACGGCAGGATGTATGAGGCTTCATTCCTTATGGGCATACTTGCGGCAGACAGACTGCTTACCGAATGCAGTGGAAATGTTCAGAGGAAGATAGGTTATCTAGCGAGAACCATGGACAACACCAGCGTGAGAGTGCTGAATGCTTTTGCTGTGGGAGTATCTATGATAGATCCCGAATGCAGAATATCCCTTAAATGCGATAACCCCAACGCACCGCATCGATATCGCAGAGAATGGGCTAAGGAAGGCGTTCAGATGTTTGCTGACTTTGACTGTTCAAGTGTAGCTGACGTATCCACACGCGCGGGGCTTTTCCTTATAAAAGAGGACAAGGACGTATATCTTGGCAAGCCTTACTTTAACTGGGGCAAGTATTACGTTCAGATGGTGCAGTCGGTACTATCCGGTATATGGGATATAAGCGAGAAAATGAAAATATCCGTCCCGACCAACTACTGGTTCGGTCTTTCAACTGGGGTCGTGGATATCATAACTCCGAAAGCACCATATCAGACTAAAAAACTGCTGGCTTTTATGAAGAATGCCATAGTTCACGGCGGCATGGATCCTTTTTCGGGAGAACTGCGTTCCAAGGACGGTATCATTATCCAGCAAAGCAATTCTTCGGGCAGCAGGATAACTGCCGATCAGGAAAAAATGAAAACTTCGGAAATAGCCGCTATGGAATGGCTTAATGAGAATATTGACGGAGAGTTTGAATTCTGACAGATCATACATATCTGCTGTGAAAAGCGGAGAAGAAAGGAGGGATATGCTATGAAGGTGCTTATAATAGCAGATGAGGAATCAAAGGCGCTGTGGGATCATTTTACCCCGGATAAGCTGAAAGGTATAGATCTGATAGTATCCTGCGGAGACCTTAAAGCGGAGTATCTTGAATTTCTTGTGACTATGAGCACAGTGCCGCTGCTTTATGTTCCCGGCAACCACGACACCGCATATCAGCAGCATCCCCCCGAGGGCTGTGAGAATATCGACGGAAAGGTGTTCAAATATAAAGGTGTACGGTTCTTCGGACTTGGCGGTTCGATGAAATACGGCAGGGAGCCTTATATGTATACCGAAAAGGAGATGCGCCGCAGACTTTGGCAGTACAAGCCCACCATCTTTAATTCATCGGGATTCGATGTACTGGTGACACATTCTCCTGCAAGGGGTTACGGTGATATGGACGATTTTCCCCACAGAGGATTTGAATGTTACAATGAACTTCTTGAACGCTGCCGCCCGAAATATCTTCTGCACGGTCATGTTCACGCGACCTACGGCACAAGATTCAGAAGAGTGCTGCAGCATCCCAGCGGAGCAAAAATAATAAACGGATATGAAAGGTATATACTCGATATAGATGAGAACGACCTCGCCGCCATGACAAGGCGCGAGATCACCACCAGACTTATTACGGCGTTTCTGTGATATGTTATTACTAATGATAAAATAACGGCGGGCTTTTTCAGTCCGCCGTTTGTTGTGTCATTTAAGTATAAGACCCAGCATTGTAAGGTCATCAAATTGTTCTGCATCGCCAACGAACTCATCGACCGCATTTTTCACATCATTCAGCATGGTTCTGGGGTCGCTGACTTTACTGCGGTTCAGTGCAGCGATCAGCCTTTCCGTGCCGAATAGTTCATTATTACTGTTTGTGGCTTCCGTTACGCCATCGGTGTAGAGGAACAGTGCGCTGCCTTTTTCAAGATGCAATTCGTACTCCTTGTACTTCATGCCCTCGATTCAGCCGATGAGATATAATCCACCTTGGCAAAATCTATGGTTATGCTGTCGGCAATGTCTGTAACTTCTTTTAGCGCCTGGTCGAGCATTGATGAAGTTACAGAATCTATCCTGCCCTCAACGGAGAATATGCATATATTGTCTGATACGGTTTTAGTGACGTTCATATAAAATTCCTGCCTGTCGGTTTGTTGAATGTTCTATCTGGTATGCAATGTATTTATTTTGGCAAAACAATTAAAAATTATTTAATCTTTCTTTTGTGTATTATATCATATTTTAAACCGATTGTCACTCTTTATTAATAGTATACAACGGATTTTTGTTGAATATAACAATATTTTGCTGTCCGTTTTGTGAATACTATCAAGCGGGATTATTGATGGAGCAAGCATGGGATTTAATGATTATTTAAACTATAAGTTGACCTCAGATTCTCTATAAACTCAAATGCTCTGAAAAAGAGGATCATTCGTGATCCTATCTACGAACTCCATTCATGCATCCAATAGTACAATACAAGTGTCACAGGTTGAATACAGGCTCAATGCAACATAACAAAAGCGACCAAGATTTCTCTTAGTCGCTTTGCATAGGTTTTCTTTTTGGTTGTCTGATTCTTTTTTTGCCACTAACAGTCTGATAAATCTGCGTTTATCAAATCAGATCAATATCAGCCAATTATTTTATGGTGACTGTCACAGCATTTTTGATAGCATTTGTAACGTCCCATGTACCGTTAACCTTAGCAGCGATAGCTACCTTGTAGGTCATGCCGGGTGTCAGGTTCTTGGGAGTTATATAAGACGTAGTTGAACCGGAAATAGACTGGGTCTGGATCCTCCACTTGCCAGCCAGATATACTGCGATACCGTAGTTCTGTGCATTGGGAACTGCGTTCCATGTGAACTGTACCTGATGATACTGAGAACTGTAGTTCACCCTGATATTTGTAGGATAACTATATTCAGGCTGATAAGGGTTGGTGGCACCGCCGTTATTACCGTTTGCATCTATGGTTGTACCTGCTGCCGCACCGATCACTTCATCAACATAGAATGATGTGGTAGAGCTGTCAGTTTCAACATAGATCTGCATATTTGATGCGCCGGCGGGGATCGTGAAGTTCTTGTTTGCAAGCTGTACCCACTTGCCCTTTGAAACTGTTTCGGATGCGATCTTTGTGTAATTTGTTGTTCCGCTTGCATCGGTATACTGCATAGTGAAGTGGAACTTATCTGTTGCATCACCGCTGAGGTAGGATACCATAGCACTGAAGCTGTACGAATTACCTGCCTTGAAAGTAGTGGAATCAAGTGTATAGCTTGCACCGTTCCATGCACTCTGTCTTCCTGATACATACAGCGAGCTGCTGCCTGCGGATGCAGTATCGCTGCTTGAAGCTACGCTTGCGGAACCTCTTCCTGTGAATCCGTCTGAAGTACCTTCAAATCCACAATGGAAGTACCAGCCATTAGGATCGGGATCAACAGGTGGATTGATCACTTCTCCGCCTCCGCTGCTTGTATTACCATCGCCCTTGAAAGCATATCTCATGAAAGTGTAAAGATGAGGCTTTACAGAGTTAGCATCATGTCCGCCGCCGGGGATAGACTGATATACGTGGTTAACACCGTTTCTGGTGAGTATTGTGCTGTACTGCTGAGGGAAAGTACCAACAACGCCGTCATTTGTACCGCCTGTTATCATGAATACCTCAGGCTCGGGACCTACGTTCCTGAACTTCATTTCGCTCTCCTGCATACAGCCGGGGTGAACCATAAAGCTGTCCTGACCGGGTGTGATACCGGGAGCAGGGCAAGCGCCGCCTACATAACCGAAAACATCGGGACGCATAAGTCCGCAGTAGATAGCCTCACGGCCGCCCATGGAGAAACCTGTGATAGCAGTATTCTCTCTGCCCTCTTTTACGGAATAATTTTCCTTGATGTAAGGCAGAAGGCTCTCTGTAACATCATACAGGAAGTTGTCATACTCCTGGCAGGTCTGCTGGTTGATACCGTTTGGACCGCTCATGGTCTTACTGGTGAACATATTGGGGCATACAACGATGAACTCCTCAGCCTTGCCTGTTGACATAAGACCTGTCATAAGTTCCTGAACGCCCATGCCGCTTACCATATCATTCTCGCTTCCCATGATACCGTGGAGAACGAACATTACAGGGTACTTCTTGCTGGAGTTATAGTTCGGGGGCAGGATAACGTTGCACTTCTTGTTTTTGCCTGAGAACTTGCAGTAGTAGGTCTTGTTTTCGACCTTGCAGCGGCTGGACTGTTCAACACCGCTGGGCACAGTGGTAGGCATATCGTTCTTGATCTTAGCATTAAGACCTGACTGAGCGTTACCGCCGCTGCCTGCATCAGAACCGATATTTTCATTACCGGTAGTGCCGAATCCTCCTGCAAAACCGCTCCAGTCGAAGCCTGCAGCATTAACGGTGAGGGGTACCGAAGCACCGATCATCATCAATGCAACAGTTGCATTGAGAATTCTCTTCATTTTTGAATGTTTCACTCAAATCACTCCTTTTTGATTTGTTGTCCTGCACTAAAGCAGGACAAGATTTCCGGACGAATATCCGGAAACAGAGACATTTTAATTTGTTCTTCCATTTTTAGTCATACTTCCAAATATATGACCTTATCATTTTGTCTCTTATAGCAAGAATACAATATTTTACATTAAAAGTAAACAAGAATTTTTCAACACCGCAATCTTTGACTGTTAATTCGCAATAACTGGTTAAATATTTTCTGATATCACAATTTGTTTATACGAATTATAAAAAGTTTAGCTGAATCAAACAAATTTACACAGCAAAACTATGGAAGATATGTTCTTTTTCATATTTGGAAAACTTTATAAACAAAAGTTCTCGAATTTGATGGTGCCACTTGTAGAATTTGGATCGGCTTCAGTTCTTTCAGTTTACAGTATTTCTATAGAACTCTAAAAGGCACAAAATATCACACTTTTAGTGTCGCTTAATGTGATAATATTTTTATATCTGAATGTGGATTTTGATGGACAAATGAGTACAAATCATGGAGTGTTCCGTTTTTAATATTACATCTCCTTTTACAGATTACCGGCGAATACAACTCAAATCAAAACTGACTTTGCACGAATTACGAAGCTGGTTTATTGTTTGGTTTAGTTAACAATAGTTTCTTTGAGGTGCTGTGCACATAAAATTGAATGGTTCATTATTTTACATCGGCATATTATTTTAGACAATAAATGCAGCCTGCACAATAGACATCGACATTTTTCGTTAAATAATTATCAATATATCCAATGTAGTTCTGTAACGATTGACTTGAGGATGACATTATGCTATAATGTATTTGTAATATTTTTTAATATTTCACGTCTTACTTTTTAATATAGACGTAAACTGATCTAAATGATCTGCACAAGGAGGAAACAAAATGAAATGCAGAATTAAAACAATCATTTCTACAGCAAGTGTTCTAGCGCTGACAGCTGCGGCTGCACCTGCTGCAAACATCTATGCAGCTTCAATTGAGGAAGCTCCTGCAGTGATCTCGGAGAACATCGGTGAAGCAGTAGCTGTAACCCGTCTGGCAACCGCAAGTGAGACCACAACTTGGAATAAGGCCACAACACTTACTGAAGATACAGTCGTTGATGGAAATCTCAATATTACAGCAGATGTTGACCTGAACGGATTTAGCCTGACTATTAACGGCGATCTCACTCATGCTGCAGGTGCTATCAACTGCAATTATGGCAAGCTGAATATTAATGGCAACTACTATATTGAAAATGCATCTGTTGTTGATGGCAAGAAATCATATGACACCTGCTTTGCAAGTCTGATACTTTCAGAAGAAGGTGACGAGGTAAACATTAATGGTGATCTTGAGACACACTCAATATGGGGTGGATACGGTTTCCTGTTTAATATCGGTACCGTTAATGTAAGCGGCAACATCAACGCTGAAAATGGTTTCGTAATGAATACTAAAGATAATTCTGTATTAGTACTCAACGGAAAGTCTAACCAGTATGTAAACTTTGGAAACTGTCCAATATTGAATGTAGTCAAGGTGACTGACCCTGATAAGCGTGAGATAGTCTGGAGCGGCGACATGAATGTCAATAGGCTCGGAAGTGACATTCAGATTAAGCCTGATAATCTTAACTTGAAAACCATTGATCTTGCAGGTCTTAACATGGTAGTTAACGGAGACTGTGTAAAGACACAGGGTGACAATATTGACATTAATGGCGGTTCGCTCACTTTCAATGGCGATTTTACACATTCTGCTGGTACTATCCTCTGCAATTACGGCAAAATGAACGTTAACGGCACTTACTTCATTGAAAATTCATCTGTTGTTGATGGCAAGAAATCATATGATACCTGCTTTGCGAGTCTGATACTTTCAGAAGAAGGTGACGAGGTAAACATTAATGGTGATTTTGAGACACACTCAATTTGGGGTGGATACGGTCTTCTGCTTAATATTGGTACTGTTAATGTAAGCGGTAACATCAATGCTGAAAATGGTTTCGTGATGAACACTAAAGATAATTCTGTATTAGTGCTTAACGGAAAGTCCAACCAGTATGTAAATTTTGGAAACTGTCCTATATTGAATGTTATCAAGGTGATTAATCCAAATAAGCGTGAGATCATCTGGAGCGGCGACATGAATGTCAATAGGCTCGGAAGTGATATCCGGATTAAGCCTGATAATCTTAACTTGAAAACCATTGATCTTGCAGGTCTTAACATGGTAGTTAACGGAGACTGTGTAAAGACACAGGGTGACACTATTAATATTAATGGTGGTTCGCTCACTTTCAATGGTGATTTCACACATTCTGCCGGTACGATCCTCTGCAATTACGGCAAAATAAACGTTAACGGTACTTACTTCATTGAAAATTCATCTGTTGTTGATGGCAAGAAATCATATGATACATGCTTTTCGAGTCTGATACTTTCAGAAGAAGGTGACGAGATAAACATTAACGGAGATCTTGAGATGCACTCAATATGGGGTGGATACGGTCTTCTGCTTAATATCGGTACTGTTAACGTACGCGGTAACATCAATGCCGACAGCGGTTTCGTAATGAACACTAAAGATAATTCTGTATTAGTGCTCAACGGAAAAACCAACCAGTATGTATACTTTGGAAACTCTCCTATACTGAATGAGATCAAGGTGATTAATCCTGAAAAGCGTGAGATCATCTGGAGCGGAAACATGAGTATCCATAAGCTCGGAAGTAACATCAAAGTTAAGGCTGATGATCTGAAACTGAGAAAAATTGATCTTTTTGGCTTTAACATGCTAATTAACGGAAACTGTGGCTTTACTAATGGTGACACTATCGATATTAATTGTGGCTCGCTTACGATCAATGGCGATCTCACACATTCTGCCGGCACGATCCTCTGTAATTACGGCAAACTGAATGTTAACGGCACTTACTTCATTGAAAATTCATCTGTTGTTGATGGCAAGAAATCATATGATACATGCTTTTCAAATCTGATACTTTCAGCAGAGGGTGACGAAGTAGACATTAACGGAGATCTTGAAATGCACTCAATATGGGGTGGATACGGTCTTCTGCTCAATATCGGTACTGTTAACGTACGCGGTAACATCAATGCCGACAGTGGTGTTGTAATGAACACTAAAGATAATTCTGTATTAGTGCTCAACGGAAAAACCAACCAGTATGTATACTTTGGAAACTCTCCTATACTGAATGAGATCAAGGTGATTAATCCTGAAAAGCGTGAGATCATCTGGAGCGGAAACATGAGTATCCATAAGCTCGGAAGTAACATCAAAGTTAAGGCTGATGATCTGAAACTGAGAAACATTGATCTTTTTGGCCTTAACATGATAATAAACGGAAATTGTGATTTTACTAATGGTGACACTATCGATATCAATTGCGGCTCGCTTACGATCAATGGCGATCTCACACATTCTGCCGGTACTATCTATTGCAATAACGGCAAACTGAATGTTAACGGCACTTACTTCATTGAAAATGCATCTGTTATTGATGGCAAGAAATCATATGATACCTGCTTTTCAAATTTGATACTTTCGTCAGAAAATGACAAGTTATATATTGATGGTGATCTTGAGATGCACTCAATATGGGGTGGATACGGACTTCTGCATAATATGGGTAAAATTACCTTAAGCGGTAACATCAATTCTGACAGCGGTTTCAATATGTCCTCCAAAGATCGCACAGTATTAGTACTCAACGGAAAGACCAAGCAAACGATCAATCTTGCTAAAGGAACAAAGATCAACATTCTGGTCATCAATAAGCCTTTGTCTTATTATGTGTTCAACCAGGAAAACTGCTGGAATGAACTTGTTACTAATTATCCCCCTGTTGTTATCAAGAAATGGGAAAAGGGTTACGGCGCTGTAAAGCTTACATGGGATCCTGTTCTCGGTGCAGAAAAGTATGCAGTTGTCGGATTAGTGAACGGCAAATGGCAGGTCATCAATTATAGCTACAAGACATCTTCTGTGATCAAGGGACTTAAGCCCGGCGTAAATTACACAGTTGCAGTAGTTGCCAAGATCGATGGCAAATGGAATCTTGACGCTTCAAAGGCTATCACAGTAACTCCCAAGAGCGTCAACAAATATCCTGTTGTAACTTCTGAGGTATCAGGCAAGCAGTTCCGTCTGAACTGGAAGCCTGCTGATGCTGCTGAGAAATATGCAATTGCTGTTTACCAGTCCGGCAAGTGGGTTGTAAAGGTACAGCTTAACGGCGATGTTACATCTTATACTTCTCCTAAGCTCAAAAATGGTACATATAAGATCGCTGTTTGCGCAAAGGTAAATGGCAAGTGGGACGTTAGCGACATCAACAAAAGAGCAATTGACGTTACCATAAAATAATGATCCGCCGCCAGGCCAGATCAATCAAAAATAACAATGACCGACAGTTTTTTACAGACTGTCGGTCTTGTTTATATATGGTTTTTTAGAACACTGCGGGCGAAGCACATCGTGTAATAGAAATAATTGCAGAGATAGTGTGTCTCACGAAAATGGCAGGACGGTATACTATGTAGTTCAAGATGACCATTGGGTTTGATAAGTCTGAGGTGGAAAAGAAGCAGGAAAAGTCTGAACGTAATAGAAACACTCCTAGCAGGTGGTATGATCTGTAATATAAAATGGGATAACTATATGCTGAGCATAAACAAACATCCTGTCTTGGTCGTTTAGGTGCTGATAATATCTGTTATATAACTCAACCGGTATTTATTAAATCTTTGTTGCCAAAGCTATACTGTTCATGCAGCTGGTCGATAATTCATCTCCCGTTCCTCTGCTGGATTTTGGCTGGTTCCAGTATCCGTGGGGGAATACTTCGTAAATATCGAAATAGTACAAGCTTTCGGGAGGCGGGGCAGGAATTACGGATATATCTTCCGTCCTCATGCTGCTAGAATGTTTCATTCCGCACACTTCAAAGATATTCTTCTGTATGTATTCATCATAGCTTTCACCGCTGACTTGTTCGGCTATCAACGCGAGCAGCACATAGTTTACATTGCTGTATGAGTACTGCGTACCGGGTTCGTATTCGAGGTCATAGCTGTTCAGTTCGTTTAGCAGTTTGTCCATCGTGAAGCCGTCATTGTGGTGTATTTTGAAAAGCTCAATGCTTTCGGTCATTAGCTTTTCCTGAGAGAAAAAACTCGCGATGTATGTCCGATTGCATATGCCGAAACTGATACAGAGTTATGTTTTTGCCCTTTTCATAATCGAAAAAGTAATTGCCGAGAGTATTATCAAGGTTAAGCTTGCCCTGTACGCAAAGCTGAAGAACCGCTGTCGCAGTAAAGGTCTTTGTGACAGAGCCTATCTCGTATACATTATAGGCGTCTGTTTTGGCGTCGACAGTCTGGATGCCGTTTATGTCCCCGATGAGCAGCACCGCATTGTCGGAAGCTAGCAGATTGGTGCTCTTGATATCGGGTGATTTAGAACATTCGCTTTTCGTTATCTTTACGAACTTCTGCATATTCTCATCGGTCGTTGACCAAGTGTTATCGCTTTTGTTATAGGCAAGTCTCGCTGTGATGTCAGATATACTTTCATCGGCAGGGGACTGCGCACCATCAACAGAAGAAATATTTTGTTCTGCACCGCTTTGCGTGTCGGCTCAATTATTCGCACAGTCTGCCGCAGACAGCAAAAAAGCTACAATTACCGCAGCCAAAGCGCGTTTTATTTCTTTAATTATGTTGTTCTCTTTACAAAATATCTTTGATTTCTGAGCGTAGTGATAAGAGCCATATGCTCACTTACGGTATCATTATATCACACTCCGCCAGCACCATCTATAAACCTTTTTCTTGAAATAGCGGACAGATGATTTAGTGCTATTTTATTAATTATCATTATCCGAAATCTCCAAAAATCAGAACCCCATAGCGGTCTTTGTTTCCATCATCTTTTCTGTACCAACAAGCTCTTCAAGCAGCATGAATGCCACATCGGGACCCGTTTGCGGGCAGTAAGAAGTTATGATATTATCCGTCCTCACCACAGGCTCATTCACGACTATCGCGCCGTACTCCGCAAGCTGTTTCTGCCTGTGTCCGCCATTCAGATGATATGTGGTAGCACGTTTGCCTTTCAGTATGCCGCTGTTTCCGAGGGCTAGTGCGGCAACGCATATTGTTGCTATAATTTTGCCGCTGTCGTTGAAGGCTTTTATAAGGTTCACAGCCTGCTCCGAAAAAGCGTCCTCGTAAAATCCGTAATTTTCAAATCCACCGGGAATCGCCAGAGCAGCATAATCTTTGGCGCATATGTCACTCAACAGAACATCTGCATTCACCGACACACCGAATGTGCTTGTGACAGTCTTACGCATTGCACAGGTGGTGACTTCAATGCCTGCCCAGCCCATTATGTCAACAAAAACGCTGGCTTCCATTGTCTCAAATCCTTTTGCAAGAAATAACAGTACTTTCATTTGCAGCTCCTTTATTTTATATCATACCCAAGTGCATCTGGGAAATCGTCCAATAATTTCATCCTTGAACTGCACTTTTTTAACTTTGAAACTATCAGCGGTGCAGGATAGGGATATATCATCATGCCGTCCTGTTCGCTCTTTTGGGAACATATCGGAAAAGCCAGATGTTCTTCGTTAAGCGAAAACTGTGCGTTCACACCTGGCGTATCTCCTCTTGCGTCAAGCCTTAGCCACCTGCCCAAAGACCTAATATACACCGTTCAGCCCGTGATATATGAGTACCGGTGCGGTGTTATCGTCCGGTATCAGCTTTTGATAGCAGGACCCTGCGGGTATATCTTTGCACCGAAGTATCGCGGCTAACAGGTGGGATTTTGCAAAGGTAAAAAAATCATCAATCACTTTTCACGCTTGAATACATAATAATCAGGCTTCATTCCACCGTAGATATAATTGCCCTTTTTCCATTCCATAAATAAGTATTCCGTACCGTTGATCTTCTCAATGTAATACTCCGCAGCAGTCGTTCTGTGTATGCTCATAATATATCCCTTTGTCCACTTATCCTGCCATGTTGTATCCATGTACGATTGGATAAGACTGCCGTCAGGGAAGAATTCCAAAAATTTCAGATAAAGGTTTTGGCAGATATCGTCTTCATTGAAATCTTCGGCTTTGCCCACAAAAGCAACCGATCTCCATTTGCCAAAAACATTATTGTCTGAAATAAAAGGTTTATTGATATCATCGTGTCGACCGAGTGTTTCTTTGTTATAACGAATGTTGTCACGCTTTATAAAAACTTCGGTCTTGTTTTCTAAATGCAGAAATAAATAATGTTTACCAGAAATTAAACTGATCTCATAGTTATAGGAAAGGATCGGATCGTCACCGCCGTAGTGTATCAGAAGTACACCCTTTGTCCAACCCTCAAATATCCAATACGGCTCACCGTTTGGAAGAAAGAAAAGAATATGGAATTCACCGCTGACATCGTTCAGATCATTGATCGAAACAGTAGCTGAGTTTTCTGTCCAACCAATATTTTCCCATTTTCCGATAACATCTTCATCATTAATGAATTCCAATCCATTTGCTATTTTCAAAACGATCGCCTGCCTATACATAATTGGGATAAAATACGAAAGTACTAAATTATCTTTGTGAATAATTATATCATACCACGCAAGCACCGTCAACTACAAACTCCATTATTGGGAAAACAAGTTTCAGTTAAAACATAAAAAGATCGAAAAAATGCTTTGGCTAATTTGCATAATGAGCTGTAAGTAAAATTATACTTTAGCTTAGGTGACAGAAAACTATAAAGGTAGCAATAACGCAAAGTTGAATCTTCTGAAATATAATGATGAAGCAGAAAAAATATCAAACCCATACGCATAAGCTGGGCGAAGATGCTGAGGGTTCGTCATACGCCTGGGATATTGCCGAAAATTACGGCTTGACTTATGATGTACTGTTGGGTGGAGTATGAAAAAACAACCTGACACCGTAGTATAAGCGGGATGCATTTGATCTGCATCTCGCTTTGTATGTTTCTTATATTCTCATAATAAAATCGATTAATATAACATTATCTGGTACGCAGATATTTGACGGGTATTTCTAAAGAAACGTATTCTCAAGTATTTTTTCGCATAAAAACATCTTCACAGAGTATATGATAATTTTATATTACGTCAATTGACAAATGATTAAAAATGTAATATAATTAACTAGAACGACATGGTCGTTAAATTGTTTTTTTATATAGGAGGGTTCATATTATGAACAACAAAAAAATCGTAGCAGGTCTGCTGGCACTGTCATTCGTATTCGGCGGTGCAGTTCTGCCAAGTAATGTAGTGAGCAACGTAGCATCGGTTATAACAGCGCAAGCTGCTGATGCTGAAACATGGACATCTGTCAAAGAACTGACTTCCGATCTGACGATAGACGGTTCTGTAGAAACTAACAGCGATATCATCCTCAACGGACATACCCTAACCGTAAATGGTGACCTGTACATGACTGCGGGTATGCTGGATATCGGCACAGGCAAACTGATAGTAAAGGGCAATCTGTACATCGGCAAAGAAAATGCAAGCTCTTATGCGTATATCAGGATGCAGAACGCATCCGGATCCATAACCATTTCAGGCGACCTGGTTTGGAACGTAAATTCAAAAATGACAAACACCGTGGGCAGGAGCGACTGGTACACCTTCGATCTTATCACCGCGGGTACGATCAATGTCGCTGGAAATGTTTACGACTATATTTCTTCTACTAATAATAAGAATTCTTTTGTTATGCTGGGAACCTCTGTGCTGAACCTCAACGGAACAGGCATCCAGACTATCAAAGGTTCGTATTATGGAATGCTGGCAAAGCTCACGGTAACAAATAACAGAACATTTGATATGGAAGGATATTTCTATTCAACAACACCACTTGTTTCCGATCTGAACATAAAAACTCAGAATGGTCTGAAAATCATTGGGATGCAGCTAAACGGAAAAACTGTAAATATAACGGGAAACATCACTCAGTATGCCAAGGATATCGAACTGGACGGCGGTACGCTGAATATCACGGGCAATTTAACAGCAGAAGGCGGCACGATGAAGCTTGAGGGCGGTAAGCTGAACGTCAACGGAGATTACAAAATAGCCAGGGTCACAAGCAGGGGAGACCTTGTATCCGTTGAAGCAGGTCTTGATATGACCAACAGCAATGATGTCATTAATGTAAGCGGAAACTTTATAATAATGACCTATTCGTTCGCAGCTACAAGTAAAGTAACGATGAGTGCTGGCAAGGTGTATGTCGGCGGAAATCTTGACGTAGATACAGCTAAGATAACTTTTGGTTCGGACAATACTGTATATATGAACGGCACAGGCAGTCAGACGGTGAAGCTTAAAAACACAAAAGGTCAGAAGATTTATAATCTTGTGCTGATGCAGGATCGTTCAAATTACAATTCAGACATCGACAATCATGCAAAAACTGTGAGTGTTGAGATCCAGAATTCAAATCCAACAAATCCAACAAATCCAACATATCCCACCGATATCAAGGTTGATTACAGCGAACAGTATCACCAGATTAGATTTACATGGGAAAAGGTAGAAAATGCTGACAGATACGGTATCGCAGTATACCTTGCGGGCAAGTGGAGAATTCAGACCCAGAATATCACTGACACTACCTACACCACTCCCAAGAATCTGACCCCCGGCAAGACCTACAAGGTTGCTATCGCGGCAAGGGTAAACGGCAACTGGGATGCAACAAATGCTATTAAGAATGCAGTCACCGTTACTGTAAAGTAATCACAGCAAAATAACAAACACATTAAAAGCCCTCGATATTGAGAATATCGGGGACTTTATATTTTATACAACTTACAGACTGCTATAGATTGTATAAGTTCCTTAAAATCTCCCGCGGTATCTCGCTGGGTTCGTACATGACCTCTGAGTGATTATCGCGAACCGGGTCTTTAGATATGACCTTTTCTGTTTTGTGGTCACGGGTCAGATGTCATCTTCGGATAACTGTTCTGGCACTTTTGTGATGTCAAAAAAGAATGATAAAAAATAATATTCCAACTCTTGAAATGAAATATATCATGTGTTATAATGTATAACGCAGGTCTTTCCTGTAATGTATCTTATCCGAAATAGGTCGGAAAGGTAACATAATTATAAGGAGTTCATGCTTATGAAAAACACAGTTTCAACCCTTCTTAAGCAGAAGCAATCGGGAGACAGGATCACGATGCTTACCGCTTATGACTACACTACTGCACGTATCATCGATGAGTGCGGTGTAAACTCCATACTTATCGGGGATTCTCTCGGTATGGTGATGCTTGGCTATGAAAATACCCTGGCTGTCACTATGGAGGATATGATACACCACACCCAAGCCGTTTCAAGAGGTGCAAAAAATGCCTTTATCGTTGCAGATATGCCATTTATGTCATATCAGGCAAGCGTTACTGAGGCTGTTACAAATGCAGGCAGGCTTATCAAAGAAGGCGGCGCTAATGCCGTTAAGCTTGAAGGCGGAGCTGAGGTCTGCGAGCAGATCAGGGCTATCGTTAATGCTTCAATACCTGTTGTGGCACATCTGGGACTTACTCCACAGTCAGTAAATGTTTTCGGCGGATTCAAAGTCCAGGGAAAAAGTCTTGACAACGCCAGAAAACTTGTGGAAGATGCTCTCAGGATACAGGAAGCAGGTGCCTGTGCTGTGACCCTTGAAGGCATACCCGCAAAACTGGCTGAGATAATAACCAAAAAGCTGTTTATCCCGACCATAGGTATCGGCGCAGGTAACGGTTGTGACGGTCAGGTGCTTGTTTATCAGGATATGCTGGGAATGACTTTAGGTCACACTGCAAAATTCGTAAAAAAATTTGCTGATGTGGGTGATGTCATGCGCAAGGGCATCTCAGACTATATTGAAGAAGTCAAGAATGGCACATTCCCGTCAGAAGAACACACATATGCAATCGATGAAGATGTAATAGCAGTCATAGCAAAGGAGTTTGAATGATATGAAGATAGTTAAGACAATAGATGAAGTACGCAGACAGGTAAAGGAATGGAGAGCTCAGGGTCTCAGCGTGGGACTTGTGCCGACAATGGGATATTTGCATGAGGGTCATGCAAGCCTTATAGATGCATCTCACCGCGATAATGACAGAACAGTTGTATCCGATTTTGTAAATCCCATGCAGTTCGGACCCACCGAGGATCTTGAAAGCTATCCCCGCGATATCGAGCGTGATGCTGCACTTGTGGAAGAACACGGCGGTGATATTATTTTCAATCCCGAGCCAAGCGAGATGTATCACGAGGGATTTTCTTCATTTGTGGATATGAACGTGCTGACACAGGAACTCTGCGGACTAAGCCGTCCTGTTCATTTCAGAGGTGTTTGTACTGTGGTATCAAAGCTGTTCAATATCGTACAGCCTGACAGGGCATATTTCGGTAAAAAGGATGCCCAGCAGCTTGCTGTTATCAGGCATATGGTAGATGATCTGAATATGGATATCGAGATAATAGGCTGCCCGATAGTACGTGAAGAGGACGGTCTGGCAAAAAGTTCCCGCAATACTTATCTTGATGCCGAGGAGAGAAAAGCTGCACTGGTGCTTTCACAGGCTATTGATCTTGGCATAAACATGGTAAGGAACGGCGAGACCGACTGCACCGTCATAACTGACGCCCTGAAGAAACATATCAGCGCCGAACCCCGTGCAAGGATAGATTATGTAAAGATAGTTGACCTGGCAACGATGCAGCAGATAACGACCATCGACCGTCCTGCACTTTGTGCCATAGCAGTATATATCGGCAAAACCCGCCTGATAGATAACTTCTTTACCGAAGATGTTTAAGGAGGCAGCATGAGATTATCCATTCTTAAAAGCAAGATACACCGTGCTGTCATCACACAGGCTGAACTCAACTATGTGGGAAGTGTTACCATTGACGAGGATCTTATAGATGCAGCAGGTCTTTATGAGTATGAACACGTTCATATCGTGAATGTCAACAGCGGAAGCCGCATTGAAACATATGTCATCGCAGGTGAACGTGGAAGCGGTATGATATGTCTGAACGGTGCAGCTGCAAGATCAGGTCAGGCGGGTGACCCGGTTATCATAATGTCCTATGCTGATATGACTTCCGAAGAGTTGAAGAGTTTTGCACCGAAAGTTGTATTTGTTGATGAAAACAACAAGATTGTCCGCGTGGCAAACTATGAAAAGCATGGTGAACTGAGATAAGATATACCCCCGATACAGTGATATTAGCCGTATCGGGGTCTTATATTTCAGAAAGCAATATAGAACAAAAAATCATACAACTATCCGATAAAGACACACGACAAAGGCGCAGAAAAATATCTGCGCCTTTCGTTTTTATCACTCAATATTCCGATTTTTTTGCCTGTCATGTGGAGCGCTTCTTTTCGGGATGCTCCTTATAATACCGCTCCTTGTCCTCGTACATACGCTCATCAGCGTTATGCAAAGCTTTCTGAACATTCGCGACCCTGCTCTCAAATGCGATGCCCATCGCAAATACAAGTTCCGCATATTTTTCTGAAACTTCACGAAGCTGTTCAGCCTTGCATTTCAGTTCATCTTCCGTAAGCCCGATAAGTATAACAACAAACTCATCGCCGCCTGCACGGAAGATACTGCGCCTGTGGAAGACCTCTCTTAAAGCTTTAGCCGCATTTTTCAGCAGTGCATCACCTGCTGTGTGTCCCTCGGTGTCATTTATGCGCTTCAGACCGTTAAGGTCAGCAAATATCACGCCGACCGAGCGTTCACTGTCATCTTCCACCAGTTCATCAACATAGTTGTTCATCTCATTTCGGTTCATGACCCCTGTGAGCATATCCCGCGAACTGAGTATATGCAGACGCTCCATCATGTTGTTGCTGTATATCTCCGAAGCAAGTATAAAAGCAGTCACCTCGAGGGTCTCCTTGATGATATGCGTTTTCTCCTCGCTGAAATTGATAGCCCAGATGTATCCCAGCAACTCGCCCTTGAACCTCATTGGGAACAGAACGATATTCTTACCGCCTGCGCTTGTTATTGATTCTACCCATACAGGATTACGCTGGCGGACTACCTCCATATCATCCTTATCGCGTATGATAAGACAGTTACTGCCGGCGAGGGTAGCTTCCCATGATTCAGCGATATCGTAAAAAGCGTCATTAACATAATTTAGCATCGACACCAGTTCGGTATCCTCAGATAATGCCTCGCATAGTACCGAACATTTTCGCTTGTGTGTATCCAGCAGAAAGAAACAGCAATGCTCCGAATCACACATATCACGGATATCCCTGCAAATAGATTCCATCGACTCGTGAAAATCATCAGTACTTCTCAGTTTTATACAAGTCTGCAGAACCGCATTTGCGATGTTCGATGATTTTGCTGACATAGTGGTCGCATCAAATTCCTTTGAAAGCTCCATAATATATGCACAGTATCCCAGTTCCTCATCATCATCCGAATGTAAAGGAAGAAACAGCATACTGAACCAGAATTCAAAATGTTCGGGGTGAGCATATGAGCTGACCCTTTTCTTATCTAAAGCCGCCTGTTTGCAGGCTTGCTCGAAATTAAGGTCTTGGGGAACATAGGCAGTATATTCCTGATCGGGAACGAAAACCTTGGGGGCATCGTTCAATCCGGGGGTAGCTTTTTCTATCGTATCAAGATAAAAACGATTTCCCGTAACAATGCGTATTACCCTGCGGTGCCCTGTAGCCTTGCGCTCCACAGACAGTATACAGACAGGCGTATCGAACTGCTCCACAAATGCCTGAAATCTATCAGCCATCTTTTCAACCTCCAATCCGATGTAAAAATCTGGCATAATTCATCTTTTGATAATATATTTATTTCAGTATAGCACAAAATCTAAAATAATTCAAGTGCTAAATGTCGGAAGAAGCATTTTTACAAATTGTTAACATCCTGATGACCAATATTTTGGAAAATCTGACAGCATATAAATAATGAGTAATTGTACCGAATTTTGTACAGCTCGGCTTTGGCGAAAACACTGAATGAGAAACATAAAAAACGAACTGTAGATACTTTATCAAAAAATTAAATTAACATGATTTTCTATTATGATAAGCAACGAATGAGTGGGAAATCCAGCTTTAAAATATTGACATAGGCAGTGAATTGTGCTATCATATTTTATGGAAATATCGATATATTACCATTAAAAAACAGAAATTCAGGAGGCAATATAATTATGCAGGTAAAAAGATTTTTAGCAGTAGTAATGTCACTTTGCATGGTAGCAGGAACCGTAAGCTATGGTGCGCCTGTTATCACTAATGAGATCACAGCACAGGCAGCTGAAGCTGAGGCAAGCTGTTATTCATTCGATGCGGAAACAGGTGTGCTTACGCTCAGGGGCGAGATAGACGGTGATGCAATAAGGGGATTTTCCTATAAAAAGGATGTAAAATCCGTTATAGCCGAAGAAGGAACGGTTTTCCCGGAAGATTGTAATCATCTTTTTTATCATTTCATCAATTGCACATCTATGGACCTTTCAAATGTTGATACAAGCAATGTCACAGATATGGAATCCATGTTCGCTGATTGTAATAATCTTACCGCTCTTGATGTAAGCAGTTTTGATACAAGCAATGTAACCAAAATGGATTTTATGTTTACGTTTTGTGAAGGTTTAACAGAACTTGATGTAAGTGGTTTTGATACAAGCAAAGTAACAACTACGGTTTATATGTTTGCTTTTTGTCAAAATCTGACATCTCTTGATCTGAGCGGCTTTGATACAAGCAACGTTACAGAGATGAGTTGTATGTTCAATTGTTGTGAAAATTTGACTACACTTGATCTGAGCAGCTTTGATACAAGTAATGTATTATATATGAATTCCATGTTCGATAATTGTCAAAGACTGATCGCTCTTGATCTGAGTGGCTTTGATACAAGCAATGTTCTAGGTATGATACGTATGTTTAGACATTGTGCTAATTTGAGATCTCTTGATCTGAGCAGTTTTGACACAAGTAATGTAACAGATATGTGTTTTATGTTCCAGCATTGTTATGGTCTGCGCTCTCTTGATGTTAGCGGTTTTGATACAAGCAATGTTACAGATATGAATTACATGTTCAGCGATTGTCATATGCTGACCTCGCTTGATGTTAGCGGCTTTGATACAAGCAATGTTACAGATATGAGAGAAGTGTTCAGCACTTGTCATATGCTGACCTCGCTTGATCTGAGTGGATTTGATACAAGCAATGTCACGGATATGAGTGATATGTTCAGTTGTTGTGATCATCTGAAAACTCTTACTCTTGGTGAGAATTTCAAAATCATAAAAGAAGAAGCCGAGCTTCCTAACGGTGAGGGCTGGGTGAATGTTAAAGTTCCTTCAAACGTTGTAAGCGGCAGCGGGAAATATGCAGTTATCAAAAACGACGGCAAGAACACTTATGTTTGCGATGCAATCATCAAGAATACATACCCCAAAAACATCATTGTTGAATACAGCGGGATATATCACCAGGTAAGATTTAGATGGGATAAAGTTGAAGGTGCTGAGCAGTACGGTGTAGCTGTATATCTGGCAGGCAAGTGGAAAGTACAGGCGCAGAACATTACCGGTACGTCCTATTCTTCTCCTAAGAATCTTACCCCCGGTAAGTTCTACAGGGTCGCTATTGCAGCTAAGGTAAACGGCAGCTGGGATGTTACAAACGCTATCAAGAATGCTGTGTACGTTTACACTCACTAGGTGATAGGTGGCACTTATCCGATTTGATCGGTAAATACTTTTGAGATCTTAACGTCCTTCGGAGATACGGAATGTATCCCGAGGGGCGTTTTGATTTTTTTCGTCTCAGCGACATTAATATTTTAAATAACATTAACATATTATCTCGGCGAGTATGCTATATTTAAAATGATATAAAAAAATGGTTGAAGAGAGGCTCAGCCTCGCAATGTATGGATATGAAAGGGAAATACTATGAAAAACACAAACATCAGGAGCAGTCTTGTAAAAAGACTTGCAGCAAGCGGTATATCTATCTGTCTTGCAGTTTCGGCACTTCCGACAGCGGTTTATGCAGAAAGTAAGGCCTCAAATTCTGTCATCAAAATGACAGAGGTGAATGAGATAAGCTACAATGAGACACTTGAAGATACTCATAACCCCTACAGAGGTTTTTATCAGGCTTATGAGATCAGCTACAAGCGCGATAGTTCCAACTGTAAAGCTCAGGCTTCTACTTTGGAAGATATTGACGGTATCGCTTCTAAATATCAGCTCGTACATTTGCTTATTGACCTTTCTGATTTCTCCGAGCAGAACAGAAAGGGTGAAAACCCTGTAAAACATTCCGCCAACGCTTATATCGATTCTACCAAGGACGATGTTGAAAAAGCGCTGGGAGAGCTTCTGGCTAGACTGAGAAAAAACAATCAGAGCGCTGTTTTACGCTTTGCTTATGACTACAAATACAGGGGCAAAACATCTGATGGTGTTGACGAAGAGGGCAATCGCTATTACAGAACTGTATGGGAACCCACTGATGACAGTTTTATAGAACAGCATCAGGAAAAAGTCGGTGCGGTCATCAGCCGGTACACCGATGTTATCGCCGCTGTTGAATGTGGTATCATAGGTCCCTGGGGTGAGATGCATACCTCAGACCGCACAGATGCGGCAAGCGAGAAAAAGATAATCGGAAAATGGCTTGAGGTACTGCCGGAGGATCTGACAGTCAACGTCCGCAAGCCAAGCGATTTCTGTGCATGGAGCGGTGTAGATTTGGAAAACATCGATAAGTACACAGCCAAGGCGGGTACCGATGCTTACAGGATAGGTCTGTACAATGACGGCTATCTCGGTTCGGTAAGTGATCTGGGCACTTATGAGGACAGAAACAAAGAGATAAAATGGCTGACGACCCAGACCGACCACACACTTTTCGGCGGTGAGCTTGTTCTTTGGGACGATGAAGAAGGCGGCACTCCGCTGAATAATATTGCTTATTTTGAAAAAGAAGGTTTCAAGACCCACACCTCATACCTCAACAAGGACTGGCACGATGGTGTAATGGACGGTTTCAGAAGCACCACGTATAATGGCGGTGATTCACTCTACAATGGTAAAACTTCCGAGTTTGAATACCTCCGCAACCGCATGGGATACAGGTTCGTGGTACGGGATGTACAGATGACAACCGAACTTTCTACCGATGAGAATTTTGCACTTGAAACAACTATTGAAAACGTAGGCTTCGGCAACCTTTTCAAAAATGAACAGACTTCAGTTATCATCAAGGGCAATGGTCTTGAGAAAGAGTTCAAGCTGTGGGATCTCGATGCTGACAAGGGTGAAAAAGCTTCAAACTACGATGCTGGAAAATGGCTCAGCGGTACTTCACTTACCGACAGAAAGTCGAATATTTTGTCAGCCGAACTTGATCTGCCTGACGATATGCCCGAGGGCATTTATAAGGTGTATATCAAGATAGCCAACAGAAAAAGCGGCGAGGGCGAATACCCGATACGTTTTTCAAATGAGGGCAGCAATGTATATGACACAAAGCTTAAAGCAAATTTTGTAGGCAGCTTCAAGGTAAATACACTGATCGAAGATGATGTACTCACATATCCCACAAATATCAAGGCCACATACAGCGAGAAATATCATCAGGTAAGATTTACATGGGACAAAGTAGAAGGTGCTGACAGATATGGCATAGCAGTATATATGGCAGGGAAGTGGAGAGTTCAGACACAGAATATCACCGACACAGTTTATACCTCTCCAAAAAATCTCACCCCCGGTATGACTTACAGGGTCGCAATTGCTGCGAGAGTGAACGGCAAATGGGATACTGTAAATGCTATCAAGCATTTTGGTACAGTTACTATAAAGTGACAGGCTGAAATTGATCCTGTTTTAAATATGTTAAACGCATAACGCCCTCCGGGATACATTTTCGTATCCGGAGGGCGTTATTTCTTTTGACAGTTTAAAGATCTCTATCGTTGTAAACTTGCTTGTTCGGTTGTAATTAAGTCTATCACTTTATGGTTACTGTCACAGCGTTTTTGATAGCGTTTGCAGTATCCCAGCTGCCGTTAACTCTTGCAGCAACAGCAACTTTGTATGTCTTGCCCGGGGTCAAGTTCTTGGGAGAGGTGTAAACTGTACCTGTTATGTTCTGTGTCTGAATTCTCCATTTACCTGCAAGATAAACAGCTATGCCGTATCTGTCGGCGTTTTCGACTTTATTCCATGAAAATCTCACCTGATGATACTGCTCGCTGTATTCGACCTTGATGTTAGTTGGATATGTGTTGGTGTTTTCCGGGTTTTCGTTCTCGGTGCCAAGACGTTTGTAGGTGTTCTTGCCGTTGTTTTCTATGACAGCATATTTACCATCACCGCTGACAACAGTTTTGGGCGCATTAACATTTACCCATCCGTCACCATTTGGGAGATATGAATTTTCAGGCAGTTTTTTGAAATTTTTGCCAAGAGTGAGAGTGCTCAGCTTTTCGCAGAGAGTGAACATATCGTTCATATATATGGCACTGCTTGTATCAAAACTGCTCAGATCAAGGGAAGTCAGGCTGGTGCAGCCTGCAAACAGAGTGTACATCTCCTCGACATTATGTGTATCAAATCCGCTCAGGTCGATCTTTGTCAGGTTGTAACAGCCATTGAACATACTGTACATATATACAACATTGGCAGTGTTGAATCTGCTGAGATCAAGTCTGGTAAGACCAGTGCAGCCATAGAACATACTTCCCATATTTGTAACAGAACCGGTATCAAAACTGCTTACATCGATAGAGGTCAGCTTTCTGCAATTAAGGAACATACCGCTCATCTTTGTGACCTTGCCTGTATCAAAATTTCTCAGATCAATTGAAGTCAGACCCGTACAGCCGTAGAACATGGCGGACATATTTGTAACATTACTTGTATCAAAACTGCTCAGATTAATCGAAGACAGATTGGAACATCCATAGAACATATCCTCCATATTAGTGACCTTGCTTGTATCGAAACTGCTTATATCAAGTTTTTTTAGAGCAGAACATTCGGAGAACATGGAGTTCATATTGGTAACATTGCCGGTATCGGCTTTTGAAAGATCTATGGAAGTGCAATTAGTATAATAATAAAACAGCGTACTGCAATTCTGGGGAAGTATAGTTCCTTTTTCAGCAACTACAGATCTTACTTTTTCAGAAAGATCATAGCCGAATTCCTTTATTGCATCACGTTGTACTTCTCCTTTGAGAGTAAGCACACCTGTGGATTCATCAAAGGAATAGCAATCAGCTTCAACAGAAGCCGCCTGCGCGATCATATTCTGTGAGATAAAAGGCGCACCATAGCTTACTGTACCTGCTGCCATACAAAGCGACATTACTACTGCTAAAACTTTTTTTACCTGCATAATTATGCCTCCGGATCAATTAAGTTGGATATGTCGATATATCAATATAGAGTATTATATCACCCGAAAAAGCTTTTGTCAATATTTTTGACTTATTGCTTTTGCCTTTCGTGCTTATCCATAATTTGTTACGATATTATTGTACATTTTTGATAATTGTCCAACAATTGGACTCCTTATTACAATACCGTATTATATTCAATACTGTTAAGCCAAAACAAAAGCGACTGCCTTGATGACAGTCGCTTTATACTAGCCGATATGCTCAGTTTTGAGTTTTTTTGGAACTTAGCCGATGCTCCAGCTGTCCAGTGTTGCATTGCCGCTTGCTACGAAGTACAGATCCTTCTGACCGCTTACGGAACTAATAGCTGCAACAGTGTTTTCGCTCATAGAGCCGTTGAGCTCAACGTAGCCTATAACATTGCCTGTGGGGCTGCCTGTGCAAACCTTGATAACGGTGCCGTTGCCGGAACCCTTAACAGTGATGGTGTTTACACCCTTGCTGAAGTTAACGCCGCTTACCTTGATCCAGCTGCCTGACTTCATAGCTACTGTTGTGTCTCTGAGGCCGTTTACTACAACATCGTCGGACTGGTTGGACATTGTTTCAGCCTGAACAGTTGTGTAGGGGTCGAGCCACTCGATCTGAGAAACGCCCTTCATATCGCCGCTGCAAGAGAGCTTGCCGTTGCTGAATGTGCATTCATTGATCTGAGTAGAACGATAGTTACCGTCTGCGGAAAGCTGTCCGTTGCTGCTGTAGATCTTGATGTTTTCAGCCTTTACCTTACGGATAGCATACTGACGGCTGTGGTAAGCAACATAGTACTTGCCCTTGAAGTAGATGATAGAGTGGTGGTTGTTACCGCCGTTGTCTATTCTCTGTGAACCTGTGTTCTTGAATACATTACCTGAAAGCTTCCATGAACTTGCATCAAGAGGAGTCTTGGAAGTCATGTAAAGAATATCAGCACTGCCGAAGTTTACGCCGTTTATTGTCTGGTTTCCTACATCCCAGTTAGAGCAGTAAGAGTAATACCATGTATCACCGATCTTGATAACGCTGGAATCCTCGAAGAGGTAAGGAATGTTCATGGAAACGGGATTGCTTGCCAGAGAGATCATGTCATTACCCAGCTTAACTACACGGCCTGTGCCGGGAGTAGCTGCAGGAACACCACTCTTGCGTCCGCCGCCGAAGAAGAGGTAAGCTTCGTTGGTATTCTCATCGTAGTATACACCTGGGTCGAACATCCACTCAACGTTAGAGCAGTTGGGTGAGTTATGTGTAAGAAGTGCATGACCCAGAGGATCAGTCCAGGGACCTGTGGGGCTGTCAGCAGTTACAACGCCGATACCGCCGCCGCTGTTTGCGAAGTAGAGGAAGAACTTAGGCTTGCCGTTTATCATCTTCCAGCAAGCATCGGGAGCCCATGCAGCGCTTGCCCATGAGCAGCAGCCGTTCTGAGTTCTGCCGTTTCTTGCAGCTATCGGGATAGCACCGTGGTCTGTCCAGTTAACCATATCTGCAGTAGACAGGCAGTTGATTGTACCTGAGTTGTAGGTGTTTTCCTGATACTGACCGTCGTATCTGGTCTCAAATGCGTCATTGGTAGTGTAGATATAAAGTCTGCCGTCGTAAACCATCCAGCCCGGGTCAGCGCCGAAGCGTGTAGTCGAGATAGGATTGTTCTCGCCGTCATACTTATAGCTCTTGCCTATATTTACATTTCTGAATTTAGCTTCCATAGCGGATACATCAACAGCCTTTGCAGAAACAGGGAATTCGGTTATCTTCTTAGCGACAAACTGCTTGAGAAAATCGACATCATCCTTGTCAAATTCACCGCTCTTATCAACATCGGCTGCTTTCTCTGCCTGTTTGTCATCGAAGCCCTTGGAAAGACCTCTCTCAGCGAAAATAATATCATTTGCAGTGACAGCGCCGTCGCAGTCAATATCGCCCAGGATTATACCGCCCTTGGGCTGGTTGTTTGCATTGCTGTTGCTGCCGTCGGGTCCGAGAATGCCTGTGCCTGCTACCGCACCGATAACTTCATCAACGTAGAATGAGGTAGTAGAGCTGTCGGTCTCAACGTAGATCTGCATATTGGATGCGCCTGAAGGGAGCCTGTAGTTTGTGTTTGCAAGCTGTGTCCACTGACCCTTCTTGACTGTTTCGGTAGCGATCTTGTCATAATAGGTCGTGCCGTCAGAACCGTCATACTGAAGAGTGAAATGGAATGTATCAGTGCTGTCTCCATCGAGGTAGGTAACTATAGCACTGAAGCTGTACTCAGTACCTGCTTTGAAGTTACTGCCGAGCTTGTAGGAAGCACCGTTCCAGGCACTCGCTCTGTTAGTTACGTAAAGTGAGTTGCTGCCAACGAATGAAGTGTCGCTGCTTGAAGCTATGCTTGCAGAACCTCTTGACGAGAATCCGTCGGTAGTGCCTTCAAAGCCGAAATTGAAGTACCAGCCGTAGTCATTGGGCTGGTCGTAAACAGCGGCCTGCGCGATGACAGGGGCAGTATATTGCGGTACAGTTGCCGGAATACAGCTCAGTGCCATCAATACTGCCAGAAATTTCTTATGAGTTTTCATAATAATCTGACCATCTCCTTAAAAAGACCATAATTGTTGATTGACGATTGAAAATAGAATAGGCTAAAAAAGAATAGGCTTATTAAAAAAGAATAGGCTAATATAACATATAGTTATATATTCTAACTATATTGTACAACAATCGGGGCATGTATTTCAACCTACGATTTGCAGATTTGGTTGAGAAAATGCAGATTTGGTGTTTAATATTTTACGGGGATTGTGGGAAAGGTACATTTTTCATGGCTTTTGATTTACACAGTATGTTAGTTTGATACTAAATCTTTAGTGCGAAAATGGTATGGAATTACAAAATCAAATGATAATCCCGAAGTTGACGTATGGTGTCAGCTTCGGGATTTGTGTTATTTCTTTTTATCTTTAGCAGATATCACCATCTGAAACGAAAAACATATGGTTGTCATCGTTGACTTGACCCCCTATGTTATGATAGGAGTTTTCAGCCTCGCTTTATAATGTTTTTTATATTGCTCTTACGTTATTTGTTAACACAGCTGGAAAAGTATTTTCGTTTTACGCCCGTATCTTCATCGTCCTCATAGCATTGAGTATCGCAATAACCGATACTCCCACATCAGCAAAAACTGCCAGCCACATATTCGCTATGCCCAGTGCGCCCAGTACAAGCACCAGCGCTTTTACGCCAAGGGCGAAGACTATGTTCTCACGTACTATGCGGACAGTCTTTCTTGCTATCTTCATGGCGAGGGAGATCTTAGCGGGGTCGTCATCCATAAGAACTATATCCGCCGCTTCGATAGCCGCATCACTTCCCAGACTTCCCATGGCTATGCCCACATCTGCGCGGGTAAGAACAGGCGCGTCGTTTATGCCGTCACCCACGAATACCAGCGAAGAACCCGCTTGCTTTTCTTTTAGCAGTTCTTCAACTTTTTCCACCTTGTCAGCGGGAAGAAGTTCAGCGTAGACTTTATCAAGCCCCAGCGACTTTGCGACTTCCTGCGCAGTAGATTCAGCATCGCCGGTGAGCATTACTGTCTGTTTGACACCGTTTTCTTTAAGGCTCTTTATTGCCGCCGCGGAGGTCTCCTTGACTACATCGGAGATAACGATGTGACCTGCATATCCGCCGTCTGCCGCAACGTGTACCATGGTGCCCCTGCATCCGCATTCCGGTACGCTTACACTCTGACGTTCCATCAGCTTTTTGTTGCCCGCGTATACCTCTCTACCGTCAATAACAGCGCGTATGCCGTGACCCGATATCTCCTCGTCCGAGGAGATCCTGTTGTGATCAACTTCCTTGCCGAATCTCGCGCATACCGATCTTGCAATAGGGTGGTCAGAGTAGCTCTCGGCATGGGCGGCAAGGTCGAGAAGTTCGTCCTCGCCCATGGAATCGGTGTGTATCTTCGTGACCTCAAAACTGCCCTTTGTCAGCGTGCCTGTTTTATCAAACACAACAGTTTCGGCAGTTGCTAGGGCTTCAAGATAATTTCCGCCCTTTACAAGTATGCCGCGCTTGCTGGCTCCGCCTATTCCGCCGAAAAAGCTCAGGGGAACGGAAATTACCAGCGCACAGGGGCAGGAAATTACTAAGAATATCAGGGCACGGTGTATCCAGTCAGCCCAGCCGCCACCCAGTATCAGGGGAGGAAGCACCGCCAGTACCGCCGCCGCGATGACTACCGATGGCGTGTAATACCTTGCAAAACGGGTTATGAAATTCTCGGACTTTGCTTTTTTCGTCGCTGAATTTTCAACCAGCTCCAGTATCTTCGTAACGGTGGAATCCTCGTATTCCTTGGTGACTTTCACTTTCAGCAGACCGCTCTGATTGATACAGCCGCTTATTACATCATCGCCGACTTTTACCGAGCGGGGCAGGCTTTCACCTGTCAGCGCCGCGGTATCCACAGAAGAACTGCCCTCGATGATAACGCCGTCAAGAGGTATCTTTTCACCTGGCTTTACAACGATGATGCTGTCAAGCTCAACTTCCTCGGGGTCAACTTCTTCAAGCTGACCGTCCCTTTCGACGTTTGCGTACTCGGGACAGATATCCATAAGGTCGGATATTGACTTTCTTGATTTGCCCACAGCCACGCTCTGGAAAAGCTCACCTGTCTGATAAAACAGCATGACCGCCGAAGCTTCGGGATATTCGCCAACAAAAAGCGCACCCACGGTCGCCACGCACATAAGGAAATTCTCATCGAAAACCTGTCCGTGTATTATTCCGCGGACTGCTTTCCACAGCACATCATAGCCTATCACAAAATATGGCACAAGAAATGCTGCCAGCCTTAACAGGCTTTTTTCTTCAAGCGGGAGAAGTGCGGCTGTTACCAGCAGCACACCCGCCGCGATTATCCTTATCAGAACATTTTTCTGCTTTTTGGTCATGATGATTCTTCTTTCTTAGATGACTTAGCTGTCGGCTTATATTAATAAGTTATCAAAGGACTATCTGGCAGTCGGGCTCAACTTTTTTGCAGAGCTTTACTACCTTGTCCATCAGTGCATCCATGTCGGTGCCGTCGGGTACGCGCAGGGTCATTTTTTGGGTCAGGAAACTTACCGTGCAGTCCTCTACCTCGGGCAGATCCTTGATAGAGTTCTCCATTTTAGCGGCGCAGTTTGCGCAGTCCAGATCGATCAGTTTGTATACTTTTTTCATAACAGTCATTCCTTTCGGGATATTTATTTCAGCCCGCCGTAGTTGGTGAGCTTTACTTACTTTTCATCGGCGCTTTTGTGAAATTTCACCTGCCGCCCGCCGAAATTTGCGGCAAGGTCATAAATAATTATTCGGTTGATACTGAAGTTATTCCTTTGTAATTATCGCCAAAGCGCAGGGCATCCTGCCATCGACTATATCGAACTCAACATTCTTGTAACCGCCGTCGATGAAAAACTGCTTGTAGCTGTCTTCATCGAACTGCTTTGTGAAGTGTGCCCCCGCAAAGCTGAACAGCTTTATCAGAAGTTCGCTGTCGGGTCTGCTCATGTTGATATATGTGGGTATTATGACTTTTCCGCCCTTTTTGCAGACTCTCAGCAGTTCGTCGACCGCCTTGTATGGTTCGTCCAGCAGGTGGATCACATTTCCCGCAACTACGGCGTCGAAGTAATTGTCCCTGCATTTCAGCGCCATGATGTTGCACTTGCAAAGTCTGACATTTCTGAACCATCTAAGATTCTTAGCTGCCTGCCTCAGCATACCGTCCGAAAGATCGACGGCTGTGAGCCTGCCTGCTTTCTGTGCCAGAAATCTGCTTATTGAACCCGTACCGCAGGCACATTCCAGAACTCTGCTGCCCTCTTCGACGTATGAAGCGACTTTCGCGCCTGTGCCGTCGTAGCATTTTCTGTTGTAAAGCCGTTCAAAAAGGTCATATACACCCGCTATGTTGTCCCAGAAGCTCTTTTTCATTACTGTGACCTCCTGAATTCCGATCACTGTCTTTTTGTTTTACTGTCCGAAATTTTGGTCATTCAAGGATATGTTCCATGCCAAGTGCTAGTATGCTCCTTACGTGTTCGTCTGCCAGCGAATAGAACATTATCTTGCCGTCACGCCTGAATCTGACCAGCTTGCTGTTTTTCAGCACCCTAAGCTGATGTGAGCAGGCTGTGGGGGTTAGTCCCAGCAGCTGTGCCATATCCCCGACGCACATCTCGCTTTCGAGCAGTGCGTAAAGTATGCGTATCCTCGTGCTGTCACCGAACATCTTGAAAAGCTCGGCAAGGTCATAAAGCTCCTCGTCTGGCGGTGTTTCTCTTTCGAGCCTGTCGATATCTTCCTGGGAAAGCGCCAGATATTCGGGATTTTTGGATTCTTTCATCTATTTCACTGCCTTTCTGTTTATTCTTTTATCGATTGTTCATTGTAACATCTGAACCACTGTTCATATGATAACATATTTGCGGTTGTTTGTCAAGGGGTTTTTGAAATTTTTTTGAGGTGTGGTTTGGATATGGGATTGAACACAATCTTGAGAAATCTGTCAAAGAAAAGGGCTTTTTGGTCAAGCTTTTCGCGAAAAGTTCCTCGGACGGACGGCTCGATTTCGCGACAACAAACCAGCGTACACAGTAAATATACGACTATACCAGCAAAGTTTGATTTCGTGGAATGATAGCACTATCGGGCAGATATCTGTTTCAAGCGCTACAGAGTGAAATATCAGACATCTTCCAAGTTCACGAATTAACCAATCATTAAAATTCCAATACCGACATTGTACAATTCTTACAAAATATTTTTGATAACTTGTCAGATTTTCTTAAACTCTCTTGACAATTAATTCAACTTTATGTTATAATTAAACAAACATATTATCAGCAGAGCTTTGCAGAAAGTAACTGCGGAAAGGAGGGCTTTATGGACTTTCAGATGATAGCTGACAGCTTTGCAGAACCTACCTGTATAATTTCAGTTGAAAAGGATAATGATGGCGGATATCGTCAGATACGCATTGTGGCAGGCAATAAACTGTACATAAATAAAATCGAAGACCCTATGAATCAGGGCGTCGGAAAAGAAATTACCGATGGCTCCGAGGTACCCGAATTTTTCCGTAAAAGCAGGACCTTTGTGCCGAATTCACCCTATGAAGACTATCTGCCGAAAGAGATGGGCTTTGAAGAAGTCTGTTTTCGTGCTGCCGTGCTGAAAGTTCCTGTGCATACCTACGTACATCTCAACGGTCTTAATATATGGTTCGATATCTATGCGATGCCGCTGAGTATCGAGGACGGAGATATATGCTACTGCACTTACACTGTCATAGCTACTGCAAATTCAGAACTTATGGTAAGCTCGGCAAGCTCGGGAGTTTATGCTGAGAATGTTATAAAGACCTGCATAAAGCTCAACGGTTCAGATGATCTCAACGGAACGATGAACGATGTTATCAAGGATATACGCCTGCTTTGCAGGGCTGATGTCTGCACGATAGCACTCATCGACCCCGAAACCAAGGAAGCTTCGATACTTGCCACAAGTTTCGGCAAGGACTGCAAGGTCAAGCGTGTGACCCAGTTCAATGAATTCGGTGATATCGCCAAGACCTGGATAGATATGTTCGGCGAAAGCGACTTCATAGTCGCAAAAGATGTTGATGATATGGAATATATCCGCCAAAGGAACGTCTTCTGGTACAACAACCTCATGGCGGCAGGTGTGGACAGCCTTGTCATGTTCCCGCTGAGGTATGACGGCGTGATACTGGGCTTTATGTGGGCGACTAATTTCGCGGTGGAAGATACTATCCGCATCAAGGAAACACTGGAACTTACTACATTTTTCATATCTTCAAAGCTTTCAAACTGCCGCATGATGGAGCACCTTAAACAGATAAGCTACACCGACCAGCTCACAGGAATATCCAACAGGTTCGCCTGCACCGAGCTTATCGAAAGCCTTATTAAGCGCGGCGAAAAGTTCTGTATAGTTTCAATAGATATCAACAACTTCAAGAGCATCAACGACAGTCTTGGCTTTGATGCAGGCAACAGGGTACTGGCAAAGATAGCTTCCCGTTGGAAAAAGATAGCAGAAAAAAATCTTACTGCTACACAGGATCATATCGCGCGTATGGGCGGCGACGAATTCCAGCTTGTGATACAGGGCTACGAAAATGACGCTGCTGTCATACCTACTATCAAGACCTACGAAAATGCCCTCGGCAATTCGCTGACCATAGACGGCTGTGACCTTTATATAAGCGCAAGCTTCGGTTACTGCCTGTATCCCGATGATGCAGTGACCAGCGACAGCCTGATATCTTCGGCAAACGCTTCGATGAACGAGATAAAGCGTCTGAAAAACAGTCAGCATATCATGCGTTTCTCCCCCGAACTACTCAAAGAAGAACACACACTGGAGATAGAGCGCAAGCTGATATATGCCCTTGAAAACGACCTGCTTTATTTCAATTTACAGCCTCAGTTCGACCTAGACCACAAGCTTCGCGGTTTTGAAGCTTTGGCTCGTATGAAGGACAGTGACGGCGCAGTGGTATCGCCCGGCGAATTTATACCGGTTGCTGAAAAAGTTGGACTTGTTGACAAGGTAGACAGCGCTGTGTTCAGGCGGTCTGCAATGTTCATCGGACAAGTCATCCGCGAAACAGGTGCTGACATAATGCTCAGCGTGAATATTTCGGTACGTCACCTGATGAAGAACGATTTTCTCGATGAAGTCAAGGATATTCTGAGTTCCAGCGGCATACCCGCCGATCATCTGGAGATAGAGATAACCGAATCCATCATGATAGATTCAGCCGAAAAAGCCCAGCACTGCATAGAAAAGCTTCACAAGATGGGCATACAGATAGCGATAGACGATTTCGGAACGGGATATTCTTCCCTAAGCTACCTGAATAATTTCCCTGCGAACATACTGAAGATCGACAAAAGCTTCATCGACAAGATGAACACCAGCGACCCATCAAAGCAGTATGTTGCGGCGATAATCTCCATCGGGCATATAATGGGCTTTGAAGTAGTATCCGAAGGTGTTGAGGAGAAAGAACAGCTGGCGACGCTGAAACTTATCGGCTGTGATTACATACAGGGATTCATATGGGGCAGACCGCTTTCGCCTGAAGATGCTGAAAAGCTTATCAGGGAGAGTATGGCGAAATAATATATTTCGAATCAATAACAAAAAAACGAGGGGCTGTTGCAGCCCCAACAAAGAAAAAGACGCCTGACACACCAAAAAGGTAGTGCCAGGCGTCTCATTTTGTGGTATAATGTAATTGCAAATATAACATCAAACCAACGAAAGGATTGTACCACAAAAATGAGAAATTGTCAAGTGCGTCTTAACATGAATTATGAGATCTACATCGAAGAAAGCTCACCTGTCAGAGTATTGAGCAATGTTATAGATGAGATCTATCAAAAAGAAGAATACACGATAGTAAGCAAGTGGAATGGCGCCATACCCGAGGATATCATGATGAAGATACTCATCTACGGCTACATGAACGACTCTTTTTCAAGC
>NZ_FOKQ01000060.1 GCF_900112155.1 Hominimerdicola alba | reverse complement strand
TTGCAGCAGATCAAAGTCCTCATATTCAAGCACAGGAGAGTTAAGCTCTACCTTGTAATAGTCACTGGCAAAATCTCCGTTTTTCTTTCGTGCATAGATACTGCTGTCAAAAACTATCTGCCATTTTCTTCCTTTGTTATCACCGATAGTGTATTTGTCGTAGGTACCGCCCACATGATCTATATCACCCCCAAGAACTTTTTTTATTGCTCTAGCAGCTTCGCACCTTGTTATACCAGTCATGTCGATCTCGATGCCGAATTTTCTATTTTTTATCCCATCAAAATTTCCCGGCATTCTCTCACCTCCGTTCTTTGATATGAAAAAATAAAAAAAAGCCCGAATTCGGAGTTCTCACATTTCGTGAAAACCACCAAATTCGGGCTGAAAAGTTTGTGAAACTTTTTGATGTAAAATTTGAGTTGTTTCCCTTCAAAAAAATCTTTTATTTTTCAGAAAACGCTCCAAAAAAGAGTTTAATTCCTGTCAAACCGTCCATAATATCCAAAATCATCTTCGGTTTACATATAAAAAATTTCTGTTTTAGGGCAACAAAAAAGCGCGTAAATACGCGCTTTAAGTCGGAATCATCTTTTTTGATTCCATAGGTTGGTGCGGCAAACGGGACTTGAAGTAAGCCAATGCAATTTTATGAATTGCCACCACTTTCAAAAATCCCCTATTTTACGACATTTTGCTTGTTGTGACTTTTAATATCATCAATAATTTAAACTAAGTTTTTGCGTCCTTAATGGACAAATAATGGACAGACTTTTTGGCATCTCTGCAATTTATCTCATATATTAATAATGAATACGATCGATTCAGGAGAGTCTTTCTTTGTGATCAGAAAGGCTCTCTTGTGCTGTCTGCGCAGCTGCGATCTACTTCGACCACTTTTTCTGCTCATGAGACCATTTGCGATCAAACTTTTCATTGTTGATAACAGCATCCACAACCGGCTGAATAAACTGCTGTATCCCGGATATTGTGTCTTCAAGCGAAACAGGCAGCATGGCTTTTTTCTTTTTTACAAACGCTTTCCATCGGGTCTGTCTCAGTGGTTCGACCGCAAAACCTTCCTCGAAAGCAACTATTTCCGTCAGTGATGTATGCCTGTTCTCAAAAGTCTCCATTATCGCTTCCATTAGTTCTTTTCCATCGAAGTCCTGCGTTGTTGATAAAACATAGATGTCATAGTAATCCTTGAAACGAGTATTATCATATGCCAGAGAAACTATAGCTTCAAACTTTTCGGCTATGGTAGAACAGAGTGAATATGCATATACCTGCGGACTTTCATCGCTTAACACAACAGGAAAATCCATCTCGACCTTATTTGGGACTATAACATCTCCAAAACCGATATCAATGGATACATTTATGCTTGTTCTGTCAAGATACGCTATTACAGACACATTCACACCATGATATTTCTTCATTTCCGCAATAGGTTTGACATTCAGCGAGTTTATTTCAAATCTCAGCGGATCATCGGTTTCTATCGAGAATATCGCTGAAAACACCTGTTTGATATCTTCGGTATAATTGCTTATTCTCTGTGCCAGAAAATCGATATCCGTAGTTGCCCTGACATAACTGCCATCATAAAGAGCATAAAGAAATATCCCGCCTTTAAGGATAAAATGCTCCTTGTATCTCGACTTCGACAATCTGTAGATCGTTCGCTCCAGACCATATGCAGTCAAAAGCTCCTGCATGGTTTTTCCGGTCGATCTGCTTTTGTTTTTCAATCTGTCCTTGACGGAAACTGCGCTGCTCATATCAGGACCTCCAGGTAAGTTCCAAGTATTTTTCTGCATCCGAGTTCATTGGCATATCTGTGAAGACGGATAAGATCTCTGTCCTCTCTTGCCAGATAGTTTTTCAGTATCTCCTTTGTTTCCTCGATGCCTACTTTGTTGCGGTAATACAGGATATCCACAACTGTTTTTTCTATATCGTAGATCCTGAGATCTCCGCTGTTATCGGAAGCAGCAGTAACACCCGAAGAATATCTCTTATGAGGAAAGTACCATATGTTTACAGCCGGCCAATCGGGAAGTGTGGATATTTTCATTGACCTTTCAATAGCTACATCAACAGCATCGGGAAGATAAGTCGTCAGACCATAATACCTTGCAGCACTCATCATGCAGAATACACCTTTCGGAGCAAAAGCAGATACTATAGAAAAATCGCTTTCATCACCCGAATATGCTGTGTTTTCATACATACTCCTGCTGACTTTTACGAGCACACCGCTCGCAACAAGCTTATTGATCTTATAATGTGACAGCCCGCGTTTACTCAGCTCATCAACAGTAAGAAAATGATCATTTGGCGTTATCTCTGCACTCATGCTCTGCAACCTCCCTGTAGTTTTTTATTATTATACCACAAACGAGGTTGATTTTCAATAGTTTTCTGCAAATTTTAGATCTTGCAGAATTTTATTTAAATTCGCAGTGATTTTGATTATTGTTATAAACAAACATCATCATCCTAACGCACTTTAAATAAAAACGCTTATCAAGTATTATCATACGCAAGAAGGACTATCACCAAACAATTAGTTACACGTAAAAGAACGTTTCCGCAACGAACACGGAAACGTTCTTTATTATGTAAGAAATGCCGTGAATAATAAGCGTATAGAACAGATAGGCGAGGTAATAAGCATTATGAAACGTGCAGAAAATCAGCTCGATGCAAAGCAGGTGCTTTCGGTCATCGAGAAGTTCAACACAGCCCTCGATCTGCTGGACGCTTATGATCATCAGACCCTTGATAAGCCCAAGGGTAACAAGGCGGTATATATACTGGATTATGACGAATGCCGCAAGGTCATAAACGAGATGAAGTTTGCATCCGACAGTGCTCTTTTCGGCAACGAGAATGACGATTCATTCAAAGGCAGCATCGCCAATATCTATCAGGAGTTCGGCGGTGTGGAGATATATCCATCACTTGAAGAAAAAGCTGCAAATCTGCTGTATTTCGTCACAAAGAACCATTCTTTCTCCGACGGCAACAAACGTATCGCAGCAGCTATATTCCTGTACTTTCTCGACCAGACCTTAGCTGCACTGACCATCATGATAGCAGAATCACAGCCCACTGAAAAGGAAATGATGATAAAGCGTTATCATGAATTGTATGGTAAAATAACCACCTTTGCCGGTTATACGAATAATGTTACAGGGATCGCTGCGATATATGCAGGGATCCCTGATTTTATATCCGGTCTTTGTCGGAAGCTGTGTTTGAGTGTATTGTATATATCTGAGTAAGTACAGCTGCGCCTTCGGGTGCAGCCGATTTTTTAATCAGAGCCCTCACAGTCCGATTCGGGGTATATAATATAGTATAGTAATACACCGAAAGAAAAATACGGCAATGAGGAACAACTGTAAAACACTTTTTGAATACGGTGAAAACAAAGGTATGAGCAAAGAGAAGTGTGAATAAACTGTAAAGGTTTTTTGAGAATCCATTTCATGGTGTGCAGTTTTTTAATCAGAGCCGAAAAGGTCCGAGTTGGTGTGTATAATGTAGTTAAAGAAAACACCGAAAGGAAGATCTGACTATGAGTAATAACTGTCGAGGTCCTTAGATGCTCATAACGAGTTTCACGATGAGCAGGAAGAACACACATAAGCTGAAAGACAATGTTAATGACCTTAAAGGAGGAAGAAATCATGAAAGAAACCTCAATAAAGAATAATGTGAAGTTTTCAAAAGTGATACCGGCGGCGATTTTGTTAGCAGTATCTGCCATATCCGGCATCGGCATGACAGAGACAGGTAAGTGCAGCCGTACTTTTTCGGAAGAGAAGACCAAGCGTATCAACACGGAACGGGAATGCAAGAGAGATGTTGATGAGACAAGCGCGTGGACTGACTTATTACGCTTCAATACCGAGCAGTGCAACAATACCGAAAGGTATCGTTTGGACAAGAAGAACGAGCGTCAGAAAAGGTGGGTCGAATTCTGGGACAAGCGGGCAGGCCGGTTAGAAGACATTGCAGATAAGGTAGCAGATAAGGTAGTAGATAAGATATTCTGGTGGCGTGTATAAGCTGATATAAATACTTATCGTCATATGAGTATCATGCAGGATGATAAGTGAGCACTGCTTACTATCTATAAGGAGGTGTTGAATATGAAAGCTGTCAAGATCGCACTTGTAGTTCTTTCGGCCATTGTAAGGCTGATCGATGACTAATCCTTTTGAACTTATATAGATCGGGGGTGATCTGTATGGAACATTTGGAGAAGATGCTTTACGCTGTAAAGGTGCTTGCAGAAAGCATACTTGACAGTATTGCTATCCTGAGGGGCGATGACTGAGATCAGTCATCGCTCTGATGATGCAGCAGGAAGTCCATTCAGGACAACAACCATTCGTATGATAATGAAGGAGGAACCGTCTATGAGATTGTACGGACCGGGAAGACCTAAGGAGTTCAACCCTTTCACCAACAGGGATAATTCAAGAGTACCGCCTGACGCCGGAGGCGAGTACAGGATACTTGATGTGGACAAGAAGATACAGTATATTGGCTACACCATCTCGCTGAAACGCAGGATGCATGAGCATATGCGCAGCGGCAAGCTGGGTGGAGAAAACAGCATCTTCGCGTTCAAGGTGGCTGACGGCAGGGCATCGCGTGAGCGTCTTGCTCAGCATGAAGCCGAGAAAATCAGGAAACACTCTCCCGAGCTCAACCAGCGCGCAGGCGGAGCAGGCAGACCATTCAAGAGAAAAAAAGCTGGAAACAGCGGACTTTAAACGGAGGCAGATGCTATGAATACTTACGAGAAATATGCAGAGAAATACCTTGATGCGCAGTATGAAAAACTGAGCTCTAAGGCTCACATGATAGCTGATCACAATACAGGTGAGAAGCTTGAAGAACTCGGCCTGAAATACCACTTCCTGGGTCGTCAGGATAAAGCGGTCAAGTGTATGGAAAAAGCTGTTAAGGCTTACAGAAAGAAACACAACTGCATCGTCAGTGTGCTGAATTCTGAGCGTGCCGACAAGCTTGAAAAATGGCTTGATAAGATACGTGCAGAAATGACCGCTCCCGATCAGGAAGACAGCAGCAGATAATCAGAATAAACCTCCGAAGCAGAGATTGCATCGGAGGTTTAGTTATTGGTATAGGAAAAGCAACAGCAGGCAGGAAGATATATGACCCGCAGAAACCTATAGTGCTGTGGTCTCGTCGGCGGAGATATACCTGGTCTCGCCGTATTGATATATGATCTCTTTCGTGGTATCGTCAGCAGTGATATCCTTGAAACTGCAGTTCGTTATATGCATCCTGTCGGCGTTGTATAAGGTGTTGATGTACTCAGGTTTGTTGTTTCCATGAGGATCAAAGCAGTCAAATTTGCAGATGGTGCATGTGTTCTTATCCATTACCGCAACATAAGGGATACTCCAGCTTTTTGTCCCGACGGCATCACGCAGATCAAAAGTCTTTAAAAGCTTTCCTGAGTTTATTTTCCGGAGCGCTGCAGTACCTTCGTTTGAAGCTGCTATAAAACATTTTCCGTCAGGTGAAAACGCTAATGAATCAACTGTACCTTTCCGAACTTTTTTTACCGTTTTCAGACACTTCCATTTATTTATGTTCCATAGCTGTATCTTCCCTTCTTCGGAGCCTGTCAGACAAAACTTGCCATCACAAGAAACTGCTGAGGACGTAACTTCCTCTGTATTTGCTATAATCTCTATGTTTCTATTTTTATGATCCCATATCTTCATAGGTTCACCAACCTGATTGACTAAGATATTTTTTTCATTTGGTGAATATACCACGGAAAGTATATATTTTCTGTCTATCTTTATAGTCGAATAGTCTCCTGTTTCAATATCAAATTCATTTAAAGTACCATCAGTCAAACATATCATATAATGCTTTCCGTCAGGTAAAAAAACTGCTGAACAGATTGGTTTTTCATGTACTATTAGATATTGCATTTTATTCTGGTACTCATCGATGGGAATACCGAACATCTGTAATAAATCTTTTGTATTGTAATCTATTGAAAACACAGGTTGCCGATAAACATCGTTATCCATATTGAACATAGTATTATCTTTTAGAATGTAATTTGATGAAACAGTAACCTTCTCCTTCTGCCATATACATTTCCCGTCTTCAAGCTTCCACATTTTCAAAGAACCATCAGTAGAGTTTGTGATACAGTATTTTCCATCAGATCTTACAACTGCCTGATTAAATATAGAATGACCGGACAGGGTCTTCAGACATTTTCCGGTCCTAGTATCCCATATCTTTGCGGTTTTGTCAACTGACCCTGTCAGACAATATCTCCCATCGGAAGAAAAACCGCCTGAGCAAACAGGTTTGCTGTGACCGGACAGGGTCAGACATGTCCCGGTCTCGGTATCACAGAGCTCTGCGGTATTTGTAAGCAGTGACCATGTCAGACGGTATTTACCGTTATCGGCTGATCCATCTTCTTTATCAGTTTCTGCTCTGAACTCCTCTATGAGTGATCTTTCTTCACTTGGAAGATAATCGGGAAGGTCTCCGTCTTCCGGGATCATACTTATCAGTAACCCTGATCCTGAATCCCACAAGATGATCATATCCAGACTATCTTTTGTAAGAATATACTTACCGTCAGGCGACCATGAAACATCTGTGATGTCACTCGTATGCCCGCTTATAAAATTCAGCTCATTAAGTTTACAGCCATCAAAGCAAGACGGATATTTTCCGTTAAGACTCCACTGTATGCCGTTGAATGGTATATTGCCGAAATCCAGGCGTGAAAAGTCCTCTCCGCAGATCTTGTTATGCCGAGACAGCTGCATAGTGTGGATAACATTATTCAGCGCTGTAACGCAAATCCCGGATTCCTCGGGTGTAAGCTGCTTGATGTCGTCCATACGCAGCAGATCAATATAGTAATGCAAATTATTCTTCTTTATGTTCATTTTTATAATCTCCTATGATTTCTCCAAGCAGTATGCAAACGTCATCGGACCAAGTGTAATCGAGACCGTTTTCTTTTATGAAAGCAAGCTGGTCATCACGTGACAGCCCTGCATTTCCAAGCGCCTCTGATGCAGAGAGTATGTTCTGTATCTGCTTCGCAGCAAAATAGTCGCGGAAGTACTGGTGTGTGAAAGCGATCTTTCCATCTGGAGCGTTATAGCAGTAGCCGGTCTCGCGCTTTATGATCTTTTTGGTTTCTTTGTCTCGTTCAGTTCTTTCCTGAATGAAAGGTACATCAAAATCCAGTACCCGATCCAAAGGCATATTGCCATCGACCAGTATTTTCCATGATCTATCACAGTTATTGAGCAATGATAGGTTAGTAATGCTGCTTGTTCGGTTCTGATCCATATAGTTTGCGACATACGGCAGAGCATATTTTACAATAAACTGCCTTAATACCGCATGGCTGTCTTTACGTTCATTTTCGAAAGAAATGCGTATTCCTGTTGATACTTCACGATTAAAGATATACTCCTCCAGTATCTCGCCGCGAGTATGCAGGACTTTTTTTGAGTCGTTTATCTCAAGATACATATTCAGGAACATTGGTGTTTTAAGGAGTTCCCAAAGCCTGTCTTTTTTCAGCTGACTTACTCTTTCTGCTGACATTTCCATATACTCTGCAAGGGCGGCTGAAATATCGGTATCAGTAATACCCATGAAAGAGTATATGTCAAAATAGTTTTCAAGCAGATCGTGCAGTCTTTGATCTTCGGGCATCTTTCTGCCTGTGATAACAAGCTGCACATTCTTCCAGGGCATTGCGCCTTGTACGATAGTGTTTATCTCGTAATTAAGCGTTGAAAGCGTATCGGTATTCAGTAACTCGTTGTAACCGTCCAGCATAATGACAAATTCTGGTTCGGTGGTTTTGTCAGATCCTTCAAATCTTTTACGCAAATTCGATTCCTGTTTGTTGTCTTCAAGATGCGCAGAAATAGATACAGTATTGTCACGAAGAATGATGTTTGTTATGTATGCCAGAATATTCAATGGTTTATTTTTTATCCCGTCATGAATGATGCTGCCTTGCTCCACAGACTCGTCTATAACGCTGTAACAGCTTAGGTCAATATAAAAACAGTGATGTCTGCTTCCAAGAAGCCTTTTCCATTGATCGTACAGCAGAGTGGATTTGCCCATTCCGCCGCTGCCTTTCAGGAATATATGCCTTTTGCCATCAAATATTTTATCCGCGGATATCTCCTGTTTATTCTTATCAAGGAGATGAACTTTTGTATCAAATTTTTGTGTTATCTTCTCCAGCTGAGCAAATTTCTCACTGCTGCCGAGCTGATAATAATATCTGATGCTTGAATTGTAAAGATGATCATCTGTTACTCCGGTATACGTATGCATCATTCCGTTGTTGATGGAAGTTTGTCTTATGCTTTCATCAACAAGATAGGTAAGGGAAAACAGCTTCTCCAGCTGTTTGATTATATCATCATCACAGCTTCGATTTTTGGTGTATTTTGCCATTGTCATCCCGAAATAATTTTTTAGTCCATCATAAAATGGCTGCTGCACTGAAGATTCGGGTACACCCACAGGATGATCCTCTACGGGCGATCTTCCAAACAATTTCCTGTAAAGCATAGCCGCAAGAAGATACATATCAGTAGTGTCACCGGTTTCCGCAAGCTGTTTATAACACATACGGATTCTGTCAATTGAAGAAGCTTTCAGCAGCGAACGTAATTCCAGGGGTATGTTATCTGTGCTTTTGGGGGTGAATGCTACCGATACGGTCGTTGCGCCGCTGTTGGCAAGGTCTTGTTTATTGACCAGAGAGCCAAGGTCTATGAACATTATTCCTGTGCTTTCTTTTGTGCCAGTAATGATAAAATTTTCTTCCTTGATGTCCAATATCAGCCAGCCTGCCTTATGGAAAGCGGCAATGACTCTTGCTGCCTGCAAAGCAAATTTAATGTTCTCTGCTGCACTATTCTTTAATGGATCACCGGATCTTCCGGCAGGAGGGTATTTGTCATAAGTATAGCATAGATTTGAAGCATATACCGTGTACAGGATCCCGCTGTCACTTTCATAGATACCGAGCTGTGCAGATATAGCACTGTTGAAGGCCATATTTTCTTCCGAATATTTGGTTTGTTCCTCATCATTGCCGTCCCCGCTTTTTATTGACGCTGCCGTATTGTCATACATCCGGCCGCTTTGTGCATTGAGCTGTATTTCATACGCCTTGATATATTTCTGCTTATAACGCTCATAATCATCTTTTCTGCCGATACTGAGTGCGACACCATCTTCGATATCCCGGTGTATATCACAATTATCGGGATACAGTTCTTTGATGATGCATTCATGACGCATCTCGCTCATGACATAGTACCCCTTATATACCAGAACGCTGCTCCCGTGTCCGATGCACTCATCAACAAAAAAACGGTACGATGATGCATCATTGTCCTGATTAAGTATTTTTATGCGTAGTTCTGCCGAACGAGGTTTTCCGTTATCAATCAGTCGTATTGCCTCTCTCTTGTCATCCATTTTTATTCCTCCATTTTATTATAACAAAACTTGCATCATCGTTATGAGATCCATCCGCTGCGCTGTACAGCAGTTCTTCAAAAGGCAGTGTCTTTTTCGGGATATACAGGTCAGAAAACATACTTTTCATCATTCCGTCGGTCATGAGTACTATTCCATCATAGTCTGCTGCATTTACTTTGCATATGCGCAGGTGCTCGCCTGCATTACGCGTTGAGGTAAGATACGTTCCGCTGCCGCCGTCATTGTCGGGAAAAGATATCACAGAAGCGTTGCCGCCATGAAGTCCCATTATCACACCGTCTCCGAGATGTCCGAATAACAGTTCTTTTCCGTCGAAGGCTGCAAACATCAGCGTTGATGCAAGCTCTTTGCGGGCAATATCCTTGTTCCGTGCCGCACGGTCCAGCTCACGGTCAAGTTCAGCCATTATCCTCTCTGATAATTTGATCTTTTCTGTTCTGCATGATCCTGAAAGATCAGATCCAAGTATACGGACAACACATTGTGCGGTGATCTCAGCTCCCTGAGCCGCGCAGCCTGCACATGATGCGCCGTCTGTAACAGCAGCGGAAAATCCATCCGGTCTGCTGATAACATAATACGAGTCCTGCAGACCCGTTCCCCGCTGTGTCTGTTTAAGTCCGCATATACTGTTTGCTTCAATTGATATTTTCATTTATAAGACCTCCTTTTCTATAGTGTATCATAACAAAATGATCAAAGGAGGCCCTGATTAATTTTTTGCACAAAGAAAAGTATGACTATTCAGGTCAGTTATCCCAGTACGAATAACCATCCATGTCATTGAGCTTATTAAATGTCTCCCTGGGGGATCCTGTCTTCATACACAGAAACAGGAATGCGTCATGGAAACGAAGTGGGTTGAAACCATCAAAATTCAGTCCCTGTGCTTTATCATCCACTTCGTTAGTAAAATCATAAGCACTGCCGCCGTCTCTGCAGCATTGTTCAAACCACTTATAAAGAACACCTTTGCGATCAGCCGGATTGTGCTCCAGCAGAATGTCAGCATAGATGAGTATCTGCTCGACAAGCTGATCTATGAATTCATCCCTGCTACCGCTTTCGCCAGCAATAGTAGGGTAATTTGCTATTTCTTTTATCTTTTCATTGTTACCTTCATATTTAGTCACAAAGTCAAAACAATCTGATATTTCCCTGCGCAGATAAACTTTTCTTTTCTGCTCGGTCATATTTTTGAAATTAATGCTTGTGAATTTATAAAGGCCATAATGTTTTTTGTTCTGATATATTTTCGCTTTATGCATAACATTATTGAATACGATCTCATATGCCATTATTTCTATATCACAGTTGGGAGTAATATTAAATTCCATACTCCGTGAATAGCTTATGTGTTCTTTAAAGAAACCCTCATAGAATTTTTTGCTGTTGGTAATGTAATCAATAAAAGGTTTTTGTTTATAATCCATTTTTGTAAGTATCTGGTCGCAGAAGATCTCATATGTCGTGATTTGCTTTGTTTCTTCTTCATCACCTATTGGTCTGACTATTGGTCTGACGTTTTTTTCCATTCGATCAAACAGCTCTTTATTATTAAGACCGGAGGCTTCGCGAAGTGCTTTCATAACAGATGAATCAGTTTTACGATAATTATCCATACTGATCCATTTCTCGGGTTCGATACCTTGGTTATAAAACAGATCGCGTCTGCGCTTTGGTTCAACAATGCCGTCCAAAACCTTATCCATAACAATGAGGACGGTATCTTTGAACAAAATGCTCATTTCGTCATAGGGTATGTCATTGACTGTTGCATAGTAGTATATAATTTGAACAAACGACCGCGGATCGTAGAAATCTTTTTTGAAACAGCGTTTAATGAGATACGCGGCGATAGCCTTGTTTTTGTCAGCATAGCGGGGAACTCTGAGATTGCGGGGAACTCTGAGTATGTGGATGATCTGCATAAGTGTATCGACAGCAGCATCGTCACTGAGATTTGTTTTACTGAATACCGGAGTGAGCGCCTTGGAGAAACCGTCCGTCACTTCATTTCCGTATGCATTGATGATATTATACATCATGGCCACACTTATCTTGCCGGTGATGAGATATACTGCGTATATAAGATTGAAATTTTTCTTTTTGTCGGTTGAATTGCGGCCGTCTTTGTATTTATTGAAAAGCTGCTCCATATAATCGTACTTTATATCATCAGATATTTCAAAGGTCTCTTCCCCGTTATCCTCTTTATATTTGTATACAAGTGTCGGACTTCCAACTAAATAGCAGCATATCTCACTTTCAATATGCATTCCCTTAGTGAAATCCAGATATTTCTTTATGTTCTCGATATCACTTACGTCTACGCTGTCTATTTCCGGGACATCAAACGGATATCCGCTGTCGGGTTTGCGGCGCGTAATGCCGTGCTGATCTATTATATCGCAGAGTGCCTTTTTGTACGTTTCCCAATCGGTTTTATTATTATATTTATACTTCAGCAGCGCGTCAGCAAGTGCATCAGCATTGCCTTGATCGGTAATTTGCTTTATGTGGTCTGTGAATACATCTTTGTCGAATTTTGCCATAAGATCACTCCTTTATAATATCATGCTCATTTCCGTGCCTTGAACCACGGATGCATCTTTATTGCTCCCGGTCATAGTCTTATTATATCACATTACATCAAAAGTCGCAACAGTTTTTAAAAGATTTTGTTACTTTTACTTAATATGTTGTTTTAACATTTTACCTTCACCAATTTCATGACAATAAAAAGCTATCCCAAATTCACCTGAATACTGCGCAACTTTCCACCCTATTTTTGCTGAACGTTTGTTCAACTACACGAAATTTAATCACTATCCGAAAAACGGGACTAATATTAACCCCCAATTTTCGATTTTTTTACCTATATATAGAGAGGGCGTTATTAAAAAGCAGAAAAAGTTCCGCTCAAATAATGCACAAATCTTTATTCCATCTTCATCGAATGTTTGTGTATACGAAATTCATTAAAAGTCAGAAAAAACTTGACCCAAATCAATAGCACGTTTGCGATTTTGTCCCTAAATATGTCTGCAAAGCAAGCTGAAAAAGAGGTTCAGCGCATTGCGATACTGTTCGAGGAAGAGTGCGCACATGGTCAGGTGACTGCGGCTGTCAAGTTCCAGAAAGTTATTGAGATGTGGGCGACCGAGTATGCTGAACTTAATCACCGCAGCACGACACTTCAGCGTGAACATCTCATAGCAGGCAGAGTCATCCCTGCGCTGGGATATCTGCGCATTGATAAAATAACTGCGCGAGACATACAGAAATTCTTAAACAGTCTTGCAAAGCACGGTGCTAACAAGCGAAACGGGAAACCGCTGTCACAAAAGACAATGCGTCGTCATTTATCTTTCATCTCGTCCATATTCGAATATGCGATAAGGCTGGATATGGTCGGAGCAAATCCCTGTTCAAAAGTCATCATAGCAATATTATTGCGGAGGTAATCGAGGGGAAAGAGGCAGGTTAACGCACAAATAACACCCAAACAAAATTCGGGAGACCGCGCATCTACGTGATCTCCCGATAGTATTTTTCCCAATAAGGTCCAAAATAAAGTCCAAAGTGCATTTTCAGGCATGAAAAAACCTCGCAAACGCCTTGTTTACGAGGTTTTTATGTATGCGGCAAACGGGACTTGAACGATAGCCGCTGTCCATTGTAATTGAATGTTATCTCTGCTTATCTGCGGTGTTGCGGAGTTTCTGCGGTCTGCGTTTCAAGTGATTTAAGGTAGTCTCATGCAGTCTTTGGCGGAGATAAAGTCCAAATAAGGTCCGAAGGTTCAAAAATATTCTACAAAAAACTCGGTTATGCCTTCAACATCATGCTGCTATCTTGGATATGTATGTATCGTTTTTCTTACCGTCGTCATACTCATCATCAATCCCAACTGCCATATACCTCACCGATATCCCAAAAATACTCATGTTCAGGATCTTCACGAGCCTTCCAATCACTTGGAGTTATGTTGATATTTTGTATACCAATCTCTGAATTGTCATCATCGTACTTCATTACACAGTTTATATGTATCACATATGAATTATCTTCAGTTTTAACATCATCGATCTCAACCGAACCCGTCAATCTGCTGACATTTCCACCGCCGAATGTTTTCCCTCCAAATGTATGATTAATTTCTCCATATGATAATATATCAGAACCGATCTTTTCAAAAACATTATTTATATCCGTATCCAGATCGTAAGTATCAAGGGATCTCTGACAGAAATTCTGTTTTATCATTTCGTAGTCTTTGTTTATAAAGCCATTCGCAACATCTTCTGCAAAATCATCCATCTGTTTTCCATATTTTTTATAATCGGTAAGAGGGTTGAATCTTTCAGCCAAAGAACTTTCTGCGATTTTAAGTTCTTCTGACTCATCATGGATACTGCTAATATCAGATGTACAAGAAGAAAGAAGCGTACACGATAAAACCAGCACTAGCATAAGTTTTATTCTGTACATTATAGATGTCCTCCTAATATCCAAACTGTATTTCCGTCAATTATTATTTTGTGCGTTTTTTCCCTGTCCACATAGTTTCGAAGTGAGTCTATAGCATCTTCAGAAAACTGACTCAAATCAACAGAACCAATCATAATCAGATTTTCTTTCATTAGTGGCCAATCCATTCCGTTAATACAGTCAACCTTATTTTTCCAGTTTGGATCAAATCCAGTTATCCACCACTGAGGATTTTCTGGAGCCCAGTTATAAAGTGGATACATTTTATCCGCACTAGGAAGAAAAGGTGCCCAATATAAGCTTAGTGTCATAGGAATTTTAAAATCTGTTGAAAACCAATGCTCATCACCTATTATTTTCTCCACCCCTGTTGAAATGGCATTTTGCACAGGATTTGAATCATTTCTGTAATATAAGCCTATTTCTGATCCAGCACCTAAGTTGAGATAATCTCCTCTCCAATACCATAGCACATATTTAATTCCATTATCTGAGAAGTATAAGTTATTAGCATACATATTGTCATTGGTGCCCCATTTGAATACATCATCATAAAATTGGTTATATCCACCCAGAATTTGCCAAGTGTTAAGTTTATTATAAAATGGTATCAGTTTTTCGGCAGGAATCCCATACTTTGTGCTTATATATTCAACTATATCTGCATTTGTCTGACTGTGAAGTGCATCTCCGGCAACATCTTGTCGGAACATAAGCAGATTGGAGCCTATCGTTGCAGAACCATTACTTCTAATTATATTGAATAATAATTTATATAACAGTGCTTTTTTCTGCTCATCTCTTTCTTCTTCAATAATATCCTCAAACCATATATCATAAGAATCTAACAATTCTTGAATCTGCCTGTCCTTTTCGATTCCTTCTTCAATCTCTTTTTGCATTTCGACGGAAACAAAATCTTCAAGTTCCAGATCCAGTTTCAAATAATCACCAAGTTTAGTCTGAGCATTATTCTTCATGGATTCTTTATGCGATTTAAATAAATAACCGTTTGCGATTTTATAGTTTCCATTTGATGGTTCAGGATCTGTGGGAGCTAAAACTATTCCTGAAGTAATATCAATACAAGGTTTTCCGTCCAACATACCATCCCCATCGGTATCTTCATTCCAAGCGTCTGCGATATACTTGAATACTACAGAGTTATATGTAGTATAGAAACCGTCAGAATCTTTTACTGCCTTATATTGTGATCTTATATTATCAATAGATATTTCCTGTCCATCAAAAAGACCGTCGCCATCGCAATCCTGAACCTCAGGGTCGGTATAGAAGATCTGTGCGTTAGAAATAACCAGTCCAGAAACTTCAAATTCATCAGGAAGTCCGTCTTTATCTTTATCGGGAAGTGTTTTCAGATCAAAATGGTTTTTCTTTGAAAGGTCCTTATAGATCGCATCCAGTTCTTCTGCTGTTGCAGCAGTAAAAGAGTCCCCGCCGGTGTAAGTTGCGCAGTCTTTCAGCTTCTGATTGTCTGCATCCGAACCAAGACCAATGGTATGTATCTTTATGTTCTTCTCAGCAGCCTGTTTTATCAGATCATCGACAACGTTTTTGCTAAGGTCTATCTTTAAATTAACATCGCCATCAGAAAGTAAAATTATATGTCTGGTGTACCAATGCTCGACTTTGCTGAGCTGTTTGACTGCCTCTTCAATTGCTGAACGCACATTAGTGCCACCGCCATTGTATGGTTCTACTCGCCTTTTTAATTCTTCTTTATCATATGAGAAGCCGCTGACAAGTTTTGCGATACTTTCAAAACTGATAAGAGCAGTTTTGTCAGTTAATGTCATCGAGTCAATGAAATTATCAATTGCAAGTTTTCTATAACCGTTTCTGTCATTACCGCTCATACTTCCCGAGCAGTCATAACAAATTGCTGCTGCAAGCGGTTCGTAATCATCTTCAAAATATAATGAAGCTCTTTTCCAAGCATCAAACCATTCTTTTTTATCTACAAGCATATACTTGCTGAAATGAGTAGTATTTATGCTGACAGTAGAATTCTCTTCATCAAGTATGGTTTCAAGTTCAACGAATTCGTCCTTTTTCTCATCATACCATAAAAACAGCAGATTGTCAAACTTTGTATCACCCAGCTTGCTCTTGTCAATAACATATGTCAGCGTAGCTTTATCATACTCGGATGTAGTTTCAATAGAGAATGGTTCACCAACAAGACCAACTACACCGGTGCAGAGCATATCCTTGTTCATAACACTTTCGATAGTAGTGGTCTTCTGAAGATTGCCTGTACCCTCCTCAAAATATCTTGTAAAATCTCGTAAATACTCGCGAAATCTC
>NZ_FOKQ01000097.1 GCF_900112155.1 Hominimerdicola alba | reverse complement strand
GCTTCGGTTCTCCATAGAAAGGAGGTGATCCAGCCGCACCTTCCGATACGGCTACCTTGTTACGACTTCACCCCAGTCATCAATCCCACCTTCGACTGCTTCCTCCTTGCGGTTAGAACACAGGCTTCGGGTGTTACCGACTCCCATGGCGTGACGGGCGGTGTGTACAAGGCCCGGGAACGTATTCACCGCGGCATGCTGATCCGCGATTACTAGCAATTCCGACTTCATGTAGGCGGGTTGCAGCCTACAATCCGAACTAAGACTGCTTTTAGGGTTTTGCTCCGTGTCACCACTTTGCTTCCCTCTGTTAACAGCCATTGTAGTACGTGTGTAGCCCAGGTCATAAGGGGCATGATGATTTGACGTCATCCCCACCTTCCTCCGTTTTGTCAACGGCAGTCCTGCTAGAGTGCTCTTGCGTAGCAACTAACAGTAAGGGTTGCGCTCGTTGCGGGACTTAACCCAACATCTCACGACACGAGCTGACGACAACCATGCACCACCTGTCTATACGTCCCCGAAGGGATTTCACATATCTCTATGCTATGCGTACGATGTCAAGACCTGGTAAGGTTCTTCGCGTTGCTTCGAATTAAACCACATACTCCACTGCTTGTGCGGGCCCCCGTCAATTCCTTTGAGTTTCAGCCTTGCGGCCGTACTCCCCAGGTGGATTACTTATTGTGTTAACTGCGGCACGGAAGGGGTCAGTCCCCCCACACCTAGTAATCATCGTTTACGGCGTGGACTACCAGGGTATCTAATCCTGTTTGCTCCCCACGCTTTCGAGCCTCAGCGTCAGTTAAAGCCCAGTAAGCCGCCTTCGCCACTGATGTTCCTCCTAATATCTACGCATTTCACCGCTACACTAGGAATTCCGCTTACCTCTACTTCACTCAAGAACTACAGTTTCAAGTGCAGTTCAGGGGTTAAGCCCCTAAATTTCACACCTGACTTGCAATCCCGCCTACGCTCCCTTTACACCCAGTAATTCCGGACAACGCTCGCTCCCTACGTATTACCGCGGCTGCTGGCACGTAGTTAGCCGGAGCTTCCTCCTTGGGTACCGTCATTATCGTCCCCAAAGACAGAGGTTTACAATCCTAAAACCTTCTTCCCTCACGCGGCATCGCTGCATCAGGCTTTCGCCCATTGTGCAATATTCCCCACTGCTGCCTCCCGTAGGAGTCTGGGCCGTGTCTCAGTCCCAATGTGGCCGTTCAACCTCTCAGTCCGGCTACTGATCGTCGGCTTGGTGAGCCGTTACCTCACCAACTACCTAATCAGACGCGAGCTCATCTTCCGGCAATAAATCTTTGATAACAAAGTCATGCGGCTTCGTTATGTTATGGGGTATTAACAATCGTTTCCAATTGGTATCCCCCACCGAAAGGCAGATTGCTCACGTGTTACTCACCCGTCCGCCACTAGCTAGAGGTGCAAGCACCTTTCGCTCGTTCGACTTGCATGTGTTAAGCGTGCCGCCAGCGTTCGTCCTGAGCCAGGATCAAACTCTTAATAAAGTTGTATCCTAATACTCTCTTCAGAGTAAT